>JAFMJV010000008.1 GCA_017853275.1 Chloroflexota bacterium
CGGCGCCGCGCGTCGGCGATCGCCCTGACGGCAGCCTTCGCCGTCACGGCCCTTGCGGCCCCCCAGGCCGCGCTCGCCCAGGAACCCACGATGGGCGGGTCGATCACGGCGGCCGTGGAAGGCGAGCCGGCATCCGTTGACCCGGCCTTCGACTACGACTTCGTGTCGGGCCTCGCGACCTCGAGCATCACGGAGCCGCTCCTCGTCTTCTGCGAGGGCGACACCCAGCTCTGCCCGAACCTCGCGACCGAGTGGACGGTGAGCGAGGACGGTCTCGTCTACACGCTGAAGATCCGCCAGGGCGTCCGCTTCCATGACGGCTCGGAGATGACGATGGACGATGTCCTCTTCAGCCTCGAGCGGATCAAGAACCCGGATCTCGGCTCCTACGTCGGCTGGATGCACGGCAGCGTGGCGAGCTTCGCGGCCGCGGATGACGAGACCCTCGTGATCACCCTCAGCCAGCCGGACGCGCTCTACGAGTACGTGCTCGCGACGACCGCGGCGCACGTCGTGAGCAAGGCGTTCGTCGAGGAGCATGGCGCGGACTACGGCTCGCCCTCGGTGGGCTCGATCGGCACCGGGCCGTTCGCGTTCAAGGAGTGGGTGAGCGGCGACCGCCAGGTCCTCGTGCGCAACGAGGACTACTGGAACAAGGACGCGGGCGGACCCTACCTGGACGAGATCGTCATCAAGATCCTCCCGGAGCCCACGACCCGCGTCGCGGGCCTCGAGACGGGTGAGATCGACTACCTCGTGAACAACGTCCCCTCGGACCAGTTCGCGACCGTCCAGTCCTTCGAGAACGTCAACCTCACCTTCACGCCGTCGTACTACGGCGAGTGGATCACCTTCAACACCCAGGCGGCCCCCTTCGACAACGCGATGGTCCGCCAGGCGATGAACTACGCCCTCGACAAGGCCGGCCTGCGCGCCCTCTACTACGGGCCGGAGACGCCGGCCACGAAGGCGACGCTCGTCTACCCCACGATGTGGACCTTCGAGCAGGAGGCCTGGCAGGCTGCGTGGGACGAGCTCCCCGCGTACGACCAGGACCTCGAGAAGGCTGCTGCCCTCCTCGCCGAGTCCGGCGTGGCGGACCAGCTGAACGGGATGACGATCAGCTACTACGAGTCGACGCCCTCGATCAAGGGGATCGCGGAGTCGTTCATCGATGTGATGGGCCAGCTGGGCATCACGATCGAGGCGAACAAGATCACCTACCAGGAGTCGGTCTCGCTCCAGTTCGGCCCGCATGACGACTACGACATCTTCGTCGGGTCGTGGGGCTCCGACTTCCCCGATCCGTCCGGCAACCTCCGCCCGAACTTCGGCTCGGAGAACATCGTGGCCGGCGGCGCGAACGCCTCCGCGTACAGCAACGCGAAGGTGGATGAGCTCCTCCAGGCGCAGAACGCGAGCACGGACAAGGCCGAGCGCGCGAAGCTGCTCATCGAGGCCCAGCAGATCATCGCCGACGATTCGGCGGTGATCTCGGTCACCAACCCGTCGTGGCCGCTCGCGGTGAACGATCGCGTCCAGGGCGCTGCGATCGGCTCGCTCTGGTACTGGGGCTCCCTCTTCAAGGACGTCTGGGTCACCGAGTAGTCGACCCATCGCGGTACCCGGCCGGCTTGCGCCGGCCGGGTCATCCGTAGATCACGCAAGGGAGGACCGGGATGGCGGCGTATGCGGCACGACGGCTGCTCGCCACCATCCCGGTCCTCTTCTTCGTCTCCTTCGTCACCTTCATCATGATCCGGCTCGCGCCGGGTGACCCGGTCCTCATCCTCCTCGGCGGGAAGCGGATGAGCCCGGAGATGATCGAGCAGATCCGCGCCCGCTACGGGCTGGACGGCGACCCGATCACCCAGTACGTGGCGTGGATCGGACGCGTCTTCCAGGGGGACCTCGGGACGAGCTTCAAGCTGAAGCAGGACGTCACGGACCTCCTTCTCTCGAGGCTCCCGGTCACGATCGAGCTGATCGTCCTCTCCCTCCTCATCGCGATCGCGGTCGCGATCCCCCTCGGCGTCTACCAGGCCCGCCGGCGGGACCGGCTCGGGGACTACCTGGGCTCCCTCTTCGCGCTCATCGGGGTCAGCTCGCCGGTCTACTTCACGGCGATCCTCGGCGTCCTCGTCTTCTCCGTCTGGCTGGGGATCCTGCCCACCTTCGGACGCGGCACGGACGGGCCGCTGGATGAGCTCTACCACCTCATCCTTCCCTCGGTCGCGCTCGCGCTGGGGATGATCGCGCTCACCTCGCGGATGACGCGCAGCGCGATGATCGAGGTCCTCTCGTCGGACTTCATCGAGGCGGCGCGCGCGAAGGGGCTCCCGGATCGGACGATCATCGTGAAGCACGGGCTGCGGAACGCGCTCATCCCGGTCCTCACGGTCACCTCGCTCCAGGTCGGCTTCCTCATCGTGGGCTCCGTCCTCGTGGAGACGACGCTCGGGCTCGGCGGGCTCGGCTCGCTGATCACGGACGCGATCCAGAACCGGGACTACCCGGTGGTCCAGGCGAGCGTCCTCCTCCTCACCGTCGCCTTCACGCTCATCAACCTCGTGACGGACCTCCTCTACGGGGTGATCGACCCGCGGATCCGGACCACGTGAGCGCCGCGACCGCCGCCCGCCCCTCGCTCCGCCGCCGGATCGGCGCGGCCGCGCTCGTCCGGAACCGGGCGGCGCTCATCGGGCTCGTCATCCTCATCCCGCTCCTCGTGGCGGCGCTCGTCCCCGGCCTCCTCACCCAGGCCGACCCGAACGCCCAGGACCTCACGAACTCCCTCGCCTTCCCCACCTGGGAGCACCCGCTCGGGACGGACAAGCCCGGCCGGGATGTCCTCGCGCGGGTGATCTACGGCGCCGGCCCCACCCTCCTCGGCGCGCTCATCGTCGTCCTCGTGAGCGGCGTGATCGGGATCCCGCTCGGCCTCATCGCGGGCTTCTACGGGGGGAAGACGGACGGGATCATCACCCGCTCGATGGACGCGCTCCTCGCCTTCCCGCCCCTCCTTCTCGCGATCCTCGTCGTCTCCACCTTCGGCAAGGGCCTGGAGACGGCGGCGCTCGCGCTCGGGGTCGTCTACGTCCCGGCGATGGCGCGGCTCGTGCGCAGCGTCACGCTCGTCCAGCGGAGCCAGGCGTGGGTGGATGCGGGGCGTGCGCTCGGCTACTCGGACCGCCGGATCATCTTCCGCCACATCCTGCCGAACCTCGTGGCCGCGATCGTCGTCCAGTCCACGATCGACCTCGCCTACGCGATCCTGGACATCGCGGCCCTCTCCTTCCTCGGCCTGGGGCAGCAGCCGCCCGATCCGGACTGGGGCTCGATGCTCGCGGACGGTCGCTCCTACCTCCTCCAGAACGCGATCCCCGCGCTCTCCGCGGGCCTCTCGATCATGCTCGCGGTCATCGCCTTCAACCTCGTGGGGGACGGCCTCCGGGCACAGCTCGATCCGCGGGAGCGGGAGCGATGAGCGAGCCCATGGCGACCGGTCCGCTCCTCGCGGTCCGCGACCTGACCGTCTCCTTCCGCACGCTCGCCGGGCAGGTCCACGCGGTGAACGGGCTCGATCTCACGATCGCGCCCGGCGAGATCGTCGGCCTCGTCGGCGAATCGGGCTCCGGGAAGAGCGTGACGAGCCGGGCGATCATGGGCCTCCTCCCCACCCGGACAACGACCGTGCAGGGGAGCATCCGGCTCGCGGGCCGCGAGCTCGTGGGGCTCCCGGAGGCGGAGTACCGGCGCGTCCGCGGTGAGCAGGTCGCGATGATCTTCCAGGACCCGCTCACCGCGCTCGATCCGCTCTACCGGGCCGGCGAGCAGGTCGCCGAGGCGCTCCGCTTCCACCTCGGGCTCTCGCGGGCGGCAGCGGACACGCGGGTCGTGGAGCTCCTCGATGCGGTCGGCCTCCCCGACCCGGCGGGGACGGCGCGCCGCTACCCGCACGAGCTTTCCGGGGGGATGCGCCAGCGGGTGATGATCGCGATGGCGCTCGCCTGCGAGCCGGAGCTGCTCATCGCGGACGAGCCCACGACCGCGCTCGACGTCACCGTCCAGGCCCAGATCCTCGACCTCCTCCGGGGCCTCGTCCGCGAGCGCGGGATGGCCCTCCTCCTCATCACCCACGACCTCGGCGTCGTGCGCGAGATGTGCGAGCGCGCGGTCGTGCTCTACGCGGGACGCGTGGCGGAGGAGGCCCCGGTGGGCGAGCTCCTCGGGCGCCCCTTCCATCCGTACACGAGCGGGCTGGCCGCGAGCATCCCCTCGATCGCCACCCGCCGGCCGCGCCTGCCGCAGATCCCCGGCACGCCGCCGAACCCCGCCGCGCTCCCGCCCGGCTGCGCCTTCGCGGCGCGCTGCCCGGCCGCGGTGGAGCGCTGCCGCACGGAACGACCCGAGCCGTCCCTCCCCGTGGACGGCCGGCGCGCCGCCTGCCACCGGAGCGACGAGCTCCGGGACGGGACCCTCCAGCTCGCATGGGAGCCTCCGCGATGAGCACGCCGCACCTCGTGACGATCGACCCCGCCCTCCAGGCCGAGGAGCGCTTCATCCCCTTCGAGGGGGAGCGGACCTGGGTCGGGATCGTGGGCAGCGAGGCGGACGAGCGGGCGACCGGCAAGCTCCCGCTCCTCCTCCTCCACGGCGGACCGGGCGCCTGCCACGACTACCTGGAATCGATGGCCGCCCTCTCCGCCACCGGCCGGCGGGTGATCTTCTACGACCAGCAGGGATGCGGGAACTCGGACCAGCCGGACGATCCCGCGCGCTGGACGATCGACTTCTACTGCCGGGAGATCGACGCGGTCCGCGCGGCGCTCGGGCTCGATCGCGTCCACATCCTCGGCCAGAGCTGGGGCGGGATGCTCCTCATGGAGTACCTCGTCCGCCGGCCCGCCGGGGTCGTCTCGGCCACGATCGCGAGCTCACCCGCGGATATGCCGATGTGGATCGCGGAGACCGCGCGCCAGCGGGCCGCGCTCCCGCCCGAGGTGATCGCCACCCTGGACCGCCACGAGGCGGCCGGGACGTGGGATGACCCGGCGTACGAGGCCGCGGTCCAGGTCTTCTACGACCGCCACCTGTGCCGGGTCGTGCCGGCCCCGGAGTTCGACCAGCGCTCCTTCGCCAAGCTCGCCCGGAACCCGCAGGTCTACCGCACGATGAACGGCCCCACGGAGTTCCACGTCGTGGGGACGCTGAAGGAGTGGGAGGTCCTCTCCCGGCTTGATGCCGTGGAGCTCCCGGTCCTCCTCACGAGCGGCCGCCACGACGAGGCGACCCCGGCGCAGGTGGAGCGGATCGCGGACCGGATCCCCCAGGCGGAGTGGGTCCTCTTCGAGCAGTCGGCCCACCTCGCCCACGCCGAGGAGCCGGACCGCTACATGGCGGTCGTGGCGGACTTCCTCGCGCGGACGGAGGCGGGACGGGGCGTCGTGCGCGGCGCCGCGACGCGCGCGCCGGGCGAGGGGGCGAAGGCGCTCCGGAGCGCGGGTGCAGGCTCCCTCACCGGCCGCCCGGGGCCGTCGCCGTCGTGAGCGGGTCCGCCCCCGCCGTGCCCGGGACGCCGCTCCTCTCCGTGGAGGAGCTCTCCGTCGTCTTCCGGAAGCCGCGCGGCCTCGCCGACCGGGTCGCGAGCCGGCCCGCGCCCGCCTTCACGGCGGTGAACGGGGTGAGCCTCACGATCGGACGCGGGGAGACGCTCGCGCTCGTCGGCGAATCGGGGAGCGGGAAGACGACGACCGGGCGCGCGATCCTCCGTCTCGTCCATGCGGAGGCGGGACGCGTCCTCTTCGACGGCCAGGATGTCCTCGCGGCCGAGGGGCGCGACCTGCGGCGCCTCCGGGAGCGGATCCAGATCGTCTTCCAGGACCCCTACTCCTCGCTCAACCCCCGGATGACCGTGGCGCAGACGATCGAGGAGGTCCTCCACGTCCACCGGATCGTGCCGGACGGGGCGGGGCGGCGCGAGAAGGTCGCCTCCCTCCTCGCGGATGTCGGCCTCGGCCCGGAGCACGGCGTGCGCTATCCGCACGAGCTCTCCGGCGGCCAGCGCCAGCGGGTGGGGATCGCGCGGGCGCTCGCCGTGGACCCGGAGCTGATCGTCCTGGACGAGCCGGTCTCCGCGCTGGATGTCTCGGTCCAGGCGCAGATCGTCAACCTCCTCGAGGACCTCCAGGCGGAGCACGGCCTCGCCTACCTCTTCATCGCCCATGACCTCGCGGTCGTCCACCACATCGCCGACCGGGTCGCCGTCATGTACCTCGGCCGGATCGTGGAGGAGGGCCCGGTCGATGCGCTCTTCGCGGACCCGCGCCACCCGTACACGAAGGCACTCCTCGCGGCGATCCCCGGCGAGGGCTCCGGTGCGCCGGCGGCGATCCGTGCCGAGCGGGCCGCGGGCGAGCTGCGCACGGACCGGGCCGCCCAGCCCGGCTGCGCCTTCCGGGACCGCTGCGCCCACCGGATGGAGCGCTGCGAGGAGACGCCGCCCGTCATCCCCACCGGACAAGGGCGCTGGAGCCGCTGCTGGCTCGAGGCGCCGGAGGCCGGCACCCATCCCGACCCCATCGCGCGCGGAGGCTGACCCATGTCGTCGATCCCCACCCCGTCCCTCGTCCTCGCGAAGGAGCTCCACACGCTCGACTTCCGCGCCGGCCACCCGGCGGTCGCCACGGTCGCGTCCGGGACGGTCGCGCGCTTCGAGACAGGTGACATCGCGTATGAGCGGCTGAGCAAGGGGGAGTCGATCGAGGCGATCGGCCTCGAATCGTTCAACCGCGTGACCGGGCCGGTGGCGGTGGAGGGCGCCCAGCCCGGGGATGCGATCCGGGTGACGATCCTGGGCATCGAGATCCATCGCAGCTGGAGCGTCTGGCTCCCGGGCTTCGGCGAGCTCGGCGGCAAGACCCAGGAGATCATCGCCCGGCAGATCCCGCTCGAGGGCGGCCGCGCGGTCATCTCGAAGCGGATCTCCGTGCCGATCGAGCCGATGATCGGCTGCATCGGGACCGCGCCCGCGGACGGGGTCGGCTCCACCTTCAGCCCGGCCTACCACTGGGGCGGGAACATGGACCTCCGGGAGATGAGCCCGGGCACCGCGGTCGACCTGCCGGTGGAGGTCCCCGGCGGGAACCTCTCGATCGGCGACCACCACGCGGCGATGGGCCAGGGGGAGCCCACCTGGGTCTCGCTGGAATCGGCGGGCGCCTCCACCGTCCGGATCGAGCTCATCCGGGGCGCAGGGATCTCCCACCCGATCGTCCGGCGGGAGGGGAAGGTCTGCTTCGTGGGCCAGGGGGCGGACCTCGCGACGGCGCACCAGCACGCGGTGGACCGCGCCTGGGACTGGCTCCTTGCGCAGGGGCTCGAGCCCTTCGAGGCGTACGCCTACGCCAGCGCCCGGATGGAGATGCGCCTCGGCGGCCCCGCCTCGCCCCAGGTCCTCGCCTGCCTCCCGGAGGACCTCTCCTGATGCGCAGCCCGGTCCACCTGGGACGCGACACCTGGCACCTCGCCTGGGACGCATCGATCCCGCCGGTGGCGGAGGTGGGCTCCGGCGAGATCGTCACCTTCGACGTCCTGGACGCCTCGAACGGCCAGATCACCCCGGCGAGCGTGGCCGCCGACCTGCCGGGGATCGATATCGCCACGGTGGACCAGGTCGCCGGGCCGATCGCCGTGGCCGGTGCGGAGCCGGGCGACACGCTGGAGATCGAGATCCTGGAAGTGGCCCCGGCGGACTGGGGCTGGACGGCGGTCATCCCGGGCTTCGGCCTCCTCGCGGACGACTTCCCGGTCCCGCACCTTCGGATCAGCCGGATCGATGCCACGCATGCGGAGCCGATCCCGGGGATCCGGATCCCGCTCGCCCCCTTCTGCGGGGAGCTCGGTGTCGCCTCCCCCGGCCCCGCCCGGAGCACGATCCCGCCCACGGAGAGCGGCGGCAACCTGGACACCCGCCACCTCACCGCCGGGAGCCGGCTGTGGCTCCCGGTGAGCGTCCCGGGCGCGCTCTTCAGCCTCGGCGACGGTCATGCAGCCCAGGGCGACGGGGAGGTCTGCGGGACGGCGATCGAGACCCCGGTCCGGGGCCGCGTCCGGCTCACCGTCCGGAAGGATCTGCGTGTCGCGGGGCCGGAGCTGGAGACGGCAGGGCCGCTCGGCGTCTCCACGAACACGGACGGCTGGTTCGCCACGGACGGTGTGGGGCCCGATCTGCACGAGGCGGCACGGAGCGCCGTGCGCCGGATGATCGACCGGCTCGGGGCGCGCTGCGGCCTTCCGCCGGAGGACGCCTACCTCCTCATCTCCGTGGCCGGCGACCTCCGGATCAGCGAGATCTGCGACGCTCCGAACTGGGTCGTGGGCTGCTACCTGCCGCGCTCCGTCATCCGCTGAACGCCTGCCGCATGCCCCTCACCCCTCTAGACGTCTAGAGGGCCTCGGGGCTAGGATGGCGGTCGGCCGCCGGGTGGCGGCGAGGAGGCAGGATGGCACCCGCGAGCTTGCGCGAGATCGGCGCTGCGGTGATCGGCAGCGGCTTCATCGGCACGGTCCACGTGGAGCAGCTGCGGCGGCTCGGCGTCCAGGTCCGGGGGATCCTCGGCAGCGACCCGGCGCGCGGCGCGGAGCGGGCCGCCGCCCTCCAGGTGCCCCGCGCCTATGCATCCCTGGACGAGCTCCTCGCGGACCCCACGGTGGATGTCGTCCACGTCACCTCTCCGAACCGCTTCCACCATCCCCAGGTCGCCGCGATCCTCGCCGCGGGACGGCATGTCGTGTGCGAGAAGCCGCTCGCGGTGACGAGCGCGGAATCGGCGGAGCTCGCGGCGCTCGCGGCGCGCACGGACCGGATCGCGGCGGTGAACTTCAATATCCGCTTCTACCCCCTGAACCAGCACGCCCACCAGCTCGTCCACGAGGGCGGCCTCGGGGATGTGCGCCTCGTCACCGGGCGCTACTTCCAGGACTGGCTCCTCCACGAGACGGACTGGAACTGGCGGCTCCTCGAGTCCGAGGGCGGGAGCCTGCGGGCGGTGGGTGATATCGGGTCGCACTGGATCGACCTCGTCACCTTCATCACCGGCCTCCGGGTGACGGAGGTGCTCGCGGATCTGGCCACCTTCATCCCCGTCCGCCGGCGCCCGCGGGGACCGGTGGAGACCTTCGCCACGGGGGGCGCCGGCGAGACCGTCCCGGAGCCGATGACCACGGAGGACGCCGCGCTCATCCTCCTCCGCTTCCACAACGGCGCACGCGGCTCGGTCGCGATCAGCCAGGTGAGCGCGGGGCGGAAGAACTCGATCGCCTGGGAGATCGGCGGCGCCACGGCGGCCGCGGCCTGGGACGGGGAGACGCCGGACCACCTGTGGCTCGGCCGGCGCGACGAGCCGAACCAGCTCCTCCTCCGCAACCCCGCCCTGATGAACGCGACCGGGGTCGCCGCGGCCAGCCTGCCGGGCGGTCATGTCGAGGGCTTCGGGGATACCTTCCACGCCCTCTTCCGCGAGATCTACGGCGCGATCCTCGCGGGCCGGATGCCGGAGCGGCCGCGCTTCGCGACCTTCGCGGACGGACACACGGAGATGGTCATCGGGGACGCGATCGCCCGGAGCGCACGCGAGCGCCGCTGGGTCCCGGTGGAGGGATGAGGCACGTCATGGAGGTCATCGGATGAAGCTCGGCTTCCTCACCGCCCCCTTCCCGGAGACGCCCCTCATGGAGGTCGCGGACTGGGCGGCCGGGGCGGGCTTCGAGGTCCTGGAGATCGCCTGCTGGCCGCGGACCGGGGGTGCCGTGCGGCGCTATGCGGGCACGAGCCACATCGACGTCGTGAACCTCTCCGCCGCGCAGGCCACGGAGATCCGCGCCGAGATCGAGGCGAAGGGCCTTGCGATCTCCGGGCTTGGCTACTACCCGAACCCGCTCCACCCGGATCCGGCCCACCGGGCCACGGTCATCGAGCACCTGAAGGCGGTGATCGTGGCGGCGGAGCGGATGGGCCTCCCGCTCGTGAACACGTTCATGGGCGCGGACGCAGCGCGCCACCAGGACGCGAACTGGGAGGAGGCGCTCCGGGTCTGGCCCGGGATCGTCGCCTTCGCGCGCGACCACGGGGTGCGCATCACCTTCGAGAACTGCCCGATGATCTTCAGCTACGACGAGTGGCCGGGCGGGCACAACCTCGCCACGACCCCGCGGATGTGGCGCCGGATCCTCGAGCAGTGGGGCGGCACGGTCGGTCTGAACTTCGACCCCTCGCACCTCATCCTCCAGATGATCGAGATGGGCCGATTCATCAAGGAGTTCGGGCCGCACATCCTCCACTTCCAGGCCAAGGACCTGATGATCGACCGGGACGGGCTCTACGAGCGGGGGGTCTTCTCGCTCGGCATGGGCTGGCAGATCCCGCGCGTGCCGGGTCTCGGGGACGTGGACTGGAACGTCGTCTTCCGGGAGCTCTACCGGGCGGGCTTCGCGGGCGACTGCATCATCGAGCACGAGGATCGCGGCTTCGAAGGGTCGGACGAGCTCGTGAAGCGGGGGTTCCTCATCGCGCGCGACACGCTGCGCCCCTACTGCAGGTGACCCCCGTGGAGATCTCCATCGAGACGCTGACCGAGCGCGAGATCGCGAAGACGATCGACCACTCCCTCCTCCGCCCGGAGCTGGACGACGCCTTCGTGGAGGCGGGCTGCCGGCTGGCGGCGCGCTACGACGTGGCCTCGGTCTGCGTCCGGCCGGCGGACGTGCGCCGGGCGGCGGCGATCCTCGCGGGGACGGAGGTCCTCGTGGGCACCACGATCGGCTTCCCCCACGGCTCGCACGTCACGGCGGTGAAGGTGGCCGAGGCGGAGCAGGCGCTCCGGGACGGCGCCGCGGAGCTGGACATGGTCATCCAGATCGGCGCGCTGAAGAGCGGCCGGGATGCCGATGTCCAGGCGGATATCGCGGCCGTGGTGGCCGTGGCCCACGGGGCCGGCGCGATCGTCAAGGTGATCTTCGAGAACGCCTACCTCACGGACGACGAGAAGATCCGGGCCTGCCGGCTGACGGAGGCGGCGGGCGGCGACTTCGTGAAGACCTCCACCGGCTTCGCGCCCTCCGGCGCCACCCATGACGACCTGCGCCTGATGCGCGCGCACACCTCGCCGCACATCCAGGTGAAGGCGGCCGGCGGCGTGCGTACCCTGGATGCGCTCATCGACGTCATGCGCCTCGGGGTGACGCGGATCGGCGCCACGGCCACGGAGACGATCATCGAGGACTTCCGGGCGCGGAAGGCCGGCCGGAGCCCCGTGGGCGCGGCCGAGAGCGGGACGGGATACTGAGCCGATGAGCGACGTGAACGCGCCCGCGCCCCGCTTCCTCGCCGAGGGGATCGCGCTCCTCCAGCGGATCTCGGAGACGCAGGCGGGCCCGATCGAGACCGCTGCCCGCTGGTGCGCCGAGGCGATCGGCACGGACGGCCTCGTCCACCTCTTCGGCACCGGGCACTCCCGGATCCCGGTGGAGGAGTTCTTCCCGCGCTACGGCTCGTACCCGGGCTTCAACCCGATCGTGGAGCTCTCGATGACCCACCACACGGAGGTCGTGGGGGCGAACGGCCAGCGCCAGGCGATGTTCATCGAGCGCGTGCCGGGGCTCGCGGACGAGATCCTCGCGAACTTCCGCTTCCAGCCGCAGGACGTGATGATCGTCTTCTCCGCAGGCGGCCTCACCGCCGTCCCGGTGGAGATGGCGCGCGGCGCACGGCGGCGCGGGATCCGCACGATCGCGGTCACCTCGATCCTCCAGACCACGAGCGGCGAGGTCGATCCCCGGGTGGGGAGCCGCCTGATGGACGAGGCCGACCTCGTCATCGACCTGTGCACGCCCCCGCCGGACGCGATGATCGCGGTCGCGGGGCTGGATACGCCGATCGCCCCGGGCTCCACGCTCGCCTATACGGCGATCGTCAACGCGCTGAAGGTCCGCATCGCCGAGCTTCTCGTCGCGGCGGGCCGGATGCCCCCGGTGATCACCCGTGCCACGGTCGTGGGTGCGGAGCGCTCGCGGGCGCTCTTCGATGCGGCCTACGGGGAGCATGCGCGGCGCGTCGCCCGCGCCATCGATGTCCAGGGGGGAGGTGGCTGAGCGGAGCGAGAGGCGAGGAGACGCACGGATGAGCCCGTGCCGGCCGGACGGCCGGGACGGCGAGACTGCAGGAGGAAGACGACTCCCATGAAGCACACTCGGCTCTTCGGTGGCCTCGCGGCCGCCACGGTCGCGGCGGCGGCCCTCATGCCCGCCGCGGTGGCCGCCCAGGACGGCTACACGATCGGCTTCTCCAACCCCGGCGGCGTCGGCAACGGCTGGCGCGAGGAGATGATCTGCTCCGCCAAGGCGGAGGCCCTCGCGTCCGGCGAGGTGACGGGGATGAACATCATCCACCGCAACACGGACGCGGCCGGCCAGCTCGAGGACATCCGCAGCCTGATCTCCGCGGGCGTGGATGCGATCGTCGTCAACCCGGCGGACTACGAGGCCCTCAACCCGGCCCTCCAGGAGGCCGCGGACGCGGGGATCGTCGTCGTCGCGGTGGACGCCCCCGTCTCGCAGCCCACGGCGTACAACCTCTCGAACAACCAGGAGGAGTACGCGTACCTCGGCGCTACGTGGCTCTTCGAGCAGCTCGGCGGCAAGGGGAACGTGGTGGAGATGCGCGGCATCCCCGGCCACCCGGCCGATACGGACCGCCACGAGGGCTTCCAGCGGGCGCTCGCCGAGCACCCGGAGATCGTCGTCGTCAAGGAGGTCTCCACGAACTGGGATCCGGCCACCGGCGCCCAGCAGATCACGGACATCCTGAACGCCGGCACCCAGGTGGATGGCGTCTGGACCTCCGGCATCGATAGCTGGATCGTGGACGCGTTCATCACCGCGGGCGCCCCGCTCGTGCCGATCGTCGGTGCGGACAACAGCGGCTTCGTCACCCAGCTCCTCACCACGGAGGGTCTCGTCGGCGCGGCCGTCACGAACCCCGGCTCCGTGGGTGGCGCGGGTGTCCGCCTTGCGATCCATCTCCTCGACGGGATGGCCGCGGGCTACGAGCCCGGTCCGGAGGGGACGATCCTCCTCGACCCGCAGCTCTGGACGAACGCGACCGAGGAGGGCAAGGCTGCCCTCGCCGGCGCGGCGGACCCGTCCCTCGATCCCTCGTGGCCGCTCGGCCTCTCCATCCCGGACTGGACGACGTACACGAAGGAGCAGCTCCTCGCCTGCAAGGCGCCCGGCGAGGCCTGATCCGAACCGGAACGGCCGATCGGAGGGGTGCGGGGCGACCCGCACCCCTCCGGCGCGCCCCGGACGCGGAGCCCACCGCATGACCGAGCATCTCCTCGAGGCGACCGGCGTCGTCAAGCGCTACGGGGGCGTGACCGCCCTGCGCGGCGCCTCGCTCGCCGTCCGGCCCGGGGAGGTCCATGCGCTCCTCGGCGCGAACGGCGCCGGGAAGAGCACGCTGATCAAGATCCTCACCGGGACGGTCCGCCCGGATTCGGGGAGCTTCCGGGTCGGGGGGACGGAACGGACGATCCGGTCCGCCGCCGAAGCCCGGGCCGTGGGGCTCGCCTCGATCTACCAGGACCCCTCCGTCATCCCCGACCTCGATGTCCGGGACAACCTGCGCCTGACGCGCACCCCGCTCGACGCCTTCCGCGGCTGGATGGCGGAGCTGGGGATCCCGGACCTCCCGCTGGACGTCCTCTCCCGCGACCTCCCCCTGCCGACCCTCCGGATCGTCGACCTCGCCCGGGCGCTCGCCGCGGAGCCGCAGGTCCTCATCCTGGACGAGACGACCGCGGCCCTCCCCGCAGACCTCACGGAGCGCGTCCTGGAGGTCGTGGGCCGGCAGCGCGACCACGGCCGCGCGGTCATCTTCATCTCCCACCGCCTGATCGAGATCTCCACGCTGTGCGACCGCGCCACGGTCCTCCGGGACGGCCAGACGGTCGGCGTCGTGCCGATCGAGCCGGGCGCGGAGGACCGGATCGTCGCGCTCATGCTCGGGCCCCAGGCCGAGCGCCCGGAGACGGAGCGCGCCACCGGGCCGGTCGCGGCGGGGATCGTGGGTGCCGCCCTCCTCGGCGCGGAGGCGGGTCCGGGGGGTGCGGACGCGGGACCGGCGCCGACCGCAGCGGCCGCCCCCGGCGAGCTCCGGCTCGCCGCACGCGGGATCGGCGCCGGGAGCCGCCTCCACGATGTCTCCCTCGAGCTCCGCGCCGGCGAGGTCCTCGGCGTCGTCGCGCTGGAAGGGCAGGGCCAGGAGGAGCTCTTCGAGACGCTCGCGGGCGCGCGCCGGCCGACGGCAGGCACGATCGAGGTGGATGGCCGGCCCGTCCGCTTCCACCATCCCGCGGACGCGATCCGTGCAGGCGTCGTCCTCGTTCCGGCGGACCGTCTCCAGGCGCTCCTCCCCCAGCGCTCCGTGCGCGAGAACGTCGCCCTCCCCTTCTCCGCCCCCTTCCGGCGCTGGGGGCTCCGGCGGGGCGCCGAGGAGCCGCGCAAGGTGAGCGCCGCGATCGAGCGCCTCCAGGTCGATACCCGCGCCCAGGCCGAGGTCCGCCGGCTCTCCGGCGGGAACCAGCAGAAGGTGACGATCGCCCGCTGGGTCGCGCTCGGGGTCCGGACCCTCCTCTGCTTCGACCCCACCCGGGGGATCGACATCCGGACGAAGCGCCAGATCTATGCCCTCCTCCGCGAGCTCGCGGACCAGGGAGCGGCGGTCCTCCTCTACACCTCGGAGCTCGAGGAGATCCGGCTCGCCTGCGACCGGGTCGTCGTCATCTTCGGCGGCCGGGTCGTGGACGTGATGGACGCCGCGCTCGCGGACGAGCCGACCCTCCTCCGCGCCGCCTACGCGCTCCCGCCGGATGCCCCGCTCCCGGTCCTGGACGAGGCGGCCTCGTGAGCGCCCCTGCGGTCGCCGCGCCCGCGGCACGCCCGGGGATCGGGCGGACGATCGCCCGCAACCAGTGGGTCGTGGGGCTCTACCTCCTCCTCGCCGCCCTCCTCGCCTTCACCTTCCTCATCAAGCCCGGCTATGGACCGGCGGACATCGAATCGCTCGCGATCTCCGTCCTGCCGATCGTCTTCGCGGCGGCGGCCCAGGCGGTGATCGTCATCGCGGGCGGCATCGATCTCTCCATCGGCTCGCTCATGGCGCTCACGAACGTGGTCGCCGCGGCGCTCATGGCCCAGAGCGGCGAGGTCGGCGCGGTCGGGGTCGTCCTCCTCGTCCTCATCCTCGGCACCCTCCTCGGTGCCGTGAACGGGATCCTCGTCGTCGTGAGCCGCGTGCCGGATATCGTCGTCACCCTCGCGATGTCCTTCGTCTGGGCCGGGGCGGCGCTCCTCGTCCTCGGCAGCCCCGGCGGCAGCGCGGCGGCGTGGTTCATGGCGCTCGCGGACGGGACCTTCCTCATCGAGTGGCTCCCGCGCGCCTTCGTCACGATGGTCGTCGTCCTCGCCGTCATCTGGATCCCCCTCCGCCGCTCGCGCCTCGGCCTCTCCCTCTACGCGGTGGGGAGCGACCGGGTCGCCGCGCTCCGGAGCGGCGTCCCGATCGGTCGCACGAAGATCGCCGCCTACGCGATCGGCGGCCTCCTCGCGGGGATCGGCGGGCTCTCCCTCTCGATGTCCACGGGGATCGGGCTCCCGGTCCCGGGCCCCTACACCCTCGGCGGCGTCGCCGCGATCGTCCTCGGCGGGGTCTCGCTCGCGGGCGGGCGGGGTGGCCTCATGGGCCCGGTGGCCGCCGCCTTCATCCTCGCGCTCATCCGCCTCGACCTCGTCTTCCTCGGCGTCACCTCGGACTACAGCCAGGTGATCCAGGGGGTCGTCCTCGTCCTCGTGGTCATGATCGGCGGTCTCGTGGAGCTCCGGAGGCGGCGCGCATGAGCGCGGCACCGGCCGGCACCACGGAGCAGCTCCCCGCGAGCGCGCGCGTCCGGCGCCTCTTCCGCGAGCAGCCGGTCGTGCCGCTCCTCGGGCTCCTCGCGATCCTCGTCGCGATCCTCCTCACCGTCCAGCCGGGGATCCTCAACCGGCCGCTCGGCTGGGCGAACGGGATCGTCTACTTCGCCGTCCCGCTCGCGATCCTCGCCGCCTGCCAGACGCTCACGATGCTCACCGGCGGGATCGACCTCTCCGTGGCCACGATCGCCTCGATGACCGCCTACGTGATGGCGACCCAGGCCCCCTCCCAGGGCGACCCCGCGGCGATCCTCATCGCCCTCGCGCTCGCCGCGGGCGTCGGGCTCATCAACGGGATCGGGATCGGGATCTTCCGCGTCCAGCCGCTGATCATGACCCTCGCCACGGGGCTCGTCGCGCTCGGCGGCGCGAACGTCTACCAGAAGCTCGTCCTCACCGCGGGCTCGCGCGTCCCGGAGCCGGTCGCCGTCCTCGGCTCGGGGACCACCTTCGGCGTCATCCCGAACACGCTCTTCCTCTTCATCCCGCTCGCCCTCGCGATCATGATCCTCCTCAAGCGGACCGGCTACGGGCGGATGCTCTACGCAGTGGGGGACAACCCGGTGGCGGCCCGGCTCGCCGGCGTCCGGATCCCCCAGGTCCTCATCCTCCTCTACGTCCTCTCCGGCCTCCTCGCGGGGATCGGCGGGATCGTCCTCGCGGGCGCGGCCAAGACGGCCACGCTGAACGCCGCGGACGCCTACCTCCTCCCCTCGGTCGCGGCGGCGGTCATCGGGGGGACCTCGATCTTCGGTGGCCGCGGCGGCTACGCGGGGACGATCGTGGGCGCGCTCATCCTGCGCGTCCTCCTCGGCCTCCTCGGCGCGATGAACACGCCGGAGCCGATCCGCCAGATCGTCTACGGGGCGATCATCCTCGGCGTGGCGGCGGCCTACGCGCGCGTCACGGATGACGGCTGAGCGGATGGCGCGCACGCCCACCCTCCACCTCGGCCTCGACCTCGGCGGGACGAACGTCAAGTGGACGATCGCCGAGCACGACGGCACGACCTGGCGCACCCGGGACCGCGGGCAGGAGCCCACGGCGGCGGCCGGCGGACCGGCCACGATCGTCCCGCAGCTCGCCGCGCTCGCGGCACGGGTCTCGGCGGAGGCCGGCGGGGCCCGGTCGCTCGGCCTCACGATCCCGGGGCTCTACCTGCCGGACGCGGGCGAGGTCCTCTTCCTGCCGAACGTCCCCGGCGACTGGCGCGGGGTCCCCGTGGCCGCCCCGATCGCGGCGGCGGCGGGGCTCCCGACGGCGCTCATCAACGATGCGCGCGCCTTCGGCCTCGCGGAGCTCCGGCTCGGTGCGGGGCGCGGAGCGGAGACGGTCGTGGGGATCGTCCTCGGCACCGGGGTCGGCGGCGTCGTGTGCGTGAACGGACGCGTCCACACCGGCTTCCGCGGGACGGGCGGGGAGCTCGGCCACCAGACGATCGACCCGGACGGACCGTGGTGTGGCTGCGGGAACCGCGGCTGCGTGGAGGCCTACGCGCGCGCAGACCAGCTCGCGGCCGCGTGCGGCGCCGCCACGCCGGAAGAGGCCCATGCGCGCGCGCTCGCCGGGGATGCCCGTGCCCTCGCGGGCTACGCGGAGGTCGGCCGCTACCTCGGCATCGGGGTCGCGAACGCGTGCGTGACGCTCACCCCGGAGAAGGTGATCGTGGGCGGGGGGATCGCGGCGGCGGGCGACCTCATCCTGGAGCCGATCCGGGCGGAGATCCGGCGGCGCGTCCGGGTGACGGACGCGGAGCGGATCGCGGTCGTCCCCGCCGAGCTCGGCCCCTGGGCGGGCGCGATCGGCGCGGCGATCCACGGGGCGGAGCAGGCGCCGGGGGCGCTCCCCTCATGAGCCTCCAGGGCGCCGACCTGCCGCGCCACCGGGCGATCGAGCAGGCGCTCCGGACACGGATCGCCCAGCTCCGGCCCGGTGACCCCCTCCCCTCCGATACCGCCCTGTGCGCGGAGTTCCACGTCAGCCGGATGACGGCGCGGACGGCGATGGCACGCCTCGTGGACGAGGGCCTCGTCCTCCGCGACCCGGGGCGCGGCACCTTCGTGGCGGAGCCTCCCGCCCACCGGCGCGCCGATTCCCTGCTCACCTTCTCCCGGGAGATGCGCCGGCGCGGGCTCGTGCCGAGCTCCCGGCTCCTCGACCGCACGATCCGCCCGGCGGGCGCGCGCGAGGCGGCCGAGCTGGCGATCGCCCCGGGGGCCCCGGTCGTGGTGGTGCGCCGGATCCGCTGCGCGGACGGCCAGGCGGTCGCGCTGGAGGAGGCCGTCCTCGCGGAACGGACCCGAGCGGCGGTCTTCGCGGCGGACCTGGAGACGGGGTCGCTCCACGCGGCGCTCATCGCCGCCGGGATGGTCCCCACGCGCGGCACCGCGACGATCGGAGCCGCCGCCGCGGATGCCACGGACGCCCGGCTCCTCGGGATCCCTGAGGGGACGCCGCTCCTCGTGGAGCGACGCACGATCCTGGACGCGGAGGGGGCCCCGCTGGAGCGGACGGGATCGCGCTATCCGGCGGACCGCTACGCGCTCGAGGTCGCCTTCTCCGTGGAGGACCGCGGGCGGCGCCGGACGAGCCGGAGGGACGGATGAGCCGGACGGCGGTCGCGGGCCGGATCGTCCTCCCGGACCGGATCCTCGCCGGGCGGGTCATCGTGGAGGACGAGCGGATCCTCGCGCTGGAGCCGGACCCGGCGGCCGTGGAGGGACCGCTCATCGTCCCGGGCTTCATCGACCTCCACGTCCATGGCTGGGGCGGCCACGACGCGATGGATGGCGCGGCCGCGATCGACGGGATGGCCGCCGGGCTCCTGCGCCACGGGACGACGAGCTTCCTGCCCACCGGATACGCCGCCTCGATCGCCCGCACGACCGCCTTCGCCGAGGCGGCCCGGACCCGGATCGGCGCCGGCGCCGCGGACCGCGCGGAGGTGCTCGGCTTCAACCTCGAGGGGCCGCTCCTCGCCCCGGAGCGGAAGGGCGCGCACGACCCCGCCTTCCTGCGCACCCCGGCGGATCTCCGGGAGGAGGAGCTCGCCCCCCTGCTTCCCGGCCTGCGGATCATCACGATCGCGCCGGAGCTGCCCGGATCGGTCGCGCTCATCGCGCGGCTCGCGGCGCTCGGCATCGCCGCGTCGCTCGGGCATTCCGGGGCGACGCTCGCCGAGGCGCAGGCGGGCTACGCGGCGGGCGCCCGGACCACGACCCACCTCTTCAACGCGATGAGCGGGGTGGACCACCGGAGCCCGGGCCTGGCCGTGGCCGCGCTCACGGACGACCGGGCGTGGGTGGAGCTGATCGCGGACGGGATCCACGTCCACCCCGGCCTCTGGCCGCTCATCCTCGCCGCCAAGCCGGCAGGGAAGACGATCCTCGTCTCGGACGCCCTTTCCGTCGCGGGCCTCGGTGATGGCCGGGCCTGGCTCGGGACCCTGGAGGTCGAGGTCCGGGAGGGCCGCTGCACGCTCGTCGTGGGCGGGAACCTCGCGGGCGCGGTCGTGGGGCTGGACGCGGCCGTGCGCAACCTGGTCCGGGCCGGGATCCCGGTGGAGCGCGCCGCCATGATGGCGAGCACCGCCCCGGCGGAGCTCCTCGGCCTTGCGGACCGCGGCCGGATCGCGCCCGGCCTCCGGGCCGACCTCGTGGAGCTGGATGGCACGCTGGCCGTCCGCCGCGTC
The DNA here is from genome assembly GCA_017853275.1 of Chloroflexota bacterium. Classification (GTDB taxonomy): domain Bacteria; phylum Chloroflexota; class Limnocylindria; order Limnocylindrales; family CSP1-4; genus JAFMJV01. Next base: position 19,721 of record JAFMJV010000008.1, read on the forward strand.
ATGCGCGGCGGCGCCTGGGTCGCGGACGCGGGCTGACGCCCGCGCGCCGCCGTCCGCCTACTCGGTCGCGAGCGCGCCGATCGCCTCGGCGCGCAGCGCCTCCGTCCCGTCGATGAGGATGACCGTGTCCCCGGCCACCACGACACGGACGGTGAGCCCGGCCTCCTGCCCGTCCGAGAGGACGAGGACGCTCCTGCCGCCGATCTCCTCGGTCGAGGTGGTGAGCTCGCCCGTGCCGAGGATGTAGGGGATGAAGGTGTCGATCACGCCCTGTGCCGCGACGCCGTCGATCCGGATCACGGTGAGCGAGACGTAGTCCTCCTCGCCGGACGCGACGTATCCGTTCGCCACGGAGAGGTCGCCGACCTCCGCGCCGATCGTGGCGAGAAGACCCTGGAGCTCGGCGAGCGCGGGGTCTTCCGGGGCGTAGCCGGCCTCGATCTCGGCACCGTTGTAGGACTGGCGCTCCACGCGCACGCCGCCGAGCTCATCGGGGATCACGGCCTCCAGGTCGGGCGCACCCGGCTCGGGGATCGGAGCGCGGGTGGGCTCGTCGGGGAGGGTGACCGCCTCTTCCTGCGCGGAGATGATGTGGACGGGCTCGAGCGCCGTATCCCCATCCACGGGGCCGGCGGCGATCGCGTCCACGACGTCCATCCCCTCGATGACCCGGCCGAAGATCGCGTACGTGTTGTAGGCGGAGAGGGCACCTTCCGCGGCGTCGTCCAGGACGATGAAGAACTGGGAGCCCGCGGAGTTCGGCTCCGGCGTGCGCGCCATCGCCACGATCCCGCGGCCGTAGCGGCCCACCGTGGGCTCGTCCGGGATCGTGTAGCCCGGGCCGCCGAAGCCGGTCCCGTCGGGGTCGCCGCCCTGGATGACGAAGCCCGGCACGAGACGGTGGAAGCCGACACCGTCGTAGAAGCCGGAGGTCGCAAGGTTGAGGAAGTTCTCCGATGCGACCGGCGCGGACTCGTTGAAGAGGCCGATGAGGATGTCGCCCGCCTCCGTGACGAGCCGGACCCCGGTGCCGTCCCCGGCGGGGGCATCCGGCGGGACCGCCAGCGGCGTCGCCTGGGGCGGCGCGGGCGCGTCCTGGCCGGCGGCCGGGAGCGCGGCAGGACCGAGGAGGGCGAGCGCGAGGCTCGCAGCCAGGAGAAGGGTCGGACGGCGGGTCATGCGGGTCGGCTCCTCTGCGGGGGGCCGGAGCGTCGCCGGCCGCCGCGCCGAGGATACGCGAGGCGTGCGGTTCGGTCCCCGGGGGCCATCCGGCGGCGCACCGGGCGCGTACCGGCTGCATGCGATCCCTCCGGCGCAGCGTCGCCGTCCTCCTCGTCCTCGTCCCCGCGCTCCTCCTGGCGGCTCTCCCCCTCCGGGCCGCCTCTCCCTCTCCGGGGCCGGGCGGGCTCCCGGACCTGCGCGCCCCGGGACCCTATGCGGCGGGCCTCCGGAACGTGGACGTGGTGACCCCGGACGGGGAGTTCGGCGCGCTCGTCCGCTACCCCGCGGCGGCCCCCGGCGGGACGGACGCGCACCTCGCGGAGGGTGCGTGGCCGCTCGTCATCTTCGCGCACGGTCGCCTCGCACCCCCGGAGCTCTACGACGCGACGCTCGCGCATCTCGCCACCTGGGGCTACCTCGTCATCGCCCCGCGCACGGCGGGCGGGCCGGTCTCCCCGCACGACCTCTACGCGCGGGACCTCCTCGCCACGATCGACTGGGCAGAGACCGAGAGCACAGACCCGGCCTCCTGGCTCGCGGGTGCCGTCGCGCCCGGACCCGTGGCGCTCGCCGGTCATTCCATGGGCGGTGGCGCCTCCGTCCTCGCGGGCGCGGACCCCCGGATCGGCGCGCTCGTCCTCCTTGCCCCGGCGGAGACCCGGCCGAGCGCGACCGCGGCGGCGGCGGCGATCACCGCTCCCGTCCTCATCCTGGCCGGCGATCACGACGCGATCACCCCGCCCGCGATCCACGCGCTCCCGATCCGGGATGGGCTCACCGGGGCGATGAGCCAGCTCCGGATGCTCGCCGGCGGGAGCCACTGCGGCTTCACCGATCTGGACGGGGCGGGCCTTGCGGGCGAGCTTGCCCGGGCGGCCTGCGACAGCGGCCCGATGCCGGTGGCGGAGCAGCTGGCGCGCACGAACGCAGCCGCCGTCGCATGGCTCGGGCGCACCCTGCGCGGGGATCCCTCGCTCGCGCCCCTCGCGGAGGGTGCGGCCGGGGACGAGCAGGAGCGGATCGAGCTGCGGCTCCCCGGCTAGGGGGCGTCCTCGGTCAGGCGGTCGTCTCCCGGAGCTCGATGGCCAGGAGCGCGGCCTCCGTGATGTGCGGGGTGTCGATCCCCATCGCGTCGTAGAGGTCCGGGATCGTCCCCGTCTGGCCGAAGGTATCCGAGCCGAGCGGGACGACCGGCGCCCCGAAGGCCCCACCGAGGAAGGAGAGCGCGTGCGACGCGCCGTCCAGGACGGTGACGATCGGGGCGTGGCGGTGGGTCACGGGGAAGAGCTCGGAGAGGTGGTCGATGTGGGCGGAGGTGCCCGTCCGGACGGACGCAAGGCGGCGGCCGGCGATCTCCGCGTTCAGGCGGTCCGCGGAGGTGACGACGACGAGGTTCGCGTCCACCTCCTCCGTGACGAGGTAGCGGACCGCGGCGATCGCCTCGGGGACGATCGCGCCCATCGCGGCGATCGTCACGCGCGGGGCATCCGCGGGCAGGGAGGGCTCGATCTCGCGGCCCCGGAGCATGAGGTAGCCGCCGAGGAGGGTCTGGCGCCGCCAGTCGTCCGGCCCGAGGCGGGCGAGGATCGGCTCGGCGAGCGACTGGTCCACCGCGCGGGTCGTGAGCCGGAGGTAGGTGGAGTAGCCCTGGCGCTCGCCGATGCAGCCGGCGATCCCCTCCTCCAGGCACCACGCGACCTCGCGGGCGAAGGCGGGCTCGAAGCTGCGCAGGTTCGGCAGCTCGATCCCGAGCGAGGGGGTGATCGTGGACTGGTGCGCGCCGCCCTCCGGGGCGAGCGAGACACCGGACGGGGTGGCCACGAGGATGAAGCGCGCCTCGTTGTAGAGCGCGTAGACGAGCGCATCCAGACCGCGCGAGATGAAGGTGTCGTAGACCGTCCCGATCGGGACGAGCGGCTCCCCGAGGAGCTCCGCCGTCAGCCCCAGCTGGCTGAGCATCATGAAGAGGTTCATCTCGCTGATGCCCAGCTCCAGGTGGCGCCCGGACGGGTTCGGATGCCACTTCAGGAGGCGCGGGGAGTCGTCGAAGATCGGTCGCGGGTGCCGGTCGTAGACGCCGACCTTGTTGATCCAGCCACCGAGGTTCGTGGAGACCGCGACGTCCGCGGAGGTGGTGACGAGCCGCTCCGCGAGCTCGGGATGGCGGGCCGCCTCCGTGAGCACGTCGCCGAAGGCCATCTGGGTGCTCACCTTCGCCGGGATCCGCGGCTCGAGCCGGACCTCGGCGGGGAGCGCGCGCCGGAGGCGGGCACCGCGGTCCGAGGAGCGCTCGATCGGGCCGTCGCCGTAGAGCTCGATCCGGCGGGCCTCGGCGAGCCGGGCCTCCGCCGATCCCTCCGGGAAGGCCGCCCACGGGTCGTCCGCATCCGCCCCGAGGAGCGGCGCGAGCGCGGTCACCTGGTCCGCGTTCATCAGCGCGGAGTGGTTGGAGGCATCCCCGGCGAAGGGGAGCTTCCAGCCCTTGATCGTGTAGGCGAAGATCACGCTCGGGCGGTCCGGCTCCGCATCCGCCATCCGGAGGAGCCGGCCCAGATCCGCGTGGTCATGGCCGCCGAGGTCGGAGAGCAGGTCCGTCAGCGCGGTGTCGTCGATCTCCTCGGTCAGCCGCTGGAGCGGGTCCCGGTCCACGGCCGCCGCGCCGCCGATCAGCCGGTCGCGGGCCTCGGCGCCGGGGAGCCGGACCATCGCCTGGTACTCCTCGTTGGACATCTCGTCGATCCGGCGCCGGAGGACGTCCCCATCCTCGCGCGCGAACCACGCACGCAGCCGGCGGCCGTACTTCGCCTCCAGGACCTGCCAGCCCGCCGCCTCGAAGGTGGCTGCCGTCCGCCGCACGCGGATCCCCGGGATCACCCGGTCCAGGCTCTGGCGGTTGAGGTCCACGATCCAGGTGACGTGGCCGAGGCCGACGAGCGATTCCTCCTCCAGCGCCTCCCAGATATTCCCCTCGTCCAGCTCGGCGTCCCCGACCATCGCGACGAAGCGCCGCTCCGGGTGCTCGCGCGCCGCGCTGAAGTGGTTCCGCAGGTAGCCCTCGGCGGACGCGAGGAAGAGCGGCGAGACCGGCCCGAGACCCATCGACCCGAGCGAGTAGTCCGTGGGGTCGGGGTCCTTCGTGCGCGACAGGTAGGGCTGCAGCCCGCCCTTGCTCCGGAGGCGCGTGAGGTACTCGGCGGGGAGGTTCCCCATCAGGTACTGGACGGCGTGGTAGGCGGGTCCGGCGTGGGGCTTGGGGGCGAAGATGTCGCCCTTGCGGAGCCAGCGGAGGAGGACCTCGGTGATGATCGAGACCGAGGAGGCCGACGAGGCCTGGTGCCCGCCGACCTTCAGCCCGTCCGGGCTCGGCCGCACGACGTTCGCCTCGTGGATCATCCGGGTCGCGAGCCACAGGACCCGCCGGTCGATCGTCTCCAGGAGCTCGTCCGGGCCGAGCGCGTCGGGGGTGGGGCGCGGGCGCGGCGTGGATCGGGTCGAGCGGCTCATCGACCGAGGGTAGAAACGTTTGCGGGCCGTGTCAAACCGATTCCCGCACGGATCGCGGGCCGGTCAGCCGGGGCTCCCCACGACCCGCAGCAGGACGAGCGCATCGATCTCCACGAGCGGAAGCCCGGTGGCACCCTCCGCCGCGAGCGCCCGCAGCGTGACCGCATGGGTTCCGCCACCGGCAAGGGGGATGATCCCGACGACCGCGCGCGGCGTCCGGACCGGCGCTGCGAGGTCGATCGTGCGCACGATCCGGCCGTCCACGAAGACGCGGATCCGCCCCCGTCCCGGACCGGTGGGCGCGATGATCGCGAGCTCGCTCCCCTCCGCCGTGAACCGCAGCGCCGCCCCGCGGCGCTCCGCCCGGTGGAGGTGCCCGTCCAGCGCATCCGCGGCGCGGCGGCCGGACCAGCCGGCCCACGCGAGCGCGGGATCCCGGTCCTCGCGGAGGTCGAGGCGGACGGCGGCCCGGGCTTCCGGGGTGCTCGGGTTCCCTGCGCCGTCCGTGATCCGGATCGCGACCGAGCAGTCGCCGGCGGGCGCGCTCCCCGCCACCACGACCGGCCCGGACGCGAGCGGATCCACCTCCGCGAAGCTCCCCGTGCCGCAGTCGGGCGTGATCGTGGCGCCCGCGATCCCGCTCCGCTCCTCGGTCATCCGGAAGCGCAGATCGAGCGGGATCCCTCCACCCGGGAGGACGCTCCCCGGCCCCAGGCGAAGGAGCGGCCGGGAGACGAGCGGGGCGACCGTGTCGAGGATGACGTCGTCGCTGAAGACGGGGCCGGTCGGGCCCTCCGGGTAGCGCAGCTGGACGCTCACCGTGCGGGTGCCATCGCCGGGGGTCATCGGATGGGTGACCGTCTCCGTGCGCGGGCGCCAGGTCGTCCAGTCCCCGAGATCGTCCTTCGTCCGGACCTCCTCGCCATCGTGGCTCGGCAGGTCGACCGGGATCTCGGTGGCGTTCGTCGCGGAGGCGCCGCCCGCGACGCTCATCGGTTGCGTCCGGAAGCGCGTGAGGGAGAGGTCGGTCCCCTTCCAGATGTTCCCGTCCAGCTTCTGGGTCATGCCATCGAAGGCATAGGGCCGGATCTGCCAGATCCGCCAACCGCTCCAGCCGGTGGGCAGGTACGGCGAGCTGCAGCGCCAGCAGGCGACCCAGAGGGGAAGATGACCGAAGCCCTCCGCGCTCCCCGTCACCTGCTCCCACATGTGGCGCGAGGTGTAGAGGAGCGGGACGCGCCCGGTGAGCGTGTAGATCCGGTTCACGAGGGCGCGCAGGCGGGGGACCGTCTCGGACCATTCCGCCCAGCCGAGGGAGGGGAGGCACTCCACGTCCACCGCGAGCGGGAGCGCGCCGTCGATCAGCCCGTGCTCCCGCGCGACGCTCACGAAGTGCTCGGCCTGGGGTGCGCCCGCGACCCGGTAGTCGAAGAAGTGATACGCGCCGAGCAGGAGACCCTGGCGGCGCGCCGCGCGGACGTGGTCGTCGACCAGGTCGTCCACGTGGGTCGTCCCCTGGGTCGCCTTCATGATCGCGAAGCGCATCCCGGCCTCGCGGATCGCGGTCCACGGGAGCCGGCCGTTCCAGTGGCTGACATCGATCCCGGGCGGCTTGTAGGGGGTCGGGGTCGGCTTCGGGGTGCGGGTGGGCGACGGCGTCGCGCTGGGGCCCGGCGTCGGGGACGGCGTGGCCACGGCGACGACGACCGGAGCGGGGCTCTGCGTCGCGACGGCAGGAGCAGCGGCCGAGGGCGAAGCCGTCGGCGGCAGCGTGGGGGCAGGGGTCGTGCTGGGGCGCGGTGTCGGGGTGGCGGGCGGCCGGCAACCGCGCGTGGCGACCGCCGCAGCACGGGCACGCCGCGCCTCCCGGGGTGCGCCGGATCGGTCCGAGCGCACGACCGGGCCGCCCAGGGGGTCCACGCTCGCACCCGCGGGGATCGGCACGAGGGCGGCGGCCGCCGTCGCCAGGACGAGGACGATGCCGATCGTGCTGCGGAGGCGTCCGGTGGAGCGGCGCGGTCGCGGGCCGGCGGAGAAGGCGCGCGGTCCACGCGTCTGCGGAAGGACCATCCACCGCAGGATGCCACAGACCACCCGATGAGCCCCAGCAGCGCGATGGTCCCGGTGACGGACGGGACGATGGGACCGGAGCGGGCTACCCTCGCAGGGTGACCGATCCCCGACCGCAGGCCGCCCACCGCCCCCCGGTGATCGTCGTGGCGCTCGGCGGCAACGCCCTCCTCCGGCGCGGTGAGCCCCCGACGATCGCCCACCAGCGGCGGAACGTCCAGGTCGCCGCGGACTCCCTCGCGGCGCTCGCTCATTCGGCGCGCCTCGTGGTCACCCACGGGAACGGCCCGCAGGTGGGCCTCCTCGCGCTCCAGGCGGCCGCCGGCGAGGGCGAGGGGATCCCGGGGTCCCCGCTCGACATCCTCGGCGCCGAGAGCGAGGGGATGATCGGCTACCTCCTGGAGCAGGAGCTCGGCAACCGGGTGCGGAAGGAGCAGCGGATCGCCACGCTCCTCACGCAGGTGGAGGTCGATCCGGCGGACCCGGCCTTCCGGGAGCCCACGAAGCCGATCGGGCCGGTCTACCCGCGGGAGGTCGCCGAGCGGCTCGCCGCCGCACGCGGCTGGTCGATCGCGCCGGACGGGACGGGGATGCGCCGGGTCGTCCCCTCACCCCGGCCGCTCCGGATCGTGGGGACGGAGGTGATCGGCATCCTTCTCGACCACGACGTCCTCGTCATCTGCGCGGGCGGCGGCGGGATCCCCACCGTCCGGCTGCCGGAGCCCGGACCGGCGGGTGGTGACGGGCTCCTGGCCGGGGTCGAGGCGGTCGTGGACAAGGACCGCGCCGCGGCCCTCCTCGCGATCACCGTCGGCGCGGATGCCTTCCTCATGCTCACGGACGTGGAGGCGGTGATGGACGGCTGGGGGACGCCGGATGCGCGACAGATCGCCCGCGCGACGCCGGACGCGCTCCTGGCGCTCGACCTGCCCGCGGGCTCGATGGGCCCCAAGGTGGAGGCTGCGGCGAGCTTCGTCCGGGCGACCGGACGACCGGCCGGGATCGGGGCGCTCGCGGACGCGGAGGCGATCCTCCGCGGCGAGCGCGGGACGCGCGTCTCGGGAGACGGCGCGGGGATCTCCTACCGGGAGCCGGCCGCACGCTGACGCGACCGGCGGACCCGGCGCTCAGCCGACGCTGGGCGCGACCTCCTCGAGCGCGGCGCGGAAGCCGGCCGCGAGGCGCTCGATCTCCGCCTCCGTGATCACGTAGGGCGGCGAGACGTGGAGCGCCTTCCCGCGCAGGACGCGGGTGAGGATCCCGTGGCGGCGGGCCGCGAGGACGACCTTCTCCAGGACGGGCGGCGGCGCAGCGAGCTCCACCGCCCCCGTCAGCCCGACCGTCCGGACCTCGGAGACGAGCGGGGCGTCCACGAGCGCGCCGAGCGCACGGGCGAGGACCGGCTCGAGCGCCGCCACCCGGGCGATCAGCCCCTCCCGCTCGAGGATCTCCAGGTTCGCGATCGCCGCGGCGCACGCCCCCGCGTGACCCTGGTAGGTGTAGCCGTGGCGGAAGAGGTTCCCCGGCCGCTCCCAGAAGGGCTCCGAGACGCGCGGTCCCACGAGGATCCCGCCGAGCGGCTGGTAGCCCGAGGTCGCGCCCTTGGCGAAGATGAGGATGTCCGGCTCGAAGCCGTAGCGCTGGGCGCCCCAGGCGACCCCGGTCCGCCCGAACCCGGTGACGACCTCGTCCGCCACGAGGAGGATGTCGTGCTCGCGGCAGAGCGCCGCGATCGCCGGCCAGTAGCCGTCTGCGGCCGGATAGACGCCCCCCGCGCCGATCACCGGCTCCCCGAAGAAGGCGGCGATCCGGTCCCCCTCCCGGGCGAAGAGCTCGCGGACCGCCTCCACGTCCATCGCCGGGACGAAGGCGACGTGCTCCATCAGCGCCCCGCCGTAGCCCTCGCGATTCGGCTGGATCCCGGCGAGGCTCGTTCCGTAGGCGGCCATCCCGTGGTAGCTGAACTCGCGGCTGACGATCGTCCGCTTCTCCGGCCGGCCCATCACCTCCCAGTAGCGGCGGACGAGCTTCGCGGCCGTCTCCACGCCCTCGGAGCCGCCCGAGGCAAGGAAGACCTTCGCATCCGGCATCGGGGCGATCGCCGCCAGCCGGTCCGCGAGCTCCAGGGCGGGCTCCACGACATAGGACCCGAAGGAGGAGTAGGCGTGGATCCGCGCCATCTGGGCCGCGACCGCGGACCCGATCTCGCCGCGCCCGAACCCGACGTCCGCGAACCAGAGCCCGCCGGTGGCATCGAGGTAGCTGCGACCCGAGCGGTCGACGATCGTGGAGCCGCGTCCCTCCACGAGGACGAGCTCGTTGTCGCGGACCGCATGCATATCCGCGAAGCCGTGCCAGAAGCGGGTCCCGTCCATCACCATCCTCCGATCCGCGCCGATCCGCCCGCGGCAGGGAACCGGGCGGGCCCTCCGCGCGTCTCATCATCGCACCGGACGCCGACCCGGCGGTCCGTCGCTCGCATCCCAGGAGGCAGATCGATGTCCAGCACGCTCATCTCCGCCCGCCGCCGGAGCGGCTTCATCGCGGCCGGCGCCCTCGCCGCCGTCCTCGCGGCCACGATCGCCGGACCCGCCGGCTCCGTCGCGGCACAGTCGGACGACCCGGTGACGGACCGCCAGCCGGCCACCCTCTCCGTGGACGGCACGGGCCGCGTCAAGGTGACCCCGGACGTCGCGGACATCACGCTCGGCGTCCGGATCCAGAAGGAGCGCGCCGGTGCGGCTGCCGAGGCTGCGGCCGCCACGATGACGAAGGTCGTGGAGGCGCTCCTCGCCGCGGGCATCCCCGAGGAGAAGATCCAGACCGTCGCGCTCTCGCTCAACCCGGTCTATGACTACAACGGCACCCCGCCGAAGGTCGTGGGCTACGAGGCGGTGAACCTCGTCTCCGTCCGGATCGAGGACGTCGCCGGGGTCGGCGCCGTCGTGGATGCGGCGACCGAGGCGGGCGCCACGAGCGTGGACGGGATCTCCTTCGGCGTCGCCGACCCGACCGCCTTCGAGGCCGAGGCCCGCGCGGCGGCCGTCCTCGCGGCACGCGCCAAGGCGGACACCCTGGCGGGCGCCGCGGGCGTCGAGATCGTCGGCGTCCTCGCCCTCTCCGAGGCGGCGGGCTACATGCCGCAGCCGGTCTACTACGCCCGCGCCGAGATGGCGATGGATACGGCCGGCACCCCGGTCCTCGCCGGGACGATGGAGATCGCGGTGACCGTCATGGTCACCTACGAGATCGCCGGCTGACCAGCGCAGCGAAGAACCCCCCGGGGCCCAGGGCCCCGGGGGGTTCTTCTTCGTCCCGGCGACCGCGAGGCGGGCCGGGAATCGGACGGGGCCGGGAGCTTGCGCTCCCGGCCCCGCTTCCGCTTGCGCGGATCCGCGATCAGATCTGCGAGCCGACGCTCGAGAGGATCGAGGAGATCTGGGTGCCAAGGAAGATGAGGGCCGCGATCGCGATGACGGCGATGAGGGCGAGGATGAGGGCGTACTCGGCGAGGCCCTGGCCCTTCTCGTCGCGGTTCGTGAGGGCGGTGATCCAGCTGCTGATGAGCGCCATGTCCGTGTTCCTCCAGATGATTGGGATGGATGAGAACTGAGCGCAGAATGCCTTCCCCGCTCAGGGGGGAGTATGGCCCGATGGTCCGGTGCGGTGGTAGGACTCTCGGCGAGCTCCTCAGGCCGGTCCGTCGAGGAGCGCGAGGACCGGGACGAGCCGCTCGATCCCGGCGGGCGTGATCGGGTCCATGACGAGCTGGACCTCCGCGATCCCCTCCCGGGCATACGCGCGCAACGTCTCCGCGATCGCCTCCGGGCTCCCGGTGAGCGGGCGCACCTGGTGCCGGTCCACATCGCGCGAGGTGTCGCCGCCGCCCTCCCAGCGGAGGAAGACCGCGACCGTGCGGACGACGGTCGCCGGGTCCCGGCCCACCTCCCGGCAGGCGTCGTCCACGAGCGCGCGCATCGCCGGGATCCCGTCCGGCGTGTTCCCGTAGTAGCCGGTCCAGGCGTTCCACGCGGCCACGTGCGGCATCGTGATCCGGAGCATCCGCGGTCCGATCGAGCCGACCATGAGCGGCGGGCCGCCGGGGCGCGGGCCGCGCGGGAGGAGCTCGCAGTCGCGCATCGTGTAGAAGCGTCCCGCGAAGTCGATGCGCCCCTCGGCGAGGAGCGTGCGCACGATCGTGAAGGCCTCCTCGAAGCGCGAGACGAGGTGGTCCACGGGGAGGTCGAGCGCCCGCAGCTCCGCCTCGTTCCAGCCTGCGCCGAGCCCGAGGATGAAGCGGCCGCCGGAGATCTCGTCGATCATCGTGGCCATCCGGGCGAGGATCCCCGGCCGGTGGAAGACGGTCGCCGCCACGAGCGGGCCGATCTCGATCCGCTCCGTCACGGCCGCGATCGCGGCGAGCTGCGTCCACGCGTCCCAGGGGCCGCGCGTCCCCGTCTCCGTGCGGTAGAGATGGTGGTCACCCACCCACAGCGAATCGAGACCGATCTCCTCCGCCAGGCGCGCCATCGTGCGCAGCTCCGCCCAGCGCGGCTCGTACTCCACCTCCGGGAGCTGGACCCCCACGCGCAGGGGCCGCAGGGCGGAGACCCGGCTTCGTCCGAACGTCATCGTGCGTGCTCCCGCTCGCGTCCCGCGCGCCCGTGCGCCCGGTCACCACGCCGGAGCGTACATCGGGCAGGATTCGGCAGGTGACCCGCACCCCGCACCCCGAGGTCCTCGTCAGCGTGGACGTGGAGACCTCCGGCCCCACGCCCGGCACCGGGAGCCTGATCGCGCTCGGTGCCTGCCTCGTGGTGGCGCCCGGGGAGACCTTCTACCGCGAGATCCACCCCGTGGAGGGGATCCCCTGGGACCGGGCGACAGAGCGGATCCATCGCCTCACGCGGCCGATCCTCGCGGAGCGCGGCGTCCCGCCGGCGGACGCGATGAGCGATCTCGTGGCGTGGCTCGGCCGGGTCGCCCCGGCGCCGGCGCGCCCGGTCTTCGTGGGCTTCAACGCGCCCTTCGACTGGATGTTCGTGGCGGACTACCTCCACCGCTTCACGGGCGACAACCCGTTCGGCTACGGCGCGCTCGACCTGAAGGCGGTCTACCTGGGGCGGCACGGGGTGACGCGCTGGTCCGAGACGACCCAGCAGCACGTGCGCCGGATCCACCCCATCGCGCAGCGGCATACGCACCACGCGCTGGAGGACGCCGTGGAGCAGGCGGAGCTGGCGCGGCGCCTGCTCGGGCTGCCGGAGCCGGAGCCGGGCGCGCCGGCCCCCTGAGACGGGACGGGGGGTCAGCCCCCGAGCGCCTCGGCGTTCGGCACGCCGATGATGTTGTAGCCACCGTCCACGTAGATCACCTCGCCGGTCACGCCGGCGGAGAGATCCGAGCACAGGTAGCGGGCCGCGTTGCCGCAGTCCTCGATCGTCACCGGGCGGCGGGTGGGGGTGATCTCCTGGAACTTCCGGTGGAGCGTCTTGAAGCCGCTCACGCCGGAGGCCGCGAGGGTCCGGATCGGCCCGGCGGAGATCGCGTTCACGCGGATCCCCTCCGGCCCGAGGTCGACCGCGAGATAGCGGACGCAGGCCTCCAGGGTCGCCTTGGCGACACCCATCACGTTGTAGTTCGCGACGACCTTCTCCGCCCCGTAGTAGGTGAGGGTGAGGATCGAGCCGCCGTTCGTCATCAGCGGCCGCGCCTCGCGGGCGAGCGCCACGAGCGAGTAGGCCGAGATGTCGATCGCGAGCTGGAAGCCGTCCCGCGAGGTGTTCACGAACTGGCCCTCGAGGTCCGCGCGGTTCGCGAAGGCGACCGCGTGGACGAGGATGTCCAGCGTCCCGTGGCGGGCCTGCCAGGCCTGCATCACGCGCTTGATCTCCTCGTCGCTCTGGACGTCGCAGGGCTCCACGAAGTCCGAGCCGATGCTCTCGGCGAGCGGGCGGACCCGCTTGTCCAGGAGGAACTCCATCGAGCTGAACCCGACGGTCGCGCCCTCCTCGTGGAGCGCCTTCGCGATGCCCCACGCGATGGAATGATCGTTCGCGACGCCGAAGACGAGCGCCTTCTTCCCCTCGAGCAGACCCATGGGAACCTCCCTCCTTGCAGGGCGATAGCATCGCATCACCGACGCGAAGATGGCAGGGAGGTCCGATGAAGCTCCGGTTCCTGGGCGCGGCGACCACCGTGACCGGCTCCCAGTTCCTGCTCACCACGGAGCGGGCGCGGGTGATCATCGACTGCGGGATGTTCCAGGGCGCGCCCGCGGAATCCGCCCGGAACCGCCTCCCGCTCGCCTACGACCCGCGGACGATCGACGCGATCGTCCTCACCCACGCGCACCTCGATCACTGCGGCTACCTGCCCGTCGTCGTGCGCGAGGGATACGCGGGGACCGTCTGGACGACCCACCCTTCCGTGGAGCTCGTGCGGCTCGTCCTCGTCGATTCGGGGAAGGTCCAGGCGGAGCAGGCCAAGGTCCGGCGGCGGCGGGCGAAGCAGGCGCTCCGCAACGGGGGCCCGGGCGCGCCGCCGCCGCGGGTGGCGGAGGGGGATGACCACGAGCGCGCGATGCGCGGGCAGCCGCCGGTCCTCCAGACCGAATCGCTCGAGCCGCTCTATGACGTGGACGATGCGGAGGCCGCCTGCCTTCTCCTGCGCGGCACGGAGTACGCGACCCCGATCGAGGTCGCCCCGGGCGTCACCGCCACCTTCCACGATGCCGGGCACATCCTCGGCTCCGCGATCATCGTGCTGGACGTGGAGGAGGGCGGGACGACCCGGCGGATCGTCTTCTCCGGGGACCTCGGCCGGCCCGGGACGCCGATCCTGCGCGACCCGGAATCGATCATGGGCGGCGCGGACGTCGTCGTGATGGAGACCACCTACGGCGGGCGCGAGCACGAGGAGACGGATGAATCGGCGCGACTCCTCGCGGAGGCGGTGAACGCGGCAGCGTCCGGGCGGGGGGTCCTCCTCATCCCCGCCTTCGCGATCGGCCGGACCCAGGAGATCGTCTGGGAGCTGGACCGGCTCGTGGCCGCCGGGGCGATCCCCCACGTCCCGCTCTACCTCGATTCGCCGATGGCGAGCTCGGCCTCCGATATCTACCGCCGCTACCCGGGCTACTACGACGAGGAGACCTTCCGGCTCCTCCAGGCCGGGGAGACGCCGCTCGACTATCCGGGCCAGGTGGTCGTCACGGACGGCGCCGAGTCGCGCGCGATCCGGAAGCGGCCGCGGCCGATGATCATCGTCGCCTCGAGCGGGATGCTCACCGGCGGCCGGGTCGTGGGCCACCTGCGCGACCTCATCGACGACCCGTCCGCGATCCTCCTCTTCGTGGGCTACCAGGGCGAGGGGACGCTCGGCGCCCACCTCCAGGCGGGCGCCCGGCAGGTCTGGCTGGACGGGGAGCAGCGTCCGGTCCGGTGCGCGATCCGGACGATCTCCGGCTTCTCCGCGCACGCGGACGAATCGGAGCTCCTCGACTGGCTCGGATCGCTGGCCCGCGCGACGCGGAAGCCGCAGCGCGTCTTCCTCGTCCACGGTGACCCGGACGCGGCGGAAGCGATCGAGCCCAAGGTCCAGGCGCTCGGGCTGGCGACCCACCGCCCGGCCTGGCGCGAGGAGGTCGAGCTCCCCTGAGCGGCGCAGCGCCCCCTCAGTGGGGGTGGTCGTCCCCGTAGACGCCCGCCATCCCGGCCGCCGAGTCCGGCGCGATGTCCACGGGACGCACGCCGCGCAGGCCCGGGGCGTCCGCCGGCCAGGCAGCGAACCCGCCCCGGAGCTCCTGACCGGCGAGCGGGTCGCGCGGCAGCCCGTCCCTCCACACGACGACTCCGGGAAGCCCGAGGTCCGGGCGGATGATCCGGGCGATCCCGTCCCCGGGCGCCGCGGCGGGGAGGGCGGCACCGATCCGGATCGTCGCCTGGGCACGGACGCTCCCGCGGTCCGCGAGAGTGCGCTCGCCACGCATCCGGACGTCGAGGAGGACGGTCCAGTCACCGGGCGCGGGCGGGAGCGGAAGCCCCGTGAGGACGGCTTCCACGGCATCGCCCGGGGCGATCCCGTTCGGGAGCGGGACCTCTCCGAGGAGGAGGCCGCGCCCGGGGCGCGCGTAGTAGAGCGGTTCCGCAGGGACGATCCGTGCCTCCAGGACCCAGCCCGCGGAGGGGACCGTCCCCGTGTTCACGACCCGGGCCGAGAGGTCGGCGGTGGCGCCGGGCTCGGCCGTGGCCGGGGGATCGAGAAGCTCCATCCGGACGGCGAGACGGCGCTCGGAGAGGAAGCGGGCGATCCCCTCGAAGTAGGCCGCTGCGAGCGCCGTCCGGACCTCCGGACGACTGAGGACGCGCAGCTCCGCGGGGTCGTCCATGAAGAGCGACTCCACGAGGACCGAGGGCATGAGGGCGGGACGCGGCATGACCCGCCGGCTCCAGGGGCGGACCGATGCGAAGTCCCACGAGCGGACGCCCCGGTCCGTGGGCGACCAGCGCCGGTCCGCGAAGGGAGCGAGGTGGCGGAGGTGGGCCGCCTGGATCGCCCGGGCGAGATCCACCCCCTCCGGGCTCCAGGTCCGATGACGGTTCGTGTAGGTCTCCGTCCCACGCACACAGTGGCAACCGTAGGCGTTGTTCATGAGGGTGACGAAGAGGGCAGCCTGGGCACCGTTCGCGATGTCGTTGCGGATGACGAGCTCGTCCCCGTGATCCACGATCCCGTTCCCGCTCACGTCCCGGCGCGGGAGGTTCACCGCGCGGTCGGCGGTCCGCGTCATGACGACCTCGATCCCGCTCGCCTCGAGCATCGCCCGCAGCTGGAGGCCGATGTCCAGGTTCGCGTCCGATTCCCGCCTGCCGCCATAGACGGCTCCGGAGTCCGGTCCCCCGTGACCGGGATTGAGCGCCACGACGATCCGGCCGGGGGCGGGGGGATAGGGGACGAGGGCGGCCCTCGCCACGATCCGCTCGACCCGGACCGGCCCGTCGCCCCCGCCGGCGACGAGCTCCACGCGCCACGGCCCCTCCGGGACGAGCGCCCCTGCGTCGTCCCGGCCATCCCAGCTGAAGAGGTGACTCCCCGCCGCGTGGGGAAGGTCGGCGGCGAGCGTGCGGACCGGCGTCCCATCCCAGCGGAGGATCCGGAGCCCGATCGTGGCCGGATCGCGGAGGGTCACCGTGAGGCGGATCGCATCGTGGGGGGCGGGCGCATCCGTCACGAGCGGCGAGCCGCTCGTGACGAGGCGGACGGGTGGCTCGCCGGCCACGGCCGGGGCTCCGCCGGCCACGAGGAGAAGGACGAGGGCGAGGAGGGCCGCGCGCATCGGCGCGAGGGTAGCACCGGGACCCGGCCCCGGACCTTCGGCGGATGGGGCCCCCGGCCGCGGTCCGCTAGAGTGGCCCACGGAAGGACCCGTACCCGCGAGGAACCGTGACCGATCGGCTGCGCCCCAGGAACCACCGGATCATCGCGCTGCTCGTCGCCGTCCTCCTCGTCGCGGGCCTCGCGCCGGCCGGCGTCGCAGGTGCCGGGAAGCAGCTCGGCGCCCCGGTCAGCCCGTGGGTCGTCCTCCTCGCGATGGACTCCGGTCTGACGCGCGGCGAGACCCGGCGGACGACCCGCGTGGAAGGCCTCGCGATCGCCACGGCGCGGGCTGCGGCGGCGGGCTCGGCGATCGACCGGCTCGAGGCGGCCCTCGGCTTCCGCGCGACCCAGCGCTACGGATGGGCGGTCGCGGGCTTCGGGGCACGCCTCACCGCACAGCAGGTGGCCGCGCTCCGGCGGATGCCGGAGGTCCGCTCCGTGGAGCGGGACCGGACCCTCCGGGTCACCGCACAGACGGTCCCCACGGGGATCCGGCGCGCCCGGGCGACCCCCTCCGGCCCGCCGCTCACGGTGGGCACGAACGTGGCGGTCGTGGATACCGGCATCTCCCTCTGGGAGACCGGGACCGGCTGGCTCCACGACGGGGAGCTGAACATCGCCGGCGGCATGAACGCGGTCACCCCGAGCGCGGTCCCCTGTGCCAGCCGGACCGGCACGCAGAGCAGCTACCAGGACGGGTACGGGCACGGGACCCACGTGGCGGGGACGATCGGCGCGGTGGATAACTCCACCGGCGTCGTGGGTGTGGCACCCGGCGCCCCGCTCTGGTCCGTGAAGGTCTTCGACGACCGCGGCTACGGCTCGAACGGATCGGTCCTGTGCGGCCTGGACTGGATCGCCGCCCGGAACGCGACCGTGGCGGCCGGGGACCGGATCCGGGTCGTGAACATGAGCCTCGCCGGGTCGGGCTTCGGCTCGGACGGATGTGGCAACCCGGATGCGGGCGCGATGGAAGCGGCGATCTGCGAGCTCTCGGACGAGGCGCTCGTCGTGGTCGCCGCGGGGAACAGCCGGGACGACACGACGTGGTTCGCCCCTGCCGCCTTCGACGCCTCCTTCACCGTCTCCGCGCTCTCGGACTACGACGGCCTCCCGGGCGGGCTCGCGGAGCGGACCTGCCTGGCGGGCGCCGAGGCGCCGGATGACACCTTCGCCGACTTCAGCAACTACGGGACCGCGGTCGACCTGATCGCCCCGGGCACCTGCATCGCATCCACGGACATGAGCTTCCGTGGCGGGGTCGTCGTGATGAGCGGCACCTCGATGGCCACGCCCCATGTCGCGGGTGCGGCCGCGCGCTACTGGCAGATCCACCCCGGCGCGTCACCGGGAGAGGTCCGGACGCGCCTGGTCGCGTCGGCGAGCTACGACTGGGATGCCGATACGGATCCGGGCCTGACGGAGCTCGCGAACGACGACCCGGACCGCCTGCTCGACCTCGCCGCCCTGCTCGCGGGGACGCCGGGGATCGAGATCGGGACGGTTCCCCGGACGATCGTCGCCCGGCCCGGCCAGACGAACATCCCGGTCACGATCGGCATCGCCCGGAGCGGTGGGTATACGGGGGCAGTGACCCTCGGCCGCGGGAGCCTGCCGTCGGGGATCGCGAGCGCGACCCTCGGCGCTGGTGGCTCGGTCCCGGCGGGCGAGACCGGCTCCGCGCTCATCTCATCCCTCATCCTCGGGGTGAGCGCGGGCGCCTCGGAGGGGGCGCGGACGCTCACCATCGAAGCGACGGGGAACGGCGTGAGCTCCGCCACCACGGAGCTGGAGATCGTCGTGGACGGGACCGGGCCGGTGGTGGGGGACCCCTGGCCGCAGATCCGGCTCGCGCGGGCGAAGAGCAAGTCGACCGCGCTCGCCGACCTGGCCTTCAGCGTCTCGGACCCGATCGCGGGCGTGGAGTCGATCGAGGTGGAGAGGCGCGTGAACGGGGGCACCTGGGCGGGGCTCGGGCGACTCGCGTCGCGCGCCGATTCGGCCGTGGTCCGGCTCACCCCGGGTGTCGTCACGGAGCTCCGGATCGCGGCCCGGGATCGTGCCGGGAACATCACCCGGACGGACCCCCTGGCGACCACCCTCCTCTTCCACGAGAGCGACCTCTCCCCGGTGGTCCGGTCCGCCGGCTGGGTCCGGCGCGGGGTGGGTACGGCGAGCGGTGGCGCCCGTCTCGTCACGCTCAAGGCGGGCCGGACGCTGACCCTCCCCGTCGAGGGCGGCAGCGTGGGGATCTCGGCGCTCGCCGGGGCGACCCAGGGCCGCTTCCGGGTCTTCGTGGACGGGACGCGGGTCGCCACCGTGGACCTCGCCGGTCCGGGCGGGAACGGGAACCGTGTCGTCTGGGTGGGGACGCTCACCCCCGGCCCCCACACGCTGCGGATCGCGACCGCGGGCGGCCGAGTGGAGATCGACTCGATCCTCGTCCTCGAGTGAGCGCGGCGGCCCGCCCGGGGCCGCCTCAGCCGGCCGGGGAGGCGCCCCCGCGCAGCTCCGCTGCCCGCGCGTAGAGGCGCGCGTAGCGCTGGGCCGGACCGGCCCAGGAGGGGTCCGCGGTCATCCCGCGCCGCACGATCGCTGCGCGCCGGCCGGGGTCCGCGAGCGCCTCGATCGCGCGCCGGACGGCGTCGGCGAAGGCGGCCGGGTCCGCATCCGCGAAGACGAAGCCATTCCCGGTGGCAGGCTCGGCATCCGCGTCCCGGATCGTGTCCGCCAGACCCCCGGTCCGGCGCACCACGGGGATCGTCCCGTAGCGCAGCGCGATCAGCTGGCCCTGCCCGGAGGGCTCGAAGCGCGACGGCATGAGGAAGAGGTCCGCGCCGGCGTAGATCCGGCGCGCCGCGTCGCGGTCGAAGCGGTCGAGGACGACGACCCGGCCGGGGTTCGCGCGGGCGAGCTCGTGGAGCCCCGCCACCAGGCGCTCGTCCCCCGTCCCGAGGACGACGAGCCGGGCCCCGGAGCGGACGAGCCCGGGCGCCGCGGCGGCGACGAGATCGAAGCCCTTCTGGGGATCGAGCCGGCCGACGAGGCCGAGGATCGGTCCGTTGGGATCGAGGCCGAGCCGCGCGCACAGGTCGGTGCGGCAGCGCTCCTTGCCCGCGGGATCCGCCGCGGAGTAGGGGGCGGCGAGGGCCGCGTCCTCCGCCGGGTCCCAGAGGGCGGTATCGATCCCGTTGAGGATCCCGCCGTAGCGATCGCCCCGCTCGCGCAGGAGGTCGTCCAGGCCGGCGCCGTACTCGGGGGTGAGCGACTCCCGGGCGTAGGTGGGGCTGACGGTGTTCACGAGATCGGCGTGGCGGACCGCCTCCCGGAGGAGGTCCACGCCGTGCCGGTCGCCGATGGCATCGGGGAGATCCATCACCCAGGCCCGGTCGCGGGGGACCCAGCCGTGGTAGGCGAGGTTGTGACAGGTGAGGATCGAGGCGGTCCGGGCGAGGAGCGGGTCCACCCGGTAGCGCGTCTCGAGGGAGAGGATCGCCGGGGCCGCCTGCCAGTCGTGGCCGTGGAGGATGTCCACCGGGCGTGCCTCGGCGCGGATCGTCTCGAGCGCGGCGCGGCCGAGGATCGAGAAGCGCGCGGCGTTGTCCGGGAAGTCGCCCTCGGGACCGCCGTAGAACCCGTCGCGGTGGAAGGACGGGTCATGCTCCACGAAGCGGACCCGGTAGCCGTCCCCCTCCCCGCTGCGGATCGTCACCGGGACCCGCCGGACCCCGCTCCCCTCCTCCGTCCCGAGCGGGACCTGGACGGAGAGCGCGCTCAGCTCGGAGGGGAGATGCGCGATGCCGCGGTAGCGCGGCAGGTAGACGTCCACCCGGTGTCCGGCCCGGCCGAGGGCACGCGCGAGCGCGTCCACGACATCGGCGAGGCCGCCGGTCTTGGCATAGGGCTCGCACTCCGAGGTGACCATCGCGATGCGCATCGGCGCATCGTACGCGCTCGACCCGATGGGGATCCTCCGCCGGCCGGGCGCTTCCGCCCGGACCGCGCTAAACCGGTTTTCCCCGCCTCCGGTAGCATCCCCGCGTGAGCCACCTGACGATCCCCACGATCCCCGCCCCGGGGCTCCGCCTCCCCCCGCCGCTGGCCGGTCTCGAGCGTCTCGCCACGAACCTCGCCTGGGCCTGGCACCCGGAGACCCGCGAGCTCTTCTCGCGCATCGACCGGGCCCTCTGGACGAAGCACCGCAACCCGGTGCGCGTCCTGCGCGTGGCCCGCGACTGGTCCACGCTCCTGGACGATCCGGACTTCATGGTCCTCTACCGGACCGCGCTCGCCCGCTTCGATGCCTACATGGCGGCGGGTCACGACCACTGGTTCGAGCGGCACCACGGGAGCGACGTCAGCGGGCCGATCGCCTACTTCTGCGCCGAGTTCGGGCTCCACGAATCGCTCGGGATCTACTCCGGCGGCCTCGGGGTCCTCGCGGGCGACCACTGCAAGGCCGCCTCGGACATGGCGCTCCCGTTCGTGGGTGTCGGCCTCCTCTACCGACGCGGCTACTTCCGCCAGACGATCGATGCGGACGGCCACCAGGAGCACGCCTACCCGGACCTGGACCCTGCGCGGCTGGGGATCCTGCGCGTCACCGGCGCGGATGGCGAGCCGCTCACGATCCCCCTGGAGCTCCCCGGCCGGACCCTCCACGTCGCGGTCTGGATGGTGAAGGTGGGACGGGTCCCGCTCCTCCTTCTCGATACGGACACCCCGCTGAACGAGGACCGTGACCGGCCGATCACCCACATCCTCTACGTCCGCGGCCGCGAGATGCGGCTCCACCAGGAGCTCGTCCTCGGCGCGGGCGGCGTGCGTGCCCTGCGGGCGCTGGGGATCGCGCCCTCGGTCTGGCACCTCAACGAGGGCCACTCCGCGCTCATGCTCGTGGAGCGGGCGCGGGAGCACGTGGCGGCCGGGGCCACCCCGGAGGCGGCGCTCGCCCGGGTGAAGGCGGATGCCGTCTTCACGATCCATACCCCGGTCTCGGCGGGGAACGAGCGCTTCGACGCGGACCTCCTCCGCCGCGTGGCAGGACCGCTTCTGGCGGGGAGCGCGCTCCCCATCGAGCGGGTCCTGGAGCTCGGCCGCGGCGTGGACGGCGACCCCGCGCAGTTCGACATGACCGCCTTCTCGCTCCGGCTCAGCCATGGCGCGAACGCGGTGAGCCGGCTCCACGCGGAGACGGCGAACTCCACCTGGGGCGATCTGCCCGGCAAGCGGATCGGGGCCGTGACGAACGGCGTCCACGGCCCGACCTGGGTCGGCGCTCCGATGGCCGGGCTCCTCGCCGGGATCGGCGGGGACCTGGACCGGCTGGAGCACGACGACCCCGCCGACCGCTTCTGGGAGCGCCTCGAGCGGATCTCGGACGAGAAGCTCTGGGAGCGCCACCTGGAGCAGAAGCTCCGCCTCGCGGAGCACGCCCGCCGCCGGCTGCGGAGCCAGCTCGCGCGTCACGGCGAGGCCCCGGACGAGCTCGGCCGGCTGGCGGAGGTCCTGGACCCCGGGATCCTCACGATCGGCTTCGCCCGGCGCTTCGCGACCTACAAGCGGGCGGGCCTCCTCTTCAGCGATGAGGAGCGCCTCGCGCGGATCCTGTGGAACGCGGAGCGGCCCGTCCAGATCGTCTTCGCGGGGAAGGCGCACCCGGCGGACCGGCCGGGCCAGCGGGTGATCGAGGAGATCTTCGGGCGGACGCGCGCGGGCCGGCTGAAGGGCCGCGTCTTCATCCTCGAGGACTACGACATGCGCGAAGGCCGTTACCTCGTCCAGGGCGTGGATGTCTGGCTGAACAACCCGCGCCGGCCGCTCGAGGCCTCCGGGACGAGCGGCATGAAGGCCGCCATGAACGGGGTGCCGAACTGCTCCGTCCTGGACGGCTGGTGGGACGAGGGCTGGCGCGGCGCGAACGGGTGGGCGATCGGCGGCCGCGAGCAGAACCCGGACGAGGGGGCCCAGGACTGGGCGGACGCCCAGTCGCTCTACCGGATCCTCGAGGAGGAGATCGTGCCGCGCTGGTACACGCGCGATGCGGACGGCCTGCCGCGCGCATGGATCGCCACGATGCGCGAGGCGATGCGCACCTCGCTCTGGGACTTCTCCACCACGCGGATGCTCGAGCAGTACGTGGAGGAGCTCTACCTCCCGGCGGCCGCATCGGGAGCCGCAGCCGGCCGCTGAGGCCCGGCCGCGCCGGCTACTCCGGCGTCCCCAGGTAGCGCGCCCAGCCGAAGGCCTCCGCGAAGCCGAGCCGGGCGTAGGTCCGGCGGGCGGCCTCGTTCTCCTCCTCCACGGAGAGCCAGACGATCCGGTGTCCGGTCGCCATCCCCGCGCGGGTGACGATCGTGGCAAGGAGCGTCCCGTAGCCCTGGCGCCGCCACGGCTCGCGCACGCCGAGCCCGTAGATCCCCGCGACCCCGGCGCCCGAGGAGAGGCGCGCGACCGCGATCGGCTCGTCGTGGAGCCGGACGACGAAGGCACGCAGGCCGCCCGCCGCGAGGGCCGCTGCGAGGGCCGCCCGGCGGGCCGGTGCCTCCACCTCCGGGAGGCCGAAGATCTCGCGCTCCACCGCCTCGTGGGTCTCCACGGAGCGGGGCTGGACGGCCTCGATGCGCATCGCCGGGTCGAGGTGGGGGATGACGGTCGCCCGGCCGACCCAGAGGACCGTCTCCCGATGGACGGCGCGCCAGCCGATCCGCTCCAGGGCGCTGCCGAGGCCGATCGGCCGGTCCAGGCGATCCGCCACGAGAAGGGTGGGCCAGGTCCCCCAGCGGCGGTAGAGCTGCACGACCTGGGCGAGCGACTGGCGCCACGCCTGCGGGGTCCAGCGGGGGAGCGCCGCGTAGTTCCCAGCCGGTCCGGCACCGTCGTGGCGGATGAGATGGACACCGAGCCGCGGGTCGTCCGTGATCGTCGCCCCGGCGTGGACCGGGAGGCTCGCCAGGTGGCGCAGGATCGCCACCAGCTCGTCCGGGGAGGGCGGGGCGACCTCCGGCTCCGCGTCCTCGCGTGGCCGGGCGGTCTCGGGGCGGCGCGCAGGGGTCTCGGGTCGGAGCTCGCTCATCGGGACCGCGATGCTAGCAGGGAGCCGTGCGTGTCCCGGTCGTGGGCCCCGGGGCCGGGTCGAGCTCGATGAGCCGGACGGGCGCGGGGGCATCACGGCCATCGAGGACGAGGAAGCCGTCCCGCCCGTCTCCGTCCCGGTCCAGCGCGATGACCGAGTCGGCCCCCGCACCCGGCACCCCCGGGATCGCGATCGCCCGCGACCGAAGCCCGCACCCCCGGGAGAGGAAGAGGCGGTCCGGCGCATCACCGGACCCGCCGACGATCGCGTAGAGATCGTCGGCGCCGTCCCCGTCCGCGTCTCCGGCCGCGAGCGCGATGGCATCCGGGACCCGGACCTGCCAGGCGAAGCGGAGACGCCCGTCCGCATCCGCGAGGGCGGTGCGCACGATGGCGCCGTCGGTCACGGCGAGGTCAGGCCGCCCGTCCCCGTCGAAGTCCCCGATCGCGGCCGAACGGGCGCGGAAGCCCCGGAAGGCGATCCCGGGGTCGGCCTCCACGAACCGGCCACCGGTGTTCATCGAGATCCGGATCCCCTGGTCGCCGGAGAAGAGGGAGTGCCGGCAGACCACGATGTCCGGCCGGCCGTCCCGGTCCAGGTCGGCGGTGAGGGCGCATCCCGCCCCCGTCCAGCCGTCCAGGCCGGCCCCCGGATCGCGCACGAACCGCCCCGCGTCGTTGCGCAGGAAGCGCGAGAGGCTGGGGAGACCGTCGTAGCGGTCCCGCTCCGGGACGAGGTAGAGGTCGTCATCCCCGTCCCCGTCCGCGTCCAGCAGGAGCGCTCTCCGGCCGCGTGAGAGGGGATCGACGACCCCACGGGCGGCGGCCTCGTCCGTCACCGGGCCGGCTCCGAGGATGTCGGCCCACAGCTCGTCCGCACGGAGGCCGGTCCCCCGGAAGGCGCCCACGGTGCAGGCAAGGTCCAGGAGGGGATCCCCATCCACGTTCCCGGCCGCGCAGCCGTGGCGATCGGGCGCCGTGGTGGCAGCGTCGGCCGGCGCGGGGGCGAACCGCCCGCCCACGTTCCGGAAGACCCGGAGAGGCGCGGAATGGGTCCCGATCACGAGGTCCGTCGCCCCATCGGAATCGAGGTCGGCCGCCACCGCTCCCCAGGTCCGGCTGACGACGTCCAGGCCCGCCTCCACCGCGCGATCGGCGAGGATGCCGTGGCGCGTCCGCCAGGGCCCCCGGTCGAGCGGGTCGGCCGCCGGCGAGCCGGGGACGGGCGGGGCCTCGTCGTCCATCCCGCCCTCCGCCACCTCCGGCTCCGCGGCGCCCAGGGGGCGGCGGACCTCCTCCCGGGATCCGATCGGAGGGAAGGGGCGCCAGCCACCCGCTCCGCATCGGAGCCACGCCTGGAGCCCTCCAAAGGAGCGGCCGACGATCCAGGTCGTCCCGTCCGCGGCGGCCGCCCCCTGGGGGACGAAGGAGCGGGGGATCGCCTGGGGCGGGTGGAACCACGCCTCGCCGCGGCCGTCGGCGGTGAGCGTCACCCCGGCGAGGATGCCGCCCGCCTCCGGCGGGAGGACCGCACGGATGATCGTCGCGGCCCCGACCTCCCCCGGGTCGGACAGGGACGGCTCGCTCACGCGCTCCCCGGTGAGATCGAGGACGAGCGGAAGGTAGGCGTCGCCCCGGCGCACCATCCCGCCCGCCCGGAGCGCCCCGTCGTCGGCGCGTCCGATCGCAGCGAGGAGCGCCTCATCACCGAGATCGGGAAGGGTGAGACGGTGCCAGCCGGTGGGATCGCGCCGGACGATGAGCGGCCGGAGGATGCCGCCCTGATGCTCCCAGCCCACCGCGACCGGCCGGCCGACTGCGTCGCGGGCCAGCGCGAGCAACGCCCCGTCGCTCACCGGGAGCGGATAGCCGTCCGTACGGATCGTCTCGCGCACGAGCCCGGCGGGCGAGCCCCGCAGGAGGAGCGGCGCGTATCCCATGGCGGTCGTGATCGATCCGGCGACGACGATCTCGTCACCTGCCACGGAGAGCGCGAGGGGGAGGACTCCGGCCGGGATCGACGGTGTCGCGATCGGCTCCCATCCATCGAGGAGGGTGAGCCGTCCGACCATCGCGACGATGCGGGCGCCGTTCCCCCACCCGGCGGTGATCGGGAGGCCATCCGGGCCGGCGGCGATCGCGGTCGTCATCCCGATCCCCCGGTCGGCCGCGCGATGGAGGTACCAGGCTCCGTCGCGGACCCGGGCGAGGACCGGGCGCAACAGGTTCCGGGTGACCCGGAAGCCGGTCAGATAGAGCGGGTCCCCGGGCAGGATCCCCATCGCGAGACCGGGGATCGCGATCGTGGGAGGGACCGGTCCGGCACAGGCCTCGGCGCTGCCGGCCGGGGCCGGCGAGGCGGCGGGGACGGCAGCACGCCCACCCACCCCGCCCACGAGCACGAGGAGAGCGAGGATCGCGAGCATCAGGCCGAGGGGAGCACGGGAGCGGGGCACGATGCGTGGAGGATGCCCGAACCGTCCGCAGCCCATCGGCGGCGGCCCCGCCACCGCCGGCGGTCCTCAGCCTGTCCCGCCGAGAAGACGCCGGATGAGGAGCGTGGCGGCGAGGCGGGGACGCAGATCCGCGTCGATCTCCGCGTGGCCGAGGAGGCGCGCGATCCGCTCCAGGCGATAGCCCACGGTCCGTGGGGCGACGCCGAGCGCCCGGGCGGTGGCCAGGATCGAGGACCCCGAGGCGAGCCAGGCATCGAGGGTCGCCACGAGCGCCTCCCCTCCACGGGACGCCGTGAGCAGCGGCCCGAGCCAGCGTTCCACCGCGGCGGCGGCAAGGATCGGGTCCGCCACGAGCGCCCGCTCCAGCGCCAGGTCCGCCACGGCGTGGATCTCGCCGGGTGGCCGCGCGCTCGGGAGGACCCGCGCGGCATCAAGCAGCGCGATCCATGCGTTGGGGAGCGCGTCGAGCGGCCCGGGGGGTGCGGCCACCGCCCACCACGCGCCGTCGGCGACGCCGAGCAGGGCAGCGGCGGCGGGTCCCGGCTCCCGCCACGGCCCCGCGATCACGAGGACCAGGTCCCCGTCCCGCACGCTGACCAGGTGCGGCCGGCGGGCGGGGTCGCGTGCGAGCCGCCGTCCGACCTCCTCTGCCTCCGGCCCCTCGTCCGCGAGCTCGCTCCGTCCACGCACCAGGACGAGGCCGTAGGGGAGGCGCGGGTCGAGCCCCACGAGCGTGGCGCGGCGCGCCCGTCGTGATTCCGCCACCGCTCCGGCAGCCGGGGCAAGGAGCTCGTCCAGGACCGCGCGTCGCGTCGCGCCGGCCCGCGCGGCGAGGGCGCGCTCCGCCCCGGTGTAGCCGTCCGCCAGCGCCGCGGCGACATCGTCCCCGACCCTCAGGAGGACCGAGCCGAGCTCGGCGAGGAGCTCGGGACCGGCGACCGGCGCGGCGCGCTTCGTCGCGCTCTCCGGTCCGGTGGCGTGCTCCCAGACGACCCAGGCGGTGGAGAGCCAGGCATCGAGCGGCTCCGCGAGCGGGCGCCCCGCGCGGGCTGCCGCGGCCCCGTCCGCGCGGAGGCGGAGCGCCTCGGCGGCCGGGACCCGTCCCCCGGGGCCGAGGATGCCGAGGAGCCGCGTCACCACCTCCCCGGGATCGAGGCCGGCCCCGGCCTCCCCGAGGTCGGCGGCCACCGCCCGGGCGATCTCCGGGATCCGGATCCGCAACGACGCGAGGAGCTCCTCCCATTCCTTGCCGATTTCCGGCAACGGATACACGTCCATCTCGTCCTCCATCGGCGAACACCTGCCGTTCCCGTGAGGATACTCTGCCCCATGACGCCAGCGCGTCCCGGACGGCCGCCCGGCCCTCCGGCTCCGGACCTGATGGATCGATGCACGGACTCGCCTTCGTCAACCAGCTGAAGACCTTCGTTCTTCTTGCGGCGCTCGGCGGTCTCCTCGTGGCGGTCGGCGGACTCGTCGGGGGCACCGGCGGGATGGTCCTCGCCCTCGGCTTCGCGATCGTCATGAACGTGGGCGTCTTCTGGTTCAGCGACCGCGTCGCCCTGCGGATGAACGGCGCCCGCCCCGTGGCTCCCGGCGAGCTCCCCGTCGTGGAGCGGATCGTCACCGAGCTCGCCCAGCGGGCCGCGATCCCGACGCCCACCCTCCACCTCATCGACCGTCCCGAGCCGAACGCCTTCGCCACCGGCCGCAGCCCGCGGCACGCGGCCGTCGCCGTCACCACCGGGATCCTCGGGGCGATGAGCGAGCGCGAGCTGCGCGGCGTCCTGGCCCACGAGATCTCGCACATCACGAACCGGGACATGCTCGTGGGGACGGTGGCCGCCACGATCGGCGGCGCGATCTCCTTCCTCGGCAACATGGCGATGTGGTCCTCGTTCTTCGGCGGGGGGGACGACGAGGAGGGGGTGCCCGCGCCGGTCCTCCTCCTCGGTGCGATCCTCGCCCCGCTCGCGGCGACCCTCATCCAGCTCGCGGTCTCCCGCAGCCGCGAGTACGGCGCGGACCTCTCCGGCGCGCGCCTCACCGGCGACCCCGAGGGTCTCGCCTCGGCGCTCGAGCGCCTCGAGGCGGAGAGCGAGCGGCTCCGGGCCGAGCGGGGTGGCGGGCTCTTCGGGCGCCGGCGCCAGGAGCCCCAGCCGGTCCCGGCCGCGACCGCCCACCTCTACACGGTGAGCCCGCTCGCCGGCGGGGTCGGCACCCTCTTCTCCACTCACCCGCCGATCGCCGAGCGCGTGCGCCGGCTCCGGCTCCTTCGTTCCGGTCAGGAGGGCTGACCGGGAGCGACCACCCCTCGCCTTCTCCCTCCCTGCGAGCGACCCCGGGATCCCGCCCCGGGGTCGCTCGCCACGCTCCTCTGCAGCGGGTAGCAAGGAGTCCCCACCAGGGCCACCATGGACCTCATCTTCTGGGTCGGCTTCATCCTCTTCATCGGCGTCTTCCTCGCCCTCGACCTGGGCGTCTTCCATCGCAAGGCGCACATCGTGCCGCCCAAGGAGGCGCTCGCCTGGACGGTCGTCTGGGTGACGCTCGCGGTGATCTTCGGGATCGGCGTCCTCGCCTGGCGCGGGGCCGAGACGGGCATCGCCTGGTTCACCGGCTACGTCATCGAGTACTCCCTCTCCGTCGATAACGTCTTCGTCTTCGCGCTCGTCTTCGGTGCCTTCGCGGTCCCGCGCGAGCTCCAGCACCGGGTCCTCTTCTGGGGGGTCGTGGGCGCCCTCGTGCTGCGCTTCGTGATGATCCTCGCGGGCGCGGAGCTGATCGAGCGCTACCACTGGGTGATCTACGCCTTCGGTGCCTTCCTCGTCTTCACCGGCGTGCGGATGGCCCTCTCGCGCGGCGGGCATGCCGAGCACCCGGAGGACAACATCCTCGTCCGGGTCGCGCGGAAGCGGCTGCGTGTCGTGCCCGAGTTCCACGGCCAGAAGTTCTTCATCCGGACGGCGGCCGGCCTCGCCGCCACGCCGCTCTTCCTCACGCTGATCACCGTGGAGACGACGGACGTCATCTTCGCCGTCGATTCGATCCCCGCGATCTTCGCGGTGACGACCGATCCGTTCGTCGTCTTCACGAGCAACGCGTTCGCGATCCTCGGGCTGCGCTCCCTCTACTTCCTCCTGGCGGACGCGGCGGACCGCTTCCGCTACCTGAAGATGGGGCTCGCGGTCGTGCTCATCTTCGTGGGCGCGAAGATGCTCCTCAGCGACATCCTGAAGATCCCGCCGGTGATCTCGCTGGTGGTCATCATCGGGGTGCTCGCCGCATCCGT
This sequence comes from Chloroflexota bacterium, assembly GCA_017853275.1. Classification (GTDB taxonomy): domain Bacteria; phylum Chloroflexota; class Limnocylindria; order Limnocylindrales; family CSP1-4; genus JAFMJV01. The sequence goes on from JAFMJV010000008.1 coordinate 48,716, forward strand.
GGTCGCGTCCCTGATGGCGGACCGGCGGGAGCGCGCCAACGGTGGGTTCGCCACGGAGGAGCTGGAGCAGGGCTGATCCGGCGGGGCGCTCGCCCCGTCCGGCTCAGACGCGGCCGATCCGGATCAGCTGGATCGGCCCGGCGGCCTCGAGCCCCGTCCCGTTGAGGACGAGGAAGGCGTCCGTGCCGTCGTTGTCATGGTCGATGGCGACGACGGCCTCGCCGTTCCCCTCGCTCACCGCGGGGATCCGGACCGGGGACCAGGAACGGCCGTTCCCGCCGTTGAGGAAGATGTAGTCCGGGAGATCGCGGCCGGTGGTGGCGCGGACGACGTAGAGGTCCTCGTCCCCGTCGCCGTCCGCGTCGCCCGTGGCGATCGCGGTCCCGCCCCGGAGGGGCAGGTCGAAGGCCGTGTAGAAGCGGCCGTCCGCGAGGCGGAGGCTGACCCGGAGCTGGGTGGTGGAGACCTGCGCCACATCCGGGCGTCCGTCCCCGTCCAGGTCGCGCACGGCTGCCCCCTCGGCACGGACGCCGCCCAGGCCGAGCGCATCCGTCGATTCCACGAAACGCCCCTTGCGGTTCAGGTAGACGCGCAGGAAGGCGTCCGCGTCCACGATCACCCAGCCGCACAGGACGAGGTCGGTCCAGCCATCCCGGTCGAGATCGGCGGGGATGACGCAGCCGCCACCGATCGCGTCGTCCAGGCCCGCCCCGGGTGCGGCCACGAAGCGGCCGTCCACGTTGCGGTAGAAGCGGTTCGAGCTCGGCAGGGCGTCCAGCCGCCCGGGCTCGTTCGTGACGAGGAGGTCGTCGTCCCCGTCCCGGTCCGCGTCGAAGAGAACCGCGTTCCGGCCGCGGCCGAAGGGGTCCTGGAGGCCGCGCTCGTCCGCCTCGTTGACGAGCTCATCCTTCCCGAACGGGTCGATCCAGACCTCGTTCCGCTTGAAGCCGGTCCCGTGGTGGGCGCCGATCACGCACACGAGATCGAGCGGGCCCTCGCCGTTCACGCGCCCGGTCGCGCAGCCGTGCCGGTCGCCCCGGGGGAAGCTGCCGGTGAGCGCGGGGACGAAGCGTCCCTGGTCGTTGCGCAGGAGGAGCGGGGGGCGCCCGTGGCCGCCGATGATGAGGTCGATCCAGCCATCCCGGTCGAAGTCCGCGGCCCGGCCGCCGTAGGTGGTCGTGATGACCCCGAGACCGGTGGACGGGGCGAGGTCGCGCACGACCCAGCCGCCGGCACGGACCGCGGGAGCGGGTGAGGCGGAGGCGAGGGGCCGGGGCGTCCGGCGCGGCCCGGGCGAGGCCGATGCCGCGGCGCTCGGCGCCGGCGGGGAGGCCGGGGCTTCGGCAGGAAGGGTGACGGCAGCCGGGTCGCGCGCCTGCAGGGCGTTCTCGCGGCACGACCGGAGCGCAAGGACGCTCTCGCCCACGCTCCCCACGACCCAGCGTGCGCCGCCCGCCCGGTCCGATCCGAGGAGCTCGGCGAGGATCGGGTCGCCGGGGACCGGCTCCTCCACCCAGATCCCGAGCCGCCAGTGCCCGAAGAGCGGGCCCGGACGAGCGCCGGGCGTCCAGCGGGCACCGCCCACGATGACGTCGTCATCCCCGATGAGGAGGGTGCGCACGAGGCCCACGCTCCCCGCCGGGCCCGGCAGTCCGAGGACCATGTAGTGCCAGCCGCTCCCATCGTTCTCCACGAGGAAGGGGAGCCAGCGGTCTCCCGCGTGGATCGTCCCGCCCGCGAGGATCCGGCCCGTCTCGTCCGTGGCGACCGCCGCGAGGATCGCCTCCTGGTCCGGGATCGCCGGGATCCGGACCTGGCGCCATGCGCCGCCGTCGCGCCGGAGAAGGATCGGCCGGACCCCTGCGTTCGTCCGGCGCCAGCCGGCGGCGACCGTCCGCCCGGAGGTGGGCGCGGTGACGGCGACGAGCGCGGCATCCCCGCGGACGGGGACCGGCTCCCGGCGCACCTCGCCGGGGAGCCAGCGGACGACGAGGGGGGACTGGCCGCGGCGCGACTGGGAGAAGCCGACCGCGACCGCGTGGGTCGGGTCGGAGGCGGCCACGTCCGTGAGGAGGGCGCCGGTGGCGAGCTTCGGGACGGGGAGCCGGCGGCCGACCTCGCCGACGCGCCGGAGGGCGATCGGGCGGATCCCGGCGGCCTGGCGCCCTCCCACCGACCACAGATCGCCCTGGCCGGAGGCATCCACCCCGGTGAGGATCCCGGAGCCGGGGAAGGGCGCGGGGAGGAGCTCCCAGAGCCCGTCCACAAGAGAGGCCCGGAACGGGGTCGCCCGCTTCCGGGAGTAGAACCCGACGACCTCGGCACCGCTCTCCGTGACCACGGTGTCGAAGGCGATCCCCTCGATCCGCGGGATGGCGCTCCAGTCCTCGGTGCAGGGAGGGGCCGGGTCCGCGGGCGGGGTCGGTGACGGCTCGGCTGACGGGCTGCTCCCCGGGCTCGGCACGGGCGACCCTGAGGGGGCCGGGGATCCGGAGGGGGCCGGCTCGGCATCCGTGACGATCGCCGGCGCCGGCGCCGGGCCGGAGGGCGCGATCGGCGCTGCCGCCACCGGCGCCCCGGAACCGCCCGCCATCAGGGCGGCGGCGAGCGCCACGAGCGGCAGCCGGCGCGGAGACCGCCGGGAAGGGGCGGAGCGCGGGTCCGTCAACGCCACCCCAACGACTCGCCGAGGTAGGCCTCGAGCGCGGCGTTGTGCGGCCGGAAGAAGGTCCGGACCTCCTCGATCACGGCCGGGTCGATCGTCGCCTTGTTCTTCCGGGCGTTGCGCTTCTCGTCCTGGGTGGGGACGTTCGGCAGCCCGAGGTGCTCCCAGAGCCGCGCCAGCGACGCCTCCGGGTCCGCGAAGTAGCGCTCGCTGATGAGGATGAGGAGCTGCTCGCGGGGAAAGACCGCGTGCCAGCGCTGGACCTGCTCGAGGTAGATCCCCCGGGCAAGGTAGGCCTGCCAGCGGCGGACGCGGGGCGTGGAGCCGACCCGGGCGTAGACGCCGCTCCGGCTCACGATCCCGCCGTCGTCATCCTCCCAGTCCTCGCCCTCGCGGAGGACACCGGGCGAGCCGCCGGGGGGCAGGTCGCGGAGGAGGGTGAGCTCCTCGCGGACCGCCTCCTCGAAGGAGCGGCTCTCGTGGCCCCGGTTCACGCGCCAGTTCCAGTGGGAGATCGCGCGCTCGGTCGGGTCGCGGAGGAGGGCGATGAGCCGCGCGTTGGGGATGCACGCCTGGAGCCGCTCGGGCGAGAAGGGATGGGCGAGGTAGTAGGGGGAGCTCTCGCCCACGAGCGCGGGGCCGCGCCCCGCCCGGATCGCCGCGGCACGTTCCCAGATGAAGGGGAAGTTCCGGCGGTAGTGGCCGAACCCCAGGCTCCACTGGATATCCACATCGAAGAAGTGGATCTCCCGGGTGGGGCAGGCGAGGAAGCCCGGGTGCTGGCGCATCCGCTCCTGGATCGAGGTGGTCCCGGAACGCGCCGCGCCGAGGATGACGGCGTCCGGCGCGAGGTGGAAGGGGCCGATGATCGAGTTGACCAGCCGCTGGGCGCGGATCCGGGGAGCGCGGCGCTTCGCGAGCGGGTCGCGCGCGCTCCGGATCTTCTGCGCGGGCTGGTCCGGGCTGGTCGTCATGCTGGGGAGGCTCCCTGGGGCAGCGGATCGAAGGTGTAGCCGTAGCGCTGGATCCGGTCCGCGAAGACGGTCTCGACGATCTCCCGCGCGCGTGGCGTATAGAACTCCTGGTAGGGCCGCTTCTCGCGCGTCCCCGTGGGGTTGACCACCGGGATCGGGACGCCGCCCATCACGCCGAGGCGTGCGAAGAGGGCGTCCACATCCGACTGGAGGCGCTCGAAGCGGATGATCGCGTCCGCACCCTCGGTGAAGTCCGCCGGGCGGCGCGGGATCCGGCCGAGCATCCGGCTCCACGGCCGGCCCACGTACCGCCGGCGCAGCCAGGTCTCGAAGTCGATCGGCTTCAGGTCCGGCGGTGGGCGATCCCCCGCAAGCCGGCGGCGCGCGTCCGGATCGTCCCGGCGGGCGCGGTAGTCGCGCTCGCGCTGCTTGTAGTGGGAGACCTCTTCATCGAACGGGTTGCGGACCCCCGCGGCCACGATGAGCCCCGACCGCTGCTCCTTCGTGACGAGGCCTTCCGCGAGGAGCTGGGGGAGCCGGGTGTGCTTGCGCGGGATCCGGACGGTGCCGTCCGGCCGGAGGATGTCCTCCGCGGGGACCCAGCGGGCACCGAAGCGGTCGCGGAGGACCTCCCCGATCGCCGTGCAGCCGGTGTGCGGGGCCATGATGAAGAGGAGGTGGAGGTCGGGCACGATCAGCGCCATCGCGACCCCCGGGGGAGACCCTCGGACATGGCGGCGAGTCTAGCAGCGACCGGGGGCCGGGTCCCCCGGAGGGAGCAGGTCAGGACGCGGACCCCTCGAGGATCCGGCCGACCCAGCGGATCGGCGGCGTCCCGTGGGAGATGACCGCCTCCAGGTGCTCGCGGACGCGGAAGCCGGGCGTGTCGCCCGGTCCCGGTCCGATCCGGCGGGCAGGGACGGCCTCCGGGTCGGCGCCCGCGGCACGCGCCGCACGGCGGCGGGCGGCGTCCTCGAGGTCGAGCATCTCGAGCGCGCCCACGTAGTAGGTGGAGAGCTGCGTGGAGGTGAGCCGGGCGCGGAGCCACTTGGCGCGCGCCTCGTCCTCCTCCTGGAAGCCGAGCCGGACCATGAGGTCGAGCGCGCCGGCCTCGTCCAGGCTCCCCGCGTGGGTCTCCACGTCCAGGATCGCGTTCGTGATCGCCCGCAGGTAGAACTTCCAGTGGGTGAGCATGAGGGCGGGGTCATCCGCCCCGTAGCCGAGGTCGAGGAGGACCTGCTCCACGTAGACGGCCCAGCCCTCCGCGAACATCCCGTTCGAGAAGACGGTCCGGACCAGGCTCGGCGAGCGGTTCGACCAGGCGAGCTGGAGGTAGTGCCCGGGGACCCCCTCGTGGATGCACAGGAGGCGGAGCATCCGGTCGTTGTCCTCCCGGAGGTAGGACTCCACCGCCTCCGGGCCCGCGCTCTCGTCCGGCGGGGTGATGAAGAAGTGGCTCGGCTCGCCGCGGTCGAGCGGCCCCGGCGCATCCAGGAAGGCGCGGCCGTAGGCGCGCAGGAAGAGCGGGGTCCAGACGATCCGGAGCGGCTCGTCCGCGAGCCCGATGACGTCCCGCTCACGGCAGAACGCCTCGATCCGGGCGACCTCGTCCTGGCAGAAGCCGATCAGCTCCTCCGGCCGGCGGTGCTCGGCGGCGATCGCGTCCAGGACCCGGGCGATGACCGCGCTCTCCGCGGCCGCGTCGCCGGGCGTGGCGGCCGGGAGCGGCTCGGCGGGGATCCAGCGCGACCAGATCCCGCGGGCGATCCGGAGCATCTCCGCGCGGACAGCGGCGTGGTCCGCCCGGGCGCGCGCGAGAAGCGCCTCCGGCGTGATCTCCGAGCCCAGGGTGTGGCGCAGCTTCTCCGCGAAGAGGGCCGGCCCGAGGCGCCCGTCCCCGGCGGCACGGGGCCGGATCTCCCGATCGAGGGCATCGCGGAAGGCATCGAGCGCCGCAAGCGCGGCCGGGCCTGCGGCGGCGAGCGCGGCGGCGACCTCCGGCGCCTCACCGGCGGCGGCGCGGCGGTCGGCCTCCTCGCGGCCCTCGGCGATCAGCTCCCCGATCCCCGGCAGCTGGCGGATCGCGGTCTCGAGGTGCACGAGGGAGACGGGCCGGTCCGGGAGTCCGGTGAGCGCACCGCGCGCGGCGTCCAGGTAGGCGGGGATCCCCGCGACGCGGGCCACGAAGGCGCCCCCGCGATGCGACCACGGCGCGTACTCGCGGGCGAGGAGCCCGAAGAGCCCGCTGCCGAGGACGGCGATCGTCGCGAGCGGGTCCCACGCCTCCTCGCGCAGGACCGCGTCCGCGAAGACGAGCTGGTCGATCTGCTCGAGGAGGATCCCCCGGTCGGTCGCCTCGCCGGGTGCGAGCTCCGTCGCGGGGAGCGCCGCGATCGCCGCGCGGTGACGGGCGTAGAGCGCGAGGCGGGCCTCCCGGCCGGCCTCGGACGGGTCGCTCCAGCGATCGTCGACGGCGTGGAACCCCGCGGCTCCCGCGAGGATCGGCTGGACCGCGAAGAGGTCACGGAGGAAGGCGTCCAGCACGCGCGCGAAGGGGGTCAGCGCGGGCGGCAGCGAGTCCGGCTGCCAGGAGACGTTCGCCGGGTCGGTCATCGGTCCCTCCGGAACGGTGCGGGTGGCACGGGGTCGGTCCGGCCGCGCGCATCGTACGATGCTCGGCGACGTGACCCCATCGCTCGCGGATGCCGCCCGCCGGGCCGCCCGGCGCACCGGGACCCCGCTCCTGCTCACCGATCTCCCCCGCCTCGCCGCGGACGCGGCGGCGGTCCGGGCCGCCTTCCCCGACCCGTGGCTCCGGCTCTACGCCCTGAAGGCGAACGGGCTCCCGGCGCTCACCGCCCGGCTCCCGGCGCTCGGGTTCGGTGCCACGGCGGTCTCGGCGGGTGAGCTCGCGCTCGCCGCCCGGGCCGGCTTCCCGCCCGGGCAGGTGGCCCTGGAGGGGATCGGCAAGGGGGAGGCCGAGCTGCGGGCCGTGGTCCGGGCAGCACGCATGGGGAGCCCGCTTCTCTGGACGAGCCTGGAGTCGGCGGAGGAGGCCGCCGCGCTGGCGCGCGTCGCGGAGCGGGCCGGCGTGCGCTGCGACGTCCTCGTCCGGGTCAACCCCGAGGTCGCCCCGGAGACCCATCGGGGGCTCGCCGTGGGAGCGGTCGCGAGCAAGTTCGGGATCCCGGCGGAGGAGCTGCCGGCGGTGGTGGAGGCGGGCGGCGGACCGGACGGGCCGCTCCGCTGGCGCGGGATCCACCTCCACGTGGGGTCCCAGCTGGGCGCGGTGGATGCGTGGCGGTCGGCCTTCCGCCTCGGGCTCCGGCTCCTCGCGCTGCGGCGCGCGGGCCTGCCCGACTTCGACACCCTGGACGCAGGGTCCGGCTTCCCGGTGGCCTACGGCGAGCCCGGCTCGGTCCCGCCGCTCTCGGCCTTCGCGGCGGTCGCCGCGGAAGAGCTGGCGGGGATCGCGCCGGACGCGCGCCCGCGGCGCCTCGCGATCGAGCCGGGCCGCGCCGTCGTGGCGGCGAGCGGATGGCTCGTGGGGCGCGTCCTCCACGTGCGCGAGCGCGACCCCCGGCTCGTGGTCATCGATGCCGGGATGACCGAGCTCATCCGTCCCGCGCTCTACGGAGCGGAGCATCCGATCGTGGCCCTCACGAGCCGGGGCGCACCCGTGCCCGAAGGGGGCGGGGGCGAGCAGGTGCGGACCCGGGTGGACGGTCCGGTCTGCGAATCGACGGACCGGCTCGGTGAGGCGCTCCTGCCGCCCCTCGTCCGCGGCGACCTGGTCGCCATCGGGGTCGCGGGCGCCTACGGGACCGCGATGGCGAGCACCTACAACGGGCGTCCGCGACCGCCCGAGGTGGGCTGGGACGGATCCGGCCTCCACCTCCTGCGCGCCCGCGGACGCCGGTCGGCCCTCCCCTGAGGGAGCGCGCCGGCGCATCGCCGTCCCCCGTGCGCTACCCTGCGGACGTGATGGCGACCCGCGCGCGACGATCGCGCTCCGGACCCGTGCTGCGCCTCCTCGGGGTGTGGCTCGTCCTCCTGATGACCACGCTCGGCCAGGCCGCGCTGGCGGCCGGCCCGCCCTTCCCGGACCGGGAGGTCGGTTCCGGTGCGCATGTCGTGGACGAGGCGGAGGTCCTCCCCAGGGCGGCGCGCAGCGCGCTCGATGAGGGGCTGCGCGCGCTCCTCGAGAAGTCGGGGGTCGATCTCGTCGTCTTCCTCCAGGTGAAGCCCTCGGCGAAGGGGATCGAGGACGCCACCGAGGATGCCCGCGCGCTCCTCGACCAGTGGGGCGTGGGAGGCGAGGATGGCAACGGCGCCGTCCTCCTGCTGGACTTCGACAAGCGGAAGCAGGCCGCCTGGTCGGGCATCGCGGGTGGGACCGCGCTCGTGGACCGGGTGGGGCAGCAGTCGCTCGAGACGACGGTCGCGGATACGGTGGACCCGTCGCTCGCGGTGGGGGCCTGGCAGACGGCGGTCACCCAGGGTGTCGTGGCGTTGACCGCGCTCGCCACCGGCGGGCCGATCGTGGGCCCCGAAGAGCCGGGAGCGACCCCCGCCCCCGGGGCGACCGCCCGCCCGCGGACGACCCCCGTGCCGGGCACGACCCCCCTCCCCCTCGGGCCGAGCGACAAGGACCCCGTCCCGCCGCCGGGCCCCCCGTTCCCGGACCCGGTCCCCGGCGTCACCGTGCACGACTATGCGCACGTCCTGGACAAGGAGACGGAGACCTTCCTCGCCGAGATCGCCTGGGGGATCGAGGAGCGCACGGGCGCGGAGGTCGCGATCGTCACCCAGCTGAAGCCCTCCGCGGACACACCCGCGGAGGCGGAGGCGGACGCGATCGCGCTCATGGACCAGTGGGGCGTCGGCCGCGCGGGCTTCGATGACGGCCTCGTCATCCTCCTCGACCTGGACGAGAGCCGGTGCCACGGCCAGGTCCAGCTCTACGCCGGGCCCGGCTTCCGCGAGACCTTCCTCACGAACGAGGACCGGGATGCCCTCTACCGCGAGGTGATGTTCCCCTCCCTCGCCGCCTGTGACCTGCGCACCGCGCTCATCGATGCGATGACCCGGATCGACCTCGCCGCGACCCCCGAGCGCGCCCGCACCCTCCAGGTGACGCGCCAGGTGGATGCGGTGACCGGTCTCGTCCTCACGCCGCTCCTCGTGCTCGGCCTCATCGGCTGGGCCGCCTGGAGCTGGCTCCGCTACGGCCGCGACCCGGAGGTGGCGGACGACCCGTCCGTCCTCATGGCCGCCCCGCCGCCCGGCCTCTCACCCGCAGCCGCCACGGTGATCGCCGCCGGGCGCGCCGTCCCCGCCGGGATGACGAGCGCGATCGTCGACCTCGCCGCGCGGGGCGAGCTGCGCATCGACGTCCCCGAGGGCTCCACGGAGGCCGCCCTCGAGCTCCTGGCACCGGATGGCCGGGATCCGCGCGTGGTGCGCAGCCGGCGCATCCCGCTCGGGCCGGCCGAGAGTTGGCTCCTGGAGCGGATCCGGGAGATCGCCGGACCGGGTGGACGCCTGGAAGGAAGCGGCCTCAAGCGGCTTGGCGCGGAGCGTGAGGGCTTCGATGACCGGCTCGAGCATCACGTGGCGAGCGAGGGCTGGTTCGCCGAGCCGCCGGAGCTCGCGGTCGAGCGCTGGCAGCGGCGCGGTGGGGCCGTCGTGCTCCTCGGCGTCGCCGCGATCATCCTCGCCGACCACCTGCCGAGCACCGGGGTGCTGATGGCCGGCTGGGGCGGCATCGTGAGCGGGATCGCGCTCATCGCGATCGGCCGGGCGATGCCCCAGCGCACGCTCCAGGGTGCGCGCACGAACGCCTGGCTCGCGGCCTACCGCCGGACGCTCCGCCTGACGATGGAGCAGTCCCGGACGATGGACCAGGTGATCGCCTCGCACGCGGTCCCGTGGCTGGAGACACCGGACCAGGCCGCGGTCTGGGCGCACGCGCTCGGGCTCCAGGACGAGCTGGACGCGATCCTCGAGCGGAGCGTCGCGCTCGCCCGGGATCAGCGGTCGGGGACCGGGATCTGGTTCCCGGACTGGTACGGGGCCGCGGGCGCCGCCGCCGGGATCACGGGCTCCGGGACGGGGAGCAGCCCGACGATCGGCTCCTTCCCGAGCTTCGCCGCGATGGGCGCCGTCCTGGCGACCGTGGGGAGCGCGGTGGGCGGATCGGGGGGCGGCGCCTCGGGCGGCTTCTCCGGCGGGTCCAGCGGTGGCGGTGGCGGTGGCGCGGGCGGTGGCTTCTAGCGCCACGGGCGGGATCGCGCAGCGGACCCCGGCGAGGACGACTTCCGGCCCCCTCGCCTAGACTGACGGCATGGGTGCTGCCGAGACGATGGAAGACTTCTTCATGCGCCTCAACGCGGGCGACCGGAGCGGAGCCGTGCGGCTCCTCGCGGAGACCGCGGAGATGCGTGTCCACGTCCAGGGGAGCAGCCGGCTCCTCAAGGGATCGGAGCAGGTGGGAGGCTGGTTCCTCCGCGCGGACGCCGGCCTGCGGATGATCCCGGGCGAGGTCCGCGAGACGGGGAACACGTACGAGGCGGATCTCGTCGTCGTCCGCCCGGGTGCTCCCTCCCAGCATCTCGATGCGCTCTTCCGCATCGAGGCCGGGAAGATCGTCGCGATCAACCTCACGCCGCGGCGCTGAGGACGGGGCGCGCGCGGCCCCCCGGCGCGACTACCCGTCGCTTCCGCGGGCGGGCTTGCGGCAGACGTAGTCCGCGGGCGGGATCGTGATCACCGTCCCGTACATCAGGTAGTCCGGGTTCCGGCGCAGCTCCGGGTTGATGCAGATGAGGAGCTGGAGCTCCACCCCGTAGAGCCGCGCGATATCCAGGAGCGTGTCGCCCCGCTTCACCCGGTAGGTCTGGAGCTCCTCCCCCGGATCGAGGCTGGGTACCGCCGTGGGCGCGGCCGTGGCCGCGGCATCCGCGGAGGGGACGGGGCTCGGGGATGCGACGACCGGCGTCGCCCCACCCCCGGCGAGGAAGCCCGGGAGGAGGAAGAGGAGGACCGCGGCGAGGAGGAGGATCGCGGCGCCGATGGCCACGGGGGGCACGATCGGCGGCAGGGCATCCATCCGCCCGGGGCGGGGGACGGCCGCCGCGTGGGGGCGGTTCCACTCTCCCGATCCGGCCGAGCGGCCGGGCCCGCGCGCGGGAGCACGGAGCGAGATCGGGTTGCGGATCTCGAAGGGGAGGCGGCCGCGGCCGTTCCCGCGGCTCGCGAGCTCGGCGGCCAGATCCGGCGGCAGCGACGGGCCGGCAGGGGCCGGGACCGGTGCGGGCGCCATGCGGGGAGCGCGGCCCGCGGGCGACCGGTCCGGCTCCGTGCTGAGCTCCGCGTCCGCGGGCAGGTCGTCCTCCGCCAGACCGCCGATCGTCCCGGCGCCGGTCTCGAGCTCGTCCGCGTCGACGGCCGTGGGCGCATCGGGCGGCTCCGGCCGCTCGCGGCTGAGGAGCGTAGCGAACCAGCCCGGCGCAGGGACCGGGACGTCGTCCTCCGCGTCCGCCGGACGGCGCTGCGGCCGGGGGGCGACGGGGGGCGCGATCGGCTCCGCGGGACGGCGGCCGGCGAAGGTGCCGGGGAGCGGCTCGCTCCGCTCGCCCGGCGGGCTCCAGGGCAGGTCGGCCGGACGGGACGGCCGGGTCTCGGTGGCCGGCGCCGTCGCCGGGAGATCGGCGGCAGGGACGTCCGCCGTGGAGCGCAGCTCGGGACGATCGACCCAGGGAGGCGGGGCGGCCCAGTCGTAGGGGGTCTCGGTGGCAGGCCCGGCGCCCGCGGCAGCCTCGTCCGCAGGCCGGTCGAACCCGTCATCGATCGGGGGGAGCGCCTCGGGGACGGGCGGTGCGGCAGCGCGCGCCGCCCAGGCGAGGAAGACGGAGCAGGTGGCGAAGGTCGGCCCGAGGCACCACGTGGTCTGCCACGAGAGCGAGGGCGGGAGCGGCTGCTCCTGCGCATAGCAACGGTGGCGCGGGTCCGGCGCGGTCTGACGCCGGTCGCGGTCCACGTCCAGCGCGAGGAAGGGACACGCTCCGGCGGCCGCCCCGGCGGTGGGGGCCCGATCGCTCATCGGGCGATGATAGGCCGGGGGGGCCGGGGACGCCGGTGGGCGCCCCGGCCGGTCCGGGTGCGGCTCAGAGAGCGGCGCCGTCCGGGTCGATCTGCTGCTCGGGGCCCGGCTGGAAGATCATCCCGGCCGCGACCGTGTCCGAGGTGGCCTCATCGATGAGGATGAAGCCGCCGGTTGTCCGGCTGTCCCGGTACTCGTCCAGCATGAGCGGGGAGCTGACGCGGATCCGGACCCGGCCGATCTCGTTGAGCGCGAGCTCGGAGACGCCCTCCTGGCGGTGGAGCGTGTTCACGTCGATCCGGTAGCGCAGGTCCTCGACGATCGCCTTGACGGTCTTCGTGGTGTGCTTCAGCCAGTAGCGGGCGCCCGGCTTCATCGGCTGGTCGTTCATCCAGCAGACCATCGCGCCCAGCTCCTGGGCCACGGTGGGCTGGTTGTGCGGCCGGCAGAGCATGTCGCCACGGCCGATGTCGATGTCATCCTCGAGCTCGATCGTGACGGACATCGGGGGGGCGGCCGCATCCACCGGGCCATCCAGGGTGGAGATCCGGGAGATCCGGGAGCGCTTGCCGGACGGGAGGGCGACGATGTCATCCCCCGTCTTGAAGACGCCCGCCGCGACCTGGCCCGCGTAGCCGCGGAAGTCGTGGTGCGCGTCCGACTGCGGCCGGATCACCCACTGGACGGGGAAGCGGGCGTCGATGAGGTTCCGGTCCCCGCCGATGTAGACGTGCTCCAGGTGGTAGAGGAGCGACGGCCCCTGGTACCAGGGCATGGAGATCGAGCGCTGGACGACGTTGTCCCCGTGGAGCGCGGAGATCGGGATGAACTGGATGTCGTGGACGGCGAGCTTCTCGGCCCAGGCGGAGAACTCGTCCTGGATCCGCTCGAAGACGGCCTCGTCATAGCCCACGAGATCCATCTTGTTCACGGCCACCACGAGGTGCGGGATGCCGAGAAGGCTGGCGATGAAGGCGTGGCGGCGCGACTGCTCGAGGACGCCGTTCCGGGCGTCGATGAGGATGATCGCGAGGTCCGAGGTGCTCGCCCCGGTGACCATGTTCCGCGTGTACTGGATGTGGCCGGGGGTGTCCGCGATGATGAACTTGCGGCGCGGCGTCGCGAAGTAGCGGTAGGCGACGTCGATCGTGATCCCCTGCTCCCGCTCGGCGCGCAGGCCGTCCGTGAGGAGCGCGAGGTCCACCTGGTTGTAGCCGCGCCGGCGGCTCGTCTGCTCGATCGCGGCGAGCTGGTCCTCGAAGATCCCCTTGGAATCGTAGAGAAGCCGCCCGATCAGGGTGCTCTTGCCGTCATCGACGGAGCCGGCCGTGGAGAAGCGGAGAAGGTCCATGCCTAGAAGTACCCCTCGCGCTTCCGGTCTTCCATCGAGGTCTCGCTGAAGGCGTCATCCGCCCGCGTGGCGCCGCGCTCCGTGATCCGGGCCGCGGCGACCTCCGCGATGATGTCTGCCACGTTGGCGGCGGGCGAGGCGACCGCGCCGGTGCAGGTCATGTCACCGACCGTCCGGTAGCGCACGACCATCTGCTTGGCCTCCTCGTTCTCGGCGCGCTCGAGGAAGGGGTTCGTGGCGAGCCACATCCCACCGCGGCGGAAGACCTCGCGCTCGTGGGCGTAGTAGATCGAGGGGACCTCGATCCGCTCGCGCTCGATGTACTGCCAGACGTCCATCTCCGTCCAGTTCGAGATGGGGAAGACGCGCATGTGCTGGCCGCGCCGGATCCGGCCGTTGTAGAGGCTCCACAGCTCGGGACGCTGGGCGCGCGGCTCCCACTGGCCGAACTCGTCCCGGAGGGAGAAGACGCGCTCCTTGGCGCGGGCCTTCTCCTCGTCCCGGCGGGCGCCGCCGAAGACGGCATCGAAGCCGTTCTCCTGGATCGCATCGAGGAGAGTGGTGGTCTGGAGGCGGTTGCGGGAGGGGTTCCCGGGCTCCTCGCGGACGCGGCCCTTGTCGATCGATTCCTGGACGGAGGCGACGATCAGCCGCTCACCGAGCTCCGCGACGCGCCGGTCCCGGTAGTCCAGGACCTCCGGGAAGTTGTGCCCGGTATCCACGTGCATGAGCGGGAACGGGAAGCGCGCGGGACGGAAGGCCTTCTCCGCGATCCGGAGCATGACGATCGAATCCTTGCCGCCGGAGAAGAGGAGGACGGGCCGCTCGAACTCCGCGGCGACCTCGCGCATGATGAAGACCGATTCGGCCTCCAGCGCATCGAGGTGGGAGAGGCGGCGCCGAAGCGAGCTCGCGGTGACCTGGGTGGCGTCGAGCATGCGGTCTGCGGAGTCCTCGTGGAGCCGGCCGTCGGGCCGGCCTCGGGCTTTGGCGCGGGTATTTCCCATCGTCGCGATAGGAGATATCGGAGCGCCTCTGTCCGGCGTAGTATACCGGCCGTGCCGGTCCGGCCACGCCACGGAGGTCCACGCTTGACCCACGATGGGATCACCGGGCAGGAGCCGGAAGGGCGCCGCCGGAATGGCAGGGTCGCCACGTGGCGGGCCGCGATGGGGATGTCGCCGCGTGCCTTCGCGGCATCCGTCGCCCTGCCGATCGTGTGCGCGTTCGTGATCGCAGCGACCCTCGTCACGGCACCGGTGGACGAGCGGACGACGATCGTCTGGGCGACCCTCATCGCGGTCGCCTCCGGTCTCTCGGCGACCGCCATCGGCGTCTACGGAGGCGTCCTCGTCCCCGGCCTCCTCCTGCTCGGCATCGACCCGCGCTTCGCGGCCGCCGCCTCGCTCTTCCTCCAGGTCCTCGTCATCCCGCTCGGCGCGAGCGCGCACTACCGCCTGGGGAACGTGACCCGCCACGTGGCCCTGCCGCTCGTCATCGGCGGGATGATCGGCGCGTTCATCGGGCCCTTCTTCGCCGCGACCCTCCCGAAGGACGTCATCGCACGGCTCGTGGCGGGCGTGATCGTCCTCGTGGGCGTCCTCGTCCTTGCCACGCTGCGGTGGGGCGGCCTGAAGAGCGTCCTGCCCACGGAAGAGGTCTCGCAGGCGCGGATCGGCGGGGTCGGGCTCTTCGCGGGCTTCGCCTCCGGCATCTCGGGCGCCGGCTGGGGCCCGATCGGGGTGAAGCTCCTCATCCTCCTCCGCCTCGAGCCGCGCCAGGCGATCGGCTCATCGCTCGTGGGCCGGGTCTTCATGGCCGCCGCCGCGGTCGCCGGCTTCATCGTCGCCGTCGCCGTCGGGTCGTCGCGCGCCGCGGATATCGAGGTCGACCTGTGGCTGATCGTCCCGATGCTGGCAGGCTCGGTGGCGGTGATGGTCCCCGGCGCCTTCCTCGTGAGCCGCCTCGACCGGGGGAAGGCCACGATCGCGATCACGCTGCTTTCGATCGCGCTCGCCCTGCCCACCCTCGTCTGGGGGCACTAGGAGCGCGAGGTCTCAGCCTCCCTCGGGACCGGGGGGCGTCCCCAGCGAGCGTCCCGCCGCGATGAAGCGCGCCGAGTCGCGGCGCTTCCGGATCCAGAGCCCGGCCGCGAGACCGACGGTCAGGACGATCGTCACGATCCGCACCGCGAGCGCGACGTCCGGCCCGACGCCGGCGAGCGCGAGGACGCGCTCGGAGTTCGTGACGATGATCATCCCGGCGATGACCGCACCAAGGATCTGGTGGTCGATCCGCCGCACGAGCCACGCGGCGATCGGTGCCGCGATGATCCCACCGACGAGCAGGACGGCGACCGCATCCCAGGCGATCTCCTCGAGACCGAGCCCGATGAGGAAGCCGACGCTCGCGCCGGCGGCGACGAGGAACTCCGAGGCGCTCACGGTGCCGATCACCTTGCGCGGCTGCATCCGGTTCGCGGCCATCAGCGTGGAGGTGGAGACGGGTCCCCATCCACCGCCGCCCGCCGCGTCGATGAAGCCGGCCACGATCCCGAGCGGGCCGAGGGTGTACCAGCGGATCGGGACCTGGGGAAGGCGTGCCGATCGGCCCGCCACGGCGCGGTAGAGGATGAGGACGGCGAGGAGGAGCAGGACGAGCGAGACCCACGGTCGCGCGGCGGTCGCGTCCACGGAGGAGAGGACGTAGGCGCCGAGGAAGGCGCCGATCCCGCCGGGGATCGCGAGCCGGGAGACGACCTTCCAGTTCACGTTCCCGAAGCGCCAGTGGGCGGCCCCGGAGGCGAGCGTCGTGCCGAGCTCCGCGAAGTGGACGGAGGCCGAGGCGACCGCGGGGGTGAGCCCGGCGGTGAGGAGGATCGTCGTGGCGGTCACGCCGTAGCCCATGCCGAGGGCGCCGTCGATGAGCTGGGCGATGAAGCCCGCGACCGCGACGAGGACGAGGTTGCTACCGAGCATCGTCTCCCCTGACCCCCATCGGTCCTGTATCTCCTATCGAGGCGATAGGGAATGAGGATGATGGGAGACGATCCGCCATCCGTCAAACGGGGCGGTGAGCCGCGGATCAGCCGGTGGGCACCTCCCGCCCGCCGGCCTGCGCATCCGCGAAGGTGCGGGGGTGGCGTGCGCGCGCCCAGACGATCCGGCCGGCGGTGACCTCCAGGGCCTCCGCCTCGTCCCGCGTCAGCTGGGCCCAGGTCCGGTGCCCGTCGCCGTGCACAAGCTCCGCGCGCACCTCGAAGCCGAGGTGGACGACGCGCTCCACGAGGACCTCCACGGCACCGTCCTCGGGGTCCGGGAGAAGGTCGATGTCGTGGGGCCGGACAAGAGCGCCGTCGACGGTCGTCACCGGCCCGATGAAGGTCATCACGAAGGCGTTCGCGGGACGATCGTAGAGATCGCGCGGCGTCCCTTCCTGCTCGATCCGGCCGTGGTCCATGACCACGATATGGTCGGCGACATCCATCGCCTCCTCCTGGTCGTGGGTCACGAAGACGGTCGTCACGTGGGTCTCGTCATGGAGGCGGCGGAGCCACTGGCGGAGCTCCTTCCGGACGCGGGCATCGAGCGCGCCGAACGGCTCGTCGAGGAGGAGCATCCGGGGCTCGACGGCGAGCGCGCGCGCGAGGGCCATCCGCTGACGCTGGCCACCGGAGAGCTGGCTGGGGTAGCGGTCGGCGAGGTGCGCGATCTGGACGAGCTCAAGGAGCTCGCGGACGCGGCGCTCGATCTCCGCCCGTGGCCGCTTGCGGATCGTGAGGCCGAAGGCGACGTTGTCATGGACGGTCATGTGCCGGAAAGGCGCGTAGTGCTGGAAGACGAAGCCGATCCCCCGTGCCTGGGGCGGCATCCGGGTGACGTCGCGCCCGTCGAGGATGACCGCGCCCGCATCCGGCTCCTCGAGACCGCCGATGATCCGGAGGAGCGTCGTCTTGCCGCTCCCGGATGGCCCGAGGAGCGCCGTGAGGGATCCGTCCCGGATCTCGAGATCGACCCGGTCGAGGGCGACGAAGTCACCGAACCGCTTGGTCAGCTGCCTGACGACGATCGCCACGCGAGAACCTCCGCTGGATGACGCCGGACTGCAGGACGGACATCCCGAGCAGGACGGCGAGGGCCATGAGCGCCAGGACGACGGATGCGGCGTATGCGCCGACCGGGTCGAACGACTGGAACCGCTCCTCGACATGAAGGGTCAGCGTCTCCGTCTTGCCGGAGAGCTTTCCCGAGACGATGCTCACCGCGCCGAACTCCCCGAGGGAGCGGGCGGTCGTGAGGATCACGCCGTAGATCACGCCCCAGCGGATCGCCGGCAGGGTGATCCGCCGGAAGGTCCGCCAGCTGCCGGATCCCAGCGTGGCCGCGGCCTCCTCCTGGTCCGTTCCCACCTCCCGGAGGAGGGGCATCACCTCGCGGACGACGAACGGGAGCGAGACGAGGATCGTGGCGAGGACGATCCCCGGGACCGCGAAGATCACCTGGAACCCGCGCGCCTCGAGCTCCGGTCCGATCACCCCGAACTTCCCGTAGACGAGGATGAGCGCCAGCCCGATGACGACCGGCGAGAGCGCGAACGGGAGGTCGATCAGGGCGTTCAGGAACGCGCCGCCGCGCGGCCGGTGGCGGACGAGGGTGATCGCGGCGATGACCCCGAAGATCGCGTTGAAGGGGACGGCGATGACGGTGACGATGATCGTCAGGCGGAACGCCGCGAGGAACGCGGGGCGCGAGAGGGCCTCGATGACCGGCTCGATCCCGCGCTCGAAGGTGCGCACGAAGACGAGGAGGACCGGCAGGACGAGGAGGAGCGCGAGGTAGGTGAGCGCGATCCCGCGGACGAGGAGCGCGACACGCGATCGACGGCGCCGCGGGGCGCGGGCGGGGGCTCGGTCGCTGCTCATGCCACCGCCTCGTGCCGGCTGCCACGCCGGCGGAGGAGCTCGAGAGAGGAGAGGGTGAGGAGCGCACCCGCGAGAAGGACGACGGAGATCGCCGCGGCTCCGCCGGGGTCGTCGTTCTCGAGCTGGATGAAGATGTTCACGGCGGCGACCTCCGTCCGGTACGGGATGTTCCCGGAGATGAGGACGACCGACCCGAACTCGCCGATGGCACGCGCGAAGGCGAGCGCGCAACCCGTGAGGATCGCGGGGGCGAGGTTCGGGAGGATGATCCGGCGCAGCACGGTCAGCGGGCTCGCACCGAGCGAAGCCGCCGCCTCCTCCATCTCCCGGTCGAGCTCGATGAGGACCGGCTGGACCGCGCGCACCACGAAGGGGAGCGTGACGAAGAGGAGCGCCAGGAGGATCCCCGCCTGGGTGTAGGCAAGGTTCAGCCCGAAGGGGCTCTTCGGGCCGTAGAGCGTGAGGAGCGTGAGCCCCGCGACGATCGTCGGGAGCGCGAATGGCAGGTCGATGAGGGCGTTGACGATCCGCTTGCCGGGGAACTCATCCCGGACGAGGACCCACGCGATGAGCGTGCCCATGACGGCATCGATGAGGACGACGATCGCCGACAGGAGGAAGGTGAGCTGGAGCGCCGCGATGGACTGCGGGCTGGTGATCGCCCGGAGGAACGACTCCGGACCTTCCACGACCGCGCGGCCCGCCACCGCGGCCACCGGCAGAAGGACGATGAGGCCCAGCCATGCAGCGGTCAGCCCCGCACCGATCGCCGGCAGGCGATCGGTGCGGGGTCCGCCACGGGGGCGGCCGGGGAGGGACGGCCGCAGGAGGAGCGGCCGTCCCCGGAGGCCGCCGGTCAGGGCTCGATCCCCATCCCGGCGAGGATGGCGGTCACGATCCCGGCCTCCTTGTCGAAGAACTTCGGCCGGAACTCGCCCCAGCCACCGAAGTCGGCGACGGTGAAGAGCTGTGCGGGGACCGCGTAGTCGAACTCCGCGAGGACCTCCGGCACGCGCGGGCGGAAGCCCTTCTCCCCGAAGACGCGCTGCGCCTCCGGCGAGTACAGGAACTCGAGGAAGGCGGCGGCCTGCTCCGGCGCGTCCCCGTTCAGCGTGAGGGCGATCGGGTTCTCGATGAGGACGGTCGCGTCCGGGATGATGTAATCGAAGGCCTCGCCCTTCTGCTGGGCGATGATCGCCTCGTTCTCGTAGGAGATGAGGACATCGCCCTGCCCGGCGACGAAGGTCTGGAGAGACTCACGGGCGCTCTTGTCCAGGACGGCGACGTGCGCGAAGAGCTCGGCCAGCCAGGCGACCGCCTCCTCCTCCGTCTTGCCCGCGGCGATCTGTGCGCCATAGGCGGCGAGGACGTTCCACTGGGCGCCGCCCGAGGTGAAGGGATTCGGCGTGATGACCGTGACGTCATCCCGGACGAGGTCCTCCCAGCCGGTGATCCCCTTGGGGTTCCCGGAGCGGACGACAAGGACGACGACGCTGTCGTGGATCATCCCCGCGGCCTCGTTCGCCGCCCAGTCCGGGGCGATGATGCCGGGCTCCACGAGACGGTCCACATCCGGGGCGAGCGAGAGCGCGACGAGGTCCGCCGGGAGGCCGGCCTCGACCGCGCGGCTCTGGTCCCCGGAGGCGCCGAACGAGGTCTCGAAGGCGACGTTCGCGCCGGCCTCGGTCGCATTGAAGAGCGGGATCAGCTCCTCGTACGCCTCGCGCGGGGTGGAGTAGGCGACGAGGGTGACGGCGCCGGGTGTCGATTCGAAGGGGGTCGGGGTGGGGGCCGCGGTCGGGGCGGGCGACTGGCCGACGGCGGCCACCGCCAGGGCGGCGGTCATCCCGATCGCGATCGTCGCCGCGTGAAGCGGTCTTCGGGCTCGGTCCATGGTCTCGGTCTCCTGTCGGTCTGGTGATCGATCCGTGCACGACCGCCGGCGGACCGGCGGCGGGCCGAAAGGTATCAGGTATTCCCTATCGGGTCAATGGGGTTTATCGGAATAGTGGGTGACGCCGTCGACGTGGTCGCCCACTCCCCTCCTCCGCGCCGTCGTGCGACAATCGCGCTGCCGCCGGGCACGGGACGCGGCCCGGCGGTGAACCCCACACCGAAGCTGAGGAGCGAACCCCGGATGGATCTGCGCCGCGCCCTTGCGCCCTCTCGGACCGCCCACGCCCACTGCGATATCCCGTGCGGCATCTACGACCCGGCCCAGGCCCGGATCGAGGCGGAGAGCTGCTACCGGATGATCGAGAAGTACCACGCGTCCTCGGACGAGGTCTTCCGCGCCCGCTGCCTCTCCGTCAAGGAGGCCCGCGCGGAGGAGACGAAGCACCACATCGACGTGATGTGGCACGACTACTTCAAGCCCGAGCACCTGGAGAAGTACCCGGACCTCCACGACGTCTGCTGGAAGGCGGCCAAGCAGGCCTCCCTCGTGAAGCGGACGGTCGATCTCGAGGAGGCGAAGAAGCTCCTCGCCCTCATCGACCGGATCGACGAGATGTGGAAGGGGACGAACGGGCCCGCGGCCACCCGGATGCCGGCCTGATCCCACGGATCCACGACGGGCGGCGTCTCCGGACGCCGCCCGTTTCCATTTCCCGCCGATGCGCAGGCTCCCGCTTCTCCTCGTCGCGATCGTCCTGGTCGCCGCGGCGGCGCTCGCCCGCCCGGTCCGCCGCCTCGTCCGCTCGTGGGAGGCACGGGTCGCCGTGGCGGGCGGGAGCATGGCGCCCGGGATCCAGGACGGCGACTGGCTCCTCGTGGACCCGGACGCGTGGCGCACGGACGCGCCGGTGCCGGGTGACCTCGTCCTCCTCGCGGACCCGCGCCTTCCCGAGCGGCTCCTCGTGAAGCGCGTCCATGCGCGCCTGCCGGACGGCACGCTGGACGTCCGTGGAGACGCCCCGGACGCCTCCACGGATTCCCGGACCTTCGGGCCGGTGGAGCCCGGCAGCCTCCTCGGCCGCCCCTGGCTCCGCGTCGTTCCCCTCCGGCGTGCCGGCCGCGTCCGCTAGGACCGGCGCGGCCGTCGTCTCCTAGCCGAGGAAGATCTCGGCCATCACCCGGACGTGGTCGATGTCGAAGGGGAGGAAGGTCTGGAGCATGACCCGCTCGATCCCCGCCTCCTCGAGCGCCGCCACGCGGTCGCGGGCCTCCGCGCCGGTCCCCATCACCCAGCGCTCCGCGCGGGCGGCGAGCCACTCATCCGCGCCCGCGCCCTCCTGGCCCGCGGCCGCGAGCTGCGCCTTCGTGCGCCGGGCGACCTCGGAGGCCGTGCGGCCCACGAGGACGCCGGTCATCGCGGAGCGGGTGAGCGTCTGCGGGTCGCGGCCCACCTTCTCGCAGGCGGCGTCCAGGAGCGCGTTCACCTCGCGGGCGTGCGCGGGCGTGGCCGAGCTGAGGTTGTGCTCGTCCGCGAAGGTCGCCGCGAGGCGCACGGAGCGCGGCCGGCCGGTGCCGCCCACGATGATCGGGGGGCGCCGGTCGCGCGGACGGAAGTGCGTGCCCCCCACCCGGATGTGCTCGCCCTCCATCGTCCAGCCGTCCGGCTCACCCCACAGGCCGTGGAAGAGACGGAGCTCCTCCTCGAGCATGTCGACGCGGACCTTGTCCGACGGATAGGGGATCCCGAGCTCGTGGTGCTCGAGCTCGTTCCACCCGGCACCCACGCCGAGCTCGATCCGGCCCCCGCTCATCTCGTCCACCGTGGCCGCGGTCTTCGCGAAGGCGCCGGGGACGCGGAAGGTGACCGGCGAGACGAGCGAGCCGAGCCGGATCCGGGAGGTCTCGCGCGCGAGCCCCGCGAGCGTCGCCCAGCAGTCCGTGGTCCGGAGGCCGTGGGGCCCCGGAAAGCTCGTGTAGTGGTCCGAGCGGAAGAAGGCCTCGAAGCCCTCCTCCTCCGCGGTCTGCGCGATCGCAAGGAGATCGGCGTAGCCCATCCCCTGCTGGGGCTCGACCATCAGCGCGAACCGCATCCCTGGACTCCTCCTCGCCGTGGCGGCGAAACACTTCGGGTTGACGATATCGTTCGGGTGACGATAATCCTTCAGGTGAGCAGAAGCATCTCGCCTTCCGGAGACGACGCGACGATCGAACGCATCCTCGCAGAGTACGAGCCGCTCGTGGCCCGCACCCGGCGCGTCATGGCCGGGGTCTGGCAGGACCGCCGGATGAGCCGCTCCTCGATGCAGGTCCTCGTCCTCCTCGAGCTCCACGGTCCGCTCCGGATGAGCCGGCTCGCCCGGCTCCTGGATGTCTCCCTCCCGAACGCGACCGGGATCGTCACGCGCATGGAGGAGCTCGGCGTCGTGGAGCGGGGACGGGACGATGCGGACCGGCGGGCGGTCGTCGTCCGGCCCACCGCCGCCGGCCGGGCGCTCATCGACGAGATGGACGCACTCCGGCGCGATCACTTCCGCCGGATCCTCGCCTCGCTGGACCCCGAGGAGCAGGCGGTCTGCCTGCGTGCCTTCACCGCGATGCGCCGGGCAGCCGAGCGGATCGACGGCGACGAGCCGGAGACCACCCCCTGAGCGCGAACCCCCGATCCCGGACCGGCGCGGGAGCCGGACCGGTCATCCCGGCACAGGAGAGACCCTGATGGAGAACGCGAACCCCGGAGCGACACCGGAACCCGGCAGCGCACCCTCGGCACCCCCCGCGGGCGGACCGCCGGCCGCGGCCTACCTCTCGGCGGGGGCCTCGCTCTCGCCGCGGCGGAAGAAGGAGATCCTCGTCGCGATCCTCCTCGGGCTCTTCCTCTCCGCCCTGGACCAGACGATCGTGGGGACGGCGCTGCCGCGGATCGTGGGCGATCTGAAGGGGAGCAACGAGCTCTACACCTGGGTCATCACGATCTACCTGCTCACGAGCACGATCACGGGCGTCTTCTACGGGAAGCTCTCCGACCTCTACGGCCGGCGGCCGATGCTCATGATCGGCATCTCCCTCTTCCTCCTCGGATCCGCGCTCTCCGGTCTCTCGTGGAGCATGGAATCGCTGATCCTCTTCCGGGGGATCCAGGGCCTCGGCGCAGGCGCGATCTTCCCCGTCTCCCTCGCGGTCATCGGCGACCTCTTCACGCCCGCGGAGCGGGGCAAGTACCAGGGGCTCTTCGGGGCCGTCTTCGGCGTGGCAGCGGTCGTGGGCCCCTTCCTCGGCGGCTGGCTGACGGACACCGTGGGCTGGCACTGGATCTTCTACGTCAACCTGCCGGTCGGCGCGGTCGCGCTTGCCATCATCTGGAAGTACCTGCCCGCGATCAAGCGGAGCGGCGTGCGCTACGACCTGGACTACCTCGGGGCGGTCGTCTTCACCGTGGCGATCAGCTTCCTCCTCATCGGCCTGACGAACAAGCAGAGCGGCGAGTGGGGTGACCTGGACGTCGGCGGCTTCGTCCTCATCGGTCTCGTCGTGGGGCTCGTCTTCCTCCTCGTGGAGGCCCGCGCCAAGGAGCCGATCGTCCCGCTGACCCTCTTCCGGAACCGGGTCTACGCGGTCTCGATCGGTGCCGTCTTCCTCTCCGCGTTCGGCTTCTTCGCCGCGGTCGTCTTCCTTCCCCGCTGGTTCCAGTTCGTGCGCGGCGCAAGCCCCACCGAATCGGGCCTCCAGACGATCGCCCTCCTCGCGGGCGTCATCCTCAGCTCGATCGTCTCGGGCGGGCTGATCAGCCGCAGCGGCCGCTACAAGCGGCTGATCGTGGGCTCGCTCGCGATGGTCTCCGTCGGGCTCTTCCTCCTCAGCAACATCTCCGCATCGATCCCCGTGCCCGCCCTGTGGGCGATGATGTTCTTCACCGGCCTCGGGCTCGGACCCACCCTGAGCGCCTTCACGATCGTCGTCCAGAGCGCCGTGCCGATCCATCAGCTCGGCGTGGCCACGGGGAACCTCACCTTCTTCCGCCAGGTCGGCGGCTCGGTCGGGCTCGCGGTCATCGGGACGATCTTCGGCCAGGCCCTCGCGGACGGGGTCGTCCCGGCGCTGGAGCGCCAGGGGATCCCCGCGGAGCTCGCCGGGAAGCTCGCCGCCTTCGCGGGCGGGGGCGGCGGTGGCGAGGTCGGCGGCGTCGGATCGGACCTCCCCACGCTCCTCGCGGCCGCTCTGCCGCCGGAGCTCCAGACCTATATCGACGGGATCGTGGCGGGTGTCTACGACGCCTTCAGCCTCGCCGTCGGGGCGTGCTTCTTCGCCGGGTTCGTGTGCGCGGTCGGCGCGCTCCTCGTCAGCCTCCTCCTCCCGGAGGTCCAGCTGCGCGGCATCGGCGCCCACCACCGCGGTGGCGCGCCGGGGGGGCCGCAGCCGGATGGCGAGCAGGGTGCCGGCGGGATGGCGCTCGCCGGCCACTGAGGACGGATCCCACGGCGCGGCGATACGATCGGTCGATGGATCCCCGAACGCTCCCCTTCCCCGCTCACCTCCGGGCCGCCGGGACCGCCGGCGCCCCGTGGGATGCGGTCGCCTCCGTGGCGGACCTGCCACCCGGCGCGCTCCTCCGGGTGAGCCGCGGGGACCTCGACCTCCTTATCGCCCATACGGCGGACGGGATCGCCGTCGTGGAGGACCGCTGCCCACACATGGCCGCGCCGCTCTCGATCGGGAGCCTGGACGGCTGCATCGTCGCCTGCCCGCTCCATCGTGGCCGCTTCGACCTGGCGAGCGGTGAGGTGGACGTCTTCCCCACGACGGGCGGGCTGGACGCGGACGGCACCTACCACCCCACGTGGGCCCCGCCGGGGAGCGAGCCCAAGCCGGAGCCGGCGGATGCCAAGGCGCGCGCCCGGGCGCTCACCCGCGTCCGGCGCTTCCGCTACTACCCCGTGCGGATCGTGGAGGGACGGATCGAGGTCGCGATCCCGGGGTGAGCCGGGCACGGATCGTCGCGGTCGTCCGCGCGTGGGGGCCACCCCTCGCCTGGTTCCTCTGGATCTCGCTCCTCTCGGCACAGCCGGGGCTCCGGGTCTCGGACGATGCGGCCGTGGACCTGCCCCTCCGCCGCCTCGCGCACATCGCCGTCTTCGGGATCCTCGCGCTCCTCCTTCTGCGCGCGCTGGGCGGGGCGGGCGGGCCGGGCACCGGGCGCCGCGCCGCCGCTGCGCTCCTGCTCACGGCGCTCCTCGGGGGCGTGGACGAGCTGCATCAGTCGTTCGTCCCGGATCGGAGCGGCCGTCCCGTGGACGTGGCGATCGACACGCTCGGGGCTGCGCTCGCGCTCGGTGCGGCGCTCGCCGCGGTCGCGCTCCGGGGACGGATCAGGCGCGGGAGCCGACCCCCAGGGAGATGACCCGGAAGCCGGCCGCGCCGGCGACCGCGCGGTCCACCACGTGGCGGCCGTCCACGATCGTCCGTCCGGGCATCACCCGGGCGACCTCGCTCCAGTCGACCTGGCGGAGCTCCGGCCATTCGGTCGCCACGACCGCGGCATCCGCACCGGTGCAGGCGTCGCCGACGGAGCCCGCGGAGCGGACCGCTGCGCCCGTCCCGGCGAGAAGCGCGCTGCCGCGCTCCGTGGCGACCGGGTCCCAGGCCGCGATCCGTGCCCCCCGCCGGGCGAGGATCCCACCGACCCGGAGCGCGGGCGATTCGCGGAGGTCATCCGTGCCGGCCTTGAAGGTGAGGCCGAGGAGGGCGATCGTCCGCCCGCGCAGGTCGCCCACGGCCGCCCCGAGGAGGTCGATCAGCCACTCCGCCTGGTGATCGTTGGAGGGATCGATCGCGGCCATGAGCGGGGTGCGGACAGCGAGCCGGTCCGCGAGCGCCGGAAGGGCCCGGACCTGGGACGGGAAGCACGATCCGCCATAGCCGGGACCGGGCGAGAGGAAGGAGCGTCCGATCCGCGCGTCCAGGCCGATCCCGTCCACGACCGCCTGGACATCCGCGCCCGTTGCCGCACAGAGGCGGGCGAGCTCGTTTGCGAAGGTGACCTTCCCTGCGAGATAGACGTTGGCCGCGATCTTGATCATCTCCGCGCTCACGAGGTCGGTCACGACGACCGGGGCCTCGAGCGGGGCGTAGAGACGATGGAGGTCCTCGAGGATCGGCCCGGGCGCCGCAGGATCCGCGACGCCGAGGACGACGCGATCGGGTGCGAGGAAGTCGGCGACCGCATGCGCCTCACGGGTGAACTCGGGATTGAAGGCGATCGCGACGGTGGGGTCGATCGCCCGCGCCATCCGGTCGATCTCGGCCGCCGTCCCGGGGAGGAGCGTGCTGCGGATGACGATGGCACGCGGGACCCGCGGATCCCGGACGAGCTCACCGACCGCGCGCGTGACGAGCCCGCCGAACCACTCACCGTCCGCGTCCAGGGTCCCGACCGCGACGATGACGAGGCGGCATCCTGCGGCCGCGGCGTTCTCCGTCGCGAAGGTCAGGCGTCCGGAGGCGGACCCCTCCACGACGAGCTCTTCCAGGCCGGGCTCGCGGATCGGGAGGATCCCCTTCCGGAGACCCTCGATCCGTGCGGTCTCCCGGTCGATGCACACGACCTCGTTGCCGAGCGAGGCGAGGCAGGCGGCGGTGACGAGCCCGACGTAGCCGGCCCCGAGGATCGCGATGCGCATCGGTGAAGCCTAGCCGGGGACGCAGGTGGCGTCGCGGTCAGGCAGGCCGGAAGGTCTTCCAGGCAGCCTCGTCCACCCCGGCGGCGAAGGCATTGCCGAAGCGGATGAGCGGGAGGCGGAGGAGGCGCGGGTCCGCGAGGAGCCGCTCGAGCAGCTCCGCATCATCCATCCGCAGGTAGCCGAGCCCCTGGTCCCGCCAGAGACGCGACCCGGTGTCCGCGAGAGCCGCCGCGCCGAGCCGCTCGGCGAAGCGGCGGAGCTCCGTGGGCGCGGGCGGCTTGCGGGTGATGTCCACGAAGCTCACCGCGATCCGGCGCTCCCGGAAGAAGCGGAGCGCCTTCCGGGTCTCCTGGGAATCCTCCCGGCCGAAGACCTGGATGACCGGTCCGGCGGGCGGGGCCATGGGCCCGGGTCCCGTCCCCTACTGGGCGGCGCTCTTCCGCCCGCGGCGGGAGCGACGCTCGGGCGTCATGAGGCCGACGTAGAAGCCCTTCTCCGACTTGCGGATCGCGATCTCCACGCCCGCGGCACGCGCGGCGCGGATGACCTGCTGGCGGACCGTGAGCGGCTTCTCGCCGGGCTCGAGGATCACCTCGTAGACCACGCTCTCATCCGTGATCGTCTTCATCCGGGCGATGAGGGCCTGCTGCTCCGGGCTGACACGGCGGCCACGCGGGGCGGCGGGCTTGGGCTGGGGGAGCATCACGGAGGGGTCCACCTTCCGGTACTTCGTCATTCGATCTCCTCATGGGGGCCGTCCGTTTCCGGCGTCCCCCCCGGACGCTCGTGGCGTGCTGCGTGATGGGAAGGATAGGCGAGCAGCCGCCGGATGTCATCTTCCTGATGCGCCAGACGGCCGATTTCGGTACGGATGTCCGTAAATTCCCGTGCCATCGGAATGGGCTCCCTGCAGGGGGTCCCCGCGCCCGCGGGGCGGGCCGCTCCCCGTGCTCCGGCAGGGCTGCTAGAGTCGTGCGGTGACGACGCTGCGCGGCACCCTCTCCGGACCGCGGCGATCGGCCCCCGGGTGGGCCGTCATCGCGCTCTTCATCATCGCTGCCGTCCTGCTCGCGGCGGTCATCGGCTGGCCGGTCCGCGCGACCGCGGGCGTGGAGTCCACGGAGCCCGCGGACGGGGCGATCCTGACGGCAGCGCCGACCGCGATCGCGATGCGCTTCACGGAGCCGCTCGACCCGCTCTGGAGCGCGATCATCCTGAAGAGCGGCGGGGCCGTGATCGCCGAGGGCGGCGTGGTGGACGGACAGCCACGTCGGATGCGCATCGATCTTCCCTCCGGCCTGCCGGCCGGCACCTATGTCATCCGCTGGACCGCCGTGAGCGCGGTGGATGGCACCACGGAACAGGGAAGCTCGGGCTTCACCGTGGAGGCGCCCGTCCCGAGCATCGTCCCTTCGCTCTCCCCATGGCCCTCGGCCTCGCCGGAGCCGGTCCTCGTGGTCGCCCGGCCGGGACCGGACGAGATCCTGGACGCGGCCGTGCTGGAGATCTTCACCCGCTGGGCCTGGACGCTCGATCCCGAGCGGAGCCGGCTCGTCCTCCGGCTCGCCCCGGTCCCGTCCGCGGAGCCGGTCCCGCCCCTCGCGGAGGCGGGCGTCGACCTCACCGATGAGCGCGGCCGGCGGATGGTCATCCTCCTCGCCTCCCCGCTCCCGGTGGGCATCTACGAGGTCCGCTGGACGATCGCGCAGGTGACGGACGCGGAGGTCACCCGCGGGAGCTACCTCTTCACGGTCGCATCGATCCCCTCGCCCTCCCCGTCGCTCCCACCGTCGCCCTCTCCGTCCCCTTCGCCGAGCCCGACCCCGGAGCCCACCCTCGCGCCGACCCCGGAGCCGACCGTGGCGCCCACGCCGACCCCGGTGCCGACGGCCGAGCCGACCCTCGCGCCCACCCCGGCGCCGACGGCCGAGCCCACGCTCGCGCCAACGCCGGAACCCACGGTCGCGCCCACGCCCAGGCCGAGCCCGACACCGAGCCCCAGCCCGACGCCACAGCCCACGCCGGAGCCGACGCCGGAGCCGACGCCCACACCGAGCCCGACGCCCGAGCCGACGCCCACTCCGTCGCCGACGCCCAGCCCGACGCCGGAGCCGACACCGATCCCGACGCCCACACCGAGCCCGACGCCCGAGCCGACGCCCACTCCGTCGCCGACGCCGGAGCCGACGCCGACGCCGACGCCATCGCCCACCCCGTCGCCCGAGCCGACATCCGCTCCTTCTCCGACACCCTCGCCGAGCCCCAGCCCAACGCCGGAGCCGACGCCCACCCCGTCGCCGTCGCCGATCCCCACGCCCGAGGCCACACCGACGCCGTCGCCGACGCCCGAGCCTTCGCCGACGCCCGCCCCGACGCCCGAGCCGACACCTCCCCCCGCTCCGACGCCGCCGCCGACCGTTCCCCCGCTCCCGACGCGGCCTCCGCTCCCCACGCCACCGAACGCGGGGACGCCCCAGCCGATCGAGCTCCCGACCGCGCCGCCGGGCGCCTCACCTGATGCCTCTCCGGGCGTGACGCCCCGACCCGGCCCCGAGGGGAGCACGCTCGAGGACCTCCTCCCGCTCGGGATCGCCATCCTCGTGGCAGCCGGGATCGGCGGCGCGCTCCTCTACCGGCGGCGGCCCACCGAGCCGTGATCGGGCGCGTCTCACGGCGGGCCGGCGCGCTCGCGGCGTTCGCGATCCTCCTCCCGGCGGCCGCCTCCGCGCACTCGCTGAGCGGCCGCGTGGAGACCCCGATCCCCTTCCCCGCCTTCCTCGTGGGTGCGGCGCTCGCGGTGGCCGCCTCCTTCCTCCTCGTCATCGTGGGTGACCCGCGCGGCCCCCGGGAGCGACCGGCGGCACCGCCCCGGACCGTGCCGGGCCCGGTGCGCGTGGCGCTCCGGGGGATCGGCCTCCTCGCGTGGACGTGGATCGTCGCGCAGACGCTGATCGGTGGCTCGAGCGACGCGGAGGTCTCCTCGCTCTTCCTCTGGACCTATGGCTGGGTCGGGCTGGCGATCGTGAGCGCGCTGATCGGGCCGGTCTGGTCCTGGCTCGACCCCTTCACGACCCTCCATGACCTGGGCGCGGCCCTCCTGCGGCGCCTCGGGATCCGCGGCCTCGCCGCAGCTCCCTGGCCCGCGCGGCTGGGGGCGTGGGCGGCGGTCGCGGGCTTCCTCGTCTTCGTCTGGATCGAGCTCGTCCTGCGGCTGGCAGGAGGCCGGCTCCTCGGCGTCGTCCTCATCGCCTACACGGGGATCGTCCTCGTGGGCATGGCGCAGTACGGGCGCGATGCCTGGCGCTCCCGCGCCGAGGTCTTCTCCGTCTGGTTCGGCGTCCTCGGGCGGATGGCGCGCTGGGCGCCTGCCGGCGACCCGGAGAGCGGCCTCGTCCGCCGCCAGGGGATGGTGGAAGGGCTCGTGGCCTCGCCGTGGACCACGACCCTCGTCGTCCTCGTCACGGTGGGGATGGGGTCCGTCATCTACGACGGGTTGTCCCAGACCCAGCTCTATCGGGATGTCGTCGGGCTCACCGACCCGGTCACCGGCACCCTCTCCCTCGCCGCCCTCCTCGGGCTCCTCGTCCTCGCGGTCCTCGGGACGGCCCGCCTCACCGGGCTCGCCGCGATGGGCGCGGGGCTCGTCCCCGTGGCGCTCGGCTACCTGGTGGCCCACTACCTCACGGCGCTCCTCATGGACGGCCAGAGGATCCTCATCGCGATCTCCGACCCGTTCCAGCTCGGCTGGGACCTCTTCGGCACGGCCTTCCACGAGCCGTCCCTGAACGCCGTCCCGACCGGGCTCTTCTGGACGCTCCAGGTGGGCGCGGTCGTGGCCGGCCACGCCACGGGCGCCTGGGCGGGCCACGTGGCAGCGCGCCGCGAGCATCCGGGCGAGGAGCGGCGGAGCGCGCAGCTCGCCCTCGCCGTCCTGATGGTCGCGCTCACGACCCTCACCCTCTGGTCGCTCGGCCAGAACCTCGTCTTCGAGGACGGGGCGGTGGCCGCGCTCGGGATCGGCGCGCTCTAGCCGGCGCTCAGGCGCGCGGCTCCCAGGAGAAGGTCCGCAGCGCGATCACGAGGCCCGCGATCCCCCACGCGGCCACGAAGGCGAGGTCGGCGATCTCGACGGGGCCCGCGCGGCCCGGGTCCCAGAGCGCCTGGAGCAGGTCGGAGAAGGGGCGGATCGGGAAGAGCCCGCCCACGCTCACGAGGATCCCGTCCTCGATCCGGACGAAGGTGTTCGAGATGAAGAGGAGCGGGAGCGCGATCGCGTTGACGACGGCCGGGGCGGCGGCCGCGCTCGGGATCAGCCCGGAGACCGCGAGCCCGAGCGCACAGAAGGAGGCCGCACCCACGAGGAGCGAGAGGACGAGGAGCGGGAGGCGCTCGAGCGGGAGCGGAACGCCGAAGGCGAGGGCGCCGAAGAGGGCGACGATCCCGGCGAGGAGGAGCCCGAGGAGGGAGGAATGGACGACGCGCGCGACGAGGTAGACGAGCGGCGGGAGGGGGGTCCCGCGGACGCGCTTCAGGATCCCCTCGTCACGGGCGATCGTGATGCTCATCGCGAGGGTGGTGAAGCCCGCGTTCACGATCGCGAAGGCGACGAGCGCGGGCGTGTAGAAGCGGAGCGCCCCCGGGACATCGATGAAGACGAGGTTGAGGATGACCATGAAGACGAGCGGGAAGGCGAAGGTGAAGAAGGCGGCGGCGGGGTTCCGCCAGAAGGCACGGTTCTCGGCAGCGAGCTGACGGACGAGGAGCCGGCCGAGCCCCACCGCCCCGCGGCGCGACCCGGCGCTCGCGCTCATCGCCGTCCGCGCCGGCGCCGGCCGATCCCCGGGTCCGGGGCGGCCTCCGCCTCCGGCGCATGGCCGGTGAGGGAGAGGTAGGTCTCCTCGAGCGTGGGCCGGGTGACGCTCAGCTCGTCCAGGGCGAGACCGGCGCCCACGGCCCAGGTCGTGATCCGGTGGAGGAGCGGAGTCGGCTCCTCCGTCCGCGCGAGGAACCGGCCGGGGCGCTCCGGGTCCGCGTCCACGGAGAGATCCGCGGGCGGGACCGCCCCATCCGGGAGGCGGAAGGCGATCGTCGTGGGTGCCGGGACGCGCGCCACCACCTCCGCGGGCGTCCCCTCCGCCACGATCCGGCCGTCCACGATGACCGCGAGGCGGTCCGCGAGGACCTGGGCCTCGTCCATGAAGTGGGTCGTGAGGAGGACGGTCGTCCCGTCATCCGCGAGCCGCCGGATCAGCCCCCAGGCATCCCGGCGGGCCGAGGGGTCGAAGCCGGTCGTGGGCTCGTCCAGGAAGACGATCTCCGGGCTGCCGGCGAGCGCGATCGCCAGGTCCAGGCGGCGCCGTTGCCCGCCGGAGAGACGGCCGACCCGGACATCCGCCGACCCGCCGAGGCCGACGAGCTCGAGGAGCTCGGCCGCCGGGCGGGGGCGCGCGTAGTAGCCCGCATAGAGCGCGACCGCCTCCGCTGCGGTCAGGTGGCGCTCCACGCCGGTGGACTGGAGGACGATCCCGATCCGGTCGCGGAAGGCAGGGTCCCCGTCCGCCGGGTCATGGCCGAGGACGCGCACCTCGCCCGCGCTCCGGCCGCGGTAGCCCTCGAGGATCTCGACCGTCGTCGTCTTCCCCGCCCCGTTCGGGCCGAGGAGGCCGAAGATCTCGCCCGGCCGGACGTCCAGGTCCACGCCCCGGACGGCCTCCGTGGCGCCGTACGCCTTGCGGAGGCCACGGACGCTGATGACGGGTGCCGCGGTCACCCCCGGAGCCTAGCAGCCGGAGCCGAGCGGCCCCGGCGCCTCAGCGGGCGAGACGGGTGAAGAGCCCCGGCAGGTACCAGCGGAGGAAGTAGAGCCGGCAGCCGAGGCAGTAGCCCGTGGTGGCGAGGAGGACCTGGAGCGCGGCGACCGCCCCGGTGAGGACCCAGCCGAGGAGCGTGAGGCCGAGGAGGAAGGCGATCGTGGCGAGGGCGAGCATCGTGAAGCCCATCGCCTGGGCGAAGCGAGGCGGGAACTCCGACTCGAGCTCCGCGGGCGGGCCGATGCGGAAGACGCGGCGGATGATCGGCCACGGCCGACCGAGGAGGGAGTAGCGGGTCCCGAACCAGGCGCTGATCCCGAGCGCGAGCCCCACGAAGGCGACGATCACCGGCGCCTGGAGAAGGAAGGCGAGCGCAAGGAGGACGATCGAGAAGGCGGCGCCGAAGCGGTGGCCGCGCGGATCGATGAGACGCGGGCCGGTGGCGGAGGAAGGAGCGGACATCGAGATCACCCCGTGACAGGAAGTGGAGGGACGGGGCGCGCTGCGGATCCGGGACCGGTCGCACGCGCCGGGGGCGCTGCGAGCGTCGGTCGGGAGGTCCGGGCTGCTACCGCTCCGTGACGGGAGCGATCGGGCACGCCCGGCCGACCGGCGCTCGCCGGCGACAGGGGCGACACGAGGAGCAGAGGCTCCGGATCGGCTCGGTCACGATGTCGGGAACGATGCCACACCCGGGGGGTGGCGTCCAGCCCCCGAGGGTCGGTCGGTCACGCAGGGCCCGCGGTCAGGCTCCCGGGGTCTCCTCCCGCTCCCCGAAGGCGAGCTCGCCCATCGTGCGCGCCCAGACCTCGAGCCGGCGTGCGGCGGCGTCATAGGCGGGACGGGCGGCCTCACCCTCGCGGATCAGGCGGTCCCGCGCGGCGGCGAAGCGGTGGTAGCGCTCGAGGGTCGCGAGCCGGACCTGGCCGGCAAGGAGCCGCGCGAGCTCGTCCGGGTCGCCCGTCGCGATCGCCTGCTCCACCACGGGGGTGATCGGCGTGTGCGTCATCTCGGTTCCCTCCACCCTGCTGGTGCGGGACAAGGGTCCTTCGCCCCGCGCGCTACGGGCGAGGGCCGGAGGTCGCGCCGCGGACGGCCGGATGGACCCCGCCCTGGATCCCCGCGCTGTCCAGCCGCCCATGCGCGCGGACGACCGGGGAGGCGAAGACCCCCGACGCGTGGGGGCCCGGCGCGGCACCGGACCCGGAAGGGGTGGGCGTCCCGGAGAAGCGCCCGGCGAGCCGCTCGATCTCCGCGAGCGCCGGCTCCCCGATCTCCCCGAGCAGGCCGCGATCGCCGGTGAGGTCGTAGACGGCCGGGATCGCGCTGGCGACCACGAGATCGTGGACGAGCTGGTCGGCGAGCGGCGGGGCGATCCGGTGGGCCCCGAGCTCGACACCCGCCGTCTCGATCGCCGTGAGCGAAGCGAGCCGGGCCCGGATGAGGGCCTCCCGCAGCGGCTCCGTGGCGCTCCGCGCGGCCGGCGCGGCCTCCCCGTCACGCGCCGATGCGAGGACCCCGTCCGCATAGGCCCGCAGCGCGCGCGCCTGGGTGGCGAGCCGCTCGCCGAGCAGGTCCGGCATCCGCGGCCGCCACGCCAGGATCGAGAGCAGGACGAGGCCCGCGGCGGCGACGGTCAGCCCGAACCGGAGGACGGCGGTCTCGATGACCGGATCGCCGGCCGCCACGAAGACCGCGAAGATGATCGCGGTCACCCCCGCGGTGCAGATCGCGTAGTTCGCGGCGATGAAGGCGCAGGCGAGGAAGGTGGCGAGGAAGAGGAGGAGACCCGTGGCGACGGGGCTCTCCGTGAGGGCGAGGACCGCGAGACAGGCGGCGATCCCCGCGATCGTCCCCACGACCCGGTTGACGAGGCGGGTCGTGGTGGCGCCGAAGCCGGGCTTCATCAGCCACGCGACCGTCATCGGGAGCCAGTAGGCGTGGGGCAGGTCGAGGAGGATGGCGGCGACGGTGGCGGCGGCGAAGGTGACCATCAGCCGCAGCGCATGGCGCCGGAAGACGCCGGTCGGGTCGAAGGGCCGGGGCAGGACCGGGTGCGGCACGACCCCGCGCAGCCGCCCGAGACCGGTCGCACCGCGTGGCCACGGCCCCGTGGCATGCGTGACGGCGTCGGCGAGGGCGGTGCGGAGGAGGGTGGCGACCGGAAGGAGGCTCCCCGGCAGGATCGCCTCGGCCGCCTGTGCCTCGGCCACGAAGCGCTCCATCGCGCGCCGGAGCCGCCGGTGGGTGAAGGGGAGGACGAGCGAATCGGCGACCCGCGTCGCGACATCGCCGCCCGCGTGGAGGAGGCGGACGACGGCCGCCTTCCCCACCGGGTCGAGGAGATCGTCCGCGGCGGCGAGCGCGATCGCCGCGATCCGTGCCCGTTCCGCGTCGCCCACGAGCGTCTCCAGCCAGGCGCGCGCCGCGCCACTCTCGCCGCTCGCGGCGACCCGCTCGCGTGCCGCGCTGACGTGCGCCGTCGCGTCCGCGCCGAAGGGACCGTGGTGCGGATCGCGGAGGGCGATCCCCAGGCCATGCCAGGCGAGGAAGAGGTCCGTGCGGATCGCCTCCATCCGGCCGAGGATCTCGGGGAGGAGCGCGGCGGCGAGCTGGACGATGCCACCCAGGGCGATCCACGAGGTGGACTCGAGGACGACCCCGAGCGGCTCCGGCGCGCCGGCGAGGACCGCGAAGGTGACGAGCCCGACGAGCCCCGCCGTCCCGGCCCGTGGACCGGCGGCGCCCAGGACGCCGTAGAGGGCTGCGAAGAGGGCGGCGACCAGGACGTGGAGCGCGGGGATGGAGGAGACGGCCGACCCGGCCGCGGCGGCGATCGTGACGGTGATGAGCGCGAGCCCGATCCCCCGCACGCGGAGCGGGAGCGATCCGGACGGATCGGTCACCCCGACGAGAAGGGCGCCGATGACGAGGGGGATCGCGACCTTCGTGTCGCTCGCCGTGGCGAGGTAGAGGAGGGTCGTGACGACCGCGATCCGCAGCGGTGGGATCCACGCCACCCCGCCACGGTCGATGCGCAACCAGGAGAGGAGCGTCCGCCGGAGCGGCGACGGCGCGGGGGGCGTGGCCACGTTCGGTCAGCGCGCCCCGGCGAGCCGCCGCAGACCGGCCTGGATCGCGGCGACCGCCGGTCCCGGACGGCCATCACCGACCGGCCGGCCGTCCAGCTCCACGATCGGCATCAGCTCCCGGAGCGAGGAGGACATCCAGGCCTCGTCCGCCGCCGCGATCGCGGCGAGCGGAAAGCGCCCCTCCTCCACCGTGTATCCCGCGGCGCGGCCGAGCGCGGCCACCTGGGTCCGGGTCACCCCCGCGAGGACCCCCAGGTCCAGGGAGGGGGTCCGGAGGACGGAGCCGCTCCGCCACCAGACGTTGCTCGTGGGCCCTTCCAGGATCGT
>JAFMJV010000073.1 GCA_017853275.1 Chloroflexota bacterium
TCGGAACCGACACGACGACGACCGGCACGAGCACGACGACCGTCGCCACGGACACCACGTACATCGGAACCGACACGACGACGACCGGCACGAGCACGACCACGGTCGCCACGGACACGACCTGGATCGGCACCGACACCACGACGACCGGGACCTCCACCACGACCGTCGCCACGGACACCACGTACATCGGAACCGACACGACGACGACCGGCACGAGCACGACGACCGTCGCCACGGACACGACCTGGATCGGCACCGCGACCACGACGACCGGGACGAGCACCGTCACCGAGACGAGCACGATCCTCTCCGGGACGATCACGTCCACCGGGACGACGACGACGACGCAGACGCTCACCGGATCGTGCGACCCGTCCGCGCAGCTCTTCGTCTGCTCCACCTCCACGACGACCGTGGCCACGGACACCACGACGACCGGGACCTCCACGACGACCGTGGCCACGGACACGACCTGGATCGCCACGGACACCACGACGACCGGCACGAGCACGACGACCGAGACGCTCACCGGATCGTGCTATCCGACCGCGCAGCCCTACATCTGCTCCACCACCACCACGACCGTGGCCACGGATACCACGACGACCGGGACCTCCACGACGACCGTCGACACCGCCACCAGCTACATCGACACGGCGACCACGACGACCGGCACGAGCACGACGACCGTGGCCACGGACACGATCTGGATCGCCACGGACACCACGACGACCGGGACCTCCACGACGACCGTGGACACGGCCACCACCTACATCGACACGGCGACCACGACGACCGGCACGAGCACCGCGACCCAGACGAACACCACGGTGATCGGGACGACCACCTCCACCTCGACCTTCACGACCTACCCCACGACGACGACCGAGTACATCGCGACCGACACGACGACCGTGGCCACGGATACCGCGACGACGGGCACCCTGACCCAGGTCGAGACGGCGACCACGACGGTGGCCACGGACACCACGACGACCGGGACGACGACCCTCGTGCCCTCCACCTTCACGACCTCCGTGACCGCGACGGTGACCTGCGACCCCTCCGCCCCGATCGGGTCCCCGTGCACGACATCGACCGACTACATCTCCACGGAGACGGCCACGGCGGCCACCACGACGACGACGTCCACGGACTTCATCGCGACCGCGACCTCCTACGACCTCACGCAGACCGTGTGCTACACCGCGAGCGGGCAGGACTGGATCTTCGGGCCCTGCCCCGGGTCCGGGAACTGAGCTCCGGCAGGCTCACCCGGCGCCGCCGGTGTGGTGACGGGCGACCTCCTCGTCCGTGAGACGCGCCGCGCACCCGATCGCTGAGGTCGGCTCCCCCGACCCTGCCGCTCCGGGGACCCCCCGACCTCCGGCCCGCTGGGGGGACCGGACCCGGATCGCCGCCGTGGCGATCCTCGCGGCGGTCGGCTTCATCCTCGTGTGGACGCTCCTCGAGAGGCTCACCGCCGGCGCCTTCTACGGCACGCTGATCATCAGCGACATCTCGCTCTACCAGCAGCTCGCCGATGCCTGGGCCGGCGGGGCCACCCCCTACGCGGAGGCGACCCGCAACCCCTACCCGCCGGGGGCGATCGTCCCCTTCCTTCTCCCGCGCCTCGTCTCCGGCGCAGACGCGCAGGCCTACGAGGCCGCCTTCAAGGGCCTGATGATGCTGTGCGGAGCCGGCAGCGCAGCGGTCGTGGCGATCCTCACCCGGGCACGCCTCATCCCCGGCGTCCATGCGCGGGTCGCGACCCTCTTCGTCGTCCTCTCGCCCCTCCTCATCGGGCCGATCATCCTCTCGCGCTACGACCTCGTCCCGGCGCTCCTGAGCGTCATCGCGATCGCGATCGCGCTCACCGGGCGGATCCGGGTCGCCATCATCGTCGTCGCGATCGCCGTCTCCGTGAAGGTCTACCCGGTCGTCCTCGTGCCGCTCCTCCTTGCGCTCGCGTGGCGTCGGGGGGGCCGCCGTGAGGCGGGGATCACGCTCGGCTTCGGGCTCGTCACGGGCGCGGTCATCGTCCTCCCCTTCCTCGTCTCGCAGCCGGACGGGGTCATCTCCGCGCTCACCGACCAGGTGGCGCGCCCGCTCCAGGTGGAGAGCATCGGTGCCGCCCTCCTCGTCGTCCTCCACGGGCTCACCGGGCTCCCCATCGCGATCGTCACGAGCTTCGGGTCCCAGAACGTGGATGGTGGTGCGACCGGCCCGGTCGCGCTCCTCCTCGGGGTCCTCCTCGTCGTCTCGCTGCTCGCCACCTGGCTCCG
Source organism: Chloroflexota bacterium (assembly GCA_017853275.1). Lineage (GTDB taxonomy): Bacteria > Chloroflexota > Limnocylindria > Limnocylindrales > CSP1-4 > JAFMJV01. The sequence goes on from JAFMJV010000073.1 coordinate 2,289, forward strand.
GTTCGCCCGCGGCACGATGGACGGGGCAGCCTTCGTCACCGCTGCCGCCGCCGCCGTCACGGCCTTCATCGCCTTCGGCAAGGTCCTCTCGCCGCAGTACCTCGTCTGGCTCATCCCGCTCGTCCCCCTTGTTCCCGGGCGTCGCGGTCTCGCGGCGATGGGGCTCCTCGCCCTCGGGCTCCTCCTCACCGTTGCCTACTTCCCGGCCGGCTACTTCCCGTACGTGGAGCGGCTCGACCAGGGGAGCGCGTGGACGATCCTTGCGCGGGACGTCGTCCTCGTGGGGCTCTTCCTCACCCTGCTCCTCCCCTGGGGGCGGATCGGCGCGTGGATCGCCCACGTCCGGACGGATCCGGTCTGGCAGCGCCGTGCCGCGCGGCTCGTCCCGGATGCGGTCACGCTGCTCGTCCTCCTCGCCGTGGGGGGTTTCCTTCTCCGGATGCTCTGGCTGAACAAGCCGGACGGGTCGCTGATCTTCGACGAGACCTACTACGTCAACGCGGCGCGGGTGATCAACGGCTGGGCGGTCCCAGAGGGGGCGCCCTACGCCACCGCCGCACCCTTCCTCGATCCCAACCAGGAGCACCCGCCGCTCGGCAAGGCGATCATCGCCGCGTCGATGGGGCTGCTGGGTGACGGCGGGCTCGGCTGGAGACTCCCGAGCGTGATCGCCGGCGTCGTCTCGCTGTGGGCGGTCTGGTCGATCGTCCGGGGGCTCGGCGGGCGGGCGTCGCTCGCGGTCCTCGCCGCCACGATCCTCTCGCTGGACATCCTCTCCTTCGTCCACGGCCGCATCGGGACGCTGGACATGATCCCGATCGCCTTCTCCCTCATCGGCGTCCGGCTGGCGATCGGGCGGCGCTGGGCATGGGCGGGTGCCTTCCTCGCGCTCGCCGTCCTCGTGAAGATCCCCAGCATCTACGCGCTCGCGGTCGCGCTCGCGTGGCTCGCCCTGCCGGCGCTGGAGCGGCTCGTGCGCGAGCGCCCCACCAGCCTCGTCCACGGGATCCGGCAGGTCTGGCCGGAGCTCCGCGGTGGACTCATCCTCTCCGGCGCCTTCGTCGGCGTCTTCCTCGTGGGGCTCTGGGTCCTCGACCTTCGCTACACGACCTTCACCTCACCGCTCGACCACCTGGCGCACATCCTCCGCTACGGCTTCGCGCTCGCGGACCGCTACACGCCGAACAGCATCACGAGCGAGCCGTGGCAGTGGCTCGTCAACGACGGGCAGTTCGATTACCTGCGGGTGAACGTGAACACGCTCGTCAACGACGAGATCGTGGGGTCGCGTGCGAGCGTCCAGTTCCGGGCGCTCCTCAACCCGGTCCTCATCGGGCTCACCGCGCTCGCGCTCCCGTGGGCCGCCTGGGCGGCATGGAAGCGGCGCGATCCGGTCGCGAGCTGGGGGCTCCTCTGGACGGCGGGGAACATCCTCCCCTACGTCATCCTCGCGATCGTCTCGTCCCGGGTCATGTACTTCTACTACATCCTTCCCGCGATCCCGGGGCTGGCGATCCTCGCGGCTTCCTTCCTCATCGGCAGCCGGATGCCGCGGATCGTCATCGTCGTCTGGATGATCGCGATGGCCGCGCTCTTCATCGCCTGGTTCCCGTTCCGCCAGATCCCCTGACGGATCCCCTGCACAGACGAAGGCGCCGGTCCTGCGACCGGCGCCTTCGTGCATGACGCTCTGGTGGAGATGGGGGAGAGTCGAACTCCCCGTCCAGAACCGTCTGCCGGAGCCCACTACGAGCGTGTCCGATGCTTTGTCGTCGAGCGGTGGGTCCACCATCGGCACCGTCCCCGCCGCTCCAGCCACGTCCCCTTTCGGGCTTTGTCCGGGACTACGTGACGCTGATCCCGGACGCATCCCCGCTGAATGACGCTTCCACAGCCCACGGGGATGAGGCTGCTTCCACGCTCACCTTACCGCCTTAGGCGGCGAGGGCGAGAGCAGGCTGGCGGTTGCCAGTTACTTCTTTTTGCCGCCTTTTTACGAGGCCCGACGGCACCTCGGCTCGCGTTCCCCGGGGTTCAGGCCCTGTCGAGACCACGCATCCCCAGGATCGGATGGACGAGCGTTCTCGTTCATCCGTCTCATATTCTAGCCCCTCCGGGTCGTTCGAACAAGTGTTCGGACCGGATCAGCGGCGGCCCGTGCGGACGTCCGCCATCTCGCGCGCCAGGTCCCGCTTCGCATCCCGCTCGGCGATATCCCGGCGCCGGTCGTAGGCCTGCTTGCCGCGGGCAAGAGCGATCTCCACCTTGGCGCGCCCGCGATCGTCCAGGTAGAGACGGAGCGGGACGAGGGTGAGGCCCTTCGCCTTCGTCTTTCCCAGGAGCTGGTCGATCTGGACGCGGTGGAGGAGGAGCTTCCGGTCGCGCTTCGATTCGTGGTTGAAGCGCATGTGGGTGCTCTCCCACGGTGCGATATGGCAGCCCACGAGCCACGCTTCGCCGCGCTCGATCCGGGCGAAGGCGTCCTGGAGGTTCACCTTGCCGGCGCGGATGCTCTTGATCTCCGTGCCACGCAGGACGATCCCGGCCTCGAACGTCTCCTCGATCGTGTAGTCGTGGCGCGCCTTGCGGTTGATGGCGATCGTCTCGCCCATGGCGGCGTCTCCTGCGGGGATCCGGTCACGGGACCGGGTGGGAGCGGGCGCGGTCCGCCCGGACACACGAACGCCGGTCCACGGTGGACCGGCGTCTCGTGGCTGTCTTCACCACCCGAAGGCTCGGTGCCTAGGCCCGCGCCTCCGAGGTGGTGCAGCGCTGGGTACTGTCCGTCACTGCACATCACCTCCTTTCCGTTAGCGCCACGATAGCGGAGGGGCCGCGCCTCCGCAAGGGGTCAGGAGGGACGCGGGGACGGGCTTGCGACGGGGGAGCCGGCCGGTTCGGGGGAGGCGCCGCTCCCGAGGGCCTCCTCCACGATCGCGAGCGCCCGCTCCAGCTGGGGGTCGCCCGTTGCCCCCGAGGAGGCGGCCGGAACGACGACATCCGGCGCGATCCCCACCCGGTGGATCCAGCGCCGCGCCGGGGTGAGCCACTTCGCCACGGAGAGCCGGTAGCCGCCGTTCTCGCCGGGGAGGAGCCGCCACTGCTGGACGGTCCCCTTGCCGAAGGTGGTCTCACCCACGATCGTGGCGCGGCCGGTGTCCTGGAGGGCGCCGGCGAGGATCTCGCTCGCCGACGCGGTGCCGCCGTTGACGAGGACGACGACCGGCAGCGACGGGTCGGTCGCCTGGCCGGAGCCCGATGCGTTCGTGGCCGTCTGGCGGCCGCTCGCATCCTCCTCCCAGAGGATCGGACCGGAGGCGATCAGCTCGCTCGCGATCCCCGTGGCTGCGTCCACGTAGCCGCCGGGGTCATCCCGCAGGTCGATGATCAGACCCCGGACCCCGCCGTCGAGGAGCCGGGTGAGCGTCTCGCGGAAGTCCGCCTCCGCCGAGCCGCTGAACCCATCGATCCGTACGAGGCCGACCTGACCGTCCGCGAGGATCTCCTCGCGGACCTCATCCGAGCGGATGACGTCGCGGACGACCACGATCTCGAGCTCGTCCGTGCCGCGGAGGATCGTGAGCCGGACCTCCGTGCCGCGGGGTCCGCGGACGCGCGAGATCACCTCCTCCGTCGTCTGACCGTCCACGCTCACGTCGTCCACGGCGAGGAAGCGATCCCGGGGGAGGATCCCCGCCTTCTCGGCGGGCGCGCCGGGGACCGGCTCCTCCACGATGAGGAAGCAGGTCTCGCCGAGCGGCTCGCAGTCCGCGCCGTCCGCGGTCTCGGACCGGACGACCGCGCCGATCCCCTCGAACTGCCCATCGAGGTCATCCAGCCCCTCGTCGTATTCCGCGGGGGGGAGATAGGACGAGTAGTCGTCCCCGAGCGCATCGAAGAGCCCGCGGATCGCCCCCTGGACGAGCCGCTCCTCGTCCACCTCTCCGACGTACTCGTCCCCGATCGCACGCCAGGCGGCGATGAAAGCACCGAGCGCATCACCGGACCCCGGCGTCCCCTGGCGCAGCCCGAGCGAGAAGCCGGCCGCGAAGATCGCCGCGCCCGCGAGGATGACGACGAACGTGAGGGCGACGAGGATGCTCCGCCGCTCGGGTCCGGTGGGATCGTCCGTGGTGCCACCCGCCCACGGCGGGGGCTGGGCGGGCTCCGGGAGGTCCCGGTCGGGATCGGTCATCCGGCCGGCGCGATCAGGCGCGCCGGAGGTAGGTCCGGACGGAGATCCACGCCCCGACCCCGCCGAGGAGGAGCCCCGCTCCCAGGACGAGGATGGCGACCTGGGCGACGAGCGCCTCGGAGAAGCCGACCGGGACCTGGCCGGCCACGATGTTCGCGAGCTGGCTGATCGGGCCGTAGGCGACGACGAGGAGGAGGAGGGTGACCCCGGCGCCGATCAGGCCGATGAGGACGCCCTCCACGATGAAGGGCCAGCGGATATAGGTGTCCGAGGCGCCCACGAGGCGCATGATCTCGATCTCCTGCTCGCGGACCATCATCGCCATCCGGATCGAGTTCACGACGATGAGCAGGACGGTGAGCCCGACGAGGACGAGGATGGCGACGCCCACCGTGCGCAGGAGCGCCGTGACGCCGACGAGCCGGTCGATCACCTTCTGCTGCTCCACGACACGTTCCACGAGGCCGCCTTCCTCCAGGAGGACGGAGAGGACCTGGCTCGACTGGCGGGGGTCGCGCAGGCGGATGGAGAGCTGGGCCGGGAAGGGGTTGTAGCCCGCGTAGGCAGAGAGGTCCTCCTCGCCGGCCTCCGCGCGCCGTGCCCGGAACTCCTCCAGCGCCTCCTCCCGGGAGATGTAGCGGACCTCCGCGACCTCGGGGAGGGCCTCGAGCCGCTCCTGGAGGCCGAAGACGAGGTTGGCGGGAGCGCCGCCGGCGAGCTCGGCGCGGACCTCGACCTTCCCCTCCACGAAGGCGAGGCCCGCCTGCATCCCGGCGAGGACGACGACGAGGCTCGCGAGAAGGACGAGCATGAGGACCATCGTCACGCTCGCCGCGAGGGTCATCACGCGGTTGCGTCCGAGCCCTTCCAGGGACTGGCGGATGGAGAAGCGGATCAGGTGCACGCCGGGTCCCTCAGGCGTAGTCGCGGTGGTAGCCGCCGACCTCGTCCCGGATGATCCGGCCGCCCTCGAGCGCGACGACGCGCTTGCGCAGGGCGGTGACGACCTCGGCGTCGTGGGTGGCCATGAGGACCGTGGTCCCCATCTCGTTGATCCGGAGGAGGAGCTGGATGATCTCCCAGCTGATCAGCGGGTCGAGGTTGCCGGTGGGCTCGTCCGCGATGACGAGGCGCGGGTCGTGGACCATCGCGCGCGCGATCGCCGTCCGCTGCATCTCGCCGCCCGAGAGCGTGCCGGGGAGCTGATCCGCCTGGTCCGTGAGGCCGACGAGGGCGAGGAGCCGCTCCACGGTGTCGCGGATCCGCGGGCCCTTGGTCCCGGTCACCTCCAGGGCGAAGGCGATGTTCTCGCGCACGGTCTTGCGCGGGAGAAGGCGGAAGTCCTGGAAGACGATCCCGATCTCGCGCCGCAGACGCGGGACCTGCCGGCGGGACATCCGGGTCAGGTCACGCCCGGCGACCTCCACGTACCCGCTCGTGGCCACCTCGTCATGGACGAGGATCTTGATGAGCGTGGACTTGCCGGCGCCGGACGGGCCCACGAGGAAGACGAAGTCACCCTCCGGGATGACGAGATCGACGTCCACGAGGGCGTTCTTCCCGTTCGGGTACTGCTTCACGACCTCATCCAGGCGCACCGCGATCGCGGGCTCCTCGG
>JAFMJV010000074.1 GCA_017853275.1 Chloroflexota bacterium
GTACGATGCGAGGGCGATGACGACGATCTCCGTCCCCGTCACCCGGCCCGCCACGGACGGTGGCCTGCGCGTCCTGGACGCGTGGGCGCGCGTCCCGGACCGGCCCACGCCGGAGGAGCGTGCCCGGCGGAAGGCGCGGGCGGCGGAGCTCCTCCGCGCCCACGACGCCGTCCTCGTCGCCCACTTCTACGTGGACCCGGACCTCCAGGACCTCGCGCTCGAGACGGGCGGCTGCGTGGCGGATTCGCTCGAGATGGCGCGCTTCGGCCGGGAGCACCCGGCGCGCACGCTCGTGGTGGCGGGCGTCCGCTTCATGGGCGAGACGGCGAAGATCCTCAGCCCGGAGAAGCGGGTCCTCATGCCGGACCTGGACGCCACCTGCTCGCTCGACCTGGGCTGCCCGCCGGACGAGTTCGCCGCCTTCTGCGATGCGCACCCGGATCGGACGGTCGTGGTCTATGCGAACACGAGCGCCGCGGTGAAGGCGCGCGCGGACTGGATGGTGACGAGCTCCTGCGCGCTCGCGATCGTGGAGCACCTCGCCGCTCGCGGGGAGAAGCTGATCTGGGCGCCGGACCGCCATCTCGGTGCGTGGATCGCACGGGAGACGGGCGCCGACCTCCTCCCCTGGCAGGGCGCCTGCGTGGTCCACGAGGAGTTCCGCTCCGCGGAGCTGGAGGACCTCCGGCGCGCGCACCCGGATGCGCGCGTCCTCGTCCATCCCGAATCGCCCGCCGGCGTCGTCGCGCAGGCGCACCTCGTGGGCTCCACGTCCCAGCTCCTCCGCGAGGTCGTGGAGGGGGACGCGGAGACCTACATCGTGGCCACGGACGCGGGGATCTTCCACCGGATGGAGCAGCTCGCCCCCGGGAAGCGCCTGATCGCCGCCCCCACGAGCGCGCCGGGCGCCGGCTGCCGCAGCTGCACCCACTGCCCATGGATGGCGATGAACGCGACCCAGGGGGTCATCGACTGCCTGGAGCGCGGCGTGAACGAGATCCACGTCCCGGAGCCCGTCCGCTCCCGGGCGCTCGGCTGCATCGACCGGATGCTCGACTTCGTGCGGGAGCACCCGGAGGCCCTCCTCGCCTCCCGGCGCGCCGCCCCGCCGGCCCCCGACCCCTACTGACCGGCCGGACGCGGATGGCGGAGAGCACGGCCTGGCGGCCGCTCGCGCGGAACGAGACGCTCGCGGAGGCCCGCGCGCGGAATATCCGCGATGCCCTCGCAGAGGACGTGGGGACCGGCGACCGGACCGCTGCGCTCGTCCCGGCCCGGCCGGCGACGGCGCGTCTCATCGTCCGCGAGGATGCGGTCCTGTGCGGCACGGAGTGGTTCGCGGGCGTCTTCGCCGCGCTCGACCCCGCGGTCGTCGTCACGTGGGAGGCCGCGGAGGGCGCGGAGATCGCCGCGGGCAGCCGGGTGGCGGAGGTGCGCGGCGACGCCCGCACCCTCCTTACCGGTGAGCGGAGCGCGCTGAACTTCCTCCAGCTCCTTTCCGCCACCGCGTCCGTGACGCGCCGCTGGGCGCGGCTCATCGAGGGGGTCTCCCCGAACCCGCGCGGCTGCCTCGTCCTGGATACCCGGAAGACGATCCCCGGCCTCCGGCTCGCCCAGAAGCACGCGGTCCGGGTGGGCGGCGGCGCGAACCAGCGCCTCGCGCTCTGGGACGGGATCCTCGTGAAGGAGAACCACATCGCGGCGGCGGGCGGGGTCGCGGCAGCCACCCGCGCCGCGCTCGCGGCGGCCGCGGACGGGATCTCCGTCCAGGTGGAGGTGGAGCGCCTCGATCAGCTCACAGAGGCGCTGGACGCCGGCGCCATGAGCATCCTCCTCGACAACTTCCCGCCGGAGCGGATGCGGGAGGCGGTCGTTCTCACCGGCGGACGGGCGCTCCTCGAGGCGTCGGGCGGGATCACGGACGCCTCGATCCGGGAGATCGCCGCCACCGGCGTGGACCGGATCTCGATCGGCGCGCTCACGAAGGATGTGCGGGCGACCGACTACTCGATGCGCATCGTGGCGCCCGCCTGAGCGCGGCTCAGGGCTCCATCCGCTCGATCGCGCGGAGGAAGGCATCGGGCGGGATCCCGTCCGGCCCGCGATAGGGGGCGTCCAGGACGACGACGACCCCGACCGAGAGCCCGACGAGCGCGGCGAAGGCGGCGGTGAGGATGACGTGGAGGAGGAGGTTCCGCATCCCATAGAGGACGACGTAGCCCACGGCGATCGCCCCGCCGAGGACGAGGACGAGCCAGAGGACGCCGGGGAGCGAGGAGGCGACCGCGGTCGCCCGCGCGGTACGCGCCATCCGCAGCTCGTGGAGGTCGTTCACGTAGAGGTCCGCCCAGCCGCCACCGGTGGAGAAGGCGGGGACCCGTGTCGCCTCCATGGCGATCTCGTGGAAGGCTGCGTCGGCATCGCCGGAGAGCCGCCCGCTGCGCATCGCGGGCCAGTCATCCCGGATGACGCTCTCCGCGTACGCCCGCGTGGCGGCCTTCGTCGCATCCGCACCCTCGATCATCCCGGCGAGCCGATGGACCGTGACCAGGTGCCCCGCCTCGCTGTCGATGATCCGGCGCTGCTCCTCGTAGCCCTCCCAGACGCCGATGACGAGGAAGGCGAGGAGGACCGCGTAGACGACCCCGACGCCGGCGAAGACGAAGCCGGAGACGTCGTTGTGCGGCTCGAGGCGCTCGACCGCGACGAAACGCCGGACGAGGAGGAGGAGCCCGACCGCGAGGGCGACCCAGAGAAGGGCGATCCCGATGACGACCGCCCACGCGGGGAGCTGGTCGAGGATCCCCATCCGCTCAGCCCTGCCGGCGGTCGCGCACGAGGACGGTGGGGAAGCTCGTGGGGAGCGCGGCCGGGTAGTCCCGGCTGTAGTGGAGCCCGCGGCTCTCGTGGCGCTCGAGCGCAGAGCGGACGACGAGCTCGGCGCACTCCACGAGGTTGCGCAGCTCGAGGAGGTCGCGGTTCACCCGGAAGGACCCGTAGTACTCGTCGATCTCCGCGCGCAGGAGGCGGATCCGGCTGAGGGCGCGGTAGAGCCGCTTGTTCGTACGCACGATCCCCACGTAGTTCCACATGAAGAGCCGCAGCTCGTCCCAGTTGTGGGAGACGACGACGAGCTCGTCCGCGTTCTCCACCCGGCTCTCGTCCCAGGCGGGGAGGGCGGGCGGGATGACGGTCGGCTCGGCGGCGATCCGCGCGGCAGCGGCGCGACCGAGGACGACGCACTCGAGGAGCGAGTTGCTCGCCAGGCGGTTCGCGCCGTGGAGCCCGGTGTACGTGGTCTCCCCCACCGCGAAGAGACCGGGGAGGTCGGTCCGTCCCGCGAGATCGGTGACCACCCCACCACACGTGTAGTGGGCGGCGGGGACCACCGGGATCGGCTGGCGCGCGATATCGATCCCCAGCGAGAGGCAGCGCGCGTGGATCGTGGGGAAGTGCTCGCGGAGGAAGTCCTCCCCGAGGTGGCGCGCATCGAGCCAGACGTGGTCCAGGCCGTGGCGCTTCATCTCGAAGTCGATCGCCCGGGCGACGATGTCGCGCGGCGCGAGCTCCAGGCGCTCGTCATGGGCGGCCATGAAGCGCGTCCCGTCCGGGAGCGTGAGGTGGGCTCCCTCGCCGCGGAGCGCCTCGGTGATGAGGAAGGTCCGCTCCTGCGGGTGGTAGAGGCAGGTAGGGTGGAACTGGATGAACTCCATGTTCGCGATCCGGCAGCCGGCCCGCCAGGCCATCGCGATCCCGTCCCCGGTGGAGGTCTCCGGGTTCGTGGTGTAGCGGTAGACCTTGCCGACCCCGCCGGTGGCGAGGACGACCGCGGCAGCCGGGATCGTCTCCACCCGGCCGGTCGCGAGGTCGAGGGCGTAGATCCCGTGGCAGCGTGCCTCGTGGTCCCGGCCGAGGTGCCGGGAGGTGATGAGGTCGACCGCCATCCAGCGCTCCCGGAGGTCGATCCGGGGGTGGGCGCGCGCCCGAGCGAGGAGCGTCTCGTGGATCGCCCGCCCGGTGGCATCCGCCGCGTGCGCGATCCGCCGCACCGCGTGCCCGCCCTCGCGGGTGAGGTGGAGGCCGAGCGGGCCTTCCGGGTCCGTGGTGAAGGGGACGCCCTGCTCCACGAGCCATGCGATCGCGGCCGCGCTCTCCTCCGCGACATAGCGCGCGGTGTGGTCGTCCACGATCCCGGCGCCCGCCTCCTCCGTGTCATGGACATGGGAATCGACGCTGTCGTCCGAGCCGAGGACACCCACGATCCCGCCCTGCGCCCAGGCGGTCGCCGCCTCGTCCAGACCGCGCTTGGCGAGGACGATGACGGGGTGGGTCTCGGCGAGGTGGAGCGCGACGGAGAGCCCGCCGAGGCCCGCGCCCACGATGACGACGGGAGCGGGGGTGGACGGGGTGGACGAGCGGCGTGAGGCAGCCATGGCTCCGATTGTAGGCGGGGTGGGACCGCTCAGCCGCCGGTGACGACCTCGCCGTCCAGGCGGGCCGCCGCCGGGTCCGTGAGCCGGAGGATGCCGCTCAGCCCCGCGTAGGCACCCGTTCCGCCGAGAAGGGCGAGCTCCGTGTCGGCGGGATCGGTGGCATCGCCGGGCAGGAAGGTGCCGCCGAGGACGAGGTCACCGTCCGGAAGCGGGAGGACGGCGAGAAGGAGGTGGTGCCGGTCGCCGGACGCATCCGGCGCGCCGCGGCGGTCGCTCCACGCCACCGCGACCCCGGGGCTCCCGTCCCCGGCCGGCGGCGCGGCGACCCGGACGCTCGCGCCGCCCGAGGGATCCTCCGCCGCGAGGACCTCCTCCCAGGCGAGCGCGCCGCCCATCACCGGGCCGGGCGCGCCCGTGGCGCGGAGGAAGGCGAGACGGTTCTCGGTCCGGCCGTCGCCGAGGAGCGTGAGCGTGAGCTCGCCGCGGGCGCCGGCATAGGCGCCCGTCCCCCCGACGATCGCCATCCGGCGCGTCATCGCGCCATCCGGTGCGGGCATGTCGGTCGCAGGGATGCGCCCCAGGGCGACGATCTCGCCCTCCGCGAGCCGGTAGACGACGATCGCGAGCGCAGCCCCCGGACCGTCCGCCTCCGTGGCAGCGACGATCCGGACGGAGAGCCGCTCGCCGGCGGGCTCCCCATCCCGGAAGAGATCGGCGCGATGCAGCAGAAGGTCGCCCGGAGAGGCCCCCGTGGCGCCGAGATCGGCCGGCGCATCCCCCACGAGCCGGCCCTCGAGGACGAGATCTTCGGGGAGCTCGGGGAGCTCCGGGCGGATCGTCCGCTCGTAGAGATCATCCGGACGGCGGACGGTGACGAGCTCCCCGGTGGCACCCGCGCGATCGCCGGTCCCGCCGATGATCGCGCGGACCTGGGGTGCATCCACGAGCGTCTGGCCGCCCCCCGGGACGACCGCCGCATCCGTCCCGAAGGAGGTGCCGAGGACGAGGAGGTCCCCCTCCGGCAGCTCGAACGAGACGACGCCGATCCGCGAGGTGACCCCCTCCGGCCGCCCGCCGGCGAGCGGCGGCCCGGCGACGAGGTTCGCGGCGAGCGAGGCCCCGACGATCGCATCCCGGCGCTGGAGATCGTGGTCGGAGAAGGAGAGGTCGGCGAGGCCCGGTCCGGGCTCCCCGAGGTCGATCGCGACGCGCGCGACCGGGACCGAGAGGAAGGTCTCCTCCGGCGCCGGCTCCGCCGCCCGGAGCGGGGAGATCGATGCGAGGAGCGCGGCGGTGGCGGTGAGGGTCAGGGCGAGGGATCGGGTCGGCACGACGGGTCTCCGGGCGGTGGATCGGCCGGCGGGATGCCGGCGGGCTGGACCACCGCCACGCCGGATGGTGTGGCGGTGCAGACTGAGACGGTGATGGAGAACCCCCGCTCCGGCAAGCCCCTGGACGATGGGGGGCGACGGCGCCTGACCTGGACGCTCGTCGCGGGGGTCGGGCTCGGCAGCACGGGCTACATCGCCGCCGTGACCGTGGCCACCCTCGTTGCGGTGGAGCTGGCGGGGAGCACCGGCTGGGCGGGGCTCCCCGGGGCCGTCATCGTCCTCGGCTCCGCGAGCGGATCCACCCTTCTCTCCGCCCTCATGGCCCGGCGCGGGCGGCGGATCGGGCTCGTCGCGGGCTACCTGCTCGGCGCGACGGGTGCGCTCGTGGCGGCGACTGCGCTCGTCACCCGCTCCTTCCCGCTCTTCCTCGTGGGCACCTTCCTCATGGGCTTCGCGAACAGCGCGAACCAGCTCTCCCGCTACACGGCGGCGGACATGGTCCCGATCGCGCGGCGCGCCTCGGCGATCGGGCTCGTGGTCTGGGGTGCCACGGTCGGCGCGGTCCTCGGCCCGAACCTCGTGACGATCGCGGGCGGCACGGCGACCGCCCTCGGCTTCCCGCTCCTCGCGGGCGCCTACGGGCTCCTCGTCCTCTTCGTGGGCGCGGCCGGGCTCCTCACGCTCGCCGCCCTCCGCCCGGACCCCTCCACCCTCGCTGCAGAGCCGGAGCCGCGGGCGCCACGCCGGGCCGGCGACCCCACGCCGACGCGCGCCCTCCTCCAGCGCCCCACGATCCTTCTCTCGATCGTCGCGCTCATCGTGGGCCAGGTCGTGATGACCCTGATCATGACGATGACCCCGCTCCACATGACGGAGCACGGCCACGGGGTGGAGGTCGTGGGCTTCGTCCTCTCCGCGCACACCTTCGGGATGTTCGCGCTCTCGCCGCTCTCGGGCCGGCTCACGGACCGGGTCGGCAGCCCGCGGACGATCCTCGCCGGGATGGCCACGCTGGCGACCTCCGCGGTCCTCGCCGCGCTCGCCCCGCCGGAGGGCGAGGCGCTTCTCTTCCTCGCCCTCTTCCTCCTCGGCTTCGGCTGGAACCTGGGCTTCGTGGCCGGCTCCGCGATGCTCGCCGAGGGGCTCGACCTGCGGGAGCGGATGCGCATGGAAGGGGCCGCGGACACGCTCATCTGGAGCTCGGCGGCCGCGGCCAGCCTGACCTCGGGCGTCATCGTCGCGTGGGCCGGGTTCGCGGCGCTCGGGATCGTGGCGCTCGGGCTGATCGCCGCGCCCACGCTCCTCCTCCTCGGACGGCGGAGGCCGGCCGCCCACCCGGCCTGAACCTGCGCTATCGTCGGGCGGTCGGAGCAGACCGGATCGGAGGCCATCGATGCAGGGAACGGGACGCGGTCACGTGCGCGCCATCCTGATCGCCGGTGCGCTCGCGAGCGCCCTTCTCCTCCCCGCGGGCGCATCCGCCCAGACGGCCCTCCCCACCTCGATGGCCGCGGCGGGCGACTCGATCACCCGCGCCTACAACACGGGCGGCCTCTACACGGACAACCCGGCCGGGTCGTGGGCCACGGGGACGAGCAGCACGGTCGTCTCCCACTACAGCCGGCTCCTCGCCCGGACCGCCGCGATCTCCGGGAAGAACCTGAACGTGGCGCGGACCGGGGCGAAGGTGGCGGACCTGGCGGGACAGCTCGCGACGGCCGGCGCCGCCCAGCCCGGCTACCTCACGATCCTCATCGGGGCGAACGACGCCTGCGCCGGGAGCGAGGCGGGGATGACGAGCCTCGTGGACTTCCGGAGCCGGGTCGCCTCCGCGCTCGCCGCCTTCTCCGCGGCCTCGCCGGGGAGCGTCATCCTCCTGGCGAGCATCCCGGACGTCTACCAGCTCTGGTCCCTCTTCAAGAGCACCTCCGGTGCGCGCTCCGCGTGGTCGCTCTTCGGGATCTGCCAGTCGCTCCTCGCCCGGCCCACCTCCACCCTCCAGGCGGACGTGGACCGGCGCCTCCGGGTCCGCCAGCGGGTGATCGACTACAACACGATCCTCGCCGAGGAGTGCGCGCGGATCGCCCGCTGCCGCTGGGACGGCGGGGTCGTCTTCCAGACGGCCTTCACGAAGAGTGACATCACGACCCGCGACTACTTCCACCCGTCGGTCGCGGGCCAGAAGAAGCTGGCGGCCGCCACCTGGGGCGCGAGCTACTGGGCGCCGTGAACCGGGGCTCGTCCCGCCTGTCTTCTGGCTGCACCACGCGAACGTGGACCGCCTCTGGGCGGTCTGGCAGGAAC
>JAFMJV010000032.1 GCA_017853275.1 Chloroflexota bacterium
CACGCCGGCGGGGACCCGCACTTCTGGACCGACCCGGTGGCGATGACGGCGGTCGTCGCGGCACTCGCGGATGCGCTCGCCGCGGCGGGGATCGACGTCTCCCTGCAGCGCGACCAGGTCACGGCCGCGCTGACGGAGGTGGATGCCGAGATCGCCGCGCGGATCGCCGCGATCCCGGAGGAGCGGCGGCGGATCGTCACCGGCCACGAATCGCTCGGCTACTTCGCGGACCGCTACGGGATCGCGGTCGTGGGGGCCGTGATCCCCGGGCTCTCCACGCAGGGCGAGGTCTCCGCGCAGGAGCTCGGCGCCCTCGCGGCGGCGATCCGGGAGAGCGGGGTGACCGCGATCATCGTCGAGGTCGGGACGCCGCAGGCGGTCGCGGAGGCGATCGCCGCGGAGACCGGCGCCCGGATCGTGCCGCTCGCGGACCTCACGCTGCCGCCGGATGGCTCGTACATCAGCTACCTGCGGGGGATCGCTGAGACGGTGATCACGGCGATCGGCTGACCCACCTTCCCCTCGGCGGCCCGGCGTCTTCCGCCATCGGGCCGCTGCTATCCTCGGCCCGCGGCACCCGCCGCACCCGCCCCCGGAGGCCCGTGGAGCTCCTCGTCTCGCCCTTCCTGGACAACGCGTTCATGCTCCGTGCGCTCGCGGCGGGGATCCTCGTCGCGGTCGCCTGCGGGGTCGTGGGCACCTTCGTCGTCCTGCGCGGCCTCGCCTTCATCGGCGACGCGCTCGCCCACGGGGTCCTCCCCGGGATCGCGGCGGCGCTCCTCCTCGGGCTGCCCGGGATCGTGGGCGCGGCGGCGGGCGCCCTCGCGATGATCGGCGGCGTCACCCTCGTGACGCGGCGCTCGCGGCTCTCCACGGATACCGCGATCGGCCTCCTCTTCGTGGGCATGCTCGCGCTCGGCGTCGTCATCGTCTCGCGCTCCGGCTCCTTCGCGGGAGACCTCGTGGCGATCCTCTTCGGACAGGTCCTCGGGGTGAGCGAGGGCTCGCTCCTCCTCCAGGCCGGCGCGACCCTCCTCGTCATCGTCGTCGCGGTCGTCTGTGCCCGGCCCTTCCTTCTCCTCGCCTTCGACCCCGATCTGGCGGATGTCGCGGGCTTTCCGGCGCGCCGCTACCACACGCTCATGCTCCTCCTCGTCGCGCTCACCGTCGTCGTCTCCTTCCAGACGGTGGGGACCCTCCTCGTCTTCGGGATGCTCCTCGCGCCGGCGGGGACGGGTGCGCTCCTCGCGCGCCGGGTCGGGTCGATGATGGCGATCGCCGCGCTCGTGGGCGCGCTCAGCACCTGGGCCGGGCTCCTCCTCAGCTGGTGGCTCGATCTCGCCGCGGGCGCCTCCGTCGTCCTCGTCGCGGTGGCGATCTTCTTCCTCGTCCTCGCGGCCACCTCGCTCGGCGCGGCCCGCCACCCGGTGGGGGACCGCGCGCGATGACCGCCCGGAGCACGGCGATCGAGGCAACGGGGCTCGCGGTCGGCTACCCGGCAGAGGTCGTCGTGGAAGGGATCGAGCTCCTCCTCCCCGCGAGCGGCTCGCTCGCCCTCGTGGGCACGAACGGCTCGGGGAAGTCCACCTTCCTGCGCACGATCGCCGGGCTCCTCCGTCCGCGGGCCGGCACGATCCGCGTCCTCGGTGCAGAGCCGGGCCGGGTCCCGGCGCGGATCGCCTACCTCGCCCAGAGCCACGCGAACGGCTTCATCCTCCCGCTCCGGGTCGTGGATGTCGTCCGGATGGGGCGCTACCCGGCGCGCGGCCTCCTCGGCCGGCTCCGGTCGGAGGACGAGGGCATCGTCCGCGGGGCGATGGAGGCGATGGGGGTGGACCACCTTGCGAACGCCCCGCTCGGGAGCCTCTCCGGCGGCCAGCGCCAGCGGGTCCATCTCGCCCGGGTCCTCGCCCACCGGGCGGACCTCATCCTCCTGGACGAGCCGAACGCCGGCCTCGATGCGGGTGGGCGGGAGCGCTACCTCGCCGCCTTCGCGGAAGAGCTCCATCGCGGCGCGGCGCTCGTCACCGCCACCCACGACATCGGGGAGGCCGTGGAGTACGACCGCGTCCTCCTCCTCGCCCGGCGCGTCGTGGCGCTCGGGCCGGGGTCGGAGGTCCTCACCCCGGACCGCCTGATGGAGACCTTCGGGATCGTCGTCCGGGACCCCCACCCGGAGCACGGCGCGCGCTTCGCCGTGGCGGAGCGGACGCACGGGGCGCCCCAGGTGGTGGAGCTACCGGAGAGCGCGACCCGCTGACGCCGGGCGGGCTCAGTGCTCGTCGTAGTGGACGCCGTGCCCCGCGTGGCGGTGGACCCCGTGGCGGTAGTCCACGTGGTCCTCGTGGGGGATCGCCTCGTGACCGCACCCCTCGCCGTGGACGTGCATGTGGCCCGCATGCGGGAGGTGGAGCGCATCGAGCGCCGCCGCGACCTCGTCCACGTGGTCTGTCTCCAGGTGATGGACGTGCCCGTCATGGAGGTAGTCGAGATGGTCGCCGTGGGGGACGGGCGGATGGCCGCACCACGGGTCGTGGTCGTGATCGTGGTCGGCATGCGGCTCGTGCGGATGGGGCTCCGCCGCAGCGGTCGGTCGGCGCATCCTTCGATGGTCGCACAGGTCCCGGGCGCATGGGGCGTACGCTCTTCTCCATGAGCGGTGAGGGAGGGACGGGACGACTGACCATCGCGGCCGCTCTTCCCGCCGTCCGCGCCGGGGAGGACCCCGGCCCGGCGGAGACGATCGAGGCAGCGTGGGACGCGCCGGCGGCGGTCGAGGCGAGCGGGCCGCTCCTCCTCGTCGCGCCGGAGGGGACCGCCGACGCGCTCGCGGGGACGGTGGATGCGGGCGCGGTCCTTGCTCCCCTCCTCGGTGCGATCGGGTCGTTCGGCAGGCGGGTCCAGGCGGTGCGCATCGCGTTCCCGGACGGCCACGAGCGGGACGATGCGCTCCTCGAGCGGCTCCTCGCCGCGTGGCCGCGGGACCTCCGGCTTGCGCTCGATCTCGCCGATCCGACCTGGGAGGACGATGCGGTCCACGCACGGCTCCGCGACGCGGGCGTGGCGCTCGTGGCCACCGACCGGCCGGGGGTGGACGAGCCCGTCCTCCGCCGCCTCGCCCCCTTCCTCTACCTCCGCCTCCTCCGGCCGTGGCAGACCCCGGTGCCGGCGGATAAGTGGCGGGCGCGGATCGCGCCCTTCCTCGCGGACGGCTGCGATGTCATCGTCGTCCTGGGGCACGCGGACCCGGAGGTCGCGGAGCGGATCGGGTCCGCGCCGGCCTGAGAGGCGGCCGGCGCCCTACATCCCGACGGGATGCCAGACCGTCTTCATCTCCAGGTGCTGGGCGATCCACTCCGGGCGCTCGGCACGGGCGTCATCGAGCCAGTCGAAGCGCTCGGGGTCCACGCCGCGCGGCGGGCGCGCGATCCGCTTCAGGTTCTCCGCGGCCTCCGTCTCGGCGGCCGTGCGCATCCCCGCCGGGACCCCCCACAGGTCGAGCGCATCCACGTCGAGATGGGCGGCGAGCCACGGGACGAGCTCCGCGCGCCGCCCGGTGAGCAGGTTGACCACCCCGCCGGGGAGGTCGGAGGTGGCGAGGACCTCGGTGAGCGTCACGGCGGGGAGCGGCCGCCCCTCGGACGCGAGGACGACGCACGTGTTCCCGCCCACGATCACGGGCGCGAGCCGCGAGACGAGGCCGAGGAGCGAGGACCCCTCCGGCGCCACGACGCCGACGACGCCGACCGGCTCGGGGATCGTGAAGTCGAAGTGGCTCGACGCCACCGGGTTCACCGTTCCGTAGACCTGGGCGATCTTGTCCGCCCAGCCGGCCGTCCAGACCCAGCGGTCGATCGCCCGGTCCACCGCGGTCCGCGCCGCATCCGGGCCGATCCCCTCCGCCGCTGCGACCTCTTCCACGAACTGCGCCCGCCGCCCCTCGAGCATCTCGGCGATCCGGTAGAGGATCTGGCCCCGGTTCATCGCGCTCCGGCGGTCCCAGCCGGGGAGCGCGGCGCGTGCCGCGCGGACCGCATCGCGGAGGTCCTTGCGGGAGCCGAGCGCGGCATTCGCGAGCTCCACGCCGGCGGCATCCCGGATGACGTAGGAGCGGCCCGATTCGGAGCGCGGGAAGGCGCCGCCCACATAGAGCTTGTAGGTCTTGCGCACGGCGATCCGCACCGGGGCCGGGCGCTCCTTCGGGGTCCGCGGCATCAGACGCCTCCCGCGAGATCGAGATAGGCGAGGAGGCCGTGGAGCCCGCCCTCGCGCCCGTAGCCCGATTCCTTCATCCCGCCGAAGGGGGAGGCGGGATCGAAGCGGTTGAAGGTGTTCGCCCAGACGACCCCGGCGCGGAGCCGCCGGGACATCGCGAGGATCCGGCTCCCCTTCTCCGTCCAGACGCCGGCGGAGAGCCCGTAGGTCGTGTTGTTCGCCTTCTCGATCGCCTCGTCCGGGGTCCGGAAGGTGAGGACGGAGAGGACCGGCCCGAAGATCTCCTCGCGCGCGATCCGGTGCGACTGCTGGACGTTCGTGAAGAGCGTGGGCCGGACGAACCAGCCGCGCTCGGGGAGGACGCAGGCGGGCTGCCACATCTCCGCCCCCTCGGCGACGCCGGCGGCCACGAGCTCCTCGATGCGTGCCAGCTGGGGGCGGTTGTTGATCGCGCCCACATCGGTGTTCTTGTCCAGCGGGTCGCCGACGCGCAGGGTGGCGAGCCGCTCTCGGAGCCGCGCGACGACCTCGTCCGCCACCGATTCCTGGACGAGGAGCCGGCTCCCCGCGCAGCAGACCTCGCCCTGGTTGAAGAAGATCCCGTTGACGATCCCCTCCACCGCCTGGTCGAGCGCGGCATCCGCGAAGACGATGTTCGCCGCCTTCCCGCCGAGCTCCAGGGTGAGCGCCTTCTCCGTGCCCGCCACGGCGCGGGCGATCTTCCGCCCGACCTCCGTGGAACCCGTGAAGGCGACCTTGTCCACGTCCGGGTGGGAGACGAGCGCCATCCCCGTCTCGCCGGGCCCGGTGACGATGTTCACGACCCCGTCCGGGAGCTCCGCCTGGCGGCAGATGTCGGCGAAGAGCATCGCGCTGAGCGGCGTGAAGGAGGCGGGCTTCAGGACGACGGTGTTCCCCGCGGCGAGGGCGGGCGCCACCTTCCAGGCGAGCATGAGGAGGGGGAAGTTCCAGGGGATCACCTGGGCCGCCACGCCATGCGGGCGCGGATCGCGGCCGGGGGCCGCCCAGGCGAGCTTGTCCGCCCAGCCCGCGTAGTACCAGAAGTGGGCGGCCACGAGCGGGAGGTCCACGTCCCGCGTCTCGCGGATCGGCTTCCCGTTGTCCAGGGTCTCGAGGACGGCGAGCTCGCGCGCACGCTCCTGGATGATCCGGGCGATCCGGAAGAGGTACTTCGAGCGCTCGCGGCCGGGCATCGGCCCCCAGGTCTTCCGGAAGGCACGGCGGGCGGCGGCGACCGCGCGCTCCACGTCCTCCGGGCCACCCCGGGCGACTTCCGCGATCGGCTCCTCCGTGGCCGGGTCCACGCTCGTGAACCAGCCACCGCCCTGGGCGGGCACCTCGCGGCCGCCGATGAAGAGCCCATACCGAGCCTGGAGCTTCACGATCTCGCGGCTCTCCGGGGCGGGCGCGTACTCCCACGGCAGCGCCTGACCCTCGCCGAGCGCCCACGTCGACGGCGATGCCGTCCCCCGGCCGACCGCGGCGGAGCGCGGCGCGGGCTCCGGCGGCGGGGTCGCGGACGCGCCGGTCGCGCGGGTGCGGGGGGTGCGGGTTCGCTCGGCCATCGCGCTACAGCCTAGCGCGCGCGCCGTCCGCACGCGCCCGCAGTGGGGGCCGGGGCGCTACGCTCGACCCGATGGAACGGGAGCGGCGGGTCTGGGTGACGGGGATCGGCCTCGTCACGGCGCTCGGGAGCGGGGTCGAGCCCTTCTGGGCGGCGCTCCGGGCCGGCTGGACGGGGACCTCCCGGCGCACCACGGGTGAGGTTCCGGCTGCGATGGACGACCGGCCGGGGCCGGACGGGCGGCTCGCAGCCCTCGCGGTGGAGACGGGCCGGCTCGCCCTCATCGATTCCGGGCTCGTCCCGGGGCGACGCGGCCATCCGCGGGCGGAGCGGGTCGGCGTCCACCTCGGGAGCGCGCTCGGAGAGCATCCCGGGATCGGGGCGGAGACACCCACCGGGGGGATCGGGCGGCTCGCCGGTCCGGCCGCGACCCTCGGCGCGACACTCGGGCTCCACGGCCCCCTCCTCTCCCCTGCCGATTCGGACGCGGCCGGCGCGATCGCGATCGGAGAGGCCTTCCAAGCGATCCGGGAGGGACGGGCGGACGCGATCCTCGCGGGCGGTGCCGAGCTGCCGCTCGACCCGGCGGTCATCGACGCCTTCGGCCGCGCGGGCCTCCTTGCGAGCGGCGAGGGCGAGAGCGCGGGCGTCCGGCCCTTCGACCGGCGGCGGAGCGGCTTCGCGCTCGGCGAGGGGGCCGCGATCCTCGTCCTCGAGCGTGCCGACCTTGCCGCCGCCCGCGGCGCGCGTCCCTACGCGGAGATCCGCGGCTTCGCGGCCACGAGCGACGGCGCGCCGGGTCCGCACCCCGACCCGGGGGCACGCCAGGCCGCACGCGCCGCCCGCCTCGCGCTCGCGGACGGACGCCTCCGCGCCGGAGACGTCGACTACGTCATCGCCCACGGGATCGGGACCCTCCCCGGCGATCTCGCGGAGGCGATCGCGATCCGGACGGGCCTCGGGCCGCGCGGGGCGACCGTCCCGGTCGGGGCGACGAAGGCCGTCTACGGCCACCCGCTCGCGGCGTCGGGTGCGATCGAGGCTGCCATCGCGGCGCTCGCGGTCGCCCGCGGCTGGGCGCCCGGGACCCCGGGTCTCGGCGACCCGGACCCCGCGATCACGGAGCGGATCGGCGGCCTCACCGGTCTCCCCGTGGAGGCGGCCTTCCGGGCGATCCTGACCCTCACCCTCGGCCTCGGGGGGCGGAACGCGGCCCTCGCGGTCGCGCGGACCCGGCCCTAGGCGGGAACGAGGAGACCGGCCGCCCCAAGGACGAGACCGGCGAGCGCGCCGAGGGCGAGGACGCCGGTCGGCCCCACCCGTCCGCTTCCGAGGAGAAGAGCGGCCCCGGCCGCGATCGCCGCCGTCGCGAGGCCCGTGATCGCGCTCCGGGCGAGCTCCACGGAGACGGCGGCAAGGAGCCCGATCGTCGCGGCGTTCACGCCGTCCAGGAGCGTGCCCAGCCGGCGCGAGGCGCGGATCCGGGGGAGGAGCGGGTGCGCCAGCCCCACGAGGACGAAGGCGGGGAGGAAGATCCCGACCGTGGCGACGATCGCGCCGGGGATCCCCGCGAGGAGGTAGCCGAGGAAGGTCGCGGTGGAGAAGAGCGGGCCGGGCGTGATCTGGCCCACCGCGATCGCATCGAGGAGGACGCGATCGGGGATGAGACCCGGCAGGACGAGCGCCTCACGGAGGAAGGCGAAGAGGAGGTAGCCGCTCCCGAAGGTGACGACGCCGAGGCCGAGGAAGAGGAGGAAGAGCGGCAGGAGCGCGATCGTCGCCACCCCCGCGACCGCGGCGAGACCGGGGAGCGGACCGGGAAGGAGGAGCGCCGCGACCGCCTCGCCGCGACCGAGACCACGGGCCGCCGCGAGCCCGAAGGCCGCCGCCGCGAGGATCGCGAGGGGGTGGACGCCGGCGACCGCGAGGAGAAGCGCGCCGACCGCGAGGAGCCGCTCCGCCCGCCCACCGAGCGCCCCGGGGGCGAGCCGCGCGACCGCCTGGACGATGACGAGGACGACCGCGGGCTGGACACCCGCGAGGATCCAGCGGAGCGCGGGGAGCTCGCCGAGCTGCGTGTAGCCGATCGCGAGGAGGAGGACGAGGAGCGCAGCCGGAAGGATGAAGAGCCCCCCGGAGACGAGCATTCCGGGGATCCCCGCGCGCTCCCGCCCGATCGCGATCGCGACCTCCGTCGAGGTCGGCCCGGGAAGAAGGCTGGCGGCGCCCACGAGGTCCGCAAAGGAGCGCTCGTCGAGCCAGCCGCGGCGCAGGACGACCTCCTCGCGGAAGCGCGCGAGGTGCGCGGCCGGGCCCCCGAAGACCGTGGCGCCGAGGCGCAGGAAGAGCGCGGCGAGCTCGCGCAGGCCGGCGGGCGTCCGCTCGGCCGGGGCCACCTCAGACCGCCGCGGCGGGCCGGAGGGCGGAACGGACGGCGGGGAGGACCTCGCTCCCGAGGAGCTCGATCGAGCGCATCACCCGGGCGTGGTCGATGCCGCCCCCGATCATCTGAAGGAGGAACCGGTCATGTCCGAAGATCTCGTGCTGGAAGAGGATCTTGTCCACGATCTCCGCGGGGCTCCCCACGAAGTTCGCGCCACGGATCCCGCGGGAGGCCTCGTAGCCGGCGCGGTCCAGGGGCGGGAAGCCGCGCTCGCGGGCGATCCGGTTCATCAGCGTGGCGAGGGACGGATAGGCGATCTCGGCCGCATCCTGGGAGCGGTCCGCGATGAACCCGTGCGAGGCGATCGCGAAGGGCGGCGGCGCCGGGTGGCCGGCCTCCGCGGCCGCCTCCCGGAAGATCCGGGCGAAGGGCGCGAACCGCTCCGGCATCCCGCCGATGATCGCGAGCGCGAGGGGAAGCCCGAGCCGGCCGGCCCGGGCCGCGGACTCCGGGGTCCCGCCGATCGCGATCCAGACCGGGAGCAGGTCCTGGACCGGGCGCGGCCAGACCCCCCGCGCATCGATCGCGGGCCGCCGACCGCCCGGCCAGCGGACGATCTCGGATGCCCGGATCGCGAGGAGGAGCTCCAGCTTCTCCGCGAAGAGCGCGTCGTAGTCGCGCAGGTCGTAGCCGAAGAGCGGGAAGGATTCGATGAACGATCCGCGCCCGGCCATGATCTCGGCACGGCCGCCGGAGAGCAGATCGAGGGTCGCGAACTCCTGGAAGACGCGGACCGGGTCATCCGAGGAGAGGACGGTCACCGCGCTCGTGAGGCGGATCCGGCGCGTCCGCTCGGCGATCGCGGCCAGGACGACCGCCGGCGCAGAGACCACGAAGTCCGGCCGGTGGTGCTCCCCGATCCCGAAGACATCGAGGCCGGCCTGGTCGGCGAGCTCCGCCTCCTCCACGAGCGCCCGCATCCGCTCCGGCGCGCTGCCCCAGCCGGTGGTGGGGTCGCCGGCGAGGTCGCCGAAGGTGAAGAGCCCGATCTCCATGCCGCCGGCCCCCTAGTCGAGCGTGACCCGGTCCGGGCCGTCGTAGCGCCCGCTGCGCTCCTTGTGGAGCTGCTGGATCACGTCGTTCAGGAGGCTGCTCGCCCCGAAGCGGAAGAGGTCCGGCGTCATCCAGCGCGGCCCGAGCGTCTCGTAGAGGACGACGAGGTAGCGGATCGCCTCCTTCGCGGTGCGGATCCCGCCCGCCGGCTTCATCCCCACCACCCGTCCGGTCCGGCGGTGGAAGGCGCGGATCGCCTCCAGCATGACGAGGGTGACCGGGAGGGTGGCGGCGGGGGTCACCTTGCCGGTGGAGGTCTTGATGACGTCCGCGCCGGCGGCCATCGCGAGGATGCTCGCGCGGCGGACGTCGTCCAGGGAGCCCAGCTCACCCGTCTCCAGGATGACCTTCAGGTGCGCCGGGCCGCACGCCGCCTTCACGGCGACGATCTCGTCGAAGACGGTCGCCACATCGCCGGCGAGGAAGGCGCCCCGGTCGATGACCATGTCGATCTCGTCCGCGCCCGCCTCCACCGCCATCCGGGTCTCGAGGATCTTCAGCTCCGTGAAGGTCTGGCCGGACGGGAAGCCGGTCGCCACGCTGGCCACCTTCACGCCGCTCCCGCGGAGCGCCTCCACGGCGGTCGGGACCATCGCGGGGTAGACGCAGATCGCCGCGACGGACGGGATGGAAGGATCGCCCGGATCGGGCCGGATCCCCTTGGCGCAGAGGCCCCGGACCTTCCCCGGCGTGTCCTTCCCCTCGAGCGTCGTGAGATCCATCATCCGGATCGCGAGCTCGAGCGCGTGGACCTTGGAGGCCTTCTTGATCGAGCGCGTGGAGAGCGCCGCGACCCGTTCCGCCACCCCGACCTCATCCACGCCGCCGACGTCATCGAGGAGCGCGGCGATGCTCCCCCCGCCCGTCCAGGCGCGGACCCGCGCGCCGGCCTCGCGAGCGGCGGGGGAATCGGGGTCGGTCGCCTCGAGGGTGCGCATCGCCGCCATCCTACCCGGCAGCGTCCCGGCGGGCCCGGCGGGCGGCTTCGCGGAGGAGGAGGCCCTCCCGGATGCTCGCATCGGACGGCCGGATCCGCGCCACCCCGTGCCGCTCCACGAGCGCCAGGAGGAGGAGGATCCCGGCGGGGAGCTGGGCCACGCGCCGCTCGGAGAGACCGGTCCGGGCGGCGATCGGGGCTGCGGGCCCGGAGGTGGCGAGCGCGAGCGCAGCGCGCAGGTCCGTGCGCGTCAGCGGCGCGGTCCGCGCCCGCCCCAGAAGCCGGTTCACGTTCGTCCCCGTCCCGCCGGTGACGATCGCCCTCCGGACCCCGAGCGGACGGAAGGAAGCCGCCAGATCGCCGACCTCGCCCCGGAGCAGGTCGATCTCCTCCGGACCCGGCGGATCGCCGTGCAGGTGGCGCGCGGCAAGGCGCGCAGACCCTGCCGGGACGGGGAGGACCCGCGCCGGACGACCGGGGCGGAGGAGGACGACCTCCGTGGAGCCTCCACCGAGATCGATGACGAGGAGCGGGGTGCGGACCGGACGACCGCCGGTCGCGCCCTCGGCAGCGAGCCGTCCCTCGGCGGCCGGCGAGAGGACGCGCAGGCGGAGGCCGGTCGCCGCGTGGATCCGCTCGATCGCGGCGCCCGCATCCGCCGCGCGCCGGAAAGGCTCCGTTCCCACGACGAGAGGGAGCGCTCCCGCGTGCGCGCGCGAGCGCTCCGTGAGGGTGCGCAGGGCATCGGTCAGCTCTGCCGTCGCAGGCTCGCCCAGGTGACCCGTCCGGTCGACGACCGGGCCGAGACCGAGCTGGACGCTCTCGTCGAGGAGCGGCCGCAGCCCGGCCCGCCCGATCCCGGCGACGAGGAGGTGCGCACTATTGCTGCCGACGTCGATGACCGCCGCGACCGACTCGTTCCTGCTCTGCACGACCAATCTCCCCGAACCCGGGTGGTAGACTCACCAAAGAGCGCCGCCACAGGCGCAACGGCCCGGGCGGCATAGGACTATCGGCCCATAGCCCCCCGGTACTACCCCGGACCTATACTCGCTGCGAGTCAGCCCGCCACGCAAGGTGAATTCCGTGAAGATGTCCGCAGCGCGTGCCCACGCAAGGACAGAGAGGATCCTGGTCGCCGCCCTGGCCCTGGCGCTCGTCGCGCCCGGAGCCGCGAGCGCGGCCGTCCCCACCACCCGCACCGAGATGATCGTGCGCGCGGAGCGCGGCCAGGCGGCCGTGGCCCTGCGCGAGATCCGCGCTGCCGGCGGCAGCGTGGAGCGGCTCGGCCTCCCCGGCCTCTTCGTCGCCTCGGTCCCGCTCGCGGAGCTCTCGCGGCTCGCCGCTGCCCCGAGCATCGCCTCCCTCACCGAGAACCGCTCGGTCGACCTCGCGTCCGTGGACAACGCCCCGGCGGAGAAGGACCTCGGCCAGCTGGTGAGCGTCGCCAAGGTCATCGGCGCGGATCGCTACTGGGCGGCGGGCTTTACCGGCCAGGGCGTGGACGTCGCGCTGATCGACTCCGGGGTCGCCCCGGTGCGCGGGCTCGTCACGGACGACAAGGTGGTCCATGGGCCGGACCTCTCCTTCGAGTCCCAGGAGCGCGAGCTTCGCTATATCGACACCTTCGGGCATGGCACGCACATGGCGGGCATCATCGCGGGCCGGGACAACGGCCTCGGCCTGAACGAGGTCTCCGCCCAGGTCGAGAACCGCTTCACGGGCATCGCCCCCGGCGCGCGGATCGTGAGCCTCAAGGTCGCGGACGCGTTCGGTACCACGGACGTCTCCCAGATCATCGCCGCGATCGGCTGGACGATCCGCTACGGCGACAGGGACGGCCTGAACGTCCGCGTCATGAACCTCTCGTTCGGCACGGAGTCGGACCTCAGCTACATCGAGGACCCGCTCGCCTACGCCGTCGAGCGCGCCTGGCGGAGCGGCATCGTCGTGGTCGTCTCGGCGGGCAACCGCGATGACGACGCGATCGGCCTCTCGAGCCCCGCGTACGACCCGTACATCATCGCCGTCGGCGCCACCGTGCGCGGCGGGACCGAGACCCGGGCGGATGACTCCGTCGCCGCCTTCTCGCGCCGCGGCAACGCGCAGCGCTCGCCGGATCTCGTCGCCCCCGGGCGCTCGATCCTCAGCCTCCGCGTCCCGGGCAGCTTCCTGGACATGGAGCACCCGAACGCCCGCGTCGGCGAGACCCCGCGCCTCTTCCTCGGCTCGGGCACGTCGCAGGCTTCCGCGGTCGTCGCCGGCGCCGCCGCCCTGATCATCAGCCAGCGCCCCGGGATCTCCCCGGACAAGCTGAAGGGCCTCCTGAAGGCGAGCGCCTACCCGCTCGCCGGTGAGCCCGTCACGGCGCAGGGCGCCGGCCTCATCGACCTCAACGCCGCCTTCGACATGAGCCTCAACGGGATCGGGGCCCAGGGCCACCCGGTGGCACAGGGCTCCGGCGGCCTCGGGGCCTCCCGCGGCGGCCAGACCCTCGTTCGTGCCGGCGAGCGCCTGATCGGCTCCCGGGACATCTTCGGGAACTGGGTCGGCCAGGCCGCCCTCGCCCGCCTCCTGAACGGCAGCGCCGCGTCCACGACCGAGCTCGTGGACGCCGGCTGGATCAACATCGGCTGGGATGCCCGTTCGTGGACCGTGGCGGACTGGGATGCCCGCTCGTGGACCGCCCGGTCCTGGACGGCCCGGTCCTGGACGGCCGGTGACTGGACCGCCCGGTCCTGGACGAGCGAGGGCTGGGATGCCCGCTCGTGGACGAGCGATGGCTGGGTCGCCCGCTCCTGGACGGGAAGCGATTGGGAAGCCCGCTCGTGGACGGCCCGGTCGTGGACGGCGGAGACCTGGGTGGGTGACACCTGGTCGAGCGCCGGATGGGGTGACTGACGCAGTGACCCTGGACGGGTCGAGCCGATCGACCCGATGACAGGAAACGATCGACCCGCCGTGCGGATCTCCGAGGAGATGCGCCGGCGGGTCGGTGTCTATGGGGTGACCGGCGCGATCGGCGCGACGGCGTTCGCGCTCCTGACCGCTCTCTCCCTGGCAGGCTTCGGCCCTGTCGCCGGGCCCGAGGTGCCGTTCTGGGCCCTGGTCGGCCTCTACGCGGCGACGGAAGCCGCGGTCATCCATATCGCGATCCGCAAGGAGACCCACTCGTTCTCGCTGACGGAGGTGCCGCTCGTCGTCGGCGCCTTCACGCTCGCGCCCGTCTCGGTCGTCCTCGCGCAGGTCCTCGGAGCCGGGGTCGTGCTCCTCCTCATCCGCCGCCAGGCACCGCTGAAGCTGCTCTTCAACATCCTCAGCTTCGCGCTGGCCACCACCGTCGGGCTGACCGTCTTCCATCTCCTCACCGACCCAAGCCAGGGGATCGGCCCGCGGAGCCTCTTCGCAGCCTACGCCGCCGCCGTGACCACCGACCTCGTCACCGCCCTGTGCGTGGAGATCGTCATCCGGGTCAGCACCGGCGAGCCGATGAACCTTCGGCTCCGCTCCACGTCCGCGATCGGGTTCACCCTCCTCAACGCGACCCTGGGCATCGCGGTGATCGTCGACTGGGTCGGTCACGTTGGCGGCCTGTGGATGCCCCTGCTCATGGGGATCGGGCTCTATGCCGGCTACCGGCTCTGGACGCGCGAGCGTCATCGCCAGGAGCGGCTGGCGGACCTCCAGGGGACGAGCCACGAGATCCAGGGCTCCCTCGGCAGCGAGGGGATGGAGGCGGCGATCGTGCGCGAGGTCCGCCGCCTCTTCGGGGCGCACACCGTGGAGCTCATCCTCCCGCTCCAGGGAGGCGATGAGGTCCGCCGTGTCCAGATGATCGGCGATGCGGCGATCACCTCGCGGGTCCACGCGGAGCGTGACCTGGCCCCGAGCTGGCGGGACCTCCTCCGCGGCGATGCCGGCGCGCTCCTCCAGGTGGCCGGTGCGGACCTGGACGGTGGCGGACGGCCGGACGCCGGTCGTCACTCGGTGCTTGCCGCGCCGGTCCCGGTGACCGAGCGGACCCGTGGGCTGCTGGCGCTCGTGGACCGCGAGGCGAAGGTCGGTGCATGGCCGGCGGACGAGCTCCCCCTCCTGGAGACGCTCGGGAACCAGATCGCGGTGACGCTCCGGAACGCGCAGCTCCTCGAGAACGTGGAGGCTCGCGCGGCGGAGAACGAGTACCTCGCCCGCCACGACACCCTCACCGGCCTTCCGAACCGCGACTGGCTCCGCCAGCTCATCGATGACGCCCTCCGCCGGGAGGCCACCGCGCCGGCCGCGGTGCTCGTGGCCGAGCTGACCGGCTTCCGGGAGCTCGTGGAGACGCTCGGCCACGACAACGCGGACCAGGTCCTGCGTGCCGTCGCCAAGCGGCTCGTCGCCCACGCAGGCCCGGATCGGCTCGTCGGGCGTCTGGACGGGCACGATCTTGCGGTCGTCATCCCGGGACCGGCCTCGGCGGCCCAGGTCCGCGACCAGGCCCGGTCGCTCGTGGATGCGCTCCACGAGCCCTTCCCCGTGGATGACCTCCTCCTCGGCCTCACGATCCGGGTCGGGCTCGCGCTCACCGGGGCCGAAGAGCGCGTGGATGCCCGGACGCTCCTCCGGCGCGCAGAGATCGCGATCCGGACCGCGGAGACGGACGACGAGGAGATCGCGGAATACGACCCGGTCCGCGACGCCGGGAGCCCGGTCCGGATGTCGCTCGTCGGCGAGCTCCGGCGCGCCCTGGACGAGCGGGAGCTCACCGTCCTCTACCAGCCCAAGGTCTCGCTCGCCACGCGCCGGATCGTGGGAGCGGAGGCGCTCATCCGCTGGATGCACCCGACCCGCGGGATGATCCCGCCGGACGAGTTCATCCCGGTCGCCGAGCGCTCCAACGTGCTCCGGCCGATGACGCTCTTCGTCCTCGAGCTCGCCCTCGCGCGCTGCGAGGCCTGGCGTGCCGGTGGGGGCGCCCAGGGCGTGGCCGTCAACCTGTCGGTCCGCAACCTCCTCGATTCGCGGATCGTGGATGACGTGGACCGGCTGATCCGCCGCTCCGAGGTGCCGCCGGAGGCGCTCACCCTGGAGATCACGGAGAGCGCGGCGATGCTCGACCCGGCGCGGGCCCGAGCGGTGATGACGGAGCTGCGCGGCCTCGGCGTGCGGCTCGCGATCGACGACTTCGGGGCAGGCTACGCATCGCTCGCCTACCTGAAGCAGCTCCCGGCGAACGAGCTGAAGATCGACAAGGCCTTCATGCACGCGATCGACCGCGACCCCCGCGACCGGGCGATCGTGAAGTCCTCGATCGATCTCGCCCACGACCTCGGCCTGAAGGTCGTGGCGGAGGGGGTCGAGACCCAGGCGGCGATGGACCTCCTCGCGGAGCTCGGGGCCGACCTTGTCCAGGGCTGGCATCTCGGCCGGCCGATGAGCGCGGAGGCGTTCGACGATGCGCTCCGCGGAGACCGGATGCAGCGAGGAGCGAGCGTGGCATGACGACCCGGTACACGAGCGGTGGGGAATACCTGGCCCCGCGACGGATCCACGCGGACAAGGCCGGGCGGACCCTGTCGATCGAGTGGCCGGACGGGCACGGCTCGCGCTATGACTTCACCGAGCTGCGCTGGCTCTGCCCGTGTGCCTTCTGCCGCGGCGAGATGGGGCAGCCGGGGTGGCTCGATTCCCTCCCCACCCTGACGGAGGCGCAGACGACCCTCACCGACCTCGCGCTCGTCGGGCAGTACGCGCTCCAGCCCACCTGGGCGGACGGCCACCACACCGGCTTCTACACCTTCGAGCGGTTGCGCGTCGCCTGCCCCTGTGCCGATTGCCGGGCGCGCCTCGAGGCGTCGGGCGACCACCTCCACCGGGCCGGCGGGGGCTGACGGAGACCGGCCGCGCCGAACCGCGCGTTGACGCCGTGTTGACGAACGGTTGACGTCGCGGGCCGAGGGTGTCGCGGGACGCACGTGCGTCCGTTGAGCCCCCATGGAGGTCCGAGATGACGTCTGCCCCGCGGATCCGACCCGCCCTTGCCCTGGCCGTCTGTGCCGGCCTGATCGCCGCCCCCGCGGCAGCCGCCGATCCCGCGGTCATCGTCCGGCCGCTCGCGACGATCTCGGTCGGCTCGTTCGACGAGGGCGCGACGGAGATCATCGCGTTCGATGCCGGGAGCAGGACGCTCTACTCGATCAACGGCGAGACGAGCGCGCTCGACATCCTCGACCTCTCGGATCCGGCGGCTCCCGTGGTGAAGCGCTCGGTCTCCGTGGACGGGACGCCGACGAGCGTGGCGGTCGGGAACGGGATCGTCGCGGTCAGCGTGAGCGCCGAGGCGCCCGATGCCCCGGGCCATGTGGACTTCCTCGACCTGGCCGGTGAGCTGCTCGCCGAGGTCGAGGTCGGGGTGGATCCGGACCACGTCCTCTTCACCGCGGACGGGATGAAGGCGGTCACCGCGGACGAGGGTGAGCCCGCCGAGGACTACTCCGTCGACGCGCCGGGCTCCGTCACCGTGATCGATCTCACGCAGGGCGTGGAGAACGCGACGACCACGATCCTCGGCTTCGAGGACTTCAACGCGGACGGGAGCCGCGCCGGTGAGCTCGCCGAGGGCGTCCTCATCTACGGTCCGGGATCCTCGGTCGCCCAGGATCTCGAGCCTGAGTTCGCGACCATCTCCCCGGACGGCACGACCGCATGGGTCACCCTCCAGGAGAACAACGCTGTCGCGGTCGTCGATCTCGTGGCCCCGGCGATCACCGCGATCCTTCCCCTCGGCGTGAAGGACCTCTCGCTCCCCGGGAACGGCATCGACGCCGGTGACGAGGACGGCGCGATCGACATCCGCCCCCGCGCGGCCGTGGCGCTCTATCGCCCGGATCAGATCGCCGCGTGGATGTCCGGCGATGCCCTCTACCTCATCACGACGAACGAGGGTGATACCCGGGACTTCGATGCCTACAGCGAGGAGACCGAGGTCGGTGAGGTGACGCTCGACCCGACGGTCTTCCCGGACGCCGCCGCGATCCAGGCCGAGGGCGACACCGGCAAGCTCGAGATCACGACCGCCTACGGCGACACCGACGGTGACGGGGACTACGACGTCCTCGCCGCCTCCGGCGCACGCTCCTTCGCGATCTGGGATGCGGCCACCGGCGCTCTCGTCCACGAGAGCGGTGACCTCCTCGAGCAGACCGTCGCCGAGCGGAACCCGGAGCACTTCAACAGCACGCACGACGAGCAGCCCTCCTTCGAGGACCGCTCCGACAACGCCGGCCCGGAGCCGGAGGGCGTCGCCCTCGGCCGACTCGGCGACCATGACCTGGCCTTCATCGGCGCGGAGCGCCAGAGCGGCATCTTCGTCGTGGACGTGACCGACCCCACCGCTCCGTCGCTCATCGACTACGTCGAGAACCGCGACTGGTCCGGTGTTCCGGCGGACGGCACGGCCGGTGATCTCGGCCCCGAGGGGCTCGTCTTCATCCCGGCCGAGGCCGGCCCGGACGGCCGCGCCCTCCTCGTCGTCGCGAACGAGGTGAGCGGAACGATCAGCGTCTGGGAGGTCGTCGAGGGCTGACCTTCCCCCGCTCCCGAGACTCCACCCGTGAGGGGCGCCGGCTCGCCGACGGCGCCCCTCACGCATGCTCGGCGCAGCCTGGACGCGCCTCCCGCATCCGGATCGCGCCGCCCCCCGGGGCAGCGCGATCGTCGTGGTCCTCGCCGTCACCGTGCACCTGGCCGCGTCGCCCACGGGGGCGGACACGAAGCGCGCAACCGTCCGCGCTCGGATCAAGGCGACGCCCGGCCGCCAGGACAAGGTGGCGGGGATCACCGTCATCCCGCTCCGGGATGGGATGGCGATCCACCTCTCGGCGCTGGACGCGGCGGTCCTGCAACTCACTCCGATCTCGGAGATGGAGATCCGGATACCCGCTGACGGCGCCGATCTCTACCGGGGCCCCCTCACCCGTCGCTCCTCCGCCGTCGTGAGGAGCGCCACGGGATCGCGAGCCAGCCGTCGGTCGACGGGGGGACGGGGCGATCACGGGCCCGCGCGCGCTGCATCACCGTGGTGACCAAGGTACGCTCGGGCACTGCCAACGATGAGCTCGAGTCGCTCCGGGTCTCCGAGCGGGAGGTCGGTGTCCGGCGCTTCGGGCCAGAGCCGGAAGCCGGCATCGGAGGCCGGCGCGTCGATCGCCCACCGCCGCGAGCAGCCCGCGCGCGTCGCCGCCACGCGGTCCCTCGGGTTGGGAGAAACTCGGGAATCATCAGGGGCCCGGGCCGTTCGGCCCGGGCCCCTGGCTGGGAACGGGGAGCGATCAGATCTGCTCGCAGATCCCGATCGGCGAGACGAGATCGAGGGTCGACTTGTTGTCCGTCCAGGTGTTGTAGGTCCCGGCCGTACCAGGCCCGCCATCCGACTTGTCCTGGCAGGCCAGATTCACGATCCCGAGGATCCGGTTGCCGTCGATCTCGTTGAGGCGCGTGTTCGTATCGAAGAAGATCCCGGTGTTGAGGATGTCCGAGATCACGTTGTCACGGACCTGGATGCCACCGGGGTTCTGCTCGGTGGTCACGTAGACGCCGAACTCGACCGACGAGATCCGGTTCGCCTCGACGATCACGTTGGTCGCGGGGTTGTCGATGGAGATCGCCCGCGGGTTGTTCGTATCGATGAGGTTCTCACGGATCTCGATCGTCGTCGCGCCGCTGCCCTTGACCTGGATCGAGGGGGTGGACGACGAGCTGAACGAGATGTCCGTGGTGAAACCGACCGTGTTCCCCGAGACGGTGATCTCGGAGGACTTGTCGATGAGGACGAACGTCACGTTGTCCCGGCTGCGGTTGCCCTTGATGGTGATCCCGCTCACCGGGCTTGCGCCCTCGGTGAGGTTGACCGCCGCCGTCCGATGGCCGATGAATCCGTTCCGTCCGATCACCACGCCCGTGGCACCGCCGTCGCCCGTCCGGATGCCGGAGGCCGGACCGCCGCTGTTGTTGTCCCGGAAGCAGTTCCGGCGAACCCGGTGGCCGCTGCCCTGGAGGATGAGCCCCGTGCTGTTCGCCTGGATGATCGACGTGGAGACGACCACGCCCGAGGTCGCGGCCCCGAGCCGGATCCCGTTCCCCTGGGTGTTGGCGATGCGCATCCCGCGGATCCGGATCCCGGATGCCGTGAGGTCGAGCGCCGGACCGGTCGTGGTGCCGATGATCGTCGCCTCGCCGCCGCGGGTGCGGCAGCGCCACGCGTCCTCATCGGCGTGCGGCCCGACGATGCTGATCGTCTCGGCCACCGTGACGTTCTCGTTGTAGACGCCGGGGCAGACGTAGATGACCGCGCCGGCGGGAGCGGCGGGAATGGGCGCGTAGGGGTTGCTCGAAGCGTCGGTGCCCGACTTCGTCCAACCCGAGACGGCGCGGGTGAGGGTCGTGAAGACCACCCCATAGCCGGCTGCCAGCGCGTCATCGTTCACGTTCTTCGCGTTGTCGAACTGGTCGTCGCAGGCAGGCTGGTTCGTGCCGTCGGTCAGCCCGGCCTTGCCGTCATCGTCGACGACCCGGTACTCGACCTGGCCACCGTGGGCGTGCGGGCGCGCGGCAGCAGGGATCCCGCCGGTGAGCGAAGCGACGATCGAGATCCCGGCGGCGAGGCCGGCGATCGTCCGGAGCCTGGTGGACATCCTGGAACCTCCTCTGGTGGCTCGGCCGGGATCGGCGATCCCGGATCCGTGGGGTGGGCGCTCGATGGCCGCGTCCGGGCCTTCCGTCCCGATGCGGCATCCGTTCATGGGGCGGTGGCAGGGTCCTCGCCGCCGGGTGTGATCTCCACGGGGGCGGGCGCGTACCCGTCCCCGGCCAGGTCGATCCCCTCGAGCGCCGCGATCGCGCGTTCGAGCAGGTCGGTCCGCATCCCCTCCTCGACCGTCGGCACCGTTTCGACCACGCCCGCGGCGACCGCGCGAGCGGCCATCGACGACCAGTCATCAGGTGTCATCGAACCGAGCACCGGATCGGCGGGCCACACGAGCCGGCCCATCTCGGTGACGACCCAACGCTGATGCTGGAGGGGCAGGAGCGAGCCGTTGTCGTAGGCATTGACGGCGCACATCTCGAGATCGTCGCGGCAGGCGGCCCACTCTCCGAGGACGGCGGCGAGGAACCGGACGACGACCTCTTCGTGCCCGGGGAGCCAGTCGGCGCGGACCCAGATGCCGTCACCCGGCATGGCGATGGCGGGGTCCGACAGGTCGATCACCGTGAACGACGCGGGATCGACGAGCTCTCCGGTCTCCTCATCGATCCTCTCGAGGACCTGCGCCCACTCGTCCTCCAAGCGGACATGGGCCGCCTCGACCTGGTGCGCGGCCACGGCGGCCGCATCGAACGGAGCGGCCCCGATCACCACGGCCGCGGGGTCGAGCCCGGCTGCAACGAGCGCGGGCCGGACCGACTCTCCCGCCGGTCCTTCCAGCACCGTGATCGTCCGCCCGGCCAGATCGGCCACGGAGGAGATCCCCGAGTCGGCCGGGACGATGATCCGGTCGCCGCTCCGGGTAGCGATCCTCGCCACCTCCACGAGGGGGGTGATCTCCGCCGAAGCCCGCAGCGCGGCCGCTGCGGGAGCGATGAGGATCGAGGGGCCTTCCTCGTCGCCGAGCGCGAGGACCGGGTCACCGATCGACGGATCCCCCTCCATGGGGATGACCGTGAGGTTCTGCTCCGCGTAGCGACCACTGAGCTCGGCGGAGAAGTACGGGATCGTCCGGCCGCTCGGAAGCTCGGCGAGCTGGACGAAGACGTCGTCCGGGATCGCGAATGTGGCATCCGGGTCGGTCTGGGAAAGATCTCCCTCGCCGCCGCCCTCCGCACTCGAGCTCGACCCCCCGCAGCCGCTGATGACGACGATGGCGACGATGGCGGCCATGCCGAGGGCGAGGGCGACCGGACCCCGCCGGCGATCGGTTCCTGTGGTCATCCGAACCTCCCGGACACGTAGTCCTGTGTGAGCTGCTCCCGGGGAGCCACGAAGATCGCGCTCGTCGGGCCGATCTCGACGAGGTGCCCGGATCGGGCCTCGTCGACGAAGAAGAAGGCCGTCTGGTCGCTGATCCGCGCGGCCTGCTGGAGGTTGTGCGTGACGATCACGATCGTCACGGAGTCCCGGAGCTCGCGGACCAGGTCCTCGATCTTCGCCGTGGCGATGGGGTCGAGCGCGGAGCACGGCTCGTCCATCAGCAGGACCTCTGGTTCCACCGCAAGGGCGCGGGCGATGCACAGCCGCTGCTGCTGTCCGCCGGAAAGGGCGACAGCCCGCGAGGCCAGCTTGTCCTTCACCTCGTCCCAGAGCGCCGCACGGCGGAGGCTGTGTTCCACGATCTCGGCCACCGGCCGATCGGGCCGCGGGCCGGCGAGCTTCACGCCGGCCGCCACGTTGTCGAAGATCGACATCGTCGGGAAGGGGTTCGGTCTCTGGAAGACCATCCCCACCACTCTCCGGACGCGGACCGGGTCGACAGTGGACCCGTAGATGTCCTGCCCATCCAGCTCCACGCGGCCCCCGACCCGGGAGCCGGGGATCACCTCGTGCATCCGGTTCAGGGTGCGGATCAACGTGCTCTTGCCGCAGCCGGAGGGCCCGATCATCGCCGTCACCTGGCGAGAGGGGATCGCCATCGAGACATCCCGAACGGCACGGAAGGCGCCGTACCAGGCGCTCACGGCATCGAGGTTCATGGCGCCCGGAAGGTCACCGGCCTCGGGGTCGTTCGCCCTCGCGTGGTGGGCCGGGATGACCCGGATGAGCTCTCGGACCTCGATCTCCTCGAGGTCCGGCTCGGCGGTCACTTCCTTCGCGCGGGCGGTGGTTTCGGGCATGGCCGGTTCTGACCTCATGCAGCGCGCCGCCCGATGGTTCGTGCC
Source organism: Chloroflexota bacterium (assembly GCA_017853275.1). GTDB lineage: Bacteria > Chloroflexota > Limnocylindria > Limnocylindrales > CSP1-4 > JAFMJV01. The sequence continues at coordinate 22,147 of JAFMJV010000032.1, forward strand.
CGGACCGCGACGTTGATGACGAGCACGAAGGCAAGAAGGACAAGGGAGGCTGCCCAGGCCTGGCCGATGAGGAACTCGGAGGGGAGCCCCGAGTTGAAGTAGATGAAGAGGGGAAGCGAGTCCATCGCGTTCCCGAGGTCACCCACGTTCACCGACTGGTTCCCGACGTTCGTCAGGATCAGGGGCGCCGTCTCGCCCGCCCCGCGGGCCACGGCGAGCATGATCGCGGTGAGGATCCCCGCAGCGGCCGTGCGGATGACGACCGAGACGGTGGTCCGCCACTGGGGGATCCCGAGGGCGAGCGACGCCTCGCGGACGGACCCGGGGACGAGTCGCACGATCTCTTCCGTGGACCGCGCGACGAGCGGGATCATGATCACGGCGATGGCGACGATCGCCGCGAAGGCCGAGTAGGTCTGGGTCGGGACCACGATGACGGTGAAGGCGAAGATGCCGATCACGACGGAGGGGATCCCGGCCAGGGTCTCGGTCGCCAGGCGGAGGAGGCCGGCGACGCGTCCGTCCGGGGTCTCCGCCATGTAGATCCCCGCAAGGACGCCGATCGGTGCGGCGATCAGGGTCGCGAGCGGCACGATCTGGAGCGTGCCGAGGATCGCGGCCAGGGCGCCCCCCTCCTCATAGCCGAACATCTCCTCGGTGAAGAACTGGACCGAGAGCGAGCGCAGCCCGTTGATGACGACCATCGCGACGATCGCTCCGAGGAGGAAGACGATCGTCCCCGCGGCAGCGAAGCAGGCCCAGGTCCAGGCCCGATCACGCCGGCGACGCGACGCCTCCGCCACGGTCGGCTCGAGCGAGATCCGCGCAGGGACCGGACCGGTGTCTGTCATCCGGTTCATCGGCCGATGCCCGAACGGCGCAGGGAGCCCCGGGCGAGCAGCCGGGTCGCGAGCACGAGCGCGAGGGCGAGGAAGAGCAGGACGAGCCCGAGCGCGATGAGGGAGCTGCGCTCGACCCCGTCCGATGCCTCGCCCCAGCTCGTCGCCAGCTTGCTCGCGATCGTCTGGGCCGGATCGAAGAGTCCGGACGGAAGCCGATCGGCGTTGCCGATCGTCATCGTGACGGCCATCGTCTCGCCCATCGCCCGGCCGAGAGCCAGGAGGCTCGCGCCGATGATCCCGGTCCGCGCCTGTGGAAGGACGACGGCGCGGATCGTCTCCCACCGCGTCGCCCCGAGCCCGAGGAAGGCCTCGCGGTGCGATTGGGGGATCGTGGAGAGGACCTCGCGCGTGATGGCGACGATCGTCGGCGTGATCATCAGCGCGAGCAGGAGCGATGCCGCGAGGAGGTCGGAGCCGCTCGCGGCGCTCCCGAGGAACGGGAGCTCCCCGAAGGCCCCGACGACCGGCACTTCGACACCGTCCCGGAGGAAGGCCCCCAGGATCATGACCCCCCAGAGGCCGATGACGACGCTCGGGATCGCGGCGATCAGCTCCACGAGCAGGGTCATCGGGATCGCCAGCCGGCGCGGCGCGATCTCGGAGAGGAAGACGGCGGTGGCGACCCCCAGGGGGACCGCGAGCAGCATGGCGAGGACCGAGGTGGCCACCGTTCCCGCGATGAACGGCAGCGCACCGAAGACGAGCATCGAGACATCCCAGGTCTGCCCGGTGAGGAACCCCAGCCCGAAGAGAGCGAATGCCTCGGCGGACCCGAGGGCCAGCTGGGCGAAGATCCCTGCGACGATGAGCAGGATCATCCCCGCCACCCCGAGCGAGAGGACGCGGAAGATGCGGTCACCCGCGGACCGCGCCGAGGACGTTGGCGCTCGAGAGCCGGTCCTGATGGGGATGCTCATCTCAACTCCGGTCTACGGGCGCCGGTGACGATCGCTCGTCGCCGGCGCCCGGATCCGACCGACGGTGGTCGATCAGGGCCAGACGGCGTTGCCGCCGACCTTGACCTTGTGGAGCTGTGCGATGGCCTTGGTGCGGACCGAGCTCGGAAGCTTCGCGTAGCCGAGCGACGCGAGGTAGTTCTGACCGGTGGTTAGCCCCCAGTAGAAGTAGGCCAGCGTCACGGAGGTCTCGTCGGCAGACGCCTGACCCTGCTCCCGGACGAGCCAGAAGGTGTAGGAGACGATCGGGTAGCAGGCCGTGCAGTTCGCAGAGATCACGGGGTCGATCCGGAGGTCGTTCGGAACGGAGGAGACCTTCGCGTTGGCAGAGGCCGTCGCCGCGCTGGAGGTGGGGCTCACGAACGCGCCGCGCGGGTTCTGGATCCGGGCCTTGATCAGCCCCGCAGTGTCCGCGTACGAGAGCTCCATGTAGCCGATCGCTCCCGACGTGCTCTTCACCTTGAGCGCGACGCCTGCGTTGCGGGGGGCACCCACCCCGGTCGGCCAGCTGGGCTGCTTCGACGGGAGCGAGGACCGGGAGCGCCAGTAGCTGTTCGTCGACTGCTTGAGGTAGTCGGTGAAGGCATAGGTCGTTCCGGAGCTGTCCGAACGGTGCACGGGGGTCACCTTGACGTCGCAGCTCGCTAGACCGGCATTCCTGCCATTCGTTCGCAGCTTCGGGTCATTCCAGCGCGTGATCGCGCCCGAGAAGAGATCGCCGACGTTCTGGCCGGTCAGCAGGAGGGAGCTGACGCAACTGAGCTTCACACCCAGGGCGACGGCACCGATCATCGAGGGGACATGGAGGGTGTCCCAGCCATTGCCGCTCATCTCGGAGGAGGTCATCGGCGCATCCGAGGCACCGTAGTCGGTGCGGTTGGCACGGAAGTCCGAGATGCCCGTTCCCGACCCGACGGCCGCGTACTGCATGTTCGCGTTCACGTTCGAAGGCAGACCGGACCGGAACTTCGAGATCCAATAGGAATATGCCGGCGCGGGGAAGCTGGCACCGGAACCCTTGATCGTGTAGCTCCCTGCGGGCTTGGCCGGCCCGGCGGCGGCGGCGGGCGTGGCCGCCACTGCGACGAGCGCTGCTGCGAGAAGGAGGGTCACGCGGCGACGGGTCCGCTCAAGGTCCACGAATGTCCTCCGGGTGTCGGGCCAGATCCGAGCGCGACCGGGTCGGTCGTCTCCTGTGCGGCCTGGGGGAGGTTCTTCCCGGTCGATGAACGCGGCGCAAAGGGAAGGTCAACGTCGATGTCCGCTGGGTCAACGTTGTGTGATGGGTGCCGGTAGAGGCATCCTCAACGGGCCGAAGGGTCCGGCCGGAGCGGCGCGGATCGCGTGCCCGTGCCACGATAGGGAAGAAGGGTCGAGGGCCCAGAGGTGGACCCGCCGATGCACCGCCCGACGGAAGAAGGACAAGGGTGACGAGCCAGAGCGCGAATCGGCGTGCCGTGAAGGCGCCGAAGGTCCCCTATCTGAACCGCGAGCTCTCGTGGCTCGAGTTCAACGCGCGCGTCCTCCACGAGGCCACCGACCGGCGCAACCCGCTTCTCGAGCGCTGCCGGTTCCTCGCGATCTTCGCGTCCAACCTCGACGAGTTCTTCCAGATCCGCGTCTCGGGGGTCAAGGAGCAGCTCGCCGCGGGACGGGCGCGGCCCTCCCCGGATGGCCTCGCCCCCAAGGAGATCCTGGAGCGGGTGCGGACGCGGACCCTGGAGCTGCAGGCCGACCTCTCCGCGGCCTACCTCGGGATCCGCGAGGAGCTCGCCGCGGAGCAGATCCGGATCGTCCGGGTGGAGGATCGTCCGGAGCGTCAGCGGGAGCTGCGCCAGGAGTTCATCGACCGGATCTTCCCCGTCCTCACCCCGTTGGCGGTGGACCCGGCCCACCCCTTCCCCTACATCAGCGACCTCTCCCTCTCCCTCGCCGTCACCGTGCGGGACCCCGAGACGGGCGAGCGGCGCTTCGCGCGGATCAAGGTGCCCCCGGTCCTGCCGCGCTTCTGGGAGGTGGGCGGGCGGACCTACATCCTCCTCGAGCAGATCATCGCCGCGAACCTGGACGTCCTCTTCCCGGGGATGGAGATCCTCGAGCATCACCTCTTCCGGGTCACCCGGAACGCGGATATCGCGATCGAGGAGGACGAGGCGGACGATCTCCTCCTCGCCCTCGAGGAGGAGCTCCAGCGGCGCCGCTTCGGGAAGGTCGTCCGCCTGGAGGTGGAGCGCTCGATGCCCGCCGCCACGCGGACCCTCCTCCGGCGCGGGCTCGGGCTGGAGGCGGCGGACGTCTACGAGATCGCGGGGATGCTCGACCTCACCGCGCTGGATGCGATCGCGGACCTTCCCGTCCCGGCCCTCCAGCGCGCGGCCTGGCATCCGGTCACGCAGCCGCCGCTCGCGCCCCCGGACGAGGACGTGCCCGCGGACCTCTTCGCCGCGATCCGGGAGGGGGACCTCCTTGTCCATCACCCCTACGAGTCCTTCCAGACCTCCGTCCAGCGATTCGTGGAGCAGGCGGCCGCGGATCCGGATGTCCTCTCGATCAAGATGACCCTCTACCGGACGAGCGGCGACTCCCCGATCGTCCGCGCGCTCATCCTCGCCGCGGAGCGCGGGAAGCAGGTCGTGGTCACGGTGGAGATCAAGGCGCGCTTCGACGAGCAGGCGAACATCGTGTGGGCCCGCGCCCTGGAGCGCGCGGGGGCGCACGTCGCCTACGGGATCGTCGGCCTGAAGACGCACTGCAAGGCGGCGCTCGTCGTCCGGCGCGAGGGCCGCGGGCTCCGTTCCTACCTTCACCTCGGCACGGGGAACTACAACCCGCGGACGGCACGGATCTACACGGACCTCGGCCTCCTCTCGGACGACCCCACCCTGTGCGCGGACGCCACGGACCTCTTCAACGTCCTCACCGGGGTCGCGCGGAAGGACCGCTACCGGCGCCTCCTCGTGGCGCCGGCGGGGATCCGGCCGGGGCTCCTCGGGCTGATCGCGGGGGAGGTCGCGCGCCACCGGGAGCACGGCGATGGCCGGATCGTCATGAAGGTGAATGCGATCGTGGATCCCGGGGTGATCGGCGCCCTCTACGAGGCGTCGCGCGCAGGCGTCCCGATCGACCTCATCGTGCGCGGGATGTGCTCCCTCGTCCCCGGCCGGAGTGGCTGGTCGGAGACGATCCGCGTCCGGTCCGTGGTGGGTCCCTTCCTCGAGCACTCGCGGATCTACGCCTTCGGGAGCGGGAGCCGCGAGCGCGTCTGGATCGGATCGGCGGACGTGATGGAGCGGAACCTGGACCGGCGCGTGGAGGCGCTCACGCCGATCACCGAGCGCGGGCACGTGGAGCGGCTCCAGGGGATCCTCGCCACGATGCTCGCGGACGACCGCCGCGCCTGGTCCCTCGGGGAGGATGGGCACTGGACCCGCGTGGAGCAGACCGTCCCGGACGCCGGCGGTGCGGACACCTTCGAGATCCTGAAGGCAGAAGCGCTCGCGATGGCCCACCCCCATGGGTGAGCGGCGGCCGCGCCGAACGACGCCCGCGCCGCCCCCGATCGAGACGGAGCTGAAGTACGCCGTCCGCGATCCGGCCGCGCTCCGGGTCTGGCTGGACGGAGACGGTCTCGCGGGGATCCCCGGGCTGATGGCGGCGGCGAGCGGGATCCGGGAGGTGGAGGACCTCTACATCGATACGACCCGCGGGGCGCTCGCCCGTCACGGCTTCGGGGCGCGCCTGCGGCGCCACGGGACGAAGGTCACGCTCACGGTGAAGTCCGTGGGTCGCGATGACCCGGCCGGCGGCGACCAGCCCGGCGCCCGCGCGCTCCGGCGCCGGATCGAGCTCGAAGGCGCGGCGACGATGCACCTCGATCCGGAGAGCTGGCCCGCCTCCCCGGCCCGCGAGCTCGTCGACGAGCTGCGCGGCGGCGCCCGGCTCCGGCCCCGGTTCGTCGTCCGGCAGGCGCGCCATGAATGGCAGCTCTCGGACGCGGACGGGAAGGCGCTCCTCACCTTCGACGCGGTCGAGGTCCACGTGGGTCGGCGGCGTGCCGGATCCTTCACGACCCTCGAGGTGGAGAGCGCGGATGGCGGGGAGGCCCTCCTCCGGCGGGTCGCCGCCGCGCTCGAGGGGACCGGGCTGGTGGAGCCCGAGCCGCGCTCCAAGGACGAGCTCGCGCAGGGGATCGTCGCGGCGTTCCAGGCGGGCCCCCTACCCCCGCTCGTCCCCCCCAAGGTCCCGAAGAGCCCCGGGATCCGACCGGAGGACCCGCTTGCGGAGGCGGGCCGGAAGGTCCTCCGCCTCCACCTCGCCCGGATGCTCGCCTACGAGGCGGGGACACGGAGCGGCGCCGACCCCGAGGACCTCCACAAGATGCGCGTCGCCACCCGCCGGATGCGGGCCGCGTGGCGGACCTTCGGGGACGCCTTCAAGCCGGGGATCCGCCGGCGCTACGTGCGCTCGATCCGCGGGATCGCCGATGCGCTCGGGGCGGTCCGGGACCTGGACGTGATCATCGAGGGGGTGGAGGCCGTCCTCCCCACGCTCGGCCCGGAGGACCGGGACGGGCTCGAGGTCTACCTGGCGGACCGGCGGGCGGCGCGCGCCGCGGCCCGCAGTGCGCTCCTTGCGCTCCTCGATTCCCGGGACTACCGCGACATCGTGGAGACGGCGCTCGACTTCACCGAGACTCCCGGCGCAGGCGGCATCCGTACGACGGGACGCGGCCCCGCCCTCGTCCGGGATACCGCGGCATCCCGGGTCTTCCTCGCCTGGGAGCAGGTCCGTGCGCATGACGCGGCGATCGCGTGGGCGGATCCGGTGGCGCTCCACGCGCTGCGGATCGACCTCAAGCGCCTCCGCTACACGATCGAGGCCTTCCGGGAGGTCCTCCCCACCCGTGCGGAGCGGATCGTGGCCGAGATCGTCCGCGTCCAGGACCACCTCGGCCTCCTGAACGATGCGGACGTGGCAGCAGCCCAGGCGCGCCTCTGGCTGATCGAGCACGCGGCCGGGATCGACCCGGCCGT
>JAFMJV010000075.1 GCA_017853275.1 Chloroflexota bacterium
ACGGCTTCCTCACCGCCCTCTGGAACGCCCCGAACGTGGGGATCATCTGGATCGCTGCGGGGGTCGTCCTTGCGATCGTCGGTGTCTTCGCGCAGCTGAAGATGATCGGCGAGGCGGCGCAGGCGATCAGCAAGCAGCAGTACCAGAACCCCGGGATGTGACCTTCCGGTCCCACCGGATCCTGCAGGCCGGCGCCATCGCGGCGCCGGCCTCATGATTCCCCCATGACCGATCCTGCCGCCGTCCGCCGCGTCCCCGTCGCCCGCCTGGACGAGATCCCGGAGGGGACGATGCGCATGGTCGAGGTGGACGCCACCCACATCCTCGTCGTCCACCGGGACGGCCTCCACGCGCTCCAGGGGATCTGCTCCCACGAGTACTTCGAGCTCGATGGCGGCTTCCTCACCGGGGACGCGATCACCTGCGCGCTCCACCTCTCGCGCTTCGACCTCGCCACCGGCGAGGCGCTCGATCCGCCCGCGACCCTCCCCCTCGCGCGCTACCCCGTGATCGTGGAGGAGGGGGTCATCCTGCTCGAGCTGCCGGTGGGGGCGATCCCCGTCAACGAGTAGGCGGCTCCGCGGCCGGAAGGTCACCACCGCCGCGGGGCGCCGCCCCCGGCGTCCGCGGCCCGATCCGGAAGCGCTCCTCGCCCTCCGCCTCCGGCGCGCCGTCCATCCGCAGGACGAGGTGCTCCCCGATCCGCGGGCCGTGCTTGAAGCCGTGCCCGGATCCCCCGCCCGCCAGCCAGACGTTCTCCCACTCCGGGTGCCGGGCGAGGAGGAAGTGGCCGTCGATCGTCGTCTCGTACTGGCAGACCCGGCTCCCCGCGAGCGGTGCGCGCGCGAGATCGGGGAATCGGTGCGCGAGGTAGGTGCGGACCTCCGCGATCCCCTCCCGCGTCACGACCCGCTCGCCGTCCGTGGGATCGAAGGACGGGCCGTAGCGGTCCGAGGCGATCTTCATCCCCCACGCATCCGTCGCGCCTACCCCGTAGATCGCGTCGTGGACATCGCACCAGGCCGGGAGCGATCCCCAGTGGAAGCGCCGGTCACCGGCCTCCGGCCCGAAGAAGAGGACCTCCTGGCGGGTGGCCCGGATCGCGTCTCCGAGGAGCTCGGGGAAGAGGCGCGGCAGCCACGGGCCCGCGGCGAAGAGGAAGCTCTCCCCGGCCCAGCGCCGCCCCTCGCCATCCACCACGTCCAGGAGCCGCCCGCCCGCGCTCCGGCCCGGCCGCACGGACGCGACCGCGTAGCGCCCCCCGGCACGCTGGACGGCCGCCGCCACGGCCAGGCAGGCATCCCGGGCGCGCAGGGCGCCGGCCTCCGGCTCCCAGAGGAGGTGATCGAGGTCGTCCGTCCGGATCTGCGGCCAGCGGCGCGCGGCCTCCTCCGGCGCGAGCCGCTCATGGGGGACCCCGAGCTCCGTCAGCGCCGCGGCGGAATCGGCCTCCCAGCCGGTCGCGCCGTGGGCGAGCCAGAGGACGCCCGAGGGGAGGAAGAGCTCCACCCCCCACGCCTCCGCGTGCCGCTTCCAGAGCTCGAGCGCGCGGCGGGACCAGCGTGCGTAGAGGCGATCCGTGCCGTGGGAGGAGCGGATGATCCGCGTCTCGTCGCCGGAGCTCGCCCGCGGGTTCCCGGGCCCCCAGGCATCGAGAAGGGTCACGCTCCGTCCGCCGCCACCGCGACCGTCCGGACCAGCCCCGCCGGCCCGGGCGAACCAGGCGCTCCAGCCGCCCATCGCCCCGGCGCCCACGACGACGAGATCGGAGGGCGCGGGATGGGCGCCCGGGTCCTCGGGCCGGGGACGGTGGAGCGCGACGCTCACCGCGGGAGGAGGGTCCCGAGGCCGCGTGCCTCGGCCGTCCGGAGGAGGGCATCGCCGAAGACGACATCCGCGAGCCCCACCCCGAGGTGGGTGACGAGGACACGCCCGGGCGGCCGTGCCGTCCCTGCCGCCACCGCCTCGCCGATCATCGCGCCGGGCTCCGGATAGCCCCGGAAGACGAGGTCCGTCCGGTTCGCGAGGAACTGTCCGCGGTCGTCCACGAGGAAGAGCGAGGCGTCCTGCGCGACCGCCGCGGGGACGCACATGTCGTAGTCCACGGCGATCACCGTCGCCCCCGGCGCAAAGGCGTCCGCGCGGAGGAGCTGGCGCTTCGGCCCGAAGGCGACGAGCGTGAGGGCGAGGTCCGCATGGCCGACCGCGTCCTCCGCCGTGAGCGTCGTCGCGATCGCCCCGAAGGCCCCGGAGCGTTCCGCCTCGATCGCGAGCCCATCGGCCGCCGCGGGGACCGCGTCGTGGATCGCGAGGAGCGAACCCGGGAAGAGGTGGGCGAGGACGGGGAGGTGGCTCCAGCCCTGGACACCGGCGCCCACGATCCCGATCCGGAGCGTCCGTCCGTCCGCGGGCGGCGCCCAGCGCGACAGCGCGACGCCGCTCACGGCGGCGGTCCGGTGGGCGGTGAGCGGGCCCGCGTCGATGATCGCGCGGGGGATCCCGCTCCGCGCGTCGCTCAGGAGGAGGGTCCCGTGGATCGCCGGGAGGCCCGCGGTACGGTTCGCGGGGAAGCCCACGACCCACTTCATCCCCAGCAGGTCCTCGCTCCCGTCCGGGGCCGCGCCACGCAGGAGCGCCGGCATCGCGTGACCGAAGGAGCCCGGATCGCGGGGGTGGACGCCGATCTTGGGCGGGAGCTCCGCGTCCGCCACGAGCGCGCGCATCGTGCGCTCCGCAAGCGCGATCCGTTCCCCCACCGGGGGAAGCGCCGCAAGGACATCCGCGGCGGAGAGGGCGCGCAGCGGGGGGAGGGGGCGAGCGTCCATCGCCCGGCGAGTGTACGGGGCGGCGGCGCCGGGCGCTCCGGTAGGATGCAGCGGTGTCCGAACCTGCCCTGAGCCCCACCCCGCCCACCTCACCGGATGCCTCCCGCGAGGCCCTCGTCCGTCTCGATCGCGAGGTCCTCGCGGGCCATGAGCGGCTCCAGGCGCTCGGCCGGAGCGGCGCCCTCCGGGCGGCGATCTTCGGCATCAACGACGGCCTCGTGAGCAACCTCGCGCTCGTCATGGGTGTCGCCGGAGCGGCGCCGGAGCCGTCCTACATCGTCCTCGCCGGCATCGCCGGTCTCCTCGCCGGCGCCTTCTCCATGGGCGCGGGGGAATGGATCTCCGTGCGCAGCCAGACCGAGCTCTTCCAGCGCCAGATCGCCCGGGAGCGGGAGGCGTTCCGCCTCCAGCCGGCGGTGGAGGAGGAGGCGCTCGCCGGGATCTTCCGGCGCAAGGGGCTGGAGCCCGAGCTGGCCGCCACCGTCGCCCGCCGCCTCATGGAGGATCCGCGCCACGCGCTGGACACGAAGGTCCGCGAGGAGCTCGGCCTCGACCCGGACGAGCTCGGATCGGCGTCCGGGGCGGCGATCTCCTCCTTCCTCTCGTTCGCGCTCGGCGCGGTCATCCCGCTCATCCCCTTCCTCCTCCTCACCGGCCTTCCGGCGATCGTCCTCTCCTTCGCCGCGGCGCTCGTGGCGCTCTTCCTCGTGGGAGCCGGGGTCAGCCTTCTCACCGGGCGCGGGCTTCTCTACAGCGGGGTCCGGCAGGTCCTCATCGGTGGGTCGGCGGCGGTCATCACCTACGTCGTGGGCCGGCTCATCGGCGTCCAGGTGGCGGGCTGATCGTGGCGCGCCGTGCGCCGCTCCCGGATGACGCCGGCCTGCGCGGCCGGCTCGCCGCGGAAGGCCTGAGCGCGATCGGCTGGTCGAACGGCCCCGGCGACCGCTATGCCGTCCACGAGCACGGCTACGACAAGGTCCTTGTCGCCGTCCGCGGCTCGATCGGCTTCCTCCTGGATGACGGGGCGCGGATCGATCTCGCCGCCGGGGACCGGCTCGATCTCCCCTCCGGCACGAGCCACGGTGCGCTCGTGGGGCGGAGCGGGGTGAGCTGCCTGGAGGCGCATCTTCCGGCGGGGTCGCTCCCGCCCGTCCCCCGCCTCCACGCGCGCTGGGGCCTGCCCGACCCGGCCGGACCCACGGAGGGATGACGATGCCCGAGAGCGGCGAGATGCCCGACCGGCAGCCCGATCCGCAGCCGCCCACCACCGTGGACGGACGGCCGCTGAGCGCGCCGCCGGCGCCCGGGGAGGGGCGCGTCTGGCGCCGTCCCGGTGCGCCGCGGCGAGAGCCCGCACCGGCCGCCGCCCCGCGGGACGGCGGTCCCGGTGGTCCCGGCGCGGTCCGCTTCCTCGTCCTTGCCGCCGCCGCGGTCGCTCTCTTCGTGGCGGGTGCCGCGCTCGGCGGTCCGCTCGGTCTCGTCCCCGCGGACGCTCCCGCGGAGGAGAGCGTGGCCGCGCCCGCCGCACCGCTCCTCGGCGGGCTCACCGACCTCCTCGAGCTCCCGGGCCAGCTCACCGCCTCGCTCACGGACGCTGCCGGGGAGCCCGCCGGCGCGGTCATCCTCGCCCCGGGGTCGGGGCGGCTCGCCCTCGTCACGCGCGCGGAGCTCCCCGCAGCGCCGCCCCTCCTCGTCGTCCTCGAGCGGGGCGGGGTCCGGACGCCGATCGGCCCTCTCACGGCGGCGCCGGATCCGGCGGACGGGAGCACGGTCCGCTGGTGGATCGGCGCGCTCCCGGAGGGTCTCCCCGTGGATACCGGTCTCGTGGGGGATCGGATCCTCGTCCTCGCCGAGGGGGATGTGGGCGGGACCCCGTTCCTCGCCGCGAGCTTCTAGCGGGTCGCGGGTCCCGGCTCGGGGATCGCGGGCGGGGTGAGCGCGGTCCCGCTCGCAAGGTAGGCGGCGTGGAGGTCCAGGACCTCCGTCACGAGGTCGACCGGGGCGACCCCGCCGTCCTGCTCGATCGTCTGCGCGATCCAGGTCGCCTCCGCGACCCGCTCCCGCTCATCGACATCCGCATCGCGCCGCCCGAGGCGCGCGCTCAGGAGCCAGGTGAGGGCGGAGCCGGCGACGAGGCCGAGGATGAGGAGCCACCAGGCGAAGCCGTCGTTCATGCCCGGAGCCTACCAGTAGGTGAGGGCATCACGGAAGAGCGCCTCCAGGTCGTCCCGCTCCGCCGGCCGGGGCGCGAGCTTCGTCACCCGGTGCTGGGGGAGGGTCCCCTCCGCGAGCGCCGGCGCATCCGCCGCGCTGTAGCCCACCCCGGCGAGCCCGTTCGGCATCCCCGTCCGGCGCATGAGGTCGATGATCGCGTCCGCGAGGATCGCCCCGGCATCCGCCGGCGTGGCGCCGCGCGTCTCCGCGCCCATGAGCGCGGCCGCGCGCAGGTGGCGGGCCGGATCCGCCTCCGCGGTCCAGCGGAAGACCGCGGGCGCGTTGAGGATGACGGACATCCCGTGGGGCACGATCGCGTGGTCGTCCGGGTAGCCCGCCGGCCGGAAGCTCCGGACGAGCCCGGAGACCGCGTAGGACATCCCGTGGGGCAGATGGACCCCGGCGTTCCCGAAGCCGATCCCGGCGTAGGTCGCCGCGAGCGCCATCTCCGTCCGGGCCTCCAGGTCGTCCGGGTCCGTGGTGGCGCGGACGATCGAGCGCGCGACCATCGCGATCGCCGTCTCCGCCCACAGGTCGGAGAAGGGGTTCGCACCCTGGTAGGCGGGCCGGAGGCTGGGGCGCTCGGGCATCGGACGGCTCGTGGAGCGGATCGCCGTGTACGACTCGAGGGCGTGGCAGAGGACGTCGAAGCCCGAGGAGGCCGTGACCATCGCGGGCATCGTCCGCGTGCTCAGGGGGTCGATGATCCCGAGGACCGGCCGGAGCCGCCGGTGGGCGATCCCCGTCTTGGCATGGAGGTCCGGGAGGTCGAAGATCGCGACCCCGGTCGTCTCGCTCCCCGTTCCGGCGGTCGTGGGGAGGCAGATGAGGGGCTTCAGCGGACCGGGCGGGGGCGCCCCCTCACCGACCGGCGCGTTCACGTAGCGGAGGAGCGGCGCGGGCCACGTGCTGTAGAGGTTCGCCGCCTTCGCGGTGTCCATCGTGGAGCCGCCACCGACCGCGATGAAGCCGTCGTAGGCCCCCGCGCGGGCGACCTCCGCCGCGGCGAGGAAGGAGGCGTCCTTCGGTTCCACGGAGCCGATGACGCAGACCTCGGCCTCCAGCCCCGCCGCGGCGAGGCTCTCGAGGGCGAGGGCGACCGGCTCACCCGACCGGAGCCGCGGGTCGGTGAAGAGGAGGACGCGCTTCAGGCCGAGCTCGCGCGCGTGGTCCCCGACCTCCCGGGTGGACCCCGGCCCGACGACGAGGTTCGCGCTCGAGACGGAGAAGGACGGATCGTGGGGGAGGGGGGTGGCGGACGGGGTCTCGGGCATCCGTGGCTCCTCGGTCATGCCGGCGCGGGTCTGTGGGCGCCCCTCATCCTGCCAGCCTTCCGGCACCCGCGCGGGGTCCCTGTGCTACGGTCACGCCGATGCGCTCATTCCGCCTCCTCGCCCTCCTTCTGGCGCTCGCCGGCCTCCTCGCCGCCTGCGGCGGCGGCGGGTCCCCGGCGCCGACCGACAGCCCCGGTACCGGGCTGGTCGTGGCATACGTCCGGACGTGGCCGGATGGCCTCCGCGAGGAGCTCACGATCGACCCGGACGGACGGATGCTGATGAAGCACGGCGAGCACCTCGAGCGGCTCGTGCTCGAGCCCGCGGATCTCGAGCGGATCCAGGCCGCCCTCGCGGCCGGGGTCGCGGCGGGCGATCCGGATGCCTCGCCCGAGCGGGTCGTCACGCTCGCGGACGGGACGGTCGTGACCGATGCGGACCCCGCTCCCGGCTCGGCGGTGGAGCTCCTCGACCGGCTCATGGATACGCACTCCGTCGAATGACGCGGACCGGGCTCCTCTCCTCGGTCCTCGCCGCCGGCTGGGCAGCCGCGGGCCTCCTCGGCGGCCACCTCCTCACCTACCGGATCCTCTTCCCGGATGCGCATCGCCACGATGCGGTCCTCGCCGAGAGCGGCCACGCATGGACCGCGCTCCTCGCGCCCGCCCTCCTCATCGGGCTCGTCGTGGCGATCGCGGCCGGGCTCCTCGGCCGCGGGCGCGCCGGCGAGCGCCGGGTCGTCCGCTTCGGCCTGCTCGCTCTCCTCCAGGTCGCGCTCTTCCTGGCGCTCGAGATCGGTGAGCGCGTCGCGGCCGGGATGACCTTCCGTACCCTCCCCCACGAGCTCGCCGCCCACCACCTCGGGGCGATCCTCGCGGTCGGGGTCGCGATCCAGCTCCTCGCCGCGTGGCTCGGCTCTGCGCTCAGCCGTGCGGTGGCCCGGGTCGCCGAGCGGCTCGGCCGTCCCGGCCCGGTCGCCCGGCCGCGGCCTGTGCAGCTTCCTCTCCCGGTCACTCGGCTCGTCCGTCCCACGGCGCTCGTCGCCGGAGGGATCCGCGGCCCGCCTGCCCTCCGCGCGACCCCGCCCGCCTGAGCTCCCGTCCCCCCGATCGGACGGACGGGAGCCGCCATCCGATCGACAGGAGAACGCGATGACCTCCCTGCGCAGCTCCGTGCGCCTTCCCGCGGCGTCGTTCGCCGCCGGCCTCCTCCTCATCACCGGTGC
>JAFMJV010000033.1 GCA_017853275.1 Chloroflexota bacterium
CCTGCATGGACGCCTCCGTGGATCGGTTCGAGGAGTCCGCCCTGGAGCTGCTCGCAGGGAGCTGACCGGTTCCGCTCAGCCCCCGAGCATCGCCCGCCGGGCGAGCCCCGGCGGCAGGGACCCGCTCATCGCGATCCCATCGTGGAACTCGCGCAGCACCGCGGGGTCCAGGTCGGCGATCGGCACGCCGCCCAGGCCGCGTCGCTCCAGCCACGCGGTCCGCGTGCGCAGGATCTCCAGGCAGCCGGTGAGGTAGGAGGACGCCTGGGTCGGCCACCACGCGTAGCGCCCGATCTCCGCCCGCGCCGTCGGCTCGGGCATCGCGAGCCGGTCGCGGAGGAAGGCGACCCCTTCCTCGATCGACATCTCGCCGAGGTGCATGGAGGTGTCGATGACGATCCGCGCGGCACGGAAGATCGTGGCCTCCAGGTGGTAGAGCTCCTGGATCGGCTCCTGGAAGAAGCCGCGCTCGCGCATCACCTGCTCCGCGTAGAGCGCCCAGCCCTCGTTGAAGTAGGGGGTGGAGAGGACGCGCCGGAGCGGCGCGGCGTGGAGCCGGCGCATGACGAGGTGCCAGTGGTGGCCCGGGTAGGCCTCGTGGACGGAGGTCGTGGGGATCCCGCCGTGGCTGTTCGATGCGAGCCGCTCGTCGACCTCCTCGGGGGATGCTCCGTCCGGCGCGAAGGGGACGAAGAAGTGGCCGGTGAGCGAGTCGGAGAAGGCGGGCGGCGCGATGTAGGAGGCGACGCCGATGACCGGCCGCTGGAAGACCGGTGAGGGTTCCACCGTGCACTCCTCGCCCTCGGGAAGGGTGACGATCCCCTCGCGCACGAGGAAGTCGCGGGCACGCGCCGTCCAGACCTCGTAGGCCTCGCGCATCGCCGCCTCGGTCCGCGGGTGATCCTCGCGGTTCGCGCGGTCGATCACCTCGTGCCAGTCCTCCGTCCCGGCGATCCGGAGCGCGAGCGTGCGCATCTCCGCGTCCAGGCGCTCGAACTCCCTGCGGCCGAGGTCGCGCAGGCCGCGGGCGTCCCAGGGGAGCTGCTCGCGCTCGCGCAGGATCCGGGTGTAGCGCTCCTCCCCGAAGACCCACGAGCCGTGCGCGCTCCCGGCGAGCTCCCCGAGCCATTCCGCCCAGTCGTCCAGGGCCGCCCCGGCATCCGCACCCGCCGCCCGGAGCTGCTCCCGGAGCCGGGGATCCGCGGCCTCGGAGGGGAGAAGGTCGCGCACGTAGCGCGCGCCACCCCTGGCCGACCCGATCGCGCGCTCCACGATGAGCGGATGGGCCAGCGCAGCCTCCAGGTTCGCGCGCCCCTGCTCCAGCGCCCGTCGTGCCTCGGCGAGCCGGGCGCAGGCGGCCGCGACGAGCTCGGCCTCCGGGCGCAGGCGGTGGAGGAAGAGCCCGTAGACGCCGCTCACGATCGTGCCCGAGTAGACGAGCGGGTCACGCTTCCAGCCCGCCCATTCGGCCTGGATGAGGCGGCCGTCGAGCATCGCCACCGCGAGGTCCCGGTCGATCCGCTCCTCGGCGCCGAGCGCCGCGTCCGGGACGGCGGCGAAGCGCTCGCGGTAGGCCGCCGCATCCGCCGCGCGCCGGGCGAACGCCTCCCCGGAGAGGTCGTCCAGGCGGTCGTCGTGCGCGGTCAGTCCGAGCGAGGAGGCGAGGACGGGGCTGTGGGCGACCTCCGCGGCAAGGAAGGCCTCGATGAGCGTCTCGAGCGGGCGCATGGACCCTCCGGTCTCAGGGGGCGCGCCGGTCCACGAACCGGCAGCGCGGGGCGATCGGGCAGCGCGCGCAGGCGGGCTTCCGCGCGTGACAGGTCTTCCGGCCGTGGCCGATCAGGTTGACGTGCGCCTCGTGGGCCCGGGTGGGATCGACCATCGCGAGGTAGAGGTCGTGGGCATCGTCCGCGGTCGCCTTCTCCGGGATCAGCCCGATCCGGTGGCTCACCCGCTCCACGTGCCGGTCCACCGGCATGAGCGGCATCCCGAAGGCGAAGAGGAGGACGACCGATGCGGTCTTCTTCCCGATCCCGTCGATCGCGGTCAGCCAGGCGCGCGCCTCCAGCGGCGGCAGCTCACCGAGGAACTCGAGCGAGTGGTCCCCGCGCGCCGCCCGGATCGTGCGCAGGGCGGACTGGATCCGCGGCGCCTTCTGGCGCGCGAGGCCCCCCGGCCGGATCACCTCCTCCAGCTCGGGGAGCGGTGCCTCCTCCACGCGCAGCCAGTCCGGCGCGTCCCCGCCGCCGATCCCCGCGCCGCCCCATCCGGGCCGGTTCACCTTCCCGGCCACCGGATCCGCCGCGTCCGCCGCCGTGCGCGGGTAGGCGGCGCGGAGCGCGTCGAAGGCCTTCTCCGCGTTGATATCCGCGCTGTTCTGGGCGAGGACGGTGAGGATCAGCTCGCTCGTGGGGTCGTGGACGCGCGCCCAGGTGGGCGTCCCGTACGCCCCGGCGAGCCCGTCCAGGACGAAGGGGACGAGACCCGGCCGGCTCCGCGCGAGGGAGCGTGCCCAGGCCACCGCCGGGTCGGCCGGCTTCCGGCGCCGGGCCGCGGACTTCGCCGCGCCGGCGCTGCGCTTCGCCGTGGTCGTGGTCCCGGTGCGTCGCGTCGCCATGAGGGGAGCCTACCAGCCGCCGGGCCGGAGTCGGTGCCCTACCCTTCCTTCGTCCCGCCGATCGTGACGAGCCGCGCCGCCCGCTCGGCGGCGCGCTCGATCGGTCCGGGTCCCGCGGCGATCGCCGCCTCCACGCTCATCGGGCCCTCCGCGACCGGGAGCGCGAGCGCGCCGGCTGCGCGGAGGGCCGCCGCACCCTCCTCCGTCACCCCGCCCCCGAAAGCGAGACAGGGGATCCCCCGCTCCCAAGCCCGGCGGGCCACGCCGAGCGCCGTCTTCCCGAACGCGGTCTGCGCGTCGATCCGGCCCTCGCCCGTCAGGACGAGGTCGCACGCCGCGAGCTGCTCGGCGAAGCCGGTCAGCTCCATGAGGAGCTCGATCCCCGGGAGCACCTCCAGCGAGCGGAAGCGATCCGCGATCGCGAGGAGCCCGGCCGCGGTCCCGCCGGCTGCGCCGGCCCCCGGGATCTCCCGCACGGGGCGCCCGCCCGCCGCCTCCAGGAGGTCGGCGGTGTGCGCGAGGGCGGCATCGAGCCGTGCCACGAGCGCGGGGTCCGCCCCCTTCTGCGGCCCGTAGGTGGCCGCCGCCCCGGCCGGTCCGCAGAGCGGATTCGAGACATCCGAGGCGATCGTGAGGGCGACCTCCGCGAGGACCGGGGAGAGCCCGTCCAGGTCCACTGCCGCGAGCCGCTCCAGCGCGAGCCCGCCCGGGGGGAGCTCCTCCCCATCCGCGTCCAGGAAGCGCGCGCCGAGCGCCACGAGGAGCCCCGTCCCCCCGTCCGTGGTGGCCGATCCACCGAGCCCGAGCACGACCTCCGTGCATCCGAGCCCGATCGCCGCCGCGAGGACCTGCCCGGTCCCGAGCGTGGTGGCGGCCCCCGCATCCCGCTCCTCGGCCGCGACCCGGGAGAGCCCGGACGCGGCGGCGAGCTCCACGATCGCGGTCCGTCCCCGGCGCAGGAAGCGCGCGTCGATCGGGCGCATGAGCGGATCACGCGCGCTCGCGGGGAGCGAGGCCCAGCCGCCGGCCGCAGCGAGCGCCTCGAGCGTCCCCTCGCCACCGTCCGCCAGGGGGGCGAGCGCGACCTCGTCCTCCGGCCGCGCGCGGGACCAGCCCGCCGCGAGCGCATGGGCGACCTCCACCGAGGAGAGCGACCCCTTGAAGGAATCGGGTGCGACGAGGAGGCGCATCGGGTCCCTCCGCGTCCCGCTCAGCGGCGGCCGGCGACGCGCGTGACGGCGCGCCACTCCACCGTCTTCTCGCCCGGCAGATAGCGCGAGTTCGCCCCCTTGAGGATCGCGCCCTTCAGGCCGCCGCCCTGCCAGGAGGCGATCCACGGGTCCTCCGGCGGCTGGACGACCGGCGAGAGGCGGACCCGCTCGGCGGGGAGGATGACGCTCTCGAGAAGCCGCTTCCGCTCGAGGAGCGGGAGGTCGAGAAGGGTCGTCCCGTCCACTCGGAGGAGGTCCACGGCGACGAACGCCAGGACGGCTTCCTCCGCCGATGCCGGGCGCTCGATCTCGAGATCCGCGCCGCGGTGGAGGAGGAGCCCCTTCATGCTCATCCGCGGCTGGGCAAGGATCGCCGCGCCGACCCCGCCGCGGGCCGGCTGGATCGAGAGGATCCCGTCCACGACCGCATCGTCCGCGGCGACGGCGGTCACGATCGCGGCCGCCAGGTCGGCCTCCTCGCCGGCCCGCTCCGTCCCGGCCGCATCGAGCAGGCGGAGCGGCGCGCCCTGGACCACGTGCGCGAGGACGCGCCGTCCGCTCCAGAGGGGCTCCACGACCGGATCGTCCACGATCTGCGGGCGGGGGAGGGTGGCCGCCAGCATCGGACGCCAGGCGAGCGGGTCGGACGGGACATCCACCGGGTGCCGGACGGGGAGGCGGGAGCGCGGGCTCATGCCGGAACCTCCCCACGCCGCTGCTCCCAGGCCCAGGCCGAGCCGATCATCTCCGGCAGGGTGCTCCGGCGCGGGGTCCAGCCGAGGAGCGTCCGTGCCCGCTCGTTCGCCGCCACAAGGACCGGCGGGTCGCCCGCCCGGCGCGGTCCCACGGTGCGCGGGATCGGCCGGCCGGTCACCGCCTCCGCCGCCGCGAGGACCTCCTTCACGGAGAAGCCGTGCCCCGTCCCCAGGTTGCAGACCGTGAGGCCGGCCGGGATGCCTTCCGTCCGCTCGAGCGCCGCAAGGTGCGCGTCCGCGAGGTCGAGGACGTGGATGTAGTCCCGCACCGGAGTCCCGTCCGGGGTGGGGAAGTCGTCGCCGAAGAGCGTCACCGGCTCCCCCGTCCGGGCCGCCGCGAGGAGGTTCGGGATCAGGTGGGTCTCCGGGTCGTGGGCCTCGCCGGACCGCTCGCTCGCGCCGGCCACGTTGAAGTAGCGGAGGGAGATCGCCCGGAGGCCGCGCGCTCCCCAGGCCCGGAGCGCGGTCTCCAGGGCGAGCTTCGACGCTCCATAGGGGTTGATCGGCGCGGCCGGGGTCTCCTCGTCGATCGGGGTCCGCTCCGGCACGCCGTAGACCGCCGCGGAGGAGGAGAAGACGAAGCGATCCACCCCGGCATCCGCGAGCGCATCCAGGAGGGCGATCCCGCCGGCCACGTTCTCGCGCAGGTAGAGCCCGGGGTCGCGCATCGATTCGCCCACGAGCGAGCGAGCCGCGCAGTGGAGGACCGCCTCGATCCGCTCGCTCCGGAGCAGCTCCGCCACGGCCGGCCGGTCCGCCACGGAGCCCTCCACGAGCCGCGCCTCCGCGGGGAGGCGGCCGCGGCTGCTCGTGACGAGCGAATCGAGGACGACGACGGCGTGGCCGGCGGCGAGGAGGGTCTCCACGGTGGCGCAGCCCACGTAGCCCGCGCCGCCGGTGACGAGGATGCGCATCCGGTCAGCGTCCCCGGACGCGGTCGAGGAGGGATCGGCGCGGGGCGGGGGCTGCGGTCGGAGTCGAGGGACGGGTCACCGGGGGAGCCACGGCCGGGGCGCTCGACGGCGCCGCCGGAGCCATGGCAACGGGCGTCTCCGGGGAGACGGCACCGGGGGTCTCCCCGCGCGTCTCCAGGACCTCGCGCAGCCGCGCCTCCATCCGGCGTGCCATCTCGTTCCGGGGATCGATCTCCAGCGCGCGGGCTGCCAGCCGGTAGGCCTCGTGATCGTCCGCGCGGGCGAGCGCGCAGCGTGCCATCCCCACGACGGCGATCGCGTTCCGGGGATCCTGCTCCGCGACCCGCCGGTAGATCGCGTCCGCCTGGTCGACGAGGTCGACGGTCAGGAGGCGGTCGGCCTGGAGGAGGAGCTCGATCACCCGGCAAGCCTAGCGCGTGGGCTCCGAGGCGTCCTTCCCCCCGGCCGGCCGTGGGACCCAGGCACGCGCATCCATGAGGAGCTGGTCGCGCGTGTTCCGGGCGGGGTCGTTCGTCACCGAATCGAGGAGCCTCTCCAGGATCTCCCCGATCCACGGCCCCGGCGGCCGACCGAGCTCCGCCTGGAGGTCGTGCCCGTCCACCGCGAGATCGCCGATCCCCAGCGGCATCCCCGCCGCGATCTGCGCCGCCACCCGATCCTCCAGCTCCGTCAGCCCCGGGTCCGGAAGCTCCTCCCCGCTCCCCGTGTCATCCGCCCGGCGGAGCGCGAAGACGAGCGCCAGGAGGTCCGCGCCTACCCGGTGGATGAAGCGCCGGACCGCGGCGTCGGTCCAGGTGGGCTCGTAGTGGAACATGTGCGCCGCGATCGCCCGGCCCACGAGGCGCGCCTCGCGGCGCGGCCAGGCGACCCGCGCGAGGAGCGCCTCGGCGAAGACGGCGCCGACCGCCTCGTGACCGCGGAAGTGCCCGCCCTCCATCGTGGCGGGCTTCCCCGTGTCATGGAGGAGCGCGCACAGGAGGAGCCGCTCGTCCCGCGGCGTGACCGTCGCGGCCGCGTCCAGGGTCCGCAGGGTGTGCTCCCAGCAGTCGGCGATCCCGGCCTTCGCCTGGGGGACCCCGATCTGCGCTGCGAGCTCGGGGAAGACCGGGCGGAGGAGCCCCGTCTCGGTGAGGATCCGGAAGGCCGCGGAGGGACGCGGCGCCTCGAGCATCCGGCGCAGCTCGATCCCCACCCGCTCCCCGGAGACCCAGCGCACGTCATCCGCGTGGAGGGTCATCGCGGCGTGGGTCGCGGGCTCGATCCGCAGGCCCACGGTGGCGGAGATCCGGGCGGCACGAAGGAGCCGGAGGGCGTCCTCGTCGAAGCGCCGGGCCGGGTCCCCGACCGCGCGCAGGATCCCCTCCGCCAGGTCCGCCCGGCCGCCGGAGGGGTCCCGGAAGCCCTCGGACCCCGCGGGAGCGCCGGCCGCCCGCCCCCACGCGATCGCGTTGACGGTGAAGTCCCGCCGGACGAGGTCCTCGTCCACGTCGTCCGTGAAGGTGACCTCCGCGGGCCGGCGGTGGTCGGGGTAGTGATGGTCGCGCCGGAAGGTCGTCACCTCCACGCCGAGCGCGAGGACGGTCCCGAAGCGGTTCTCGTACTCGCCCTCCGGGAAGATCCCGAGGATCGTCTCCGGGCGCGCGTCCGTGGCCACGTCCCAGTCGTGGGTCTCCCGGCCGAGGAGGGCGTCCCGGACCGCGCCGCCCACGAGCCAGCCGGCGTGGCCCGCCGCCCAGAGGCGCGCGAGGACCTCCGCCGCGTGCGCGGCGATCGGGAAGGGTGGCGCCGCCGGTGCCCCGGCCTGCTCCGGCATCCTCCGCTCAGCCGGCGGGAAGGAAGAGGAAGTCGCGCCAGCTCTCGTTGCGCGGATCGGTGAGGTAGGGCGTGAAGAGCGCGTAGATGTCGCAGCGCGGCTCGAAGGGCGCGCGTGCCGGGCGCATCCGCGCCTCCTCCGGCAGCCGTCCCCCCTTCCGGTGGTTGCACGGGCGGCAGGCCGCCACCACGTTCTCCCAGGCGTGGGTCCCGCCCCGGGCCCGCGGGACGACATGGTCCACGGTGAGCTCGCCGGCCGTGCCGCAGTACTGGCAGACGTGGCCGTCCCGCTGGAAGACCTCCCGGCGCGTGAGGCGGACGCGCGGCCGCGGGCGGCGGATGTGGTGCTGGAGGCGGATCACGCTCGGGGCGCGGAAGACGGAG
The DNA here is from genome assembly GCA_017853275.1 of Chloroflexota bacterium. Classification (GTDB taxonomy): domain Bacteria; phylum Chloroflexota; class Limnocylindria; order Limnocylindrales; family CSP1-4; genus JAFMJV01. The sequence goes on from JAFMJV010000033.1 coordinate 7,715, forward strand.
CTCGGCGTGACGATCTCCGCGTGGTCGTAGGCGATGACCTCCGCCTTCTCGCCGAAGACGAGCCGGAACGCCCTCCGCACGTCGCACACGTTGAGGGGCTCGTAATCGGCGTTCAGCAGAAGGACGACGCTCACCACCCGGGTTCCGTTCCCGGCCTTCACCGGAGGGCCGCGGTCGTCGCATCCTAGCAGTGGCCCGCCCCCGGCCCGCAGAGGGCGAAAAAACCCGCAGCCCGAGGCAATCCGCGCGCGCGGGCGCCGCGAAGGGGTGGGCGAGACGGACGGCGACGCCGACGAGCGTCCCGGACGCCCTCCTCCCTTCCTCCTCGGGCCGACCCCGGTCTCCAGACCGGGGTCGCTCCCTTTTCCGGGCCCTTGGAGGGTCGGACAAACCGCGCAGGGTCCCGGCGCGAAGAGGGTGTGTCAGGGGACGCAACCCGGACCCGGCCGACCGGCCACCCTTCAAGGAGGATCGTCCCCGATGACGACCCGCACCCGCCCCCGCGCGCTTCTCGCGAGCGCCCTCTCCCTTGCGCTCGTGGCGCTCACCGCGGGCGGCGCCGCCGCCCAGGACGGGACCGCCAAGGTCCGCGTCCTCCACGCCTCGCCGGATGCCCCCGCCGTGGACATCTACCTGGACGGGATGGAGGTCCTCTCGGACGTCCCGTTCGGCGTGATCTCGGACTACCTCGAGGTCCCCGCGGGCGACCACCAGGTCCAGGTCGTGGCAGCGGGCACGATGCCCGCGGACGGCACCGTCATCGACGCGACGGTCGGCTTCGCGGCGGACACGATGACCACGGTCGCCGCCACGAACGCGCTCGCCTTGATCGAGGCGCAGGTCATCGCGGACGACCCCGCGCCCACGATGGACGGGGCCCTCGTCCGGATCGTCCACCTCTCCGCCGATGCGCCCGCCGTGGACATCGCCCCGGACGGTGGCGATGCGCTCGTCTCCGGGCTCGCCTACCCGGACAACACCGGCTACGTCGCCCTCCCGGCCGGCGCCTATGACCTCGAGGTCCGCCCGGCGGGCGCGATGGACGTCGCGCTCGACCTCCCGGAGATCGAGCTCGCCGCGGGGGCCGCGTACAGCGTCTTCGCGATCGGGTCGCTCGCCGCGGGCACCCTCCAGGTCCTCCCCACGCTCGATGCCGAGGCCGACCGCGTCACCTCCGTGGCCGCGGTCCGCGTCCTCCACGCCTCCCCGGATGCCCCGGCGGTGGACATCTACGTCGACGGCGCGCGTGCGCTCGAGGCGGTCCCCTTCGGCGCCATCTCCGGCTGGCTCCAGATCGATCCCGGCATGCACAACATCCAGGTCGTCGCCGCCGGCGCCGATCCCGCGGACGGGGCCGTCCTCGCCGCGGACGTGGACTTCGCCGCGGAGAGCCTGACCACGATCGCGGCGGCGAACGCCCTCTCCGCGATCGAGGCGAAGGCCTTCGTGGACGGCACGGAGATGTATGCGCTGGCCGAGGGGAACGCGAAGGTCCGCGTCATCCACCTCTCCGCGGATGCGCCCGCGGTCGATATCGCCCCGGACGGCGGCGACGCCCTGATCACGGAGCTCGCCTACGGCGCCGCCTCGGAGTACCTCGAGGTGCCCGCGGGTGACTACGACCTCGAGGTCCGCCCGGCCGGTGCGATGGATGTCGCGCTCGACCTGGACGGTGTCACCCTCGAGGCCGGCCACGTCTACACCGTCTTCGCGATCGGCTCGCTCGCCGCGGGGACGCTCCAGGTCCTCCCGGTCGTGGACTTCCCGACCGAGTGACCGCCGGGTCCGGACCCGGACCCTGACGCAGCTCCGAACGGCCCCGGGGGATCCCCCGGGGCCGTTCCATCCGCCGGTCCGCAATCCGTCCCCCCTGCCCGAGCGAAGAACGGACGCGGGTCGGGAACGACGACCCGGCGACGGGGACGCCTGACATCGCCCCACGAGAGAGTTCCCCGGCCGACCGCCGGGACCATGAGGAGGTCCATCACCCGTGAAGACCCGCACCCGGCGCTCGGCGCTTCTCGCCGGAGCCCTTTCCGCGGCGCTCGTCGCCATCAGCGCGTTCGGCGCAGCCGCCCAGGACGGCGGGACCGCCAAGGTCCGCGTCCTCCATGCCTCGCCGGATGCGCCCGCGGTGGACATCTACGCGGATGGCGCGCTCGTCCTCGAGAACGTCGCCTTCGGCGTCGCCTCCTCGTACCTCGAGGTCCCGGCCGGCCCGCACCAGTTCCAGGTCGTCGCAACGGGCACGATGCCCGCTGATGGCGCCGTCATCGACGCGACGATCGATCTCGCCGCGGACACGATGACCACGGTCGCCGCGACGAACAACCTCGAGTCGATCGAGGCGCAGGTCATCGCGGACGCCCCGGCCCCGGTCGCGGATGCGGTCCAGGTCCGCGTCGGTCACCTCTCCGCGGACACCCCGGCGGTCGATATCGCCCCCGACGGCGGCGAGGAGATCGTCCAGGGTCTCGCCTACCCGACGGTCACCGACTACCTCACGATCCCCGAGGGCCAGCTCGACGTCGAGCTCCGCCCGGCGGGTGCCGTGGACGGCTGGGTCGCCCTCAACCCGGGCGGCGTCCTCCTCGCCAACGGCCACAGCTACTCGATCTTCGCGATCGGCTCCCTCGACGAGGGCACCGTCCGCCTGCTCACCCTCATCGATGCGGTCGCCCCGCCCGCGATGGCGAAGGTCCGCGTCCTCCACGCCTCCCCGGACGCCCCCGCGGTGGACGTCTACGCGGACGGCGCGGCGGTCCTCACGAACGTCCCCTTCGGCGTGATCTCGGACTACCTCGAGGTCCCCGCCGGTGATCACCTCATCCAGGTCGTCGCCGCCGGTGCCGATCCGGCCGACGGTGCGGTCATCGAGGCGACCCTGAGCTTCGCCGCCGACACGATGACCACGGTCGCCGCGACGAACGCCGTCGCCGCGATCGAGGCGCAGGTCCTCGCGGACGCCCCGGCCCCCATGAAGGGCAAGGCCCAGGTCCGCGTCGTCCACTTCAGCGCGGACGCCCCGGCGGTCGACATCGCCCCGGACGGCGCCAAGGTGAAGAAGGCGATCATCAAGGAGCTCGCCTACCCGAACGCCACCGAGTACCTCGCCCTCCCGGCGGGTGCCTATGACCTCGAGATCCGCGCCGCCGGCGCGGCCGAGACCGCCTTCGACATCGACGAGGTCACCCTCGACGCGGGGACGAGCTACACCGTCTTCGCGATCGGCTCCCTCGCCGACGGCACCTTCACGGTCCTCCCGGTCGTCGACGCGACGCTCGCCGCGGAGTGATCCCGGGCCGGCGGATGCCGGCCATCGGAGACCCCGAACGCGCAGACCCCGGCCATCCGGCCGGGGTCTGCGCTCGTCTGCCACCCGGGTCATCCGTGCACGATTGTCTGCAACCTTGCCCGGATTGGTGACAATATGGCGTTCGTGTCACCACCCGGGACCTTCCGGGGACGCATCCGAGACGCCGGCGCGCGCCGGCACCAGTGAGGAAGGGGTCTCGACCACTGTGAACCGCACCACGCGGCGCCCGGCGCTTCTTGCCGGCGTCATCTCCGCGGCGCTCGTCGCCACCAGCGCGCTCGGCGCGGCCGCCCAGGACGGCGGCACGGCGCAGTTCCGCGTCCTCCATGCCTCCCCGGATGCCCCGGCGGTGGACATCTACGTGGACGGCGAGCCGGTCTATGCGAACGTCGCGTTCGGCATGATCACCCCGTACATCACGGATGCTGCGGGCTCCCACCAGATCCAGGTCGTCGCGGCCGGCACCATGCCGGCGGACGGCGCGGTCATCGACGCCACCCTCGACCTCGCGGACGGATCGATCTCCACGATCGCCGCCACGAACGTCCTGGAGTCGATCGAGGCCCAGGTCATCGCGGACGCGCCGGCTCCCGTCGCGGATGCCGCGCAGGTCCGGATCGTCCACCTCTCCGCGGATACCCCCGCGGTCGACATCGCCCCGGATGGCGGCGAGGAGATCGTCCAGGGGCTCGCCTACCCGAACGCCACCGGCTACCTCAACGTCCCCGAGGGCCAGCTCGATGTCGAGCTCCGCCCGGCGGGTGCCGTGGATGGCTGGGTCGCCTACAACCCGGGCGGCGTCCTCCTCGGCAACGGGCGCACCTACTCGATCTTCGCGATCGGCTCGCACGACGAGGGGAACGTCCGCCTGCTCACGACGATCGACGCCATCCTCCCGCCGCCCACGGCGAAGGTCCGCGTCCTCCACGCCTCCCCGGACGCCCCCGCGGTGGACGTCTACGTGGACGGCACCCTGGTCCTCGAGGCGGTCGAGTTCGGCGCGATCTCGGACTATCTCGAGGTCGCCCCGGGCGAGCACGAGATCCAGGTCTACGCCGCCGGCGCGGATCCCTCGCTCGAGGAGACCACGACCGTCATCGACGCCCGCACCGGCTTCGAGGCGGACACGATGAGCACCTTCGCCGCGGTGAACGTCCTGGAGAAGATCCAGCCGCTCGTCCTCCGCGACGCGGCCGCCCCGGAGAAGGGTGCGATCGTGCGTGTCGTCCACCTCAGCCCGGATGCCCCGGCGGTCGATATCGGCGCGGACGGAAGCGCGCCCAAGAAGGCGCTCGTCAAGGGGCTCGCCTTCGGTGATGCCAGCGAGTACCTCCCGGTCAAGGCCGGCAGCTACGACCTCGACGTCCGCCCCGCCGGCAAGAAGGCGGTCGCCCTCGACCTGGACGCCCTCGACCTTGCTTCCGGGAGCGCGTACACGGTCTTCGCGATCGGGCAGCTCGCGGACGGCAGCCTCCGGGTCCTCCCGGTGGTGGACGCCTCCGCGGAGTGACCCGGACGGCCGGGTCCGCCGGCCGTTCCCCACGATCCCGCGCGGAAGCCCCGGCCGGATGGCCGGGGCTTCCGGCTGTCCGGGCCTGCGCGGATCCTCGGATCCGATCTAGCATCCTGCACCGCTACCATAGCCGCGCGACGCACCGCGCCGCCGATGCACAACGAAGGAGACTTCCCTCGATGCGAACCCAGGCCCTCGTGACGGTCCTCGCGCTCGGCGCCCTCGCCGGGACGGCCGTCACCGCGGGTGCCCAGGAAGGGCCGATCCGGATCGGCCTCGAGGCACCCCTCACCGGCTCGCTCGCCACCCTGGGCGACGGGATGCTCAAGGGTGCCCAGCTCGCGGTCGAGCAGCTGAACGACAGCGGCGGCGTCCTCGATCGCCAGATCGAGCTCGTCCCCATCGATGACGGTGGCGACAAGACGATCGGTGTGCCGGCTGTCGAGGCGGCGATCGCGGCGGGCCTGGACGGTGTCGTGGGTCCCTACAACTCCGGCGTCGGGATCCAGACCCTGCCGCTCTACATCGCCGCGGGCGTCATGCCCATCCGGCTCACCTCGGACATCTCCACGAGCGGCCTCGGCTACACGCTCCAGCCGATGACCTACCAGATCGCCCCCGTGGACGCGGAGGCGCTCCACGAGTGGATCGGCGCGACGAACGTCGTCATCCTCTCCGACCCCACCCAGAACTACAGCGCGACGATCGCCAAGGACGTGCAGACCGCGCTCGGTGAGATGGGCGTCACGGTCGCCGGCGTGATCGAGATCGCGCCCGGCGCGGGGGACTACACGGACGCGGTCGCCCAGGCGCTCGCGCTCTCGCCCGACGCGATCTTCGGCTCGGTCTACTCGCCGGAGGGCGCCGCGATCGCCGTCGCGCTCCACGCCGCCGATCCGGACGGTGCGGTCGCCTGCCTCCTGGATTACGCGAGCTTCGACCAGACCTACGTGGACGGCGCGGGCGATGCCGCGTCGCGCTGCGACGTCGTGGGCGTTCCCGCCCCGGACGACTTCCTCGGCAGCGAGACCTACGTCGAGGCCTACGAGGGGCTCCACGGGTCCTTCCCGGGCGCCTGGAGCCCGTACACCTACGACTCGATCCGCTTCCTCGTCGCGGGGATGACCGGCGCCAGGTCGACCGAGTACGCCGCCCTGGAGAAGGTCCTCGACCGGATCGACGGGTGGGTCGGCTGGACGGGTGCCGTCGCGATCGACGGGATCACCGGCGACCGCGACCCGGCGACCGTCGTGGTCACGAGCGTCCAGGACCTGGGCGATGGCCCCGAGCTCCACGTGGATCTCGACTGGGCGGCCTCGGTGAACGCGCCCTTCTGATCCTCGGCGCTCACGCCGCCCGGACGGGCGGGGGATCGGCCTCCGGGCCGGCCTCCCGCCCGTTCTGCGTTCCGGCGCGCCGCGGAGCGGACCTGCCGGATCAGCCGGGGGTGGGGACCCGGCCGCGGGCGAGCATCGTCCCGATCCCCTCCGCGCCGAGCGGCTTGGAGTAGAGGAAGCCCTGGCCGCGGTCGCAGCCGAGCGTGGCGAGCCGGCGCGCCTGCTCGCGCGTCTCCACGCCCTTGCCGATCGTCACGAGCCGGCGGACGGCGGCGACCTGGAGGAGCGAGCCCGCGAGGTCGACCTCCTCCTGCGGGCCGCCCGCGAGGGCGACGATCGACGGGTGGAGCTTCACGTGGGTGACGGGGAGATGCTTCAGCTGCTCGATCGCGTCGCCCACCCCGAAGTCCTCGAGGGCGAGGCCGATCCCCCGCTCGCGCAGCGCTGCACAGGCTTCCTCGTGGGCGACGGCACCCGGCCCGACCTCCATGACGAGCGCCGCGGCCGGGATCTCCGCCGCTCGCAGGACCGCCGCGACCGCGTCCGCGAAGCCCGGCTCCGCGAGCTCCTGGGGGGCCACGTTCACGTGGAGCGAGAGCGACTGCATCCGGGCGAAGCCGAGGTGCCACGTCCGCAGCTGGCGGGCACCGGTCTCCAGCACCTTCCGTCCGATCGGGATGATCAGGCCGCTCTCCTCCGCGAGGGGGAGGTAGGTGGCGGGCGGGATCGTCCCCATGAGCGGATGGCGCCAGCGGAGGAGCGCCTCCACCCCCGCCACGACACCCGTCGCGAGCTCGATGATCGGCTGGTACTCCAGCCCGAACTCGTTGCGCTCGACGGCCTTCGCGAGCTCGGTGCGCAGGTCGAGCGGCTCGCGCCGCGGTCGGGGAGTGGTCATCGCGGGGAACCGTACCACCCTCGCGCAGGCCTCGCCCCGCCTCGCGCGGTCGCGTCCGGCCGCCGTGCGATAATCCGACCGGTCGGCGGCTGCGAACCGTCAGCGGGACCCTCCGGATCGCGAGTGCATCCGCCCTCTCTCAGAGGACACTGAACGAATGACCGAGACCTCCACCTGGGCGACCAAGACCGGTCTTGCGCAGATGCTCAAGGGCGGCGTGATCATGGACGTCGTCAACGCGGCAGAGGCGCGCATCGCGGAGGATGCGGGCGCCGTCGCGGTGATGGCGCTGGAGCGGGTCCCCAGCGACATCCGGGCCGCCGGCGGCGTGGCGCGGATGAGCGACCCCATCCTCATCGAGGAGATCCTCGCCACCGTCTCCATCCCGGTCATGGCCAAGGCGCGGATCGGGCACTTCGTGGAGGCGCAGGTGCTGGAGGCGCTCGGCGTCGACTACATCGACGAGTCCGAGGTCCTCACCCCGGCGGACGAGGTGAACCACATCGACAAGCACGCCTTCAAGGTCCCCTTCGTGTGCGGCTCGCGGGACCTGGGCGAGGCGCTCCGCCGGATCAACGAGGGTGCCGCGATGATGCGCACCAAGGGTGAGGCGGGGACCGGGAACATCGTGGAGGCGGTCCGCCACATCCGCTCCGTGAACGGCGGGATCCGCCGCCTCGTGGCGATGCGCGAGGACGAGCTCTTCGTCGCGGCCAAGGAGCTCGGCGCTCCCTATCCGCTCGTCAAGCAGATCGCCGCGGAGGGCCGCCTGCCGGTCGTGAACTTCGTGGCGGGCGGGATCGCCACCCCCTCGGACGCCGCGCTCTCCATGCAGCTCGGCGCGGATGGCGTCTTCGTGGGCTCCGGGATCTTCAAGTCGGAGGATCCGGCCCGGATGGCGCGCGCGATCGTCCAGGCCACCACGCACTTCCGGGACGCGAAGATCATCGCGGAGGTCTCCAAGGGGCTTGGCGCCCCGATGCGTGGCATCGCCCTCGAGGCGATCCCGGAGGCCGAGCGGCTGGCCGTTCGCGGCTGGTAGCCCCCGTGGCCGCCACGGGCGCCGCGGGAGACCCCGTGCGGATCGGCGTCCTCTCCGTCCAGGGGGCCTTCGCCGAGCACGTCTCCCTGCTGCGCTCGCTCGGCGCGGATCCCATCGAGGTCCGGCTGCCGCAGCACCTCGCGGGGGTCCGTGGCCTCGTCCTGCCGGGCGGCGAGAGCACGGCGATGCGCCGGCTCATCGCGCGCTGGGAGCTGCGTGAGCCGCTCCTTGCCCTCCTCCGCTCCGGGATCCCCGTCCTCGGCACGTGCGCCGGGATGATCCTCCTCGCCCGCGAGATCGAGGGCGGTGACGAGCCGGTCCTCCCCCTCCTGGACGTCACGGTGCGCAGGAACGCCTTCGGCCGCCAGCTGGAATCGTTCGAGACCGACCTCGCGGTGCCCGCGCTCGGCGACGCGCCGGTCCACGCGGTCTTCATCCGGGCCCCCGTGATCGCCCGGACCGGCCCGGACGTGGAGATCCTTGCGCGGCTCCCGGATGACCGGATCGTCGCCGTCCGCCAGGGGCCGATCCTCGCCACCGCCTTCCATCCCGAGCTCGCCGGGGAGCCGCGCTTCCACCGCATCCTCCTCGCCCTCGCCGCGGAGATCCCGCCGGACGCGGGATCCGGACCCCGGTGAGCCCGCGCCGGGGAGGACGGGTCCGCTCCGCGCGGCTCACCGACCTGGCGGCGCTCGGGGAGCTCTCCCGGCTCTCCCACCCCGCCGGACCGGAGGAGGGGACCCTCCCCGTGCGCTCGCTCGGGCTCCCCGTCCAGGCGACCCAGGTGAGCGTCTTCAGCCTCTTCCGGATGCCCCTCGGCGCCTTCCAGCCCCACGACCCGCTCTACGTCTATGACGACGAGGGCCATCTCACCGGTCTCGCCCGCGCGGAGCGGGACGGGATCCGGGACGAGTGGACGATCGTGGAGCTCGATGCCGTGGACGAGGGTGCCGCGGGCGAGATCCGCTTCCGGCTCGTGGGCCACCTCCTCCGCGATGGCGCCAAGCGCGGCGCGATGCGCTTCCATGTCGCCTGCTCGGATACGGACGACAACGTGGAGCTCCTCCTCCAGGCGGGCTTCATCCGCTACGGCGAGGAGCGGATCCTCCTCCGCGATGCCACGCACGCCCTCCCCGCCGCCCCGGAGCCGGGCCTCGCGGCGGAGGCGGGGATCCGGCTCGCGCGGAGCCGGGATGCGCTCGCCCTCCATGCGCTCCACCGGGCCACCACCCCCGCGCCGGTCGCCCGCCTCGAGGGCTACCGGGTCGCGGACTGGGAGCGGCTCGCCGCAGGCGCCCCGATCCCGCGCTCCTCGCTCACCCCGATCCTCCGCTTCGCCGATCTGGAGACGTGGGTCCAGGAGGAGCAGGACGGCGGGACGGGGCTCGCCGCCCTCCTCCAGGTCGGCGTGGCCAAGGAGGACCAGCCACACTACCTCCGCGTGGTGGCCCGGCCGGACCATGACCCCGGCGCGCTCATCCGCTACGGTCTGGGCATGATCGGCGAGCGCAGCCGCGAAGCGGGACGGCGTCGCGGCCACGAACACCCGCACCTCGGCGTCCTCGCCGCTGTCCGGACCTGGGAGGCGCCCCTGGACCGCCGCCTGGAGGAGGCGGGCTTCCGTCCGATCGCCCAGGTCTCGATCCTGCTCAAGGAGACGCTTGTCCGCATCGCCCAGCCGGCGCTCGTGCCGGTGGCCCGATGAGCCCGCCCAGCCAGCCTACGGAGGACCCCGTGGCCGATCACGATCGCCGAGGGACCCGGCCCGATCTCGACGCACTCCTCGACGCGCTCCCCGCGGAGATCTCCGCGCGCGTCCGCGCGATCCCCGCGGAGCGGGACGTCATCGAGATCGTCATGGACCTCGGCCGCCGGCCCGAGGCGCGCTTCGGCGGCGGCGGCGAGGAGGTCCTCCTGGAGCGCGAGATCACGGACGCGGATCTCCAGCACGTCGTCGCGAGCATCGGCTCCTTCGGGGAGGACAACCGGGCGGGGATCGAGCGGACCCTCCACCGGATCTCCGCCATCCGCAACCGGAGCGGCCGGATCGTGGGGCTCACGTGCCGCATCGGCCGCGCGGTCTTCGGCACGATCGAGATCATCGCGGACCTCGTGGAATCGGGGAAGAGCGTGCTCATCATGGGCCGCCCCGGGATCGGCAAGACGACGATGCTCCGCGAGGCGGCACGCGTCCTCGCGGACGACCTGGACAAGCGGGTCGTCGTGGTGGACACCTCGAACGAGATCGCGGGCGACGGCGACATCCCCCACCCGGGGATCGGCCGCGCGCGCCGGATGCAGGTCCGGACCCCCGCCCTCCAGCACGCGGTGATGATCGAGGCGGTGGAGAACCACATGCCCCAGGTGATCGTCATCGACGAGATCGGGACGGAGCAGGAGGCCGGTGCGGCGCGCACGATCGCCGAGCGCGGCGTCCAGCTGATCGGGACGGCGCACGGGAACAGCCTGGACAACCTCCTCGTCAACCCCACCCTCTCGGACCTCATCGGCGGGATCCAGAGCGTCACCCTGGGCGATGACGAGGCCCGGCGGCGCGGCACGCAGAAGAGCGTCCTGGAGCGCAAGGCACCGCCCACCTTCGATGTCGTGGTGGAGCTCGTGGACCGTGACCGGGTGATCGTCCACGCGGACGTGGCGGAGACCGTGGACGCGATCCTGCGCGGCGATCCGCTCGCCCCCGAGCTCCGCTGGCGCGACGAGCTCGGCGTCCACCGCTCCCAGGTCCGGCAGCAGGCCGGCCCCACGCGCCAGCTCCCCGGCGAGCGCTTCGGCGGCCTCGTGGGGAACGCGGGCGGTTCCGGGTGGGCGCCCGGGCGCTTCGGCGAGCCGGGCCGCGGCGATCCCGGCATCCGCGATGGTGGACGCGGCGGCTCGCGTCCCGGCTTCCGGCCCGGCACGGGCGGTGGCTGGCGGGAGAGCCGCGGCGGCCGTCCCGGCCGTCCGGGCCGCGGACCGGGTGCTGCCCCCTGGGAGAGCGAGCCGCCACGCGCCGGCCAGGCCGGGTTCCGTGCGGCAGGCTTCGTGGCGGGCGGGATCGCCGATCGTGGGCCGCTCGAGCGATCCGCAAGCCCCCTCCCGGAAGCCCGCCCGGGGGATGCCCGCGAGCTCGCGCGGCAGGCGGCGTGGCGCGTCTCGGCGGAGCGTGCCCTCGCGGCGCTCGCGAGCGCGGGGAGCGTGATCGACGACGCGCCGCCCGAGGGTGCCGACGCGCCGCTGCGCGACGAGGACCGCCCGATCGTCCGCCTTTCGGACGGGCTCGGCGAGGCGCCGGTCCCCCTGGACACGATCCATCTCTGGCCCTGGGGTGTCAGCCGGAAGCGGCTGGAGCAGGCGGTCCGGGAGCTCGGGCTGCCGGTCGTCGTGGTCCGCGAGCCGGAGGAGGCGGATGCGGTGATCACCCTCCGCAGCGTCTACAAGCAGAAGGCCCCGGGGCTCCGCGAGGCCGAGCAGCGCGGGCTCCCCGTCTACGTCGTGAAGACGAACACCCAGCCGCAGATGGAATCGGTCCTCACCTCGCTCTACTCCCTGGATGTCACGCCGGACGAGGCGGCTCTCCGGGAGGTGGAGGAGGCGATCGGGATCGCGCGCGCCGAGGCGCGCCCCGTGGAGCTCTCGCCGCAGAACGCCTACGTCCGGCGCCTCCAGCACCAGGCCGCGGATCGGGCGAACCTCGTCTCCCACTCCGCCGGGCAGGAGCCGCACCGGCGCGTCCGGATCTATCCGGAGCCGGTCCGCCAGGGGCGGCGCTGACCGCCGGGACCCGCTGCGCTCAGCCGATCCGCGGGAGGACCCGCGCGGCGATCTCCGCTGCCACCGTCTCCGGGTCCCGGTCGCCGTCCACCACGATCCAGCGCCCGGGGTCCGCCTCCGCCATCGCGAGGTAGCCGGCGCGGACGCGCTCGTGGAAGGCGCGGTCATGGCGCGTCTCGTCCTCGAAGCGGTTCCGGTCCTCCTGTGCGCCGCGGGCACGCCGCGCGAGGCCGACCGCCACGGGGACGTCCACGAGGACGACGAGCTCCGGCCACGTCGGTCCGATCGAGAGCGCCTCCAGACCCGCGAGGAGCTCCACCGGGATCCCGCTCCCGTAGCCCTGGTAGGCACGGGTGGACCATGCGAACCGGTCCGTGATCACCGTCTCGCCGCGGGCCAGCGCGGGGCGCACGACCTCGCGGATCACCTGGGCACGCGCGGCGTGGAAGAGGAGGGCATCCGATTCGCCGGAGCGGGCGGTGGGACCGGGATCGAGGAGGATCGCGCGGACCTGCTCCCCGAGATGGGTCCCGCCCGGCTCGCGGGTGAGCAGGACGCTCCGTCCATCCGCGCGGAGCCGCTCCGCGAGGCGCGCCGCCTGGAGCGACTTCCCGGCGCCGTCCGGGCCCTCGAAGGCGAGGAAGCGCCCCGGTGCGCCGGTCACGATCAGCGGCTCTCGCGGCTCCCGACGAGCGAGCCGGGGCCGGCGGCCTTCGCGGCCGCGAGCGCTTCCTCCGCGGCGGCGATCAGCTCCGCGCCGGTCGCGCCGTCGTCGGGATGGTGCGCGATGCCGACCGAGACGCTCGCCACGGCGCCCGCGACCGGGGGGATCGCCGCCACGGTCTCGCCGATCCGGCGGCCCACGACCCCGAGCGCGTCACCGGGGGCGACGACGCCGATCGTGTCCCCGCCCATCCGCGCCACGGTGTCGATCAGCCGGACAAGGCCGGCGATCGCGGCCGCGACCCGGCGGAGGATGTCATCCCCCACCTGGGAGCCGTGGGTCTCGTTGATCGCGCCCAGGCCATCGATATCCACGAGGACGACCGCGAGCGGGCTCTGCTGGCGCCCGGCGCGGATCACCTCCAGCTCCAGCACCTGCTCGAAGGTCCGCCGGTCCACGAGCCCGGTCAGGGGATCCGTCCGGGCGAGGCGCTCCGCGTAGTCGCTCTCCTCGGCGAGGACGTGGTGGAGCCGCGCCACGCGCACAGCGACCGCCGCGAGGTCCGCGATCGCCTCCAGCTCGTCCCGCACCGCGGGGTCCGGCCCCTCCGTCCCCGTCCCGATGAGGAGGAGCCCCTCCACGCCGGCCCCGAGCGCATCCTCGATGACGAGGGGGAGGATCGCCTGGCGGGGGCTGCCGGGGGTGAGCGTGCCGAGCTCCGGGCCGGGGTCGGCCGACCAGCGCGGGCGGCGCTCGAGGATCGCCTCCGCCACGACCGGCGTGCCACCGTCCGCAGCGGGGATCGTCCAGCCGCCATCCGCGGTGGAGAGGAGCGCGGTCTCCACGTCGTGGATGAGGACGGTGGTCGCGCTCCCGCCGGCAAGGTTCCCCGCCTGGCCCGCGATCGCGCGGAGCGTGGCCTCCAGCTCGCCGGTCCGTGCCAGGGAGCGTGCGGCGCGGACGAGGGCGGACGAGGCGCGCGCGGCGTCGGTCATGGCGCCGATGATACGTCGTGGGCCTGCCGGGGTCCGGCCACCGCCGCGCGGTGTCAGCCGCCCGCCCGCTCCCCCGCCGCCACGAGCGCCTCCCAGGTCCCCGGGTCCACGTTGCCGCCGGAGAGGACCGCCACCACCGGCCCATCGGCGGGCAGCTCGTGCGCGTGGAAGGCCCATGCGGCGAGGCTCGTGGCGCCGGACGGCTCCAGGATGAGCCGGGCCTGGCGGGCCGCGCGGGCCATCGCGCGGGCGATCTCCTCCTCGCTCACCGCGATCACCCCGTCCATGCCGGCCGCAAGGTGCGCGAAGGTGAGCCGGCCGAGCGCGCTCGCGCGCATCCCGTCCGCGCTCGTCCGGCCGGTGAGCGCGGGCTCCCAGCGGACGATCCGCCCCTCCCGGAGCGAATCGCGCGCGTCCGCGGCGAGCTCCGGCTCCACGCCGAGGATCGTCGCCTCGGGGCGGAGCGCACGGACCGCGGTCGTCACGCCCGCTGCAAGCCCCCCTCCGCCGATCGGAACGAGGACGGTGAGCGGCCCCGTTCCCATCCCGAGCTCCGCGAGCTGCTCCACGAGCTCCAGCCCCGCCGTCCCCTGCCCGGCGATGATCCGCGCGTCGTCGTAGGCGGGGACGAGGACGAGGCCCTGCTCCGCGGCGAGCGCATCCGCCTTCCGGATCCGCTCCTCCCCCGCGGGCCCCACGACGACGATCTCCGCCCCGTCCGCGCGCACCCCCGCCACCTTCACCGCGGGCGCATCCTCGGGCATCACGATCACCGCCCGGATGCCCAGGATCCGCGCCGCGCGCGCCACGCCCTGGGCGTGGTTCCCGCTGGAGTGGGTGACCACCCCTCGCGCGCGCTCCTCCGGCGTGAGCGTGGCGAGCGCGTTCCACGCCCCGCGCAGCTTGAAGGCCCCGATCGGCTGGAGCGATTCGGGCTTCAACCACACCCGCGGGCGGCCGGCGCGATCGCCCGGGAGCGGCGCTCCGAAGGGGAGGAGCGGGGTCCGCACGGTCACCCCGGCGAGCCGCGCGGCCGCGGCCCGGATCTCCACGAGGGAGACGAGCGCCGGGGGGTCGATGGGGTCCATCGGGCTATACTGCCGTGCAACCTCGCGCGGTGCGTCGGGTCGCGCCGGCGGGGTCGCAACGGGAGCGACGATCGACGGTGGCCATCGGGACGGAGCGTTCTTTCCAGACCCCCCGGGCAGACGCCGCGAGCGCCCCGGATGCGCCGCCCCAGCGGCTTTCCAAGGTCGATTCCCTCCGCCCCACCTACGGCTTCGACGACGTCTCGCTCGCCCCCGGCACGGAGACGGTCGAGCCCTCGGACGTGGACACGAGCGTGGAGATCGGCGGCCTGCGGCTCGCGATCCCGATCCTCGCATCCGCGATGGACGCCGTCGTGGATGTCCGGCTCGCGGGGGAGCTCGCCCGGCTCGGCGGGGCCGCGGTGATGAACCTGGAGGGCGTCCAGGCCCGCTACGACGACCCCGATACGGTCCTCGCGCGGATCGCCTCCGCGCCTGCCGCGGATCTCGCGGACCTCCTCGCCGAGGCGTATGCCGCCCCGATCCGCGAGGAGCTCGTGGCACGCCGGATCGCCGAGCTCCATGCGGCCGGCTCGCCGGCGATCGTGGCTGCCACCCCGGGCGCGGCCCGGCGCTGGGGCCCCTTCTGCGCCGAGCAGGGCGCGGACCTCTTCCTCGTCCAGTCCCAGGTGAGCTCCGCGCGCCACATCGCCACCGGCTACGAGCCGCTCGCCCTCGCCGAGTTCAGCCGCCTCATGGGCATCCCCGTGGCGGTCGGCAACACGACCTCGTACGAGGCGGCCTGGCAGCTGATGGGCCAGGGGATCGCGGCGATCTTCGTGGGTGTGGGGCCCGGCGCTGCCTGCACCACCCGTGAGGTCCTCGGCATCGGCGTCCCGCAGGTCACCGCGATCGCGGACGTGGCCGCCGCCCGGGATGCCTGGCACGCCGCCACCGGCCGCTACGTGCCGGTCGTCGCGGACGGCGGGATGCGCCGTGGCGGCGAGATCGCCAAGGCGATCGCGGCGGGTGCGGACGCGGTGATGATCGGCTCTCCGCTCGCCCGGGCGGAGGAGGCCCCCGGCCGCGGCACGAACTGGGGGATGGCCGCCCCGTCGCCCACGCTCCCGCGCGGGACGCGGATCGGCGTCGGGACGGTCGGCTCGCTGGAGCGGATCCTCTTCGGACCCTCGCGGGTGACGGACGGCTCGGAGAACCTCGTGGGGGCGCTCCGCCAGAGCATGGCCGCGCTCGGGGCCCGCGACGTGCGCGCGATGCAGCAGGTCGAGATGGTCTACGCCCCGGCGGTCGCGGTGGAAGGGAAGTCGTGGCAGCGCGGCCGCTGAGCTGCCCGCCACGGATCCCCGTCCCGTGACCGGGGCGCCGCGCGCCCGCGACCTCGCCGGGCCGATCGGGCTCCTTCCCCCGGGGCCCATGAACGCGATCACGGATGTCCCCGGCGTCCGTGTCGGCCACACCACGCTGATCGCGGGCGACGGGCCGCTCGTGGTGGGGCAGGGTCCGGTCCGGACCGGGGTGACCGTCATCGTGCCGCACGACGGCGACCCGTTCCGCGAAGGCGTCTTCGCGGGCTGCCACCGGCTGAACGGGAACGGCGAGCTGACCGGGCTGGAGTGGATCCGCGAGGCCGGGCTCCTCTCCACGCCGATCGCGCTCACGAACACGCATTCCGTGGGCGTGGTCCGCGACGCGCTGTGCGGCGTGGCTGCCCTCTCGTCCGGACCGGAAGGCGCCTGGGCGCTCCCGGTCGTGGGCGAGACCTATGACGGGACGCTCAACGACATCGACGGCCATCACGTCAGCGCCGAGCACCTGGAAGCGGCGCTCGCCGGGGCCGCGGGCGGGCTCCCCGCGGAGGGGAACGTGGGCGGCGGGACGGGGATGATCTGCCACGGCTTCAAGGGCGGGATCGGGACCGCGTCGCGGCGCCTTCCGGACGCGGACGGCGGCTTCACCGTGGGGGTCCTCGTCCAGGCGAACTACGGCGAGCGCGCCCGGCTGGCGATCGACGGGATCCCCGTGGGCCGCGAGATCTCCCTCACGGAGGTCCCGGACCCCCGGGTGCCGCGCGGTCCGGGGGCCACGGAGACCGGCTCGATCATCGCGATCGTGGCCACGGACGCGCCGCTCCTCCCCGGCCAGTGCGAGCGGCTCGCCCAGCGGGCGGGGCTCGGCGTGGCGCGCACGGGCGGCGCGGGCGCCCATTCCAGCGGCGATCTCTTCCTTGCCTTCGCGACCGGGAACCGCGGCATCCCGGCCACGGACCGTCCCGCCCATCCGGTCGTCATCCGCGAGGTACGGATGCTCGATGACGCCGCGATCACGCCGCTCTTCTGGGCCGCGATCGAGGCGACCGAGGAGGCGATCGCGAACGCCCTCGTGGCTGCGCGCACCCTCACCGGGATCGACGGCGTCACCGCCCACGCGCTCCCCCACGACCGCCTCCGCGAGATCGTGGCGCGCCACCGGTCCGTCCGCCGGGGGTAGGGGAGGGACGGCGGGCCATCCCCGCGTAGAATCAGGCCGTGCAGCGTCTTCCCCGGCTTCTCGCCGTCTCCCTCCTCTCCCTTGCCCTCCTTCCGGTCGCCGCCCGGGCCGCCGATCCCGCGCCGGACCTTCCCTCCGCCCCGGATGACGCCTTCTACACGACGGGCGTGCCGGACGGGGCGGCGCCCGGCGCGCTCATCCGCGTCGAGGAGCTCTTTGCGCCCGGCGACTTCCGCCTGTGGGCGATCCTCTACCGCTCCACCGGGCCGGATGGCGCACCGACCGCGGTCTCCGGGCTCGTCCTCGCCCCGAGCGAGCCGGCCGCCGGGCCGCGGCCCGTCATCGCCGTGAACCACGGGACCACGGGGCTCGGAGACGCGTGCTCACCCTCCCGCGTCACCGCGCAGCGGCTCGAGCTCGCGGTCGCCGGCCAGGCCCTCGCCCGCCAGGGCTGGGTCGTGGTGGCGACCGACTACGCCGGCCTCGGCACCCCGGGGATGCACGCCTACCTGGACGGCCCGAGCGCCGGCCACGCGGTCCTGGACGCGATCCGTGCCGCGCAGGCGCTCCCGGACGCGGCCGCGGGCGATGCGGTCGTCCTCGCCGGGATCTCGCAGGGTGGCCACGCCACGCTCTGGGCGGCGCGGATGGCGGCGGAGGCGGCCCCGGAGCTGAACGTCCTCGGTGCGATCGCTGCCGCACCTGCCGGTGACCTCGCGGAGGTCGCCCGCTGGGTCTTCTCCCCCGACGCCGGCCGGCCCTCGTGGCGCAACGACCTCCTCATCGCCCGGGCCTGGAGCGAGATCTACGACTTCCCGATCGAGGAGGTCCTCACGCCGGAGGCGCTCCCGCTCGCGGCCCGCCTGGACGAGGAGTGCGGCGTCTATCCCGATGCCTTCCCGCTCCGGCCGGGGGTGGCGGAGCTCCCCGCCCTTGCGGATGCGCTCGAGCGGAACACGCCGCTCGGCATCCCGATCGCCGCGCCGATCCTCTACCTCCAGGGCGACGCGGACGAGCAGATCCCCGTGGTCGCCGCGCGCACGACCGTGGAGCGGCTGTGCGCGGACGGCTCGGTGGTGGACTACCGGGAGCTCCCCGGGGTGGACCACGTGGGCGCCCTCTACGATGCCGCGCGGATCGACGCGGCGATCGCGTGGGCCGCGGCGCGCTTCGCCGGGGAGCCGGCCGCCGACACCTGCCCCGGCCGGTAGACTGGCCGCATCCGCCCGAGCGGCGGCAGACCGGCGGACGGAGGGTGTGATCGGGTGACGGAGCGGAAGCGCGGCAAGACCGTCCACGGCGAGCCGGCGAACGCCGGGCACCGCGTCCTCGCCCCGGACGATGCCGAGGTGGAGGCGTACCTCGAGGTCGCCCTCGATGCCCCCGCGCCGGAGCGCACGCCGGAGGACCGGCCCACCGTCCACGTCCCGCCCGAGCCCCCGGAGAGCGTCGTCGTCCTCGACTTCGGCTCGCAGTTCGCGCAGCTCATCGCGCGCCGGATCCGGGAGCTGAACGTCTATTCCGAGCTCCTCCCCTACGACACGCCGCTGGACGCGATCATCGCCCGGGGCGCCCGGGGGATCGTCCTCTCCGGCGGCCCGAGCTCCGTCTACGACGAGGGTGCCCCCCGCCCGGACCCCGCGATCTGGAGCGGCCGGCTCCCCGTCCTCGGCATCTGCTACGGCGCGCAGCTGATGGCGCGCGAGCTGGGCGGCGACGTCCTTCCGTCCGCCAAGCGCGAGTACGGTCCGGCGACCCTCACGATCACGGAGCCCGGCGGCGTCTTCGCGGGCCTGGAGCGCGACCAGCCGGTCTGGATGAGCCACGGCGATTCGATCACCCGGCTCCCGGAGGGCTTCCGGGCGACCGCCCAGACCGATTCCACCCCGTACGCGGGCCTCGCGGATCCCGAGCGCAACCTGTACGGGATCCAGTTCCACCCCGAGGTCGTCCACACGCCGCGCGGCCGTGACCTCCTGCGCACCTTCGTCCTCTCGATCGCGGGCGCGGCCCCGGAGTGGACGCCCGCGAGCTTCATCGAATCGACCGTGGCCCAGATCCGGACGCGCGTGGATGCGCACGCCCGGAAGACCGGCTCGGACGGCAAGGTGATCTGCGCGCTCTCCGGCGGCGTCGATTCCGCGGTCGCGGCCGCGCTCGTCCACCGGGCGGTGGGGGACCGGCTCACGTGCATCTACGTGGACCACGGCCTGATGCGCAAGAAGGAGAGCGATCTCCTCCGCCAGACCTTCGCCGCGAACCTGGGGATGAACCTCGTGATGGTGGATGCGCGGGAGCGCTTCCTCCGCCGCCTCGCCGGGGTCACGGACCCCGAGCAGAAGCGGAAGATCATCGGCGACGAGTTCATCCGGGTCTTCGAGGAGGAGGCCGCGGCGATCGGCTCGATCGACTTCCTCACCCAGGGGACCCTCTACCCGGACGTCATCGAATCGACCGCCCCGGAGACGAAGGCCGCCCAGAAGATCAAGACCCACCACAACGTCGGCGGGCTACCGGCGGACCTGCGCTTCCAGCTCATCGAGCCGCTGCGCTACCTCTTCAAGGACGAGGTCCGGCGCGTGGGCCTGGAGCTCGGCCTCCCGGACGCGATGGTCCACCGCCAGCCCTTCCCGGGCCCGGGCCTCGCGATCCGGATCATCGGCGAGGTGACCGCCGAGCGGCTGGACACGCTCCGCGAGGCGGACTGGATCGTGATCGACGAGATCAAGGCGGCCGGGCTCTACCGGAACGTCTGGCAGAGCTTCGCGATCCTCACCCCGGTCCGGAGCGTGGGCGTGATGGGCGATGGGCGGACCTACGCGAACGTCGTCGCGATCCGCGCGGTGACGAGCGAGGACGGGATGACCGCCGACTGGGCGAAGCTCCCCTACGACGTGCTCGGCAAGATCTCCAGCCGGATCGTCAACGAGGTCCCGGGCGTGAACCGCGTCGTCTACGACATCAGCAGCAAGCCGCCCGCCACGATCGAGTGGGAGTGACGAGCCGGGAATGAGCGCCACGCCGGGCGGCGCGCCGGACGAGCCGCGGGTCGACCTGCGGCTCGCCACGATCGCCTCGATGGGCGCGATCCTTGCGGGGCTCGGCCTTGCGCGCTTCGCCTTCGCGCCGATCCAGCCCGCGCTCGTCCTGGACGGCTGGTTCAGCGGCCAGGGCGCCTCGCTCCTCGCGTCGGCGAACCTCGCGGGCTATCTCCTCGGCGCGCTCTTCGCGGACGCGGCCGCTCGGCGGATCCCCGCCGCCACCCTCCTCCGCTTCCTCGTCCTCGCGATCGGGGTCTCGTTCGTCGCCTGCGCCGACCAGGGGATGCCCTTCGTCTGGTTCTTCTTCTGGCGCGTCATCTCGGGGGTCGCGGGGGGCGCGATCATGGTCATCTCCGGCCCCACGCTCCTCGCCCATGTCCCACGGCCGCGCCGGCCCTTCTTCAGCCAGCTCACCCTCTACGGGATCGGCATCGGGATCATGCTCGCGGGGGTCGTCACCCCCTTCCTGCTCGGGATCGGGGTCGCCGAGACGTGGCTCGCCCTCGGCGTCCTCTCGATCGCGGTCGCGATCGTCACCTGGCGGATGTGGCCGCCTC
>JAFMJV010000009.1 GCA_017853275.1 Chloroflexota bacterium
GAAGTGGCTCAGTTGGTAGAGCATCACCTTGCCAAGGTGAGGGTCGCGGGTTCGAATCCCGTCTTCCGCTCCATTCTCCCCGTTCGGCCACCGGGAGACCGGGAGCACACCCCGGCCGATCCGGATCGGACCGTCGGACCGCTGGCCCTTCGTCTAGTGGTAGGACAGCGGACTTTGGATCCGTGAACCGAGGTTCGAATCCTCGAGGGCCAGCCACCGTCTCAGCGGTGCGGCCGACACCCAGGGCGACGTACCCAAGTGGTTAAGGGGGGGGTCTGCAAAACCCCTATTCAGCGGTTCGAATCCGCTCGTCGCCTCCATCGAGCACCCACGCGAAGCCGGCCGGCAGGCCGGTTTCGTCGTCTCCGGGAGGGAACGGCATGCCGATCGATCTGGGGCTGATCGCCGCGATCCACGTGGACCGCGCGCGGCATGGGGACCTCGCCACGCCGAGCCGGCGCGCGGATGAGGTCTTCCAGGTCTCCACCATCGCGGCGCTTCTCGAGGGCCGCTATGACGGGGACCTCTCGATCGGCGAGCTCCTCGGCTATGGCGATCTCGGCCTCGGGACCCTCGATGGGCTCGATGGCGAGATGCTCATCGTCGACGGGGTGGCCTGGCAGGGGACGATGGACGGCAGCCTGCGGCGGATCGGCGCAGAGGAGCGGACCCCGTTCGCGGTCATCGTCCCCTTCGTGGCGGAGCGGGAGGCGCCGCTCCCCGTCCCCGCGAACGAGGCGCTCGCGCTCGACCCCCTGCAGCGGGCGATCGATCGGCTCATCCCCGATCCGACGCGGATCTGGGCGATCCGGATCGAGGCGGAGGTCCGGTCGATCACGGTCCGTTCCGTCCCGCGCCAGGTGCCGCCCTACCCACCGCTCGTGGCGGTCACGGCGCAGGAAGCGCTCTTCGCCCTTCCCGCCGGCCGGATGACGATCGTCGGCTTCCGCTTCCCCGATGCGCTCGGAGGGATCGGGGTCCCTGGCTATCACCTCCATGCCGCCGACGCCGCCCGGGCGCAGGGCGGGCACGTGCTCGCGGTCGAGCTGGTCGCGGGGACGATCGCGCTCGATCCCGCGGATACGCTCCACCTCGAGCTCCCGGCGGGGGTCGGTGACGCGATCGCCGCAGCCACCGCCGAGGAGCAGGCGCGGATCGCGGCCGCGGAGGTACGGATCCCCGGCCGGTGATCGTGCCCGGCGCGATCAGACGGGGGTAGGGGAGGGTGTCGGCGGGAGGAGCGTGAAGGTGACGTTGCCGCCCTGGAGGGTGCCCGAATGGCTGTACCCGTCGAAGGCGCCGCCCGTGATGACGACCGAGACGGTATCGCCCTTGTTCGGCCCGCGGGCACCGGAGTCGTGGAAGGTGAGCGTCACCTGTCCCGAGGCCCCGCGCGGTCGTGCGCGGTAGGTCCCGGTGATCGTGGAGTCCGTCGCCGTTCCCGAGCAGGTTCCGGAGGCGAGGGCGAGGTTGACGGGGGGTGTGACGCTCCGGTCGTGGTAGGTCAGGCTCCCCGTGGCGGCACCGTCCACGCAGACGCCGTCGAAGCCGATCGTCGCCCGCCCGCCTGCTTTCCCGGGGAGCCAGCCGCCGCCGCTGCCCATTCCCGTGCCGCACGCCGCGAGGGCGACCACGAGGAGACCGGCCGCGCCGATCCGCAGGATGGCGGAGGCTGAAGGTCCGGTTGCGGGAGCACGCACGAGGTCACCTGCTGGCGGGAAGGACCGCGGGGGCACGGCAGCCGTCACGCTACCACGACCGGGCCCTCCGTCCGGCGTCCCCGCGCGGCCCGGGAGGGTGAGCCGCTACGCTGCTCGCGGCGTTCCTCCCGGTCCGGGTGGCGGGCCGACTCCTGCCGGAGTGGCGGAACAGGCAGACGCAGCGGTCTTAAACACCGCGGCCCGCAAGGGCGTCAGGGTTCGAGCCCCTGCTCCGGCACGGACCCTCCGGGGGTCAGGGCGCCGGCGAGGCCGGCGGGGTGGGGGCGACCGACGGGAAGTCGACGGAGATCGAGAGCGGCACGTTCGCGGGGAAGAGCGATGCCGCGAGGTTGATCAGGACGTCGCCCGTCTCGTTCCAGGCCTCGTGCTCCATCCCGGGGGATTCCACGAGCCACTCGCCCTCGGTGAAGGTGAAGGTGTCGCCGGGGCCGTAGGTCTCCACGCTCCCGTCCTTGCGGTGGAGCTCGACCGTCCCCTTGTGGATGTGGTACCCCTCGACCCCCTGGACGACGTAGATGATCTGGTAGCCGGCGTGCGTGTGGGGCGGCGCGGCGCTCCAGCCGGGGAGGATCACCTCCCACAGGCCGAGCTCGAGGCCCGGTGCGGTCGCGGGCTGGACGAGGCCGAGGTTCGCGCGCTGGATCCCCACGTTGTCGGGGGTCGGGTCGGCGGCGACGGCGGGGACGGCGGTGAGCGCGACGAGGGCGAGCGCGGCCAGGGCGGCGCGGCGGGGGCGGTGCGACATCAGGGGGGTCTCCTTGCGGACGGTGCCGGGCCGCGGATGCAGGCCCGTGGGGATGATGACGGGGACCCACGGGTGCCGCAACCGCGTCTCCACCGCCCGGCAAGCGTTCGTGCAGCGGACGCGTGCTATCCTCCGGGCGTCCTTTCTGCTCCGGCGTCCGGACAGACCGGCAGGACCGGTCGCGGCGAACGGGGCGGTTCCCATGGGAAGGAGTGAACCGCGCATGCGGCGCTATGAGCTGATGCTCGTCTTCCGGCCGGACGTGCCGGACGACCGGATCCAGGCGCTCCTGGATCGTTCCACCCGGCAGATCGCCACGGATGGCGGCCAGATCGTCAAGGTGAGCCCCTGGGGCCGCCGCAAGCTGGCCTACCCGATCGGCGCCTACCGCGAGGGCAGCTACCACATCGTCCTCTTCGACGCCCCGTCGGCGGCGATCGCGGAGCTCGAGCGTGGCCTGAACATCACCGAAGAGGTGATGCGCCACCTCGTCACGCACATCGAGCGCCCCACGACCGCCCGCCGCTCGGAGTCCGGTGATGACGCCATCCCGGCGCCGCCGCCGGAGGATGAGCCGGCCCCCGAGGGCGAGTTCATCGACGAATCGGAGAGCGAGGCGGCGCCCGCCGCCATCGACTGACCCGCCGGGACGGAGGTCACCGCGATGTCCCTGAACAAGTGCATGATCATCGGCAACCTCGGCCGCGATCCGGAGATGCGCTACACGCCGAGCGGCCAGGCCGTGACCCAGTTCACGGTCGCCGTCAACCGGCGGTGGCAGCAGAACAACGAGTGGCAGGAGGAGACCGAGTGGTTCCGCGTCGTCGTCTGGGGACCCCAGGCCGAGCGGACCGCGGATCGGCTGCGCAAGGGGAACAAGGTCTACGTGGAAGGCCGGATCCAGACCCGTCAGTGGGAGGATCAGCAGGGCCAGAAGCGGACGACCGTGGAGCTCGTCGCGAACCAGGTGACCTCGCTCGAGCGCCGTGAGCGGGATGACGAGGGCGGCTTCCCGGAGGATCGCCCCTCGGGCGCTCCGTCCGGCGCCCCGCGACCGGCTCCGCAGCGCCCCGCCCCGGACGATGCCGGGGACTTCGACGACCTTCCCTTCTGATCACCACCGACACGAACCCGACCTGAGAGGACCCACCGATGCCTGCTCCCTCCCGCTCGCGCAAGCGCGATGACATGTACCGCGACCGCCGCCGCCGGAAGGTCTGCTCCTTCTGCGCGGACAAGGCGACCGCGATCGACTACAAGGAGGTCAACCGCCTCCGCCGCTACCTCTCCGAGCGCGCCAAGATCGAGCCGCGACGGAAGACGGGGACCTGCGCGCAGCACCAGCGCCAGCTCTCCATCGCCCTGAAGCGCGCCCGGCACGTCGCCCTTCTGCCCTACGCGCCGCAGCACGGCCGGCCCTGATCCCGGCTCCGGCGCGTGGGGGGCGCGCCGGGCGGTGAGCCCCTGATGGACCCGTTCCACCTCCTCCTCCTGGCCGGCGCGCTCGTCATCATCCTGGCGGGCGCCGAGCTCTTCACGAACGGGATCGAGTGGTTCGGCCACCACCTCGACCTCGCAGAAGGGGCCGTCGGCAGCGTCCTCGCTGCCGTCGGGACCGCGCTCCCCGAGACCCTCATCCCCGTCGTCGCGATCCTCGGCGCCGGGGCCGCAGCGGAGGGGGCGGCCGCGGCCTCGGAGGAGATCGGCGTGGGGGCGATCCTCGGCGCGCCCTTCATGCTCGCCACCCTCGCCTGCTTCGTGACGGGCCTTGCGGTCGTCATCCGCGGCCGCCGCCGTCCGGAGGGGGATCGGATGGCCGTGGACACCCACGTCCTCTCCACGGACGTGGGGTGGTTCCTCGTCGCGTACCTCGTCGCGATCGGGGCCGCCTTCCTGCCGGTGGATCTCCTGCCCGTGCGGGCGGCGATCGCCGTCCTGCTCCTCGTCCTCTACGGCCTCTACGTCCGCGCCCACCTCGGCGGCGAGGCGGGGGAGGGGGATCCGGATTCGCTCGCCCCGCTCCGTCTCCACCGCGTCGACCGTGCCCACCATCGGCGCGAGCCACAGGTGCCGCGGCTGCGGATCGTCTCCTTCCAGGTGGTCGTCGCGCTTCTGCTCATCATCATCGGAGCGACCGCTTTCGTGGACGGCGTGGAGTCCGTCTCCACCTCGCTCGGGATCGCCCCGGTCCTCCTCGCGCTCGTCATCGCGCCGATCGCGACGGAGCTCCCCGAGAAGTTCAACAGCATCCTCTGGGTCCGGGCCGGGAAGGACACCCTCGCGCTCGGGAACGTGACGGGCGCGATGGTCTTCCAGTCGTGCATCCCTGCCGCGATCGGGATCGTCTTCGCAGCCGGCGCCTGGCGCATCGACCCGGCCTCTCCGACCTCCCTCCTCGCCTTCGTCTCGGCGGGGATCGCGATCCTCTCCACGATCGCGATCTTCGGCCCGATGCGCCTGCGGGGCCGGCTCCACGGTCGGGGTCTCCTCGTGGGGGGTCTCCTCTACCTCGTCTACCTCGCGATCGTCATCGCAGCCGCGGGCTCGCTCGCCCTCTGAGCGCCGGCGCCCCGAGCGCTGCGCGCCGGATGCTATCCTCGGCGCCATGTCGACGAACGCCGCCTCTCCCGCCAGCGCCGCCCGCCCCCATCCCGGGGCCCGTCCCGACGGTCCGAACGTCGTCTACTTCGAGCGGCAGTGGGTGCCGCTCGCCGAGGCGAAGGTCGGGATCATGAACCACACCTTCCTCTACGGGACGGCGGTCTTCGAGGGGATCCGGGCGTACTGGAACGCGGACGAGAAGCAGCTCTACCTCCTGAAGGCCCGGGAGCACTTCGAGCGGCTCTGCGATTCGTCCAAGATCCTCATGATGGACCCCGGCCACACCGTGGACGAGATGGTCCAGCTCACCCTGGAGATGCTGCGCCGGAACGACTACCGCCAGGACGCCTATGTCCGGGCCACGGTCTACAAGTCGTCGGAGGGGATCGGCGTCCGCCTCCACGACCTGGACGCGCAGCTCAACCTCCTCTCGCTCCCCTTCGGCAACTACATCGAGACCGACCACGGCATCCGCTGCGGCACCGTCTCCTGGCGCCGGACGGCGGACACGATGATCCCCTCGCGCGGGAAGATCGTGGGCTCGTACGTGAACCCGGCCTTCTCCAAGACCGAGGCGATGCTCAACGGCTACGAGGAGGCGATCGTCCTCTCCCATGACGGCCACGTCTCGGAGGGAAGCGCGGAGAACCTCTTCATGGTCCGCAAGGGCCAGCTGATCACGCCCGGCGTGGAGCAGGACATCCTCGAGGGGATCACGCGCGCGGGTCTCATGGACATCGCCCGCCGGGAGCTCGGTCTCGAGACGGTGGTGCGCCCGATCGACCGCTCGGAGCTCTACATCGCGGACGAGGTCTTCCTGTGCGGCACCGGCGCCCAGATCTCGCCGGTCGTCGAGATCGACCACCGGAAGATCGGCACCGGGACCCCCGGCCCGATCGTCCGGGCGATCTCGAAGGTCTACTTCGACGCCGTGAAGGGCCGCAACCGCGACTACGCGAGCTGGGTGATCCCCGTCTACTGATCCCCGGCCGGCGGGCCATACGCGGCGGAGCCGCCGGCGCGCCCGCAGCCTCGCTCCATCGCCCCGTCCCGGGGCCGCGTCAGGGCTTGACCTTGAGCCGGGGCGTCCCCTTGCCGACGATGACCACGATGTCGGCTTCCTCGTCCGGGTCGTCGACCTCGGTCGCGGTCGCGCCCAGCTCCCCCTGGAGGAAGGCGATCGTCTCCGGCATCGCCTCCAGCGCGCCGTTGTAGGCGAGGATCGTGGAGCCTTCGTAGTCGTTGCGGTCCGCGAGCCCGGCGTTCACCGGCGGGACGATCGCGTTCACCCCGAGCGAGGCGAAGTAGTCCGCGAGGCGGGTGGTCCACAGGTTGCTCTGCTCGGTCCCGTTGAGGACGTGGACGAGCGCGCCCTCGCTGCGCATCTTCTCGGCACGGGCGACCTCGTCGCGCTCGCGCTTGAAGATCGTGGAGACATCCCTGCGGATGCGCTCGATGTTCGCCTTCAGGACGTAGAGGCCGTCCGGCGGGCAGGGGTAGCAGGTCTGGCTGTACTCCGGCGGGTCGAGGACGAGCGAGATCCGCTTGTCCAGGTCGATCTCCTGGGCGAGGCCGATGAGGGCGGGGATCTTCTCGGGCGGGATATCCGTCTTCACGCTGTCCCGGAAGGTCTTGAGCAGGTCGCGGATGACGCCGGGGGCGAGGAGCGAGGAGAGGTCGATCTGGTCGCGCACGGAGGTGATGACGCGCTGCTGGCGGGCGGAGCGGTCGAAGTCCGAGGTGACGTGCCGGGCGCGCGCGTAGGCGAGGGCCTCCTGGCCGCCCATGTACTGGATCCCGGGCGGGATGTAGAGCTTGATGTGGCCGGAGCCGTCATCGGCCGGGTAGTGGTCGTCGTAGACCGGGTTCTGGACGTCGATGATGACGCCGCCCAGGTCGTTGATCACCGCGCGGAAGGAGCGCAGGTCGACGGCCACGAAGTAGTCGATCTTCGACAGGCCGTAGAGCTCGGCGAGCATCCCCTTCAGGGAGTCGAAGCCCTTGTTCTTCTTGTCCCCGGGGAAGAGCCCCGGCGCGACGCGCGAGGCCCAGGTATAGATCGTGTTCGCCTTGTAGGGATAGAGGCCGCCGTACGCCTGGTAGGCGGGCCAGTCGCGCGGGATCGGGAGGTTCTGCGTGTCGCGAGGAAGGCTGATGAAGGCGACCTGCTTCGTCTTCGTGTCGATCTTGACCAGGATCATCGTGTCCGTGAGGTAGCCGGAGTAGTTGTTCCGGCCGCCGTCCGCCCCGACGAGGAGGATGTTCAGCTCCCCGCCCTCGGTCCAGTCCGGACCCTGCGACGGGGTGGGTCCCGGGGTGGGCGTGGGCTCCGCGGGGACGCCGGGGTCCGCGGTGGGCTCGGGGGCGAAGCTCGGGAGCGGGAAGCTGCCTGCGGGCTCGCCGCCCTTCCCCTGCAGCTCGGCGATCTGCTCCGGGGAGAGCGAGGCCTCCACGTCGATCGTGCCGCTGAGCACCTCCTCGAAGGAGGTACGCACGTCATTGACCGGAACAGCGACCGCGATGTGGGTGGCGACGAGCGCGGCGATCGCCGCGACGAGGCCGAGGCCGGAGAGCGTGGTGGAGCCCGCCGCCGCGCCGGGGGTGCCGGCGAGCCGCCATGCGTCGAGCATGGAGAGGAGGCGGTAGAGCAGGTCGACCCCGAGGAGGAAGAGGAGGACGAGGAGGATCGACGGGTCGGCGAGCCAGCCTTCCACGGTGAGCCGTGTCTCGCGATTCACGACCAGACCCGCGACGAGCGCGATGACGAGGACGGGGGCGGCGGCCCACGCGATCCCGCGGAGCCAGCGGCCGGCATAGACCTGCCCGAGGCCGGGGAGCAGAAGGGAGAGGAAGGCCGCCGCGAACGCGCTGCGGCGGGGGACGGCCGGCATCGGTTCGCGATCCATCGGGGGAGAGCGTAGCGCCTCCCGGCATCCGGTGCCGGGGGAGGGGCGGCGGCATCCGAGCCTCCCCTCGGCTATCCTTTCCTCTCATGCCCGAGCGCCTCTTCCCGCCCGTCCCCGCCCAGCCGGACTTCCCGGCCCAGGAGCATCGGATCCTCGCCTGGTGGACGGAGCGCGGGATCTTCGCCCGGCTCCGCGCCCAGAACGCGGGCGGCCCCACCTTCTCCTTCCTGGACGGGCCGATCACCGCGAACAACCCGATGGGCGTGCACCACGCGTGGGGCCGGACCTACAAGGACCTCTACCAGCGCTTCCACGCGATGCTCGGCAAGGACCAGCGCTGGCAGAACGGCTTCGATTGCCAGGGGCTCTGGGTCGAGGTCAACGTGGAGCGCGAGCTCGGCTACACGAGCAAGCGGGATATCGAGCGTCACGGGATCGCCGAGTTCGTCTCGCTGTGCAAGCAGCGCGTCCTCACCTATGCCGCGGTCCAGACCGAGCAGTCGATCCGGCTCGGGATGTGGATGGACTGGAACGACCCCGCCGAGCTGCGCCGCCTGCGCGACCTCCTGAAGGAGGACCCCACGCGGATCGTCACCGTGGAGGGCCCGCACGGCCCCGTGACGGATACCGTGGAGATGGTCGTGGGCCGGCTCGGCATGCCGGAGATCGGTGGCTCCTACTTCACCTTCTCCAACGAGAACAACGACCTCATCTGGGGCTTCCTCGCCGAGTGCCACCGCCGCGGCTGGCTCTACAAGGGCCTGGACGCGATGCCCTGGTGCGCGCGCTGCGGGACCGGGATGAGCCAGATGGAGATGAACGAGGGCTACGCGGACCGCGAGGATCCCGGGCTCACCGTCCGCTTCCCGCTCGTCGGCCGGCCCGGCGAGGCGCTCCTCGTCTGGACCACCACGCCCTGGACGATGACCTCGAATGTGGCGGCCGCGGTCGGCGCGGAGCTCACCTACGTGCGCGTCCGGCAGGGCGACCAGGAGCTGTGGCTCGGCAAGGGGACGCTGAAGAGCGCGCTCCGCGGCCCCTTCCAGGTGCTCGAGGAGCGCCCGGGGCGGGAGCTCGTGGGCTGGGAGTACACGGGGCCCTTCGACGATCTCCCCGCAGTCCGGGATGCCTTCGCGGCGGGCACGGATGCCGGCGGGGCCGCGCCCTACCGGCACCGCGTCGTGGCCTGGGACGAGGTCGGCGAGGAGGAGGGGACGGGGATCGTCCATATCGCCCCCGGCTGCGGTGCGGAGGACTTCGCGCTCGGCAAGGCGGAGCGCCTGCCGATCATCGCGCCGCTGGACGAGTCGGGACACTACCTCGCCGGCTTCGGCGAGCTCGCCGGCCTGGACGCCGGGGCGGTGGCGCCGCGGATCGTGGAGCGGCTCGAGGCGACCGGCTTCTTCTACCACCTGGAGCCCTACCGCCACCGCTACCCGCATTGCTGGCGCTGCGGCACGGCGCTCATCTTCCGCGTCGTGGACGAGTGGTACATCTCGATGGGCGAGGTCTACGACCAGCCGCGCGAGACGCTCACCGCGGAGCAGAAGGAGCGCAGCCTCCGCTACCAGATCATGGATGTCGTGGACGGGATCCGCTGGATCCCGGGCTTCGGCTACGAGCGCGAGCTCGACTGGCTGCGCACGATGTCCGACTGGATGATCTCCAAGAAGCGCTACTGGGGCCTGGCCCTCCCGATCTGGGAGTGCCACGACTGCGGCGCCTTCGACGTCGTGGGCGGCCGGGAGGAGCTCCGGGAGCGCGCCGTGGCGGGCTGGGAGACGCTGGAGGGCCACACGCCGCACCGGCCGTACGTGGACGCCGTGGAGCTCGCCTGCGCGGGGTGTGGCGGGCGGATGCAGCGGATCCTCGACGTGGGGAACCCGTGGCTGGATGCGGGGATCGTCCCCTTCTCCACGCTCCACTATCGCGAGGACCCGGGCTTCTGGGAGAAGTGGTTCCCCGCCGACTTCATCACCGAATCGTTCCCCGGCCAGTTCCGGAACTGGTTCTACTCGCTCCTCGCGATGAGCACCGTCCTCCGGCGCGAGGCCCCCTTCCGCACGATCCTCGGCTACGCCACGCTCTTCGGCGAGGACGGCCGCCCGATGCACAAGAGCTGGGGCAACGCGATCGAGTTCAACGAGGCCGCCGAGCGGATGGGCGTGGACGTCATGCGCTGGATGTACGCCCGGCAGCGCCCCGAGGACAACATCCTCTTCGGCTACCACGCCGCGGATGATGTCCGGCGGGAGCTCCTCGTCCTCTGGAACGTCCTCGCCTTCCATGTCACCTACGCCCGCCTTGCCGGCTGGGCGCCGGACCGCTCCCCGATCGGGCCGGCCGCGGCCGATCCCGCTGCCACCGCCCTCGACCGCTGGATCCTCAGCCGGGTGAGCGGCCTCGCGGCCGAGGTGCGCGCCGAGCTCGAGGATGTGGACGCACGCGCGGCGACGGGCGCCGTCTCCCGCTTCATCGACGACCTCTCCACCTGGTACCTCCGCCGGAGCCGCCGCCGCCTCTCCCGTCCGGAGGGGAGCGAGGACCGCGGGGCCGCCTTCGCGAGCCTCCACCTCGCGATCGTCTCCCTCGCACGGATCGTGGCGCCGGTCCTGCCCTTCCTCTCCGAGGAGATCCACGCGATCCTCGTCCGCCCGATCCACCCGGACGCCCCGGAATCGATCCATCTCACCCGGTGGCCGGACGCCGATCTCGCTGCCCTGCGCGACCCCGGCCTCGAGGCCGCGATGGCGGACCTGCGGCGCGCCGTGGAGCTCGGCCGGACCCTCCGCGGCCAGGCCGGGATCCGCGTCCGCCAGCCGCTCGGCCGGCTCTGGCTCGCGCTCCCCGGAGGCCGTCTCGGCGGGGACCCGGACGGGGCCACGCGGGACGAGCTCCTCGCCCTTCTCGCGGACGAGCTGAACGTCCGCGACGTCGAGGTGATCGGGGACGAGTCCGACCTCGTGGAGCGGCGCGTGAAGCCGCTCCTGCCGCGGATCGGGAAGAAGCACGGCGACCGGATCCCCGCGATCATGGCCGGGTGCCGCTCCGGCGAGGCGCGGATCCTCGCGGACGGGAGCGTCGAGGTGGCCGGTGTCACGCTCGCCCCGGACGAGGTCGAGATCCTCGCCACGCCGCTCCCCGGGACCGCGGTCGCGCATGACGAGGGGATCGTCGTCGTCATCGACACGACGCTCACGCCGGAGCTCCGGGCGGAGGGCGATGCGCGGGAGCTGACGCGCGCGATCCAGGACCTGCGCAAGCAGGCGGAGTGCGCGCTGGACGCACGGATCACGGTCCGCGTGGCCGCGCCGGCAGCGGTCGCCGCCTCGCTCACCGCCTGGACCGCGGCGATCGCGACGGACACGCTCGCGGACGCGATCGCGATCACCGAGGCCCTCCCGGACGGGACGGCCGCGGCGGAGGTCGAGCTCGACGCCGGGAGCGTCCGGGTCGCGATCTCCGTCGCCGGCAGCGGGCGGGCGTAGCGCCGGTGTCGGCGGTGGCCGGAGGCGCGGCACGGCCCGCGATGCGTCCCCGCCTCCGTCCGTGGCTCGCGTTCCTTGGCGTCGCCGGCGTGGTCGTCATCCTCGACCAGCTCGTGAAGGCCTGGGTCGCCCTCTCCTTCGCGTTCGCGAACGCGGGTGCCCCGGCCGGGGATCCTGCCGCCCCGACCCCCGTGATCGGCGATCTCGTGCGCATCGCGAAGAGCGCGAACGACGGCGGGATCTTCGGGACCTTCGGCGCGTCGGCGCCCCTGCTCGCGCTCGCGAGCGTCGGGGTGATCGTGGCGATCGTCGTCGTCCAGGCGCGCCGCGGGGTCCATGACCGCCTCCTCGGCCTCGCGCTCGCGCTCCTCCTCGGCGGCGCCCTCGGGAACCTGATCGACCGGGTCCGCCTCGGCTACGTGCTCGACTTCGTGGATGCCGGGATCGGCGGCTGGCGCTGGTACACCTTCAACGTGGCGGATGCCGCGATCAGCATCGCGGTCGTCCTCCTCGTCGTCCACGCGCTGCGGCCGGCGCCCGGCGGGAGCGCAGCGGCATGACCGACCGGCGGCTCACGGTGGAGGTCCCCGCCGGCGCAGCGGGGAGCCGCGCGGACCGGTTCGTGGCGGATGCCTCCGGGCTCTCGCGCGCCTACGTGCAGCGGCTGATCGCGGAGGGCCGGCTCACCGCGGACGGCAACCCGATGCGCGCACGGGACCCGGTGACGCCGGGAGCCCACCTGGAGCTGGAGATCCCCGCGGCGGCGGCCGAGCCGGTCCACCTGCCCGAGCAGATCCCCCTGCGCATCGTCTACGAGGACGCGGACCTGGTCATCGTGGACAAGCCCGCGGGGCTCGTCACGCACCCCGCCCCGGGCCATGAGACCGGCACGCTCGTCAACGCGCTCCTCGCGATGGACGCCGAGGACGGGGGCGGGCTGGGCACGATCGCGGGGGTGGACCGGCCGGGGATCGTCCATCGCCTCGACCGGGACACCTCCGGCCTCCTCATGGTCGCGCGGACGGATGCCGCCCAGGTGTCGCTCCAGGCCCAGCTGAAGGCGCGCCGGATCCACAAGCGCTACCTCGCCCTCGTGGCGGGAGCGGTCGCGGCGCAGGTCGGACGGATCGAGGCGCCGATCGGGCGCGATCCGCGCCACCGGCAGCGGATGGCGGTCACCGCGGACGGCAAGCCGTCCACGACCGGCTACCGGGTCCGGGAGCGCTTCGCCGGCTGGACCCTCCTGGAGCTGGAGCTGATCACGGGGCGGACCCACCAGATCCGCGTCCACCTCGCCTCGATCGGCCATCCCGTCGCGGGCGACCCGGTCTACGCCACCGGGCCTGCCCGGCGCGGACCGGACGGCCTGGAGCGGCTCTTCCTCCACGCGTGGCGCCTGGAGCTCGTCTCGCCCTCGGATTCCGGCCTGATCCGTGCGGAGGCCCCGCTGCCCGACGAGCTGGAGAGCGTCCTCGCGCGACTCCGCAGCGCGCAGGAGGTCCGGGCGTGAGCGAGCGGCCCGTCAGCCCGGCCCGTCCCGTCATGGGTGCGCCCGGTGCGCTCGTCGTCATCATCTCGGGGCCTTCCGGGGTGGGGAAGGACACGATCATCGAGGCGATGCGCCGGCGCGGTGAGCGGCCGGACCGCCACTACGTGATCACCTGCACGACCCGCGCACGGCGGGTCTACGAGGAGGACGGCGTCCACTACCACTTCCGGACGGCGGAGGAGTTCGCCCGGCTGCGGGTGGAGGACGGCCTCCTCGAGGCGGCGGAGGTCCACGGCAACTGGTACGGCACGCCGCGCGCCCAGGTCGCGGATGCGATCGCCGCCGGGCAGGATGCGATCCTGAAGATCGACGTCCAGGGTGCCCGCGCGGTGCGTGACCGGATCCCCGGCGCCCTCCTCATCTTCGTCGTCCCGCCCTCGATCGAGGAGCTCACCGCCCGGCTCGTGGCACGCAGCACGGAGACGCCCGAGGCGCTCGCCCGGCGGATGCGCAACGCGACGGCGGAGATGGCCCGGGCGGGGGACTACGACCACGTCGTCGTCAACGAGACCGGCCAGGTCGAGCGGACCGCGGAGGCGATCGAGGAGATCATCGCCGCGGAGAAGGCCCGGTACCCGTCCCGCCGTCTCACCGTCTGAGCCGCGCCACGATGACCGCGGGCGAGGGCTTCGCGGAGGTCGCCGTCGATGTCGCCGGGGTCCCCGGCGGGCGGACCTACAGCTACCGGATCCCCGACGCGCTCGCGGATCTCGCGCCCGGGGACGGCGTCCTCGTCGACTATGGGCGGCGGCCGGCGGTGGGGGTCGTCCTCGCCCTCGCCGGGGATCCGGGCCGGGAGACGAAGCCGGTCCTCTCCCGGGTCCACGGCGGCGAGTCCATCCTGCCGCCCCTCCAGGCCCGGCTTGCGCTGGAGATCGCCCGGGGCTGGCTCGCACCGCCCGGGCTGGTGGTGCGGGCGATGCTCCCGCCCGGCCTCCTCGAGCGGGTCGTCCTCGTGGCCACGCCGGCGCCCGGGGATCCGGTGATCGTCCCGGAGGGGCCGGCGGCCGAGCTTCTCGCGCGCATCCGGGCGGCCGGTGCGGAAGGGATCGCCGTCCCCGACCTTCCCGCCGAGGGGAGCCGGGCGACCCTCCTCCGGCGTCTCCGGGAGCTCGAGGGCGCCGGCGCGGTCGCGCTCGCCTGGACGGTCCGGGAAGGCCGCTCGGGTCCGCGCATGGAGCGGCGCGCGGCGCTCACCCCGGAGGGCCGCGCGGCTGCCGCCCGGCTGGCGGCCGGAGAGCGCCCGCCGGGTCCGCCGCTCGGACCCCGGCAGCGGATCCTCCTTCTCGACCTTGCCGCGCCCGACGCCGCCGATGACGAGAGCGCGGCACGTCTCGCGGACGCCTATGGCCCCTCCGCGGTCGCCGGGCTCGCACGACGCGGGCTCCTCACCCTCCATGCGCAGATCGTGGAGCGCTCTCCCACCGCCGGCCGTGCCGCGCCTTCGCGCGGCAGCCTCCCCGCGGGAGGGGAGCGGAACCCGGGCCAGGAGGGGATCGTCGCGGAGTGCGCGGCGGCCTCCGCGGAGCGCCGCTCCATCGCCTTCCTCCTCGAGGGGCCCACGGCGAGCGGGAAGACCGCGGTCTACGCCGGCGCGGTGGCGGCGGCGCTCGCCGCCGGCCGGGGTGCGATCGTCCTCGTCCCCGAGATCCCCCTCGCGCTCCCGCTCCTCGACCGGCTGCGCCATGACCTCGGCCTCGAGCCGGTCCTCCTCCACAGCGCGCTCACGGATGGGGAGCGGGCGGATGCGTGGCGCCGGATCCGGGCGGAGGCCACCCCCGTGGTCGTGGGGACGCGCCTCGCCGTCCTCGCGCCGGTGCGCGACCCGGGGATCGTCATCGTGGACGAGGAGCACGATCCCGCCTACA
Organism: Chloroflexota bacterium; assembly: GCA_017853275.1. Classification (GTDB taxonomy): domain Bacteria; phylum Chloroflexota; class Limnocylindria; order Limnocylindrales; family CSP1-4; genus JAFMJV01. Next base: position 14,879 of record JAFMJV010000009.1, read on the forward strand.
AGTCGGACCGGACGCCGCGGATCCAGGCGCGGGATGTCGCGCTCCTCCTCGGACGGCTCGCCGCCGCGCCCGTCATCCTCGGGAGCGCGACCCCCGAGATCGCCACGATCGGCCGTGCGCGGAACGGGGAGCTCCTCCATCGCCGCCTCCCGCGTGCCGCCGGCCGGCCGCCCACGGTGGAGATCATCGACCTGCGCGCGGAGCTGGCGGCGGGGAACCGGGGGCTGATCTCGGAGCCGCTCGCCGCCGCCCTTGCGGCCCTCGACCCCTCGGTGGGCGACCGGGCGATCCTCGTCCTCAACCGGCGCGGGAGCGCATCGGTCGTCCTGTGCCGGGACTGCGGCTATCGCCAGGTCTGCCCGGAATGCCTCCGCCCCCTCGTCTTCCACGCCGCCACGATGGGCCTGCGCTGCCACCACTGCGGCGCCACGGCACCGGTCGCGCGGCGCTGTCCCGCGTGCGCATCGGCGCGGATCCGCTATCTCGGCGGGGGGACCGAGCGCGTGGAGCGTGAGGTCGCGATCCGGAACCCCGCTCTCCGCGTGGGCCGGCTCGATCGGGATGTGAGCGAGCGGCGGGGGGCCGCCGAGCGGGTCGTGGACGACTTCACGGCGGGGCGCATCGATGTCCTCGTGGGGACGAGCCTCGTCACGAAGGGGTTGGATATCCCCGAGGTGACCCTCGTCGGGGTGATCTCCGCCGATGTCGCGCTCAGCCTGCCGGACGAGCGGGCGGCCGAGCGGACCTGGCAGCTCCTCGTCCAGGCGATCGGACGGGCCGGCCGCGGCGACCGTCCGGGGCGCGCGATCATCCAGACCTACCTCCCCGAGCACCCGGTCATCCAGGCGGTCGCGAGCGGCGACCCGACCGAGCTGATCGAGGACGAGCTCGATCGGCGCCGGCGCTTCGGCGCGCCACCCTACGGCCGGATCGTGAAGCTGACCGTGGCCCACGAGGACCACGCCACGGCGGAGCGACTCGCCCGCGAGCTCGCCGACCGCCTCCGCGAGCGATCCGTCGTGGAGGCGCGGCGGACCGATGTGCTGGGACCGGTCCCGGCGTACGTGGCGCGGCGGGGAGGCCGCTGGCGGATCCACGTCATCCTCCGGGGCGCGGACCCCCTCGGGCTCCTCGGTGAGGACCCCGGGCCGCCCTGGAGCGTCGACGTCGACCCCGAGAGCCTTCTCTAGGGCGCGCCCTATACTTCCTCCCATGTCCGTTCGCCCGATCGTCACCCTCGGCGACCCGCGTCTCCGGCTCGCCGGAGAGCCGGTCGATCGCTTCGACAAGGCGCTCCACGAGCTCCTCGACGACCTCACCGAGACGATGCGCGCCGCGCCCGGCCTCGGGCTCGCGGCGCCCCAGCTCGGGGTGTCGCTCCGGGCCTGCGTGGTGGAGCTGGAGGACGACCGCGTCCTGGAGCTCGTCAACCCCACGATCGTGCGCGGGGACGGGAACGACCGGGACCTGGAAGGGTGCCTCTCGGTGCCCGGCTACTACGGGTACGTGGAGCGGCGCGAGAAGGTCTGGGTCGTGGCCCAGGACCGCTTCGGCCGGCGCATCAAGGCGGCCGCGGACGGGATCACCTCGCGCGCCTTCCAGCACGAGATCGATCACCTCGAGGGGATCCTCTTCATCGACCACCTCGACTCGCTGGATGACCTCATCCCGGTGAGCCGGATCCGGGCGGAGCAGGGCCTCCCGGAGGACGACGAGGCGCTCCCGGCATCCGCGTGACGGACGGGGACGCGTCCGGCCGGCCGGTGCGTACGCTCTTCCTGGGCAGTGGCACCTTCGCGGTCCCGATCCTCCGTGCCCTCGCGGAGGCCCCCGAGGTCGCGCTCGTCGCCGTCATCACGGCGCCCCCTCGGCCGGCGGGCCGGACCGGAGACCTGCGGCCGACCCCGGTGGCGGAGGCGGCATCCCTGCTCGGTCTCCCGGTCCTCACCCCGGGCCGCCTCCGCGAGCCCGTGACCCAGGAGGCGATCGCCGCCCTCGCGCCCGGTCTGATCGTCCTTGCCGACTACGGGCGGATCGTCCCCGGCGCGCTCCTCGACCTGCCGGCCCACGGGGCGCTCAACCTCCACCCCTCGCTCCTCCCCCGGCATCGCGGCGCGACGCCGCTCCCGGCCGCCATCCTCGCGGGTGACACGGAGACGGGGGTGACCCTGATGCGCATGGACGAGGGGGTCGATACCGGCCCGATCGTCGCGGTGCGCCGGCTCGCGCTCCGCGGTGATGAGCGGGCACCTGCCCTGGAGGCGACGCTCGCCGCGCTCGCGGCGGAGCTCCTCCGGGCCTCCCTCGGTCCGTGGCTCGCGGGCTCGCTCCCTGCGCGGCCACAGCCGGCGGCCGGGGCCAGCCTCACTCGGCCGCTGCGCAAGGAGGACGCACGGCTCGACCCCGGGCTCGGGGCGGAGCGGCTCGCCCGGGTCGTGCGTGCCTACGACCCGTGGCCCGGCGCCTGGCTCGAGCTCCCGTCCGGACGGCTCATCGTCCACGAGGCCACCGCCGTCCCCGGCGCGCCCACACCGGAAGCACCCCCGGGCACGCTCGTGGCGCACGCTGATGGTGTCGCGCTCGTCACCTCCGCAGGCCTCCTCGTCCTCGGGTCCGTGCAGCCCGCGGGGAAGCGGCGGATGAGCGGTGCGGAGTGGCGTCGCGGACTCCGTGAGCTGCTCGCGGCGCCGGGGGCCGGAAGCGCGGATCGCGGGTAACATCGCCATCCCGATGCCCACGCCGCCCCCGATCCCGGTCCTCCCCGCCAGCCCTGCCGCATCCCCGGCCGCCCGTGCGCGCGACCCGCGCCCCGGGCTCTCCGGTCTGGACACCGGGGCGCTCGCGGCGTGGATCGCGGAGCGCGGAGCCCCGGCCTTCCGTGCGCGCCAGGTCTCGGACCACCTCTGGTCGGGCCGGCCGGGGGGCGTGGACGCGCTCCGGACCCTGCCCGCGGAGCTGCGTGCCGCGCTCGATGCCTCGTTCCGGGTGGACACGCTCCCGGAGACGCTCGTCCGCGAGGCGGACGGGGGGCTGACGGAGAAGGCGCTCCACCACCTCGATGACGGACGGACGATCGAGTCCGTCCTCATGCGCTACCCGGCCCGCGGGCCGCGCCGGGAGCGGGCGACGATCTGCATCTCGAGCCAGGCCGGCTGCGCGGTGGGCTGTCCCTTCTGCGCCACCGGTGAGCTCGGCTTCTGGCGCGACCTCGAGGTCGCCGAGATCGTGGACCAGGCGCGCTTCTGGCGGGGACGCCTGGCGCCCGAGGGGCGCCGGGTGACGAACATCGTCTTCATGGGGATGGGGGAGCCCTTCCTGAACACGGAGCGCGTCCTGCAGGCGGCGGCGATCCTCACCGACCCGGCGGCCTTCGGCCTGGGCGCCCGGCACGTGACGATCAGCACGAGCGGGGTCGTCCCGGGGATCGCCGCGCTCACCGCGTTCGGCTCCCAGGTCACGCTCGCCGTCTCCCTCCATGCGGCGCGGCCGGCGCTCCGCGATCTCCTCGTCCCGCTCAACCGGCGCTGGCCGGTGGCGGAGGTCGTGGAGGCCGCCACCGGCTACGCGGAGGCGACCGGGCGCCGGGTGACCTACGAGATCGTGATGATCGACGGCATCAACGACACCCCCGCGGATGCCGAGGCGACCGCGACGCTCCTCCGGGGCCGGCTCGCGCACGTGAACCTCATCCCGATGAACCCGGTCGCCCACACGCCCTGGCAGCCGAGCCCCCGCGAGCGGATCGATGCCTTCGCCGAGACGCTCCGCCGGGTGGGGATCGACACGACGATCCGGCGCAACCGGGGGATCGAGATCGGCGCCGCCTGCGGCCAGCTCGCCGCGGAGCTCGCCGGCGCGCCCGCACCCGCCGCCGTGGCCCGCCGCCGCGAGCTCCTCGTCCGGGAGAGCGCCGCGGCGCTCCTGGATGCCGGCAGCACCGGAACGCCGGCGTGACCACGGAGCGCGGACCGCAGATCGCGGCGAGCATCCTCACCGCGGACTTCGGGCACCTCGACCGGGTCGTGCGGAAGCTCGAGCGGGCGGGGGTGGACCGGCTCCATCTCGACGTGATGGACGGGCACTTCGTCCCGAACCTCACCTTCGGGCCGGACGTGGTGGCCGCCTTCCGGCGCCTCACGGACCTCCCGCTCGACCTCCACCTGATGGTCGATGAGCCGGACCGCTACCTCGGGCGCTTCCTCGCGTCCGCTCCGGCCACCGTCACCTTCCATATCGAGGCGGGGGGCGGCCCGGACCCGGTCCGTGCCGTCCTCCGGGCGATCCGCGAGGGGGGCGCGGGCGCCGGGCTCGCCCTCAACCCGGGGACGCCGATCGAGGCCGCCGCGCCCTTCATCGACGATCTCGACCTCGTCATGGTGATGACGGTCGAGCCGGGCTTCGGGGGCCAGCGCTTCATCTCCGCGGCCGCGCCGAAGATGCGGGCCGCGGCCGAGCTCTTCGCCGCCGCCGGGCGGGCCGGGACGGTCCACGTGGACGGTGGGGTGAACCGGGAGACCGCGGAGCTCGCGGGCGCCTGGGGGGCGGAGGTCTGCGTCGTGGGGTCGGCGCTCTTCCAGCGCGGTCGCGACGCCAGCGATGAGGTGGAGATCGTGCGGCAGCGTGCCGCCCGGGGCCGGCTTGCGGGGCCGCCGGCCGGCCCGGTGAACGGGAGCGCCCCGGGAAGGGAGCGGCACTGATGCGACTTCTCCTCCAGCGGGTGACGAGCGCGAGCGTCCGGGTGGACGGTGAGGTCGTGGGGGAGATCGGCGCCGGCCTCCTCGTCCTCGTGGGGATCGGGCACGGGGACGACGAGGCCACCGTGCGCGCGCTCGCGGACAAGACGTGCGACCTGCGGATCTTCCGCGACGAGGCGGGGCTCACGAACCGCTCCCTCATCGATGTGGGCGGCGCGGTCCTCGCGATCAGCCAGTTCACCCTCTACGCCGACACCCGGAAGGGCCGGCGTCCGAGCTTCCTCGGTGCGGCGCCGCCCGCGCTCGGGAACGAGCTCTACGAGCGCTACGCCGCGGCCGTGGAGGCGCGCGGCGTCCGGGTCGCCCGGGGCGTCTTCGGCGCGGAGATGGCGGTCTCGCTCGTCAATGACGGCCCGATGACGATCTGGCTCGACAGCGCCGCGGCGGGGTGAGGCTGCTCGGGAAGGTCCGCAACCGCCTGGAGCGCGCCCGCCGCCATCGCTGGCGGATGGGCGCCTGGGCGAGCCCGGAGCGGCACGTCATCATCGGCGGCTGCCCGCGCAGCGGGACGACCCTGCTCCGGCGCACCTTCGACCGCCATCCCGGCCTCTGCTGCGGGCCGGAATCGAGCCTCTTCCTCCCCGCCCGCATCGCGCTCGCGCCGCTCGCCGCGACCCACGGGATGGACGAGGCCGAGGTCCGGGCGCTGCTCCGGGAGAGCCGCTCCCAGGCCGCCTTCATCGACGCCTTCGCCGCCCGCTACCGCGCTCTCCGCGGACGGCCGCGCTGGGTGGAGAAGACGCCCCTGAACATCCGCCAGATCGGCTGGATCCTGGAGCGCTTCCCGGAGGCACGCGTGATCCACGTGATCCGCGATGGCCGGGATGTCGTCTGCTCGCTCCGCGACCACCCGGATCGGCGCTGGGTGGACGGGGCGTGGGTGAAGGAGCTCAACCCACGGTCGATCGAGGAGCACGCGCGGCGCTGGGTGGCGGACACCGGTGCCGGGATGGCCTGGCGGGCCGACCCGCGCGTGCTCGAGGTCCGCTACGAGGATCTCGCCCGCGAGCCCGAGCGCACGCTGCGCCGGGTCCTCGCCTTCCTCGGCGAGCCCTACGACCCCGCGCTCCTTGCGGCCGAGGAGGGGAGGGAAGCCGCCGCAGGCCCCGGGCGGCCGGACGCGGCGGGGCCGATCGTGACGGGCTCGATCGGGCGATGGCGGAGCGACCTCAGCCCGGCCGAGCAGGAGGTGGTCCGGCGCGTCGCCGGGCAGCGCCTGATGGAGCTCGGCTACGCGGACGACGGTGCCTGGTGATCGCGTGCCCGCCGAGGGCGGGCGGGGGCCGCGAGGCCCGGGGTCAGGCCGACTTGCGGAGCGTGCGGCGGCAGCGCGTGCAGGCCATCACGGTGACCGTGGAGCCGGCGCGCTCGACCGCGAGCTTCTGGAGGTTGACCCCATAGCGCCGATGGGCGCGGACGCGGTTCATCCCCACGGACTGCGGGTTGAAGCCGGCCATCGAGGTCTTGCCGCAGAGGGCGCAGGAACGGGCCATGGCGTGAAGGATCCCCTCGCTGGGTCGGGTCGGATGCGCCCGGAGCCCGGGCGCGCATGGCCTCGTACGATACCATCCCCGCGATGAGCCTGCGCACCTGCGACGGGTCGGTCCTGCGTCGGGCGGTCTCCGGCTCCCTCGGTCTCCTCCTTCGCCACGCGGCGGAGGTCGATGCCCTGAACGTCTTCCCCGTCCCGGACGGGGATACCGGGCGGAACATGGCGGCGACGCTCCGGGCTGCGGTCGCGGAGACGGAGCGCGTCACCGCCGACGGCCGCTCGGCCGGCGCCATCGGTGCGGCGCTCGCCCGGGGAGCCCTCCTCGGCTCGCGCGGGAACAGCGGCGTCATCCTCTCCCAGGTCCTGCGCGGGATGGCGGACGCGGCGCACGGGAAGCGGCGCGTGGACGGCAGGGATCTGGCGGCGGGTCTCCGTGCCGGCTCGCGGCTCGCGGACGCGTCGATCGACCGCCCGGTGGAAGGGACGATCCTGAGCGTGGTGCGTGCGGCGGCGGAGGCTGCGGAGGCCGCCGCGCAGCAGGACCCGGCGGTGGAGCGGGTCCTCGAGGCGGCCGTGGAGGCTGCCGCTGCTGCGGTCGCCCGGACCCCGGAGCAGCTCCGCGTCCTCGCGGAGGCGGGCGTCGTGGATGCCGGTGGCCGGGGCTTCGAGCTCATCCTGCGCGGAGCGCTGGCGGCCTTCGCCGAGCTCCCCGATGCGCTCCCGCCCGCTCCGCCCGCCCAGCCCGCCGACCTCCACGCGCTCGCCGGTGAGGGGGAGGGGAGCGCGTACGGCTACGAGACGGCGTACCTCATCGACGCCCGCCCCGGTCTGCCGCTCGATCTCGCGGCTCTCCGGGCGGAGCTGGGGTCGCTCGGCGATTCCCTCCTCGTCGTGGGTGACCCCGCCGTGGCGCGGATCCATATCCACGGCGACCGGCCGGACCTCGCGCTCGCGGTCGGGCTGCGCGCCGGGCGGGTGAGCCGGGTGACGATCGAGAACCTGGACGCGCTCGCGGCCGGCGATCGCGAGGAGCGGGTCGGCGAGCTCCTCGGCGCCGGGGCGCATGCGGGGGTCGGCATCCTGCCGCCCACGGTCCCCGCGCTCCCGGCGGCTGCACCGGCGCTGGCCGTCGTGGCCGTGGCGGACGGGGACGGCTTCGCCCGGGTGATCGTGGCTGCCGGCGGGAGCGTCGTGCGGGCCACGGCGGGCCACGAACGGCCTTCCACCGGGGAGCTCCTCGCCGGGGTCCGGGCCACCGGTGCCGGAACGGTCCTCCTCCTCCCGAACGACCGGAACGTGCGCCTCGCAGCGGAGCAGGTGGTCGCGCTCGCCACGGGCGTGCAGGTCACCGTCATCCCCACCCGGAACGCCGCCGAGGGGATCGCCGCCCTCCTCGCCTTCGATCCCCGCGCGGAACCCGTGGCGACGGCCGAGCGGATGCGGAATGCCGCGGCCGGGGTGCGCAGCGCCGCGATCGCGGTCGCCGTCCGGGACGCCCGCGTCAGCGGACGCGAAGTGCGCGCCGGGGAGACGATCGCGCTCGATCCGGACGAGGGCCTCATCGCGAGCGGGAGCGATCCGGCGGCCGTCATCCTCGCCGCGAGCCGGGCGATCGCGGCCTCCGCGGAGCTCCTCACCGTCCACTACGGCGCATCGGTCGCGGTCGAGGAGGCGATCGCCGTGGGAGCCGCGCTCGAGGCGGCCCTCCCCGGCGTCGCGATCGAGGTGTCCCCCGGTGGCCAGGCGCACCACAGCTACCTCCTCGCCGCGGAGTAGCGGGGTGGCCGACGGGAGCGCGGACGCGCCCACGCCGATGCCGCAGGGCGTGGATCCTCTCGCGACGCCGCTCGCCACGAGCGGGCTGCCGAGCGGTCGGCGGATCGCGCGGCGCGGGGCGCGTCTCGGCCTCGTCACCGTGGGCGACCTGCTCTTCCACCTCCCCCGGGCACACCGCGACCTGCGACGGATCTGCACCGTCGCGGAGCTCGCCCTCGTCCCGGAGAAGGAGCTGGCCACGGCCGCGCTCGAGGTCGTCCGGGTCCTCCCTCCGCGCCGCGGTGGCCGGGGGATCCCGCGCACGGTCGCGACCCTGCGTGACGCGACGGGGACGATCGACCTCACCTGGTTCGGGGCGGGGCGGTTCATCGAGCGACGCCTCCTCGTGGGCCAGAGCTACCTCGTGGCCGGCCGGGTCCGGAAGCGCGGCTGGCAGGTGACGCTGGAGAACGCCGAGTTCGGGCCGCTCGAGGGGGAGGGCTCCCTGCATGTCGGCCGGCTCGTCCCCGTCTACCGTCTCACCCGCGGCCTCGGGGCGCGGGAGCTCCGCCAGGGGGTCCGGGAGGCCCTCGACCGGTACGCGCCGCTCGTGGAGGACTACCTCACGCCCGAGGAACGTGCGGGGCGGATCGGGCTCGCGGCAGCCCTCGAGCAGGCGCACTTCCCGGCGGACGAGGCGGCGCGCGCTGCCGCCCTCGACCGCCTCGCCTTCGATGAGCTCCTCGCCCTCCAGGTCGGGATGGTCGCCCGGGGACGCGAGCGGGACCGGATCGCCGTTCCACCCCTCGCCCTCCCCGAGGCCGGCTGGGAGCGCTGCATCGCCGGGGTGGAGGCGGGGCTTGCGGCGGGCCTCCCGCCCGACGAGGACGGCAGCCGGCCGGAGCGCGCTCCGCTCACCGCCGATCAGGCTGCGGCTGCGGCGGCGATCCGGTCGGACCTCGCGCGCGGCCGGCCGATGATGCGTCTCCTCCAGGGGGATGTCGGCTCGGGGAAGACGGCCGTCGCGGCGCTCGCGATGGCGCTCGTCGCGGAGACCGGCGGCCAGTCCGCCCTCCTTGCGCCGACCGACCTCCTCGCGCGCCAGCACGCTGCCACGCTCGGGCGGCTCCTCGCGCCGCTCGGCCACGACGTCGTCCTCGTGAGCGCGGCGGAGAAGCCCGCGGCACGTCGCGAGGCGGCGAGCCTCGCCGCGGCCCCGGTGCCGGCAGGGACGGGTGGGACGACCCGCGGGCTCTGCTTCGTGGGGACCCACGCGCTCCTCGGCGAGGCGCTCGCCTTCGCCGACCTCCGGCTCGCGATCGTGGACGAGCAGCACCGCTTCGGGGTGGAGGACCGGGACGCCCTGGAGGCGAAGGGGCTCCGGCCGCACCTCCTCCTCATGACCGCCACCCCGATCCCGCGCACCCTGGGGCAGATCCTCCACGCCGACCTCGACGTGTCGGACCTGCGTGCCGCCCCGTCGGGCCGGCAGCGGACGGTGACCGCGGTCCGCGCCCCGGACGAGCTCGTCCGGCGCCGTGACGGCCAGGCGGGAGCGCTCGTCCACCTCGCGCGCGAGGTCGCCGCGGGCCGCCGCGGCTTCGTCATCGCGCCGCTCGTCCACCCTCCGGAGCCGGATCCCGACCTGCCGCCGCCCCCGGGGCCACCCCCGACCGATCTGGGCGCCGCGGTCGCGCTCCTCGAGCGCTCCTGGCCGGAGGCCTGCCGGCTCGCGGGGGTCGGAGCGCTCCCGCTGCGCCTCGCGGTCGTCCACGGGCAGATGAAGGCGGCGGACCGGGACCGGGAGATGGCGCGTTTCCGGGATGGCGAGATCGACATCGTCGCAGGGACGACCGTCCTCGAGGTCGGCGTCGACGTCCCGCTCGCGACGGTGATCGTCATCCTCGATGCCGAGCGCTTCGGGATCGCCCAGCTTCACCAGCTGCGCGGCCGGGTCGGGCGTGGCCGTGACCGCGGTGGCTGCGTCCTCGTCTCGGCCGCCTACCCGGACCCCTCCGCGCGCGACGATGCGCTCGATGCCGCCGCGCTCTCGGTGCGGCGCCGGCTCGATGCCCTCCGGGAGAGCACGGACGGCTTCGCGCTCGCGGAGCTCGACCTGGAGCTGCGCGGCGAAGGGCGTCTTCTCGGGCTCGAGCAGAGCGGCCTGCCACCGCTGCGCGTGGCGACCCTCGGCGACCCCCGCCACCGGAAGGCCTCGACCGAGGCCCGCGGGGTCGCGGAGCGGATCGTCGATCCGCACGGGCGGGTCGATGTCGCGCACGCCGGCCTCGCGCGGGCGCTCGCCGGGGGCTGGCTGCGCCGGGTCGGGGCCGGTGACGTGGTGGCCGGGGAGGAGCTCGATGCCTGAGGCCGGCCGGGTGATCACCGGAAGCGCCGGTGGGATCCGCCTTCTCGCGCCGGGGGAGGGGACCCGTCCCTTCGCGGACCGCGTGAAGCAGGCGCTCTTCGCCTCGCTCGAGGCAGCTGCGGAGGTGCCGTGGTCCACGCCGGTCCTCGATCTCTTCGCCGGGAGCGGGGCCGCCGGGATCGAGGCGCTCAGCCGCGGGGCGCCGGTGGCGATCTTCGTGGAGGACGACGCGGGAGCGGCCCGGACGATCGCGGAGAACCTGCGCCGGACGCGACTCGCAGGGGGGCGGGTCGTGCGGCAGGACGCGCTCCGGTTCCTGGACGCGGGGTGTGCGCCGGAGGGTCCCTTCGGGCTCGCGATCGCCGATCCGCCCTACGCGGAGACCGCGCTCCTGATCGGGTCGCTCGAGCGCCTCGGCGATGCGCGCCTCGGGTGGCTGCGCGATGATGCGGTCGTGATCGCCAAGCATTTCTGGAAGAGCGAGCCGCCCGAGAGCGCCGGCCGCCTGCGCCGCGTGCGCGTCCGCCGCTTCGGGGAGACGGCGCTCAGCGAGTACCGGATCGCGGGGCAGGGATGAGGATCGCGCTCGTGCCGGGCACCTTCGACCCGGTCACTCTCGGCCACCTCGACCTCATCGTCCGTGCCGCCGGCCTCTTCGACCGCGTCGTGGTGGGCGTCCTCGTGAACACGCGGAAGACGAGCGGGACCCCCGCGGAGGAGCGGGTCCGGACGATCCGCGAGGCGCTCGCCGAGGAAGCCCCCGCGATCGCGGGTCGCGTCGAGGTGATCGCGGATCCGGGGCTCACCGTCACGCTCGCCCGGAAGGTCGGGGCGCAGGCGCTCGTCCGGGGGGTGCGCGGTGCCGTGGAGCTCGAGGCGGAGCAGGCGCTCGCTGCCGTGAATCGCCGGCTCGATCCCGGGATCGAGACCGTCCTCCTCATGGCCGCGCCGGAGCACGCGGGGGTCAGCTCCACGCTCGTCCGCGAGGTCGCAGCCCTCGGCGGGGACCTCGCCGGCCTCGTCCCGGCTGCGGCGGCGCGCCGCCTTCGCGCGTCGGACGGCGAGGGCGGCAGACGCTCCTGAGGGGCGTTCGGGAGCACGATCCGTCGACGCGGGGCGCCTCCGTCGGCTACCCTACCCTCTGAGCCCGTCGCGGAGGACACTCCCATCGATATCGTCTTCCTCATCGAGCGCCTTGAGCAGCTCGTCTCCAATGGCCGCCGGATGCCGATGACGAACTCCGTCGTCGTGGACCAGGTCGCTGCGCTCGATCTCATCGATCAGCTGCGCGTCGCCGTGCCCGAGGAGGTCCGCCAGGCGAAGCGGATCAACGAGGAGACGAGCCGGCTGGTCGAGCGTGCCCAGGAGGAGGCTGACCGGATCGTCGCCCGGGCGCAGGAGCAGGCCGCCTTCCTCATCGAGGAGCGGGAGCTGACGCGTGCTGCGGAGATCCGCTCCCAGGAGATCATCGCCGCGGGTGAGGCCGAGGCCGAGGAGATCCGGCGCGGCGCCGATTCCTACGCGGCATCCGTCCTCGTGCGCCTGGAGGGTGATTGCGTGCGGGCGCTGACGAGCATCCGGCGCGGGCTCTCGATGCTCGATGAGCGGTACGTCGGGGAGGGCGGGGACCCTGCCGGCGACGCGGACGGCTGGAACGACGACGAGGCGGCGGACCCCCGGGCGCATGCCGCGGGTTAACGTCGCGGCGCTCCTCCGCTCCGCCCCCGGGACATCCCGGACCGTCCCGATCTCCCTTGCCGACCTCCCGATCGCGGACGACCTTGCCCTTGCCGGGCCGGTGGAAGGGTCCGTCCGCCTCTCGCGGACCGGCCGGAGCATCCTCCTCCGCGGGGAGGTCGAGACCTCGCTCCTCATCCCCTGCAGCCGGTGCCTCGTCCCCTCGCCGATGCCCGTCACGGCCGCGATCGACGAGGAGGCGCTCCCCTCGATCGACATCGACAGCGGTCTTCCGGTCGACGCGAGCGAGGAGCCCGAGGCGTTCCGGATCGACGATCACCACGAGATCGACCTGGACGAGGTGGTCCGCGAAGCGGTCTCCCTCGCCGAGCCGCTCGTCCCGCTCTGTCGCCCCGGCTGCCGCGGCCTGTGCGCGGAATGCGGGGTGAACCTGAACGACGATCCGGAGCACCGGCACGCGGGCGACGGGATCGATCCACGCCTCGCCGCGCTCGCGGACTTGCGCGACCGGCTCGACTAGGCCACCATATCCGGTCGGTGCCTCGCGCGCCGCCTTCACCCCGGCAAGGAGATCCACAGACGATGGGAGTCCCGAAGCGACGCGTGTCGCATGCCCGCCAGGGCGACCGCCGCGCTCACCACGCGCTCACGACGCCGCAGCTCGAAGAGTGCAAGCACTGCAAGGAGCAGAAGCGCGCCCACCATGCCTGCCCCACCTGCGGGTGGTACGGCGGTCGCGAGGCGATCCGCGTGAAGGCGGCCCGGAGCCGCGAGGCCGGCGCCTGACAAGGCGGCGGGCCACGGCCTGATCCGGGCGCGCGAGCGCGACGGCGATGGACCTGGAGACCCTCGAGCGGCACCTCACGGGCATGCCCGTGCGTCGGCCGCGCGTCGCCGTTGACGCGATGGGGGGCGATCACGCCCCGGAAGAGGTCGTCCGGGGTGCCGTCGCATGGTCGCGCGAGCACCCGGAGACGGACGTCATCCTCGTCGGTGACGAGGAGCGGATCCGGCCCTTCGTGGACGGTCCGCTCCCGGCCCACATCACGATCGTCCATGCGGGCGAGTCGGTGGGTATGGACGAGGCCGCGGCGGCTGCCGTCCGTCGCAAGCGGGACGCCTCGATCAACGTCTGCATGCGCCTCGTGCGGGAGGGACGCGCGGACGCGGTCGTGACCGCGGGCCACACCGGAGCAGGTGTCGCCTCGGCGATCCTCCACCTCGGGCGGCTTCCCGGGGTGGACCGTCCGGCCCTCGCGATCCAGATGGTCACGGAGCGCGGCCCGTTCGTCCTCCTCGATATCGGCGCCACGACCGACTCCACCGGCCGCAACCTCGCCCAGTACGCGACGATGGCCGCCCTCTACGCCCAGAGCGTCCTCGGTATCGCGGATCCCAGCGTCGCCCTCCTCTCGCTCGGCGAGGAGAAGGGGAAGGGGGATGCCCGGGTCCAGGAGGCCACCGTCCTGCTGGACGCCGCTCCACTCCGCTTCATCGGGAACGTGGAGGGACGCGATCTGCCGCACCATCCCGCGGACATCATCGTCTGCGACGCGATGGTCGGGAACGTCGTGATGAAGTTCTTCGAGGGGATCACGAGCGCGATGTTCGGGATGCTCCGGGCGGAGTTCAAGCGTCCGCCGTGGGGCCCGCTCGGGTACCTCTTCATGCGCCCCGGGATCGCCCGCATCCGCCGTCGCTTCGACTACGAGCGGCTCGGCGGGTCGCCGCTCCTCGGCGTGGACGGGACCGTCCTCATCACCCACGGCAGCGCGAAGCGGCGGATGATCGGCTACGCCGTGGAGGTGGGTGCCGCGGCGGCGCGGGCTCGCATCCCGGACCGGATCGCGGAGGCCTTCGCGGACGATGCGGGGGCACGCGCCCGAAGGGAGCGCGTCCCCGCGGACGCGCCCACCGCGTGAGCGGCGAGCGCGCCACCCCGCGGCGTGCGTCGGGCGAGGACCGGAACACCGCCCGGAAGGAAGGACGCCGGCTCGCGCTGGGCGCCGTCTTCGAGGCGGAGTTCGGCCTGCGGACCGCGCCGCGGATCCTGGAGCGGCGCCTCACGGAGGAAGGTGCGGTCGCCGAGACGAGCGCCCACGCCCGGGAGATCGTGGAGGCCGTCGTGCGTGACCGCGAGGGCCTGGACGCGGCGATCGGGCGCCATGCGCCGCGCTACCCGGTCGTCCAGCTGGCACGGATCGACCGTGCGCTCCTGCGTTGCGCGCTGGGTGAACTGGTACACTGCCCCGCGACGCCGACAAGGGTCGCGATCGCCGAGTGGGTGGAGATGGCTCGCCTGTACAGCGGTGAGCCGGCGCGGCGTCTGATGAACGGCATCCTCGGTCGTGTCGCCGACGAGTCTCGCGCAGGCGGGGCAGAGCAGCACGGGATCGGGGAAGCGGCCGGCGAGAAGCCCGGCGCCCACGCATGAAGACGACCACGCAGGAGGGAAGAGACCCGTGACGGCATCGACCTACGAGCGCCTCAAGAAGATCATCGTCGAGCAGCTCGGTGTCGAGGAGAGCGAGATCAAGCCGGAGGCGTCGTTCGTGGACGACCTGAACGCGGATTCCCTCGACCTGGTCGAGCTGATCATGAGCCTCGAAGAGGAGTTCGGGACCGAGATCTCGGACGAGGACGCGGAGGGGATCCGCACCGTCCAGGATGCGGTCGACTACATCGACGAGCACGTCGGCCAGTAGCGGCGACGCCGCCGGCCGCGAGGCCGGTGCCCTCGCCCGGCTCGCCGCGGAGCTCGGCCTCCACTTCTCGGACGAGCGCCTCCTCGAGCAGGCGCTGACCCACGGGAGCTTCGTCCACGAGCACCCGGATCCCGCGCCGCCCTCGAACGAGCGGCTCGAGTTCCTCGGGGATGCGGTGCTCTCGCTCCTCGTCGCCGAGGCGCTCTGGGAGGCCCATCCGGACGAGCCGGAAGGCGTCCTCACCGCGCGCCGTGCGGCGATCGTCTCGGACCGTGCCCTCGCCCGGGTGGCGGAGGGGATCGGGATCGGGGCAGCCCTGCGGCTCGGACAGGGCGCGGAGCGTGCCGGCGAGCGAAGCCGGGGGTCCGTCATCGCCTCCGCCCTGGAGGCGCTCATCGCTGCCGTCTACCTCGACCAGGGGCTGATCGCCGCCCGTGGGCTCGTCCGGCGCCTGGCCGCGGCCGAGCTCTCCGGCGACCTCCCGTCGGCTGCCCTCCAGCCCGCCAAGGTGCGTCTCCAGGTCGCGCTCGCCGCGGCCGGGCTCCCGGCGGCCGTCTACCACGTCGTGGAGGTGGGCGGTCCCGATCACGCCCGGACCTACCAGGTGGAGGCGCGGGTGGACGGCCGGGTGATGGGGCGCGGGATGGCCGGCAGCCGGCGCGCCGCGGAGGGTGCGGCCGCCGAGGAGGCGCTCCTCGCGCTCTCCGCCGGCGGCGCGGGCGAGCCCGCTCCGGAGCCGGAAGGGTGAGCCGCGCACGCCTGAAGGCGTTGCGGATGACCGGCTTCAAGTCGTTCGCGGAGAAGACCCTCGTCGAGTTCGGGCCGGGGATCAGCGCGATCATCGGGCCGAACGGCTCCGGGAAGAGCAACCTCGCGGACGCGCTCCGGTGGTCGCTCGGGGAGCAGGGGCGGACGCTCCGCACGCGCCGCGCCGAGGACCTGATCTTCGCGGGCTCCTCCACGCGCAAGGCGCAGGGGATGGCGGACGTCACGCTCGTCATCGACAACGCGGACCGCCTCCTGCCCGTCGATTTCGCGGAGCTCGAGCTCGGCCGGCGCCTCTTCCGGTCCGGCGAGAACGAGTACCTCCTCAACCGCCAGCGGATCCGGCTGCGCGACCTCGTCGACCTGCTCGACGAGGCGAACCTCGCGGACAACGCGTTCCTCTTCATCGGCCAGGGGATGGTCGACCAGGCGCTCGCCCTGCGCCCCGAGGAGCGCCGCCCGCTCTTCGAGGAGGCGGCGGGGATCCGCAAGCACGAGCGCCGCCGGCGTGCGGCCGAGGCCGAGCTCGCGGAGGCCGAGGGAAACCTCGAGCGCGTCCGCGATCTCCTCGGGGAGCTCCGCCCCCAGGCGAAGCGCCTCGCTGCCCAGGCGGAGCAGCAGGCCCGTCGCCGGGACGCGGCACGCGAGCTCGCGGATGCGCTCGTCGCCGTGGCCCGGGAGCGGCTCGGCGGTGCCGAACGGGAGATCGGTGCCCTCGATGGGCGGCTCACCGAGGCACGCGCGGCCACGGATGCCGCGCTCGCTTCGCTCCGCGCCGCGGAGGAGGAAGCCGAGGCGATCGCCCGCGCCCTCGCGGAGCGGGCGGAGGCGGAGCGCGCCGCGCGCGCCACCCTGGACGCCGCCCGCGGACGGCTCGTGGACGAGCGGCTGGCAGGCTCCCGGCTGGCAGGGGACGGAGAGGCCCTGGAGCGCGAGCGCGAGCGGCTCCTCGGGGAGCAGCGGGCGGTCGCGGCACGCCTCGAGGCGGCGGGACGCGATCTCGCGCTGCCGCTCTCCGCTGCGGACGAAGCGGCCGAGGAGGCGCTGCGGGAGGTGGAGGCCGCGATCGCGGAGGTCCGCCGCTCGATCGCGGAGCTGCGCGAGGCCGGCCGGGATGACGCGGAGCGGCTCCGGATGGCGCGCGTGGAGCGCGAGGGGCGGCGTGCGGCAGCCGTCCAGGCAGCGCGGCGCGCATCGGAGGCCGCCGGCCGCGCGACGGACGCCACCGCGACCGCGGGGACGGCCGCCCAGCGTGCCGAGGCGGCAGCCGCACGGCGGACGGAGACCGAGCGGGCGGCGTCGGAGGCCGTCGGGGAGGAGGAGCGCGCGGAGCGAGCGGCCGAGGCGGCGCGCGAGGCGCTCACGACCGCGGAGGCCGCCCTGCGTGACGCGCGGACGCGGGAGGCCGAGGCCCGTGCGGCACTTGCTGCTCTCGATGCCCGTCGTGGTGCGCTGGACGCGCTGATCGGTGCCGGCCGCAGCGATGGTGCGGTGACGCGGATCCGCTCCGCGGGTGGGCGGGCGTTGATGACCGGCCTGGAGGTGGATCCGCCGCTCCGCCGGGCCGTGGAGGCGATCCTCGGGGACCTCCTGCGCTCCCATGTCGTGGCCAGCGCGGCGGTCCCCGCGCTCGCGGATCTCGGCGGCTCGCTCGTCCTTGCCGAGGCGCCCGGGAGCCGCGCGGCGCGCGATGGGAGCGGCGCCGGGCGATCCGCATCACGGATCGCGGCGCTCGCGGCGGAATCGGGCGGTGGCCTCCTCGCGAGCGCCCTCCGGCGCGATCCGGACGGGCTGGGAGCGCGCCTCCTCGCGACCGCCGCATGGGTCCCGGAGCTGTCGGACGCCCTCGCCCTCCATGCGGCCGGCGAGATCCCCACCGGATGGCGGGTCGCGACGCGGGATGGCGGGCTCGTCACGGACGACGGCGTCGTCCGCCTCCCCGCGGAGAGCTCGCTTCTCGAGCGGCGGGCGGAACGTGCGGAGCTGGACGGGCGCCGCGAGGCGGCGGAGGCGGCGGTCGTGGCCGGCACCGCCGCGGTGGCGGACGGCGGTCGTGCGGTCGAGGCCGCGCGCCGTGCGGCGGAGGCGGCCCGGACCACCCTGGAGGGTGCCCGCCGCGCGCGCCGGGTGGCGGACGAGGCGGATCGGTCGGCGGCCCGGCAGGCGGAGACGACCGCCCGCGAGAGCGCCTGGGCGGCGCGGGAGCTGGAGCGGCTGGCGGCCCTCGCGGAGAGCACGCTCGCCGAGCGCGATGCGCTCGACGCGGAGGTGCAGCGGCTCGATGCGGCGGACCAGCCGGACGGGACGGAGAGCGGATCCCGCGTGGCGGCCGAGATCGCCGCGCGCGAGGCGGGGCTGCGCGCGCAGGAGGAGGAGCGGGATCGCCGCCGGGAGGCGGTCCGGCGTTCGCGCGAGCGGGTCGAGGCGGACCGTGAGCGCCGCCGCCGGGCGGAGCTCGTCACCGCCCTGGACGGCGCGCGGAGCGCGGAGATCGACCGGGAGCTCGGACGCCTCGTCGGGGCGGAGGCCGACCTCGCGGTCCGGCGGGAGAGCCACGCGAGCGCCATCGCCGCCGGGCGGGCGGAGGAGGAGCGGGCAGCTGCCGCGCTCGCGGCGATCGAGGCGACCGGCGTGGATGACCGGACGCGGCTGCTCGGCGTCGAGCGGCGCGCCGGCGAGGCGCGCGAGGAGCTGCGCGTCGCGGAGGGCCGGGCCCGGAGCGCCGAGGTCCGCCTGCTCGAGCTGCGCGTCCAGCTCGATGCTGCGCGGGAGGGGCTCCTCGTGGAGCTCGCGGCGATCGGGCCGGATGGGGTGGCGGCCCTTCGCGCGGTGGCCCCGGCCGCCCCGGAGGCCGATGCCGCTGCGGCGCCGGCCTCGGACGAGGACCGGGTGGCTGCGCTCGAGGAGGCCCTCGCTGCGGCGCTCGCGGCGTGGCGGGACGGGGAAGGCGCCTACGCCGAGCCCGCCCCGAGCCCCGGCCGGCTGGCAGCGCTCCGGCGGCGGTACCACGAGCTCGGCGCCGGGAACCCCTATGCAGCCGAGGAGCTCGCCGAGCTCGGGACGCGGCTCGATGCCCTGGACGCGCAGCGGGAGGACCTCGAGGAGGCGATGCGCGGGACACGCGAGCTGATCGCGCGCCTCGAGACCCTCATCTCGGAGCAGTTCCGGACGACCTTCAGCGCGCTGGAAGGCGCCTTCGCCCGGCGCTTCGAGCAGCTCTTCGATGGCGGCGAGGCGCGCCTCTCCCTCACCCAGCCGGAAGACCTCGGCGCCACCGGCGTGGAGATCGTGGCGCGTCCGCCCGGCAAGCGCCGCCAGCCGCTCGCGATGCTCTCCGGCGGAGAGCGGGCGCTCACCGCGGTCGCGCTCCTCCTCGCGATGCTCGAGGTCCGCCCCGTTCCCTTCTGCGTCCTGGACGAGGTGGACGCCGCGCTGGACGAGGCGAACGTCGGTCGCTTCTCCTCGGCGCTCCGGACCCTGAGCGAGGAGATCCAGTTCGTCGTCATCACCCACAACCGGGGCACGATCGAAGCGGCGGACGCCCTCTACGGCGTCACGGTCGGCGACGATGCGGTGAGCCGGGTCATCTCGCTCCGCCTCGGTGACCGGGCGGCGAGCGCGGCAGAGGTCGCCCAGGCGCTCGAGGAGGCCACGTGAGCGAGGAGACGACCGCAGGGCTGGCGGCGGGGACGGAGCGCAGCCGGCGCGGCTTCATCGGGCGGATCCGCGATCTGCTCCGGGGCGGTGGCGACGACGCGACGTGGGAGGAGGTCGAGGAGGCGCTCATCGGTGCGGACCTGGGGGCGGACCTGACCCTCGAGGTCGTCGAGCGTGCGCGCGCGCGCCGCGATCTGGCACCGGAGATGGCGCTCCAGGGCGAGCTCGTCGGCCTCTTCGCGCCACGCGACCCGGTCCCCTGGCCGCGCAAGCCGTCCGCCACGACCCCCGCGGTCATCCTCGTCGTGGGCGTCAACGGGACGGGGAAGACGACGACGATCGGGAAGCTCGCGTGGCGCTTCCGCTCGCGGGGCGCCCGGGTCCTCCTCGCGGCGGGGGACACCTTCCGGGCGGCGGCGATCGAGCAGCTCGGCATCTGGGCGGAGCGGGCGGGGGTCCCGATCATCGCCCACGCGGCCGGCGCGGATCCCTCGGCCGTCGTCTGGGACGCCCTCGATGCCGCGGCGGCGCGGGGCGCGGACGTCGTCATCGTGGACACCGCCGGGCGGCTCCACACGAAGAGCAACCTGATGGACGAGCTGGCGAAGATCCGGCGCACGATCGCCAAGCGCCTGCCGGATGCGACGCCCGAGGTCCTCTTCGTCCTGGACGCAACGACCGGCCAGAACGGCCTTGCCCAGGCGAAGGCCTTCCACGAGGCCGCGGGCCTCACCGCGATCGCCCTCACCAAGCTCGACTCCACCGCGAAGGGCGGGATCGCCTTCGCCATCGAGCGCTCCCTCGGCGTCCCCGTCCTCTTCGTCGGGGTGGGGGAGGGGATGGACGCGCTCCTCGACTTCGACCCCAACGCCTTCGCGCGGGCCCTCTTCGCCTGAGGCCCGCGGGCCCACGGCGCTAGACTCCACCGCGATGTTCGATTCCCTCTCCGATCGCCTGCGCGGTGTCCTCGGCTCCCTGACCGGTCGCGGCCGGATCACGCCGGAGGATGTGGACGCGGCGATGCGCGAGGTCCGCCTCGCCCTCCTCGAAGCCGACGTCAACTTCCGCGTCGTCAAGGAGTTCGTCGCCCGCGTGAAGGAGCGCGCGGTCGGCGTCGAGGTGATCGAGAACGTCAACGCCGGCCAGATGGTCGTGAAGATCGTCCACGAGGAGCTGACGGCGATCCTCGGGGCCGGGGACCGGACCTTCCGGCTCACCGGCTCGCCCGCCGTGATCATGCTCGTCGGCCTCCAGGGCTCGGGCAAGACGACCTCCGCCGCCAAGCTCGCCCGGCAGATCGTCCGGATGGGCCGCCAGCCGCTCCTCGTCGCCGCCGACCCCTACCGGCCTGCCGCCGTGGACCAGCTGATCACCCTCGGGCGCTCGATCGAGATCCCCGTCCACAGCGCGCCCGCCGGCACGCCGGTCGTGGAGATCGCACGGGGCGGGATCGCGGAGGCGCGCCGGACCGGCCGGGACGTGGTCATCCTGGACACCGCCGGCCGGCTCCAGGTGGACGAGGCGCTGATGGCGGAGATCCGCGGCGTCTCGGAGGTCGTGGCGCCGTGCGAGGTCCTCCTCGTCGTGGACGCGATGGTCGGCCAGGAGGCGGTCCCGGTCGCGGAGGCCTTCCGGGACGCGGTCGGTGTGACGGGGCTCATCCTCACCAAGGTGGACGGCGACGCGCGCGGTGGCGCCGCGCTCTCGATCAGCGCCGTCACCGGCGTCCCGGTGAAGTTCATCGGCGTCGGCGAGCGGACGGACGCCCTCGAGGTCTTCCACCCCGACCGGCTCGCCGGGCGCATCCTCGGGATGGGCGATGTCCTCACGCTCGTGGAGAAGGCGCAGGAAGCCTTCGACGAGAAGCAGGCCGAGAAGATGGCGGAGAAGCTGCGCAAGAACAGCTTCACGCTGGAAGACTTCCTCGATCAGATGCAGCAGCTGAAGAAGATGGGCCCGATCGGCTCGCTCCTCTCCATGGTCCCGGGGATGGGCGGCGCCGCCAAGGAGGCCCAGGCCGCGGTCGATCGCGGCGAGCTGAAGCGGACGGAGGCGATCATCCGCGCGATGACGCCCGCCGAGCGGCGCGATCCCGGGATCCTCAACGCATCGCGCCGGCGCCGGATCGCGAACGGCTCGGGGACCTCCCTGCAGGAGGTGAACCGGCTCGTGAAGCAGTTCGGCGAGATGCAGAAGCTGATGCGCCAGCTCTCCGGCGGTGGCGGCAAGCGGCCGGGGATCCCCGGTCTCCCCATGGGCCGCCGCTGATCCCTCTCCCGGTGCGGGGAGGCGACGCCGGTGGATCCGCCGGGTGCGCCCCGCACGGCAGGCTCTTGCGCCCCGTGCGAAGATGCGGTCCATGAGCAAGACGCACCTCCTCCGCACCCGCCGTGCGATCGCCGTCACGGCGTCGGTCGCGCTCTCCCTCTCCCTCGTCGCGATCCCCGCGGCACCCGTCCTCGCGGCGCCCGGCGACGGCCCGGTCTTCCTGCCGGAGGATTCGGTCGCCTTCGCCGAGCTGCGCCTCGACCTCCCGGGTGACCAGCAGGAGAACGCGATCGCCTTCCTCGGCCGGATCCCCGGCTTCCCGGCGGATGGCGGCATCGAGGGGGTCGCCGGCCTGATCCGCGACGCCTTCGCGGCCGGCGGGGACGAGGAGACCCCGATGGGCGCGGGCAGCTGGGACTGGGTGGACGGCTCCCTGATGATCGGCCTCCCGGAGCTCCCGCCGCTCGACACCCTGATGGCGGCCACGGAAGGCGAGATGGAGGCTGCCGCCGGGATCGAGCGGCCCTACGCGATCGCCGCGATCGGGATCGCCGACCGCGCCGCCTTCGATGCCGAATGGCCCGCCATCTGGGACGGGATCGGCGAGGCGGACGCCTCCGAGGAGTACGCGGGAACCACGATCTGGACGACCGAGGACGAGGGCGAGACGACGGTCGCGGCCGTCGCCGGCGACCTCCTCCTCCTGGGCATGGACCGGGACCGGGTCGCGGCGGCGATCGACCGCGTGGCGGCCGGTGGCCCCTCCCTTGCGACGTCGGCGGCCTACGCGGATGCGGTCGCGGGTCTCCCGGCCGATCGCGTCGGGACGCTCTACATCAACACCGGCCGCCTGCGCGACGAGCTCGGCGCCCAGGTGACCGAGATGCTCGCCCAGGGGCTCGAGGTCGGCGATCAGGCCGCCCAGCTCCAGGATCAGCTCGCCGCGCTCCCCGCCTCGGTCGTGGGGGCCATCCGGCTCGATCCGGACCACATCACGGCGGCGCTCTCGGGGTCGATCGCGGAGTCGCCGATGACCGCGCCGGTCGGGACCTCGGACCTCGCGACCCGGATGCCCGCCGATACCATCCTCTATCTCGAGTCGCGCGATCTCGGGACGATCCTGAAGGAGGGCCTCGCGCAGGCGCGGCCGCTCCTCGCCGCGGACGAGGAGACGGAGGCGAGCCTCCAGCAGATCGAGGCGCTCCTCGGGGCGAACCTCGAGGATCTCCTCTCCTGGGCGGGTGATCTCGCCCTCGGCGTGACGGTCGGCGAGGCAGGCCCCTCCTTCGGCCTCGTGGCCGACGTCACGGACGAGGCCGCCGCGGACGAGCGGATCAACGGGCTTCTCGCGCTCATCCGGATGTTCGCGGCCGGCGGCGAGGACTCGCCGATCACCGTGGACCAGGAGGTCGTGGGGGAGATCACGGTCACCACGCTCGCGCTCACCGATGCCTCCGGGATGACGGAGGGCCTCCCGGTGGAGGCGAGCATCTCCGTGGCCCTCGGTGGCGGGCACTTCTACCTCGGCCTCGGCGACTTCGCCCGCGGTGCCCTGGAGCAGGACCCGGCCACCTCGCTCGCCGCGAGCCCGGCGTTCGCGCAGGCGATCGACCCGCTCGGTGAGAACGGCGGGTTCCTGTGGACCGACCTCGCGTCCGCGATCGGGCTCGCAGCGCTCACGATGGACCCCGCGGAGGCCGCGGACTTCGAAGCGCAGGCGGGCATCCTCGCGGACGTCCTCGGGCCCCTCGTCGCCTATCTCGACGCCGAGGATGGCGTGGGCACCGCGGCGATCCAGATCTACCTGCGCTGACCGTGGTACCGTTCGCCTGACCAGAGACCCGGCATGGGCCGGGGACCGCATGCTCTGCGTGTCGCGTCCCCGGCCTGCCTGACCATCACCGAACCCGACCTGGAGGATCCTTCGCCCGTGGCAGTCCGCATCCGTCTCACCCGCATGGGGGCGACGAAGCAGCCCTCGTACCGGTTCGTCGTCGCCGACAGCCGCAACGCACGGGACGGCCGCTCGCTCGACATCCTCGGCCACTACGACCCGCGCAAGGATCCGGTCGAGATCAACGTCGACGCCGAGAAGGCGACGCGCTGGATGCAGCAGGGCGCCAAGCCCTCGGCCACCGTCGAGCGCCTCTTCCGTCGCGTCGGCATCCTGCCGGACCTCGGCTGACGATGGCCGCGGCAGAGCTCGTCGCCTACGTCGCCCGCTCCCTCGTCGACGACCCGGACGCGGTCGCCGTCTCCGTCGTCCGTGACGGTGATGTGCAGGTCATCGAGCTGCACGTCGCCGAGGACGACATGGGGAAGGTGATCGGCCGCAACGGCAGCGTCGCCAAGGCGATGCGCACCCTGCTCAAGGTCGTCTCCGCCCGCGAGGGGGAGCCGATCTCGCTGGAGATCGTCTAGCCCTCGTGGCCGCTGCTCGCGCAGAGCGTCTCGTCGTCGCCCTCGTCCGCGGCCTCCACGGCCTGCGCGGGGCCGTCCGGCTCGAGATCCTCAGCGACGACCCGGACCGCTTCCGGCCGGGATCCGTCCTCCATCCGGAGGGCGCTTCCAGCCCCCTGACGATCGAATGGGCCCACCGCGACGGGCCCGGTCTTCTCGTGCGCTTCGCGGAGATCCCGTCGCGCGAAGCGGCGGAGCAGCTGCGCGACCGCTACCTCGAGATCGACGCCACGGGTGAGTCCCTTCCGGAGGGTGCCTGGTACTGGCATGAGGTCGAGGGTGCCCGCGTGACCACGACGGATGGGCGCGAGCTGGGGACGGTCCACGAGGTCTTCCGTGCCGGCGAGAACGAGGTCTTCGTCGTCCGCGGCGGGAAGTCCGGCGAGGTCCTCATCCCCGCGGTGCGCGCCGTGATCGTCGAGATGGCACCGCGGGAGGGCCGGATCGTCGTGGATGCGGACGCGCTCGCCCTGGACGAGCCGGACGAGCAGCCACGACCGAGAGGCCGCCGGAGCGTCAACGCCGCGCGCCGGGGGAGACCGCTCACGAGCGCGCCGGAGCCGGAAGGCGGATCGGACGCCCCGGGGTCGTGACCCTCCGGATCGACGTCATCACGATCTTCCCGGCGCTCTTCCCCGGACCGCTCGGGGATTCGATCCCGGGCCGGGCGCTCGCCCGCGGCCTCGCGGAGCTCCACGTCCACGACCTGCGGGACTGGGGGATCGGGCGGCATCGGAGCGTGGACGACTATCCCTATGGCGGGGGAGCGGGGATGGTGATGCGCCCGGAGCCGATCGCCGCAGCCCTGGACCACGTGGCGCCTCCGGCCGAGGGGACCCGGCGGATCCTCCTCGATCCCGGTGGACGCCCCTTCGACCAGGCGCTCGCGCGCGAGCTCGCGGGGCTCTCCCGGCTCGTCTTCGTCTGCCCCCGCTACGAGGGCGTGGACGACCGGGTGCGCTCCCTCGTCGACCTGGAGCTCTCGATCGGGGACTACGTGCTCTCGGGCGGCGAGCTCGGCGCGCTCGTCGTGGCGGATGCGGTCATCCGGCTCCTCCCGGGCGCGATCGATGCCGCCTCCCCCGTGGAGGAATCGTTCAGCGAGGGGCTCCTCGAATACCCCCAGTACACGCGGCCGGCGGAGTTCCGCGGCATGCAGGTCCCGGAGATCCTCCTCTCCGGGAACCATGGCGAGGTCGCGCGCTGGCGGGCAGCCCGGGCGCTCGAGCGGACACGTCGGGTCCGGCCGGACCTGCTCCCGGATGAGGGTGCGGGAGGGGAGGAGACAGCGCCGCGCTAAGGTGCTATCCTCCGCCATCGACCAGCGACCGGAGCGCACTGCGCTCGCGTGCGCCCCGCGTTCCGGGGCCCAGATCATCCGGAGAGAGACCGACGTGACCCTGCTCCAAGAGCTCGTGGCCCATCAGATCCGAACCGACCTTCCCGAGCTGGCCACCGGTGACACCGTCCGCGTCTCCGTGAAGGTCATCGAGGGGAACCGGGAGCGTGTCCAGGTCTTCGAGGGCACGATCCTTCGCCAGACCGGCAGCGGGATCACCCGCTCGATCACCGTGCGCGCCCTGCGCAGCGGCGTCGGCGTGGAGCGGACCTTCAAGGTGAACTCCCCGCGCATCGAGAAGATCGAGGTCGTTCGGCACGGCGTCGTGCGCCGCGCCCGCCTCTACTTCCTCCGTGACCGCGTCGGCAAGGCCGCCACGCTTCGCGAGCGCCGCGCCTGACCGTCGCCCGCCGGCATCCGGGCGGGCAGGGATCGTTCCGTGGTCCGCGATCCGGACCGCACCGCCGAGGCCGTGCTCTGGGAGCGCGGCCTTTCGCGTGTCGTGGGGATCGATGAGGCGGGGATGGGTGCGCTCGCCGGTGCCGTCGTCGCCGCGGCCGTCCTGACCCGCCCGGGGGAGCCGGCGATCCCCGGTGTCCGTGATTCCAAGATGCTCTCCGCCGCCCGGCGCGTCCTGCTCGCGGAACGGATCCACCGGGAGGCGGCCGCGGTCGGGATCGGCGCGGCATCACCCGCGGAGATCGGCAGGCTCGGGATCCGCCACGCGACCCACCTCGCGATGCGCCGTGCGATCGGGCGGATCCCCGCACCCGACCATGTCCTGGTGGACGGCCTGCCCGCGCCGGAGCTGGGGGCGATCCTCGGACCCTTCACGGCGATCGTCCGCGGGGATGCCTCGTCCTATCCGATCGCCTGCGCCTCGATCGTGGCCAAGGTGACCCGGGATGCCCTGATGGACCGGTTGTCCCTTCGCTATCCCGGCTACGGCTGGGATCGGAACGCGGGCTACGGGACCGCGGACCACCTCG
This sequence comes from Chloroflexota bacterium, assembly GCA_017853275.1. Classification (GTDB taxonomy): domain Bacteria; phylum Chloroflexota; class Limnocylindria; order Limnocylindrales; family CSP1-4; genus JAFMJV01. The sequence continues at coordinate 41,129 of JAFMJV010000009.1, forward strand.
CGGCGCTCGCGCGGCTCGGGCCGACCGTCGTCCACCGGGCCGGCTTCGCGCCCGTCCGTGCCGCGGCCGCCGGCTCTCCGGAGCAGCTCGGGCTCGACCTGGAGAGCCCGGCCGCGTCCGCTCCTCCGTCATCCACCGGCCGGTAAGGGAAGAAGAAGGGCCCGGCTCCATCCTCCATCCGGATGGACGCACGATCGAACGAGCCCCCGCGGACCCTCCGTCAGCGGCGGGGCGCCGCCGCGGAGGCGCTGGTGGCGGAGATGCTGGCAGCAGCAGGCTGGAGGCTCCTCGGCCGTGGTGTCCGGGTCGGGCGCGGCGAGCTCGATCTCGTGGGCGTCGATCCCGGACCGCCCGCGATGCTCGTCTTCGTGGAGGTCCGGTCCGTCGCCACGGGACGCTTCGGGTCGCCCCTCGAGTCCGTGACGCGGGGGAAGCTGGAGCGGACGTGGCTCGCCGCCGGCGGACTGCTCTCGCGTGGCATCCTCCCGGATGGGTCGCCCCTCCCCGGGCTGCCCTGGCGGGTCGATCTCGTGGGCGTGGAGACGGGGGCGCGCGGGGATCACCTTCCTTCCGGCCCGCGGATCACCCATCACCGTGCGCTCGCTCCGGAGGGGTCCCACGGTCGGGGGTGGCGCCGCCGCTGACGCGTGCTATCCTTTCGCGCGGCCCGCCACCGGGCCGTCGACCGTGCCCATCCGGGCATGGATCACACACACGCGCCGCTCCCCGCGGGGGTGCCGGAGGCTGCCGGATGCAGCGCCGGTCCGTGGATCACGAGGCGCGTGGCGGAAGAACCGACCAGGAGGCTTCGTCCCATGCCGCAGATCTCGATGCGCCAGCTCCTCGAGGCCGGTGTCCACTTCGGACACCAGACCCGCCGCTGGAACCCCCGGATGCGCCCGTACATCTACGCGGAGCGCAACGGCATCCACATCATCGACCTCGCCCAGACGGTCAAGGGCCTGGAGACCGCGCTCGCGTTCGTCTCCGAGACGGTCGCCGCCGGCGAGAGCATCCTCTTCGTGGGCACGAAGAAGCAGGCCCAGGAGCCGGTGATGGAGGAGGCGGTCCGCGCCGGGATGCCCTGGGTCAACCAGCGCTGGCTCGGCGGGATGCTCACGAACTTCGTCACGATCCGGAAGCGGATCGGCCTCCTCGACCAGCTCGAGGCGCGCCAGGCGGCGGGTGACTTCGACCGCCTCACGAAGAAGGAAGCCTCGCTCCTCACGGACGAGATGACCCGCCTCCAGATCAAGCTCGGCGGCATGCGCAAGATGCGCCGGGTGCCGGGGGCGATCTTCGTCATCGACCCGCACCGCGAGCACATCGCGGTCACCGAGGCCCGCAAGCTGGAGATCCCGGTGATCGGGACGGGTGACACGAACGTGGACCCGGACCAGCTCGACTTCGTGATCCCCGCCAACGACGACGCGATCCGCGCGATCCGGCTCCTCTGCCGGCTCGTCGCCGATGCCGCCATCGAGGGCGCTGCGCAGCGCGCGGTCCGGGTGGCTGCCGAGCCGGTCGCCGAGCCCGAGGTCACGGAGGACGAGGAGGCGAGCGACGAGCTCGTCGCCGCGCTTGCGGCCGGTGGCACCTTCAGCTTCGCCCCGGATGCGGATGACGACCTCCTGCCCGGCCTCCCCGCCGAGGCTGCCGAGGAGCCCGCGCCGCCGGCCCAGCCCGCCTGACGCACGACCCACCCAGCGGATCCAGCGAGGAACGAGGACCCGAGATGGCGATCACATCAGAGCTCGTCAAGGAGCTGCGCGAGCGCACCGGCGCCGGCTTCATGGACTGCAAGCGTGCGCTCGAGGAGACGAACGGCGACCTCGAGACCGCGGTGACGAACCTGCGCGAGCGTGGCGTCGCCGCGGCCGCGAAGAAGGCCGGACGCGATGCCCGCGAGGGCGTCGTCTCCAGCTACATCCATGCCGGTGGCCGGCTGGGTGTCCTCCTCGAGGTGAACTGCGAGACCGACTTCGTCGCCCGGAACGAGGACTTCCAGAAGCTCGTCCGTGACATCGGGATGCAGATCGCGGGGCTCGCCCCGCTCTACACCACGATCGAGGCGATCCCGGCCGCGGACCTGGAAGCGAAGAAGCGCGAGCTCCTCGAGGACGAGGCGCTGGCGAAGAAGCCGGAGAACATCCGGGAGCAGATCGTCCAGGGCCAGCTGAAGAAGTGGTTCGGCCAGGTCGTCCTCTACGAGCAGCCCTTCCGGGACTCGGAGATGACGGTCGGCCAGCTGGTCACGGAGTCGATCGCGAAGATCGGCGAGAACATCCGCGTCCGCCGCTTCGTCCGCTACCAGCTCGGGGAGGAGATGTGACCGACCCCGCTTCGGCGGCGGGGCGTCCCGGAGGCCCCGGGCGTCGCGGCCGCTACGAGCGGATCCTCCTCAAGATCTCGGGCGAGGCGCTCCTCGGGGATCGGGCCTACGGGGTCGATCCCGACGTCTGCACCTTCATCGCCCGCCAGGTCGGTGCGCTGCGCGCCGAGGGGGTCGAGGTCGCCATCGTCGTGGGTGGCGGGAACATCTTCCGTGGGCTTGCGGCCGCAGCCCGCGGGATGGACCGGGCCACCGGAGACTACATGGGGATGCTCGCCACGGTGATGAACGCGCTCGCGCTCCAGGACGCCCTGGAGAAGGAGTCGGTGGACACCCGGGTGATGAGCGCGATCGCGATGAACGAGGTCGCCGAGCCCTACATCCGGCGGCGCGCGATGCGCCACCTGGAGAAGGGGAGGGTCGTCATCCTCGCCGCGGGGACCGGCAACCCGTACTTCACCACGGATACCGCCGCCGCCCTCCGCGCCGTGGAGATCGGCGCGCAGGTCATGTTCAAGGCCACCAAGGTGGACGGCGTCTACACGGCGGATCCCACGAAGGATCCGACCGCCCGCCGGCACGACATCCTGACCTACGGCCAGGTCCTGACGGACCGGCTCGAGGTCCTCGATCTCACGGCGGTCACGCTCTGCCAGGAGAACGACCTGCCGATCGTCGTCTTCGACATGAACCGGCCGGACAATATCCGCCGTGCCGCCATGGGCGAGCCGGTGGGCACCCTGATCCACGGAGGTGAGCCCCGATGAGCGGTAGCGCGCGCCAGGAGATCGACGCCCGGATGGAACGGGCCGTCGAGGCGATGGACCACGACTTCAACGCGGTGCGCACGGGCCGGGCCTCGACCTCGCTCGTGGAGCACATCCACGTGGAGGCCTACGGGGCGATCACGCCGCTCAACCAGCTGGCGGGGATCAGCGTCCCGGAGGCGCACCAGATCGTCATCCAGCCGTGGGACCGGAGCGTCCTCCAGGCGATCGAGAAGGCGATCATGAAGAGCGAGATCGGCCTCGTCCCCAACGTGGACGGCATGGTCATCCGCCTGAACATCCCGCCCCTCACCGGTGAGCGCCGCAAGGAGCTCGTCAAGGTCATCCACAAGCGGATGGAAGAGGCCAAGGTCGAGATCCGCAACCACCGCCGGGATGCCACGGATGAGCTGCGCAAGGCGGAGCGTGACGGCGAGATCGGCTCGGACGAGGCGCGCCGCGAGCAGGAGCGGATCGAGAAGGTCACCCATCGCTGGACCGACGAGGTCGACCGGGTCGGGAAGGCGAAGGAGCAGGAGATCCTGGAGGTCTAGTGGACCCCGCCGCGGCGATGGGGTCGGGCGGCGCCGGTCCGGCGGCCGATGCCGTCGTCCCGCGCCACGTCGCCATCATCATGGATGGCAACCGGCGCTGGGCGCGGGAACGCGGCCTGCCGGATGGTCGTGGCCATTCCGCGGGCGTGGAGGCGATCCGTCCGATCGTCGAGCACTCGGTCGAGATCGGCGTCGAGATCCTCACGATCTATGCCTTCAGCCGGGAGAACTGGTCGCGCACGAGCGACGAGGTGAGCCTCCTCATGGGCCTCCTCGAATCCGCGATCCGCGACGAGACGCCGCGTCTCGCGAAGCAGGGTGTCCGCGTCCGGGTCCTCGGCCGGATCGACGAGCTCTCCGAGGGGACCCGCACGGCGATCGACGACGGGATCCGTGCCACGGCGCACGGGGCGCGGATGACGCTGAACGTGGCCTTCAACTACTCCTCGCGCACGGAGATCGTGGATGCCGTGCGCGGCCTCATCGCCGAAGGTGCGGATCCTGCGGCGGTGACGGAGGAGGCGGTCACGGCACGGCTCTACACCGCCGGCCTGCCGGACCCCGACCTCCTCATCCGGACGGGTGGAGACCAGCGGATCAGCAACTTCCTCCTCTGGCAGGCGGCCTACGCGGAGCTCTACTTCTGCGACCGTTTCTGGCCGGACTTCGATCGCGCCGCGTACGCGGAGGCCCTCGCGGACTTCGCCCAGCGCGCCCGGCGCTTCGGCCGGTAGGGCAGCGTGCGGGAGCGGGTCCTTTCCGCCTTCCTCCTCGTCCCGGTCGTCGCCGGGGTCTTCCTCGCCGGGATGCCCTGGCTCGCGCTGGGGGTCGCGATCCTCGCCGCGCTCGCGGGGATCGAGCTCGTCCGTCTCGTCCGCGCGGCCGGGCTGGACGCGCCGGGCTGGACCGGGACGGTCGTTCCGCCGCTCGTCGTGCTCGCCGTCGCCTTCCTGCCCCAGGTCGCGATCGCCCCCTTCCTCATCCTCGCCGCGGGCACGATCGCGGGGGCCCTCGCCGCCTTCCGCCACCCCGATCCCCGTGACGGCTGGCTCGCCTTCGCGGGTGGCATCGTGACGATGAGCTACGCGAGCCTGCTCGCGGCGCTCGCCGGGATCCTCGTCGCCGCACCGGCCGTTCCGGAGGGCGCACCGCTCCATGCGGTCCTCGACCCCGGGAGGGCGTGGCTCCTCGCGCTCGTCCTCGTCGTGTGGGGCTTCGACACCTTCGCCTACCTCGTCGGCCGGACGGTGGGACGCGGCCGCTTCCTCAACCACATCTCCCCGAAGAAGACCTGGAGCGGGGTGATCGGCGGCGCGGTCGCGGCGGTCGTCATCGGGGCGGCGCTCGGCTGGGCGATCGGCGCGGGTCCCCTCGCCGGCGCGGTCGCGGGCCTCGTCATCGGGGTCACCGCGCAGGCCGGGGACGTCGCGGAATCGCTCGTCAAGCGCGCCGCGGGGGCGAAGGATTCCGGGACCCTCATCCCCGGGCACGGGGGGATCCTCGACCGCGTGGATTCGTTCCTCTTCGCGGCCCCTGCGCTGTGGATCCTCCTCGTCCTCCAGGGCGCGCCCTGGCCGGTGGCGGGATGAGCGGGGGCGCGCTGCGGATCGCGCTCCTCGGATCGACCGGGTCGATCGGCCGCCAGACGCTGGACGTGGTCGAGGAGGCCGGGCCCGATCGGTTCCGGGTCGTCTCCCTCGCGGCGGGCCGGGATGCCGCCACGCTCTCCGCTCAGGTCGCGCGCCATCGGCCGGCGGCGGTCGCCCTCGCGGATCGATCGGCGCGCTCGCAGCTCGACCTGCCGCCGGGGACGCGCCACGAGGAGGGGCCGGATGCGCTCGTCGCCCTCGCCACGGATCCCGCGGTGGATCTCGTCGTCGTGGCGACCGGTGGGACGGTCAGCCTGCGGCCGGTCCTCGCCGCCCTGACCGCGGGGAAGGTCGTGGCGATGGCGAACAAGGAGACGCTCGTCTGCGGGGGCCACCTCGTCATGCCGCTCGCCGTCCGGCGGGCCGCGGAGGTCGCTGCGCGGGACCGCTCCGACCCGATGGCGAGCCCGCTCGCCTGGGTGCGGCCGATCGACTCGGAGCACTCGGCCATCTGGCAGTGCCTCGCGGGCGAACGGATGGCAGAGGTCGCGCGCCTGATCCTCACCGCCTCCGGCGGCCCGTTCCGCGAGCGTCCGGTCGAGACGATGGACCGGATCACCGTGGCGGAGGCGCTCGGCCACCCGACCTGGTCGATGGGCGCGAAGATCACGGTGGACTCGGCGACGATGATGAACAAGGGGCTGGAAGTGATCGAGGCGAGCCGGCTCTACGCGCTCCCGCTCGATGCCGTGGACGTCCTCATCCATCCCCAGAGCATCGTCCACTCGCTCGTCGAGTTCGTGGATGGATCCGTGAAGGCCCAGCTCGGCCTCCCGGATATGCGCATCCCGATCCAGTACTCGCTCACCTGGCCGCATCGCACCCCCGGCCCCGCCCCCCGGCTCGACCTCGCGGAGCGGAACAGCCTCACCTTCGCCGTCCCGGACGACGCCCGATTCCCGCTCCTCCCGATCGCGCGAGCGGCGGGAGCCGCCGGGCCACGGGCCTCCACCGCGCTCATCGCCGCGGACGAGGTCGCCGTGGAGCGCTTCCTCGCGGGTGCCCTCCGCTACCCGGGGATCGCGCGCCTCGTGGGGTCGGCGGTGGAGCGGTTCGGATCCGGCGGCGACCCGTCGCTGGAGGAAGTGATGGCGCTCGATGACGCGGTCCGTGCCTGGGCCGCGGGAGCGGATGAGAACGGGAGGGTCGCGGCATGATCGACGGGCTGATCAGCATCGTCATCCTCCTCGCGATCCTCGTCGCGCTCGTCGTCATCCACGAGCTCGGTCACTTCGTCGCCGCGCGCCGGGCCGGTGTCCGGGTCCACGAGTTCGGGATCGGCTTCCCGCCCCGCGCCTTCATCTTCCACCGGGGGAAGGAGACCCTCTGGACGCTGAACTGGCTGCCGATCGGCGGCTTCGTGCGTCTCGAATCGGAGGAAGGGGAGTCGGCGGACCCCCGGGCCTTCGTGAACGCCCGGCTCCGGACGCGGATCCTCATCCTCCTCGCCGGTGTGGCGATGAACGCGATCCTTGCGTGGCTCATCTTCACCGCGATCGCCTGGTTCGGCGACCCGATCGTGGAGGCGCGGATCCGGAGCGTCGGGGAGGGATCGCCCGCGGCCGTGGCGGGGATCGTGGGCGACCGGGTGACCGGGACGGACGCGGAAGGGGAGCCGGTCTACGACGAGAGCGGGGACACGATCGTCGCGATCGACGGCATGCGCTTCCCCTTCTTCGACCACCTCGAGACGCTCGCCGGGAGCACGCCCCAGGGGGCCGCGCTCCGCGCGAAGGCGGGCGAGACGGTCGTGCTCACCCTCCGGCGCGCGGACGGGTCGCTCACGGAGGTGAGCGCCACCCTGCGCCCACCCGATCAGCTCGAGAAGGGCGCGCTCGGGGTGACCTTCGCTGCGCTCCCGCTCGGGGACGACCTCCAGCGCGGCCCGCTCGAGGCGGCGGCGGTCGGACTGGAACGGACGCTCGATGCCGCGACCCTCATCCTCCGTGGCGTGGGTGAGCTGATCGGGAACCTCGGGGACCCGCAGGTCGCCGGCCCGGTCGGGATGGTCGCCTCGGTCGGCGCCCTCCGGGCGGAGTGGCCGCCGGTCTTCCTCCTCTGGTTCATCGGCCTCCTCTCCGCGAACCTGGCGGTCATCAACCTGCTCCCGTTCCCGCCCATGGACGGGGGCCGGATCGCGATGGCGCTGGCGATCCGCGCGGCGGGCGGCCGGATCACCCCCGCGCTGGAGCGGGGCGTCTACCTGACCGGCTTCCTCATCCTCATGGGGCTGCTCGTCTGGATCACGATCTTCGATGTCAGGAGGCTCGGCGGCGGATGAGCGACGGAGGGAAGCCCGTGCGCCGGCGCACGGCCACGGTGACGGTGGGGGACGTGCGGATCGGGTCGGACCATCCGGTCGTCGTCCAGTCGATGACGAACACGGATACCGCCGACCCGCACGGGACGGCGCTCCAGGTCGCGCGCCTCGCCCACGCGGGGAGCGAGCTCGTCCGGATCACCGTGAACAACGACCGGGCGGCGGCGGCCGTCCCGGAGATCCGGCGCCGGCTGGACGATCTCGGCGTCCCGGTCCCGCTCATCGGCGACTTCCACTACAACGGCCACCAGCTCCTCGTGGAGTACCCGGAGATGGCCCGGGCCCTCGCCAAGTACCGGATCAACCCGGGCAACGTGGGCGCCAAGCGCCACGACGAGAACTTCCAGACGATCGTGCGCGTCGCGGTGGAGAACGGGAAGCCGGTGCGCATCGGGGTGAACTGGGGCTCGCTCGACCAGGCCCTCCTCACCGAGCTGATGGACGCGAACGCGCGCGCGGCGAAGCCGGTCGATGCCCGCTCCGTGATGATCGAGGCGATGCTCCAGTCCGCGCTCCGCTCCGCGGAGATGGCCGAGGCGACCGGCCTCGCCCACGACCGGATCATCATCAGCGCGAAGGTCTCCCAGGTCCGCGACCTCGTCGATGTCTACCGGCTCCTCGCCGCCCGCTGCGACCACCCGCTCCACCTCGGCCTGACGGAGGCGGGGATGGGGATGAAGGGGATCGTCGCCTCGGCGGCGGGCCTCTCGATCCTCCTCGACGAGGGGATCGGAGACACGATCCGCGTCTCGCTCACGCCGCAGCCCGGCGGGGACCGGAGCGAGGAGGTCCTCGTCGCGCAGCAGGTCCTCCAGTCGCTCGGGCTCCGCTCTTTCCTGCCCCAGGTCTCCGCCTGCCCCGGCTGCGGCCGGACCACGAGCACCTTCTTCCAGGAGATGGCGGAGCGGATCCAGGGATACCTCCGCGACCAGATGCCGATCTGGGCGGAGCGCTATCCGGGCGTGGAGGAGATGCGCGTCGCCGTCATGGGCTGTGTCGTCAACGGCCCGGGGGAGTCGAAGCACGCCGATATCGGGATCAGCCTCCCCGGCACCTTCGAGGAGCCGGTCGCCCCGGTCTTCGTGGATGGTGCGCTGCGCACGACGCTCCGCGGCGAGGGGCTCGTGGACGACTTCATCACGATCCTGGACGACTACGTCGCGCGGCGCTACGGGAGCGGAGCACCCGCGGCAGCGGTCTGAGGGCGGCCGCTCAGGGCCAGTCCGGGACGGATCCCAGCCAGCGCGCGAGCCCTGCGTACGTGGGGCGGTAGAAGGCCCGCACGCGCTCGATCGTCGCGGGGTCGATCGGCTCGCCGCGCAGCGCGCGCCGGTTCCGGTGCGCCTCCGTCACCACGGGTGCCGGCGCCAGGCCGAGATGCGCCCAGACGCGGGCGAGCTCGCTCGCCGGGTCCGCGAAGAGCCGCTCGCTCTGGAGGACGAGGAGCCGGCCGGCAGGGAGGGCGGCCTCCCAGCGGAGGAGCTGGCGCTCGTAGAGGCCGCGGACCAGGTAGGAGCCGTGGCGCTGGGCCTCCCCGGGCGCGCGCCTGCCGGAGCCACCGGACCCCTCCGGCTCGTCCTCGTCATCGAAGGACTCCTCCCGGAAGGCCTCCAGCTCGTCCGCCCGACCGGCTTCCAGGAGCGCGAGCTCGGCTGCCGCCACCACATCGAAGGGTCGCTCCTCCGCGCCGCGCCGGCGCCGGATGTTCCAGTGGCTGATCGCGCGCGCCGCGGGGTCGCGCAGGAGGGCGATGCAGCGGACGTCCGGCAGGTCGGCGGCGACCCGCGCGGGCGTCTCGGGGTCGGCGAGGTAGAAGGGGCTCTTCTCGCCGGCGAGGGCGGGGCCCCGGCCGGCGGCGATCGCCGCGCGGCGGTCGGCGGCGGTGGGCATCTGGAGCCGGTACCAGCCGAGCCCGAGCGCGTGGCGCGGTCCATCGAAGAAGTGCACCTCACGGCGCGGGAAGCCGAGGACGCCCGGATGCCCGGCGAGGTGCTCCACGAGGGTCGTGGTCCCCGCGCGCGCCGCGCCGATGATGAGGAAGTCGGGAAGGACGTGGCGACCCCCGAAGAGGAGCCCCTCGATCCGGCCGCGCCGGCCTCCCGGCGTGAGCGGCCGCTTGCGTGCCATCCGGCTGCTGCGCCCTCGCGTTCGGCGTCGCAGGGACCCGGCGGGCGCGCCCGGACGCATCGGCTACGATACCAGCCGTCCTTGCAGCCCCCGCGGAGGCCCCGTGTCCCAGAGCGGTTTCGTCAGCAGCATCACCCGCCAGTCCGAGGACTTCCCCGGCTGGTACAACGACGTCGTCCTCAAGGCGGAGCTCGCGTCGTACTCCCCGGTCCGGGGCTGCATGATCATCCGCCCCTACGGGTACGCGATCTGGGAGTCGATGCGCGATGAGCTCGACCGCCACATCAAGCGGACCGGGCACTCGAACGTCTACTTCCCCCTCTTCGTGCCGCGCTCCCTCCTGGAGAAGGAGGCCGAGCACGTCGAGGGCTTCAACCCCCAGGTGGCATGGGTCACCCACGCGGGCGGCAAGGAGCTCGACGAGTGGCTGGCGATCCGGCCCACGAGCGAGACGATCATCGCGGACTCGGTGAAGGACTGGATCCAGTCCTACCGCGACCTGCCGCTCCTCCTCAACCTGTGGAACAACGTCGTCCGCTGGGAGCTGCGCACGCGGCTCTTCCTGCGCACCGCGGAGTTCCTGTGGCAGGAGGCGCACACCTTCCACGCCACGGAGGAGGAGGCGGCCGAGGAGGTCGCCACCGGCCTCGCGGCCTACGTGTCGGTGGCGGAGGACTGGCTGGCGATCCCCGTCCTCCAGGGGGTGAAGAGCCCTGCGGAGACCTTCCCCGGCGCGGTCTACACCCACGCGATCGAGGCGATGATGCGCGATCGCAAGGCGCTCCAGGCGGGCACCAGCCACATGCTCGGCCAGAACTTCGCGAAGGCCGCGGGGATCGAGTTCCTCGACCGCGACAACATCCGGAAGCATCCGTGGGGGACCTCCTGGGGCTTCTCGACCCGGATGGTCGGCGCGACGATCATGGCCCACGGCGACGACTCCGGGCTCGTCCTGCCCCCGAACGTGGCGCCGCTCCAGCTCGTCATCGTCCCGATCTTCCGGACCGAGGAGGACCGGCGCGCGGTGGCGGGCGCGATCGAGACGCTCGAGGCCTCCCTGCGCGACGTCCAGACCGTCTCCGGGCCGCTCCGCTTCAAGGTGGACTGGCGGGAGGAGTCCCCGGGCTTCAAGTACAACCACTGGGAGCTCCGCGGCGTCCCGCTCCGCCTCGAGGTCGGGCCGCGGGACGTGGCGAGCGGCCAGGGTGTCCTCGTCCGGCGCGTCGATCGCGTGAAGGAGCCGATCCCGCTCGCCGGGCTCGCCGCCGAGCTCCCCGGCCGGCTCGCCGGCTACCAGCGGGACCTCCTCGACCGGGCGCGCTCGTTCCGTGACGCGGCCACCTTCCGCGTCGATACGCTCGGCGAGATGTCCGAGATCCTGGACGGGGAGGGGGGCTTCCTCCTCGCCCCCTGGTGCGGATCGGCGGAGTGCGAGAAGGAGGTCTCCGCGAAGACGGGCGCCACCACGCGCGTCATCCCCTTCGACGCTCCGGACGAGGGCGGTGCGTGCGTCATCGACGGCCGTCCCTCCACCCGGCGGGTCGTCTTCGCGCGCGCCTACTGAGCCCCGCCCGCGGGCCCCGGCCGGGCGCCGCGCGGGCGGCCCGGACCCGGCGGGAGCCTCCCGCCTGTGGTAACCTTGCGGTTCTTCGAGACCGGCCGCCTGAGACGTGGGTGACCCCCACGTCTTTCCATGCCGGGGCTCCATGGTCCGGGTCCGATCGGGAGGTGCCGCAACGTGAATCGCGACTTCATCGGCGCCCTCCTCCAGCTGAACGCAGAGAAGGGCGTCCCGCGCGAGCAGCTCGTGCGGACCGTCGAGGACGCCATCCAGTCCGCCTACCGGCGGGTGGCGCCGGGCTATGAGGACGTCTTCGTCTCCCTGGATATCGAGACCGGGAAGATCCGCGTCTACCGCGCCCACCGGGTCGTGCTCGAGGTGGAGGACCCCTTCACCGAGTGGACCCTGGACGAGGCGCAGGCCCATCGGCCGGATGCGCAGGTCGGGGATCTCATCGAGACCGAAGAGCTCGATCCGGATCATTTCGGCCGCGTCGGCGCCCAGGTCGCCGGCCAGGTCATCCGCCAGCGCCTTCGCGAGGCGGAGCGGGACACCGTCTTCGAGGAGTTCGCGCATCGCGAGGGCGATGTGATCACCGGTGCGGTGACGCGCGTCGAGCGCCACGGCGTGATCCTCAACCTCGGCAAGGCGGACGCGATCCTCCCGGCCACGGACCAGTCGGCCACGGAGCACTACCGGATCGGCCAGCACGTGAAGGCCTACGTGATGGAGGTCCGCCGCACGCCGCGGGGCCCGCTCATCACCGTCAGCCGGACGCACCGCAACTTCCTGCGCCGGATCTTCGAGCTGGAGGTGCCGGAGATCGGCTCCGGCGTCGTGGAGATCAAGGCGATCGCCCGTGAGGCGGGGAGCCGGAGCAAGGTCGCCGTCCACAGCCGCCAGGAGGGCCTGGACCCGGTCGGCGCCACGGTCGGGCAGCGCGGTGCGCGCGTCCAGGCGGTCGTCGCGGAGCTCGGCGGCGAGAAGATCGACGTCATCCCCTGGAGCGAGGACCCGGCCGCCTTCGTGGCCAACGCCCTCTCGCCCGCCCAGGTCGTGGGCGTGGAGATCCACGAGGAGGAGCGTGTCGCGACCGTCACGGTCCCCGAGCGGATGCTCTCGCTCGCCATCGGCCGCGAAGGCCAGAACGCCCGCCTTGCCGCCAAGCTGACCGGCTGGCGGATCGATATCCGTTCCGACCAGGCGCCGCGCCCGGAGGCCGCGCCGGCCGAGGCCGACGCAGACGCCGCGGTGGCGGCTGCCGTCGTGGAGGAAGCGCCTGCCGCGGAGGCGGCGGCGCCGGCGAGCCCCGTCGCAGAGCCCGTGCCGGCCGAGGCGCCCGCCGCCGAGGCTGCGCCGGCCAAGCCCCGCCGCCGGACCACGAAGAAGGCCGAGACGGAGCCGGAGGTGGCGTCGTAGCCGCCCTCATCGCGGCGGAGGCGCCGCGCCCCCGAACCCCCGCCCGCACCTGCGTGGCCTGCCGGACCGAGCGCGCGAAGGGCACGCTCGTCCGCGTGGTCCGGACCCCTGCGGGCATCATCACCCTCGATCCCACCGGCCGGATGCCCGGGCGCGGCGCCTATCTGTGCGCCGACGACGCCTGCATCCGGCTCGCCCTGCGCCGGTCCGCCCTCGAGCGGGCGCTCGGTGCAGCCCTCTCCCCCGAGCTGCGGAGCCGGCTCGAGCAGGGGGTCTCCGCCGTGCTCCAGGGAGGTCGCGATGGCGCGTAGCAGAAGCGGGACCCGGAACACGCGCGGACCCCGGAGGCCGATGCGGCGTGGGCCGAACGAGTCGGGCTCCTTCCATCCGGTCGATCCGGCGCAGCGGGGCGCGATCGAGATCCCCGCGTCGATCACCGTCAAGGAGCTCGCGGAGCTCGTCGGGGTCAACCCGGCGGACATCATCCGGGAGCTGATCAAGAGCGGGATCTTCGCGACCATCAACCAGGCGATCGACCGCGACACGGCGAGCCTCGTCACCACGGACCTCGGATACGAGGTCTCCGAGACGGTGGCGGACTCCCAGGCCGCGGAGGGCGGGGGAGAGGTCCCGCAGGAGCCGACCGGGCGCGAGGAGATCATGGAGGGGGACGATCCCACCCGGGTCGTCACGCGCGCTCCGATCGTCACCGTGATGGGTCACGTGGACCACGGCAAGACGAGCCTCCTCGACGCGATCCGCAAGACCTCGGTCGCGGCGGGCGAGAAGGGCGGCATCACCCAGGGGATCGGCGCGAGCGAGGTCGAGCACAACGGCCGCCCGCTCGTCTTCCTCGACACGCCGGGCCACGAGGCCTTCACGGCGATGCGTGCGCGCGGCGCGAAGGTGACGGATATCGCCGTCCTCGTCGTGGCGGCGGATGACGGGGTCATGCCCCAGACCGCAGAGGCGATCGACCATGCGCGCGCGGCGCGGGTCCCGATCGTCGTCGCCCTGAACAAGATGGACAAGCCGGACGCGAACCCGGACCGCGTGAAGACGGAGCTCTCGGAGCACGGCGTCTACATCGAGGAGTACGGCGGTGAGACGCCGCTCGTCGCGGTGAGCGCGAAGTCCGGCATGGGCATCGACGACCTGCTCGAGACGATCCTCATCACCTCGGACGCGCTCGTCGACCCCAAGGCCGACCCCAAGCGCGACGCGGTCGGGACGATCATCGAGGCGGAGCTGGACAAGGGCCGCGGCGCGGTCGCCTCCGTCCTCGTCCAGACCGGCACCCTGCGCGTCGGGGACGTCGTCGTCGTGGGCGAGACCTTCGGCAAGGTCCGCGCTCTCGAGGACAGCCACGGCAAGCGGCTCCCCAAGGCGGGTCCCTCGTCCGCGGTGATCCTGCTCGGCCTCTCCGAGGTCCCGGCGGCGGGGGACATCCTGCGCGTCGTGGCGGACGAGAAGGCAGCCCGGGCGATCGTCGAGGAGCGGAAGCTCAAGGCGGCCGGGCGGAGCGAGGGGACCGGGCGTGCCACGCTCGAGGACCTCTACCGCCAGATCCAGGCCGGCCAGACGAAGGAGCTGCGGGTCATCCTCAAGGCGGATGTCCAGGGTTCGCTCGGCGCCGTCACCCATGCGCTCGATCAGATCCAGACGGACGGGGTCCGGATCAACGTCCTCCACCAGGGGACGGGCGACATCACGGACAACGACATCAACCTCGCGTCCGCCTCGGACGCGGTCGTCGTCGGCTTCAACACGAAGCTCGTGGGGACGGCCCGGCGCTCGGCGGAGGCCGAGGGCGTCGAGGTCCGCCTCTACGACATCATCTACAAGCTGAGCGAGGAGATGGAGGCCGCCCTCCGCGGCATGCTCGAGCCGGAGGAGGTCGAGGTCGTCGAGGGCCGCGCGGAGGTCCGCCAGGTCTTCCGCGTCGGGAAGAGCACGGCGATCGCCGGCTCGTACGTCACGGACGGCCGGATCGTCCGCGGCGGTGCCCGCGTCTACCGCAACGGCAAGCTGATCGCCACGGACCGGATCGACTCCGTGCGCCGCTTCCGGGATGACGTGCGCGAGGTCGCCACCGGGTTCGAGTGCGGGATCGGCCTCTCCGGCTTCCACGCGCTCGAGGAGGGCGACATCATCGAGTGCTTCACGACGCAGATGGTCGCCCGCGCCGCGAGGTCCTGACGCGTGAGCGAGCGGACGGAGCGTCTCGACCAGCTCTTCGCGGAGGAGATCTCCGCGATCATCGCGCGGGAGATCGCCGATCCCCGGATCGGCTTCGTCACCGTCACGAAGGTCGATGTCGCCCCGGACCTCCGCCACGCCACGGTCTGGGTCTCCATCATCGGCGACGAGGCAGCCCAGACCGCCTCGCTCCGGGCGCTCGGACGGGCGATGCCCTTCGTCCGCGCCCGGCTCGGGCGGCTCCATCTCAAGCGGATCCCGGAGCTCCACCTGCGCCACGACGATTCGGTCGAGCGGGGGACGCGCGTCCTCCGTCTCATCGAGGAGATCGAGGATGGTGCGGCAGTGGAGAGCGTCCCCGACCTTGCGGCGCTCCCGGCCCCGGTGACCGCTCGCGGGGTCCCCACGCCCCGCCCCGAGCGCCGGCGTCGATCGACCGCCACCCCCGGGGACGGGAAGAGCGCGCCGCGCCGCCGGGCGGGAGGTCGTGATGCGCGCTGAGGCCGCGCGTCCCGCACCCGGCCTCCACGCCCTCACCGAGGCGGACCTCGCGTCCGTGCCCGCGGCGGTCGTGGAACGGCTGCGCTCGGCGCACCGGATCCTGACCGTCTGTCACCGCGATCCCGAGGCGGATGCGCTCGGATCGGCGCTCGGCCTTGCGCTCGCGCTCGAGGAGATGGGGAAGCTCGCCACCCCGGTCTGCACGGACCCGGTGCCGGCGATGTACGACTTCATGCCCGAGATCGGCCGCTTCCGCCGGGATCCGGATCCCTCCGTCGATTACGACCTCATCGTCGTGGGCGATTGCGGCGAGCTCGACCGGGTCGGGGCCGTCCGCGAGCGGCACGCGGAGCTCTTCGGGCGCGTCCCGATCGTGGATATCGACCACCACGGATCGAATACCGGGTTCGGGGTGGTGGACTGGATCGACCCCCAGGCGGCCGCCACCTGCGAGATGGTCACCCTTCTCCTGCCGCACCTCGGTCTCCCGGTGGATGCGCGTGGCGGGACGATCGCCGAGGACCTCCTCGCGGGAGTCGTCATCGATACCGCGACCTTCCAGCACCCGAACACGACGCCGCGGACCCTGCGGGTCGGAGCGGAGCTGCGCGCCGCCGGGGCGCCGCTGGCGGAGATCTCGCGCCGGATCTACCGCACGAAGCCGACGGCGCAGCTGCGGCTCTTCGGGATCGTCCTCGGCCGTCTCGAGACGGCGATGGAGGGACGTCTCGTCTGGTCGGTCCTCGCGGACGATGACTTCCGCGTGGCTGAGGCCGTGCCGGAGATGTCCGAGGGCCTCATCGACCTCCTCGCGCAGGCCGACCGGGGAGCGGTCGCGATCCTCTTCAAGGACCAGGGGAGCCGGACGCGGATCAGCGTGCGCACCAAGGACGGCGGGGTGGATGCGATCGCGCTCACCGGCCGCTTCGGCGGCGGCGGTCATTCCCGGGCCGCGGGGGCCACGATCGACGAGCCCCTCTCCATCGCGCGCCCGCTCGTCCTCGCGCAGGCGGAGCGATTGATCGCCGAGCTCGGGGAGACGCGATGAGCGAGACCGAAGAGCGCCCGGAGGGCCGGGGCCCGCGCGATGGCGCGCGTCCGCCCTTCCGCCGGGAGCCGCGCCCGATCGTCCGGATGGACGGGATCATCGTGGTGGGGAAGCCCGCCGGGCCCACCTCCCATGATGTGGTCGCGATCGTCCGCCGGCTGACGAGCGTCCGTCGTGTCGGTCATGGCGGGACCCTCGACCCCTTCGCCTCCGGCGTCCTTCCCGTCTTCCTCGGCGGCGCGACGCGGATGGTGGAGTACCACCTCTCGGACGAGAAGGCCTACCGCGCGGTCATCGTCCTCGGTGCGGCGAGCACGACGGACGACCGGGATGGCGAGCTGACACGCTCCGAGGCGCCGCTGCCGGACCGCGCCGCGGTGGAGGACGCCCTCGGTGCCTTCCGTGGCCGGATCTCCCAGGTCCCGCCGGATCACAGCGCGGTCCATGTGGGAGGGCGGCGCGCCTACGAGCTGGCGCGGGGCGGCGGGAAGCCGGAGCTGACGCCACGCGAGGTGACGATCCATGAGCTGAGCGTCCGGGACTGGGACGTGCGCGATCCGGAGCGGCCGGCCGTGACCGTGGATGTGCGCTGCTCGGCGGGCACGTATATCCGGGCGATCGCCCGGGACCTCGGCGCCGCGCTCGGGTGTGGCGGCTACCTCGGCGCGCTCACGCGCACCGCAAGCGGGCCCTTCCGGCTCGAGGACGCCTATCCCCTGGAGACGGTGCGCGAGCGGCTCGCGACCGGACGGGTGCGGGAGATCCTCCTCCCGGCGGATACCGGGCTCGATGCGTGGCCGCGCGTCGCGCCGGGTGCGGAGGACCTGACGGCCCTGCTCCGCGGCCAGGTCGTCCGGCTCCGCGGTGCGAACCTCCCCGAGCCGGGACCCGGCGGTCTCGTGCGGGTCGTGGACCCCGCGGGGATCTGCGTGGCGATGGCGCGCGTGGACGCGGGCCGCCTCCATCCCGAGAAGGTCCTCGGCGTCCCGGGCGAGTGATGCGGGTCGTTCCGGGGATCGCAGCGCTCGAGGCGGGGATCCCGTTCGTTGCCGCGATCGGTGTCTTCGACGGCGTCCATCTCGGTCACCGGGGCCTGATCGGGCGGCTCGTGGCCACGGCACGCGAGGTGGGCGCCACGCCCCTCGTCGTCACCTTCGACCCGCACCCCCAGCTCCTCCTCTCCGGGCGCACCCCGGAGCTCCTGTGCAGCGTGGAGGAGCGCGTCCGGCGCCTCGGCGCGCTCGGGGTGGAGATCGTCGTCGTGGAGCCGTTCACGACGGAGCTGCGCATGCTGAGCGCGGATGCCTTCCTCGACCGGCTCGCGGCGGGCCGGGATCTGCGCGGGCTCGTCCTCTCGCCGGAGTCCGGCTTCGGCCACGACCGGGGTGGCACCCTCACCGGGCTCGCTCCGCGGGCGGCCCGTGACGATTGGCGCCTGGAGGCAGCACCGCTCGTGGAGGTGGATGGCACGCGGGTCTCGAGCCGGCGGATCCGGGCGCTCCTGGATGCCGGTGACCGGGCCGCGGCCGAGGCGCTTCTGGGTGGGACTCCGAGGGAGACCTGAGGCCTCGCTGGACAAACAGGACGCGTGTGCTATCCTCCTCGGGTTAGACCACAGGAAATGGATGGTTGGAGGACCAGGTGCCGCTGACGCGGGAGACGAAGGACAAGGTCATCACGGACTATGCGACCGTCGAGGGTGACACCGGGTCGCCCGAGGTCCAGATCGCGCTTCTCACGGAGCGGATCACCGGACTCACGGAGCATCTCCGGGCCTTCCCCAAGGATCACCACTCGCGCCGCGGACTCCTCAAGCTCGTGGGCCAGCGCCGCCGGCTCCTCGCGTATCTCATGCGCAAGGACAACGACCGGTATCGCACGGTCATCGCACGGCTCGGTCTGCGCCGCTAGCTGACGCGGCACGCGGCCGCCCGGAGCGGCCGCCAGGACCCGATCCGGGTCCTCTCGGGCGTCCGCCCGGGATGACCGACGGGCAAGGTCCGTCCTTCCTCCGCATGGAGGACAGATGACGGTCACCACTCTCACGACCGAGTTCGGCGGTCGCACCCTCACGATCGAGACGGGACGCATGGCGCGTCTCGCCGGCGGATCGGTGATGGTCCGCTATGGCGACACGGTCGTCCTCGGCGCGGCGAACCGCTCGGACCCGCGGCCCGGGCTTGACTTCTTCCCGCTCACCGTCGACTTCGAGGAGCGGATGTACGCCGCGGGCAAGATCCCCGGCGGCTTCATCAAGCGCGAGGGACGTGCCTCGGAGGCGGCGATCCTCGCAGCCCGCCTGACGGATCGCCCGATCCGCCCGCTCTTCCCCGAGGGCTACAAGGACGACGTGCAGATCGTCCTCACCGTCCTCTCCACGGACCAGGAGAACGACCCGGACATCATCGGGACGATCGCCGCGTCCGCCGCGCTCACGATCAGCGAGATCCCCTTCCTCGGCCCGATCGGCGCCGTGCGGGTCGGCCGGATCGACGGTGAGCTCGTCCTCAACCCCACCTGGAGCCAGCTCGCCGAGTCGGAGCTCGACCTCGTCGTCTCCGGCACGCGGGACGCGATCATGATGGTCGAGGCCGGGGCGAAGATCCTCCCCGAGGCCGTCATGGCCGAGGCGATCATCTTCGGTCACCGCTCCCTCGCGGCGATCATCGATCTCCAGGAGGAGCTGCGCGCCAAGGTCGGCAAGCCGAAGCGCACCCCCTACATCGAGCCCTCGACCGACTCGGTCGTCGATCTTCTCGATGCGCTCGCCGCCAAGCGCGAGCTCGTCGTCTTCGACGTCGAGACCACCTCCCGGGACGTGAAGCTCGGCGAGCTCGTCGAGATCGGCGCCGTGCGCATCAAGGGCGGCAAGGTCGCCGACCGCTGGAGCACGCTCGTCAAGCCCGCGCGCGGGATCGTCGGAGCGCAGCTCCACGGCCTCACGGAGAAGGACGTCGCCAAGGCGCCGTCTCCGGCCGAGGCGGCCCGCACCTTCATGGACTGGGCCGGGGACGCGATCCTCGTCGGGCACAACGTCGGCTTCGACATCTCCTTCATCGAGGCGGCGCTCGCGGACGGCACCCGGATCGGGCAGGGCCGGTATCTCGATACGCTCGTCCTGTCGCGGGAGGTCTACCCGGACCAGGACGCCTACAAGCTCGGTGACCTGATCCGCTTCTTCGGCCTCACGCCGGAGCCGAACCATCGCGCCCTCCCGGACGCGGAGGCCACGGCGGCGCTCCTCCTCCGGATGGCCGGGGAGCTCCCCGCGCGGGCCAAGGCCTACACGGACGCGGTCGCGGGCTCGATCCGCTCCCGCGCCAAGGGTGGGGATGGCTCGGCCGCGGACAAGGCGCTCGACGCCGCCAAGGTGGCCTCGGGCTTCTCGAAGAACCTCGCCACGCTCCTCCACAAGAAGGTCGTGCGCGAGCTCGTCCTCTCCGAGGGCGTCCGGATGGACGGCCGGGACACGGCGACGATCCGGCCGATCTCGATCGAGACGGGTCTCCTCCCGCGCGCCCACGGGTCCGCGCTCTTCACCCGCGGGCAGACCCAGGCGCTCACGGTCGCAACGCTCGGCCCGTCCTCGGACGTCCAGCGGATCGACACGATCAGCCCCCGGGACAGCAAGCGCTACCTCCACCACTACAACATGCCCCCGTACAGCACCGGCGAGAACAAGCCGATGCGCGGTCCGGGCCGGCGCGAGATCGGGCACGGTGCGCTCGCGGAGCGCGCCCTCATCCCGGTCCTCCCGACCCAGGAGGAGTTCCCGTACGTCATCCGCCTCGTCTCGGAGTGCGTGACGTCGAACGGCTCCACCTCGATGGCCTCGACCTGTGGCTCCACCCTCGCGCTCATGGATGCCGGTGTGCCGATCAAGGCACCGGTCGCGGGCGCGGCGATGGGGCTCGTCACGGACGGCGATCGCTTCGAGGTCCTCACGGACATCCTCGGCAAGGAGGATGCCTTCGGTGACATGGACTTCAAGGTGACCGGCACCGCGGAGGGGATCACCGCCCTCCAGATGGACATCAAGGTCCTGGGCATCAACGAGGCGATCATCCGCGACGGGCTGGAGAAGGCGCGCGTGGCGCGGCTCTTCATCCTCGACCGGATGCTGGACACCCTGCCGGAGGCGCGCACGGAGATGAGCGCCTACGCCCCGCGGATCATCACGATCAAGATCAACCCCGAGCGGATCCGGGACATCATCGGCAAGGGTGGCGCGATGATCCGCAAGATCCAGGAGGAGACCGGAACGGAGATCAACGTCGAGGACGACGGCAGCGTCGAGATCGCGGCGGTGAACTCCGAGAACTCCCGGAAGGCGATCCAGTGGATCGAGAGCCTGACCCGGGACGTCGAGGTCGGCTCGCTCTACCTGGGCAAGGTGACCCGGATCATGGGCTTCGGCGCCTTCGTCGAGATCCTCCCCGGCAAGGAAGGGCTCGTGCGCATCGGCGAGCTCGCCGACTACCACGTCCCGACCGTCGAGGATGTCGTCTCGGTGGGTGACGAGATCATGGTCGTCGTCATGGAGATCGACCGCCAGGGTCGTGTCAACCTCTCGCGCAAGGCCGCGATGCAGCGGCACCTCGCGAAGGGGAGCTGACCGGCTCTCTCCCAGCGTCAAGGTGACGAACGCCCCGCCGGCCGGCGGGGCGTTCGGCTTTCCGGGCGGGACGGGGTGCCGGTGTATCATCCGCCGCGTATGGAGCCCTCCCGAAACCCTGCTGCGGCCCTCGGCCGCCCCCTCACCGTCGCCGTCGTCGGCGCCACCGGACTCGTGGGACGGACGATGATCTCCGTCCTCGAGGAGCGTTCCTTCCCGGTCGGGACGCTCGTCCCCCTCGCCTCGCGGGCGGACGGACGGACGCTGCGCTTCGCCGGCCGCGAGTGGCCGGTGCGGGAGGCGACCCCGGATGCCTTCGCCGGGGTGGATATCGCCCTCTTCTCCGCCGGCGGCTCGGTCTCCCGGGACCTGGCACCGGAGGCGGCGAAGCGCGGTGCGGTCGTGGTGGACAACTCCTCGCAGTGGCGGATGGACCCCGGGGTCCCGCTCGTCGTGGCCGGCGTCAACGATGAGGACGCTGCGCTCCACGAGGGGATCATCGCCAACCCGAACTGCTCCACGATGCAGCTGATGCCGCTCCTCATGGCCCTCCGCGACGCGGTGGGCATCGAGCGCGTCGTGGTGGACACCTACCAGGCGGTGAGCGGGACCGGCCAGAAGGCGGTCGCGGAGCTCGAGGGCCAGATCGCCGCGCACGCGGCGGGGACGCCCAAGGAGGTCCGGGTCTACCCGCACGCGATCGGCTTCAACGCGCTCCCCCACATCGACGTCTTCCGCGAGGATGGCTACACGAAGGAGGAGTGGAAGGTCATCGTGGAGTCGCGGAAGATCCTTCATCTGCCGGACCTCCGCGTCTCCTGCACCGCGGTGCGTGTCCCCGTGCTCGCCTCCCATTCCGAGGCGGTCCACGTGGAGACGCGCGATCCGATCGACGCGGCGCGCGCACGAGCGCTCTTCGCGGCGACGGCCGGCGTCATCGTCGTGGACGACCCGGCGCAGAACCGCTACCCGCTCGCCACGGATGCGGCGGGGACGGATGAGGTCTACGTGGGCCGGATCCGGAGCGACGTCTCCGTGCCGGACGGCCGAGGCATCGCCTTCTGGGTCGTGGCGGACAACCTGCGCAAGGGCGCGGCCACGAACGCCGTCCAGGTCGCCGAGCTCGTCGCATCCCGGGGCTGGCTCGTGCCGGCCTCGCGCCGGGGCAGCCGCCCCGCGTGACGCCGGACGAGCGGCGGGCAGCGCTCGACGCGGTCGCCACGGAGGTCCGTGACTGCCGCCGCTGCCGCCTCGCCGGTGGCCGGACGCAGGCGGTCCCCGGGGAAGGTGACCCGGAGACCGAGGTCGTCCTCGTGGGGGAGGGGCCCGGCCAGAACGAGGACCTCCAGGGCCGCCCCTTCGTGGGTGCCGCGGGAGGCTTCCTTGGAGAGCTTCTCTCGGTCATCGGCTGGCGGCGCGAGGAGGTCTTCATCACGAACGTCGTGAAGTGCCGGCCGCCCGGGAACCGCGACCCGGAGCCCGACGAGATCGCGGCCTGCGCGCCATTCCTCCGGCGCCAGCTGGAGATCCTCGACCCGGCGCTCGTCGTGACCCTGGGTCGCTACTCCATGAACACGTTCCTGCCCGGCGCACGGATCGGGCAGGCGCACGGAACGGACCACCCGGCGCCCCCGGAGACGGGCGCACGGGACGCGCGGGTCTGCGCGATGTATCACCCGGCGGCAGCGTTCCGCCAGGGCGGTCTCCGTCAGACGATGAAGGTGGACATGCTCGCGGTCCCGGCGGCGCTCGCCCGGTCGCGACGAGAGCGCGCGGAGCGGTCGGCGGGAGCCGCGCCGGTCTCCGTGCCGGAGAGGGGATGGGAAGCGGGATGACCTTCGGACGGAGCGAGAGCAGCTCGGCGCCGCCGCTACGGATCCTGCCGCTCGGCGGGCTTGGTGAGGTCGGCAAGAACCTGATGGTCATCGAGCTCGGTGACGAGATCGTGGTCATCGACTGCGGCCTGATGTTCCCGGACGAGGAGATGTTCGGCATCGACCTCGTGGTCCCGGATGTCTCGTACATCGTGGAGCGGCGCGAGAAGGTGAAGGCCTTCCTCATCACCCACGCGCACGAGGACCACGTGGGGGCGCTGCCGTACGTGCTGCCGCGCTTCCCCGGCGTCCCGGTCTACGCCTCCACGCTCGCCCGCGGCCTGCTGGGCAACAAGATCCGCGAGCACCGATTGAAGGACAACCCGCTCCTCGCCTTCGATCCGGGGGAGACGATCAAGGTGGGCTCGATGGAGGCGACCGCCTTCCGGGTCGGCCACTCGATCCCGGACGCGATGGGGATCTGCCTGCGCACGCCGTACGGGAACATCATCCACACCGGCGACTTCAAGATCGACCAGACCCCCGTGGATGGGAAGGGGACGGACTTCCACCGGCTCGCGGAGTTCGGCAAGGAAGGCGTCCTGTGCCTGATGTCCGATTCCACGCGTGCGGAGTTCCCCGGCTTCACGCCCTCGGAGCGGACGGTCGGGGAGGCCTTCCGGGAGATCATGGAGGGCCTCGAGGGGCGCGTCATCGTGGCCACCTTCGCGAGCAACATCGCGCGGGTCCAGCAGGTCTTCGATGCCGCCGGGACCTTCGGCCGCAAGGTCGCGGTCATCGGTCGCTCGATGGAGCAGAACACCCGGATCGCCTCGGACCTGGGCTACCTGCGCTGGGGTCCGGACCAGCTGATCCCCAAGGACCGGATCCGGGAGATCCCGGACAACGAGCTGTGCATCGCCACCACCGGCGCCCAGGGCGAGCCGATGGCCGGCCTTGCCCGGATGGCGAACCGGGACCATCGTTTCGTGGAGATCGGCCCCGGGGACACGGTGATCGTGAGCGCCAGCCCGATCCCCGGCAACGAGGAATCGGTCGCCCGCACGATCGACAACCTCTTCAAGAACGGCGCGAACGTCTACTACCATGCGAACAAGCGCGCCCACGTCTCCGGGCACGCGAGCCAGGAGGAGCTGAAGCTGATGCTCAACCTGACCCGCCCCCGCCATTTCATCCCCATCCACGGGGAGTTCCGGATGCTCGTCCAGCACGGCCGGCTCGCGGCCGAGGTCGGCGTGGCCCCGGAGAACATCTACATCATCGAGAACGGCCAGCCGATCGACTTCGCCGCGGACGGGAGCGCCCGCCGGGGGACGCGGGTCGAGGCGGGCCGGGTCTTCGTGGACGGGCTCTCGGTGGGCGAGGTCGGGGATGTCGTCCTCCGTGACCGGCGGGCGCTGGCGAACGACGGGATGTTCCTCGTCGTCGTGGCGGTGGACAAGCAGACCGGCGAGATGGTGGGCCGCCCCGAGATCGTCACGCGCGGCTTCGTCGCCGAGCCGGACGATCGTCTTCTCGAGGGGGCAGCGGAGCGGATCGCGAGGGCGATCGAGAACCCCGGCGACCACACGAGCGAGATCGCCCTCCTGAAGGCGCAGATCAAGGACGGGCTCTCCCAGTACCTCTACGAGCGGACGAAGCGCCGCCCGCTCGTCTTCCCCGTCGTCGTCGAGGTGTAGCGGATGGCGAGCGGATCCCGGCGGTCCACCTCCCGGTCGCGGAGCACGGGCAGCTCGCGGCGGAAGAGCGCGCCCGCGCGCCCGGCGATCTCGCCGGCCACGGTCCGCTCGATCCTCGGCATCGTCCTCATCGTCGCCGGGGCGGTCATCCTTGCTGCGCTCCTCCTCCCCACGGACGGGATCCTCGCGGGGCTCGCCGACGGGATCCTCGACCCGCTCTTCGGAGAGGGGGCCTGGCTCCTCGGCGTCCTCCTCGTCGTGGGGGGAGTGATGGTGGAGCGGACCCCGGAGATGGAGCCGGCGTGGATCCTCTCCGCGGCGGGCGCGCTTCTCATCTTCCTCGGGGGCGAGGGGCTCATCCACCTTCTCTCCGGGGGAGGCGGGTCGGAGCAGGCGCTCGCGGACGGCGGCGGCGCGGTCGGGGCCGGGATCTCCGGCTTCCTCTCCGGGATCATCAGCTCCATCGGTGCCTTCATCGTCCTCGTGGGGATCGTCCTGGGCGGCTTCGTCCTCCTCTTCGATCTCACGCTCGGCCAGATCGCGACCCCGGTCGTGGTCGCCGGCCGGCTCGGCGCCGCAGGCGTGGCGCTCACCGCGGAGGCGGTGGGGAGCGCGCGGGCGGATCGGGCCGCCCGTCGGACCGGGGCCACGCCTGCGCTCCCCGTGCGCCGTACGCCGTCGCCCCGTCCCACGGCAGCAACCGCCGCCGCGGGCCTCACGGAGAGCGTGCCGGAGCTCCCTCGCCCCGTGCCCAGCCCTGCACCGATCAGCCAGACCGTCTGGGCCGGCGGTGGTGAGACGGCGCGGCCCGCGCCGATCCCTGCGCCGGCCGGAACCCCCGTCACTGCGGCCCCTGGGGCGTCGAGCGGGACCGCGGCGCCCGGCGCCGATCCGGAGGCACCCACCTCGTGGCGTGTGCCACGCGAGTGGAGCCTGCCGCCGGTGGAGCTCCTCGTCCGGGCGGCCGCGCCCACGCTGACCGGCCGGCCGGATCACGAGCGGAACATCCGGATCATCGAGGAGAAGCTGCGCAGCTTCCAGATCCCCGCCGAGGTGGTGGCCACGAACAGCGGCCCGGTCGTCACGCAGTACGAGGTCAAGCCGGACGTCCGGATCAAGCTCTCCCGGATCGAGGGGCTCGCGGACGACCTTGCGATGGCGCTTGCCGCGCGCTCGATCCGCATCGAAGCGCCGATCCCGGGCAAGGACGTCGTGGGCATCGAGATCCCGAACCACACCTCGGACGTGGTGGGCCTGCGCGATCTCTATGACGACGCGCGGATGGGGGAGGCCACGAGCAAGCTCACCTTCGCGCTCGGGCGGGACGTGAGCGGCCGTGCCTACGCGGTGGACCTGGGCCGGATGCCGCACCTGCTCATCGCAGGGGCCACCGGCTCCGGCAAGAGCGTCTGCGTCAACGCGCTCATCACGAGCATCATCATGCGTGCCACTCCGGACGAGGTGAGCCTCGTCCTCGTGGACCTGAAGCGTGTCGAGCTCGCCCCGTACCAGGGGATCCCGCACCTCCGCACGGAGGTGATCATGGAGCCGAACGAGGCGCGCGCGGCGCTCGCCTGGGCGGTCGGCCAGATGGAGGACCGCTACAAGCTTCTCGCGGGGAAGGGCGAGCGGAATATCGCCGCCTACAACGCGAGCGACCGGGTCGCGCCGGAGGACCGGCTCCCGTACATCGTCCTCGTCATCGACGAGCTCGCGGACCTCATGATGCGCGAGGGGCGGAAGGTCGAGGAGCCGATCGTCAAGCTCGCCCAAAAGGCGCGTGCGGTCGGGATGCACCTCGTCCTTGCGACGCAGCGGCCGAGCGTGAACGTGGTGACCGGTCTCATCAAGGCGAACGTGCCCAGCCGGATCGCCTTCGCGATGGCCTCGAACGTGGATAGCCGGACCGTCCTCGACCAGCCGGGCGCGGAGGACCTCATCGGGCGCGGCGACATGCTCTACCAGCCGGCCGACCTGCCGCGCCCCGTCCGGCTCCAGGGGGTCTTCGTCTCCGATGCCGAGGTCCGCGCGATCGCCGATCACTGGCGGGCGCAGGAGCCGGAGCCGCGCTACGACCCCGCGGTCCTCGCGGGCAGCGACGAGGAGTCGGGCGAGAGCGGCGAGTTCGCGTGGCTGGCGAAGCTCGCCGAGGACGAGATGACCCCGCGTGCCGCGGAGCTCGTGCTCGCGACCGGCAAGGCGAGCACCTCGATGATGCAGACGAAGCTGAAGGTCGGCTTCAACCGCGCCAGCCGGCTGATCGAGGAGCTGGAGAAGTTCGGCATCGTGGGGCCCCAGGACCCGCGCAATCCCGCCACGCCGCGTGCCGTCTACGGACCGGAGAACTGGGTCCGCGGCGCTGCGGACATGGACGACCTCTAGGCGGGGACCCGGACGGCATGGGGCCGGTGGGGGAGGGGTGACGCAGCTGCGCGTGGAGATCATCCCCTGTGCGCAGATGACGGCCGAGGACGAGCGTGCCATCGCGCGGCTCTGCGCCGCCGCCTGGCCCGACCCGGCCGACCCGTTCAGCGCGGACGATCTGGCGCATGCGCACGGCGGCACGCACCTCGTGGTCCGTGATGCGCGGGGCGCGATCCGTTCCCACGCCGCGATCGTCCCTCGCCGGATCTGGGTCGGGGAGGTCCCTCTCCGGGCGGGCTACCTGGAGGCCGTGGCGACCGATCCCGTGCACCGGGGTCGCGGGTATGCGTCCGCGATCCTCGCTCGTGCCGGCGAGCGCATCCGTACCGGGGACGATCTCGGCCTTCTCTCCGGGGAGGGCCGCTCCCTCTACCGGCGCCACGGGTGGGAGCCCTGGACCGGCCCCTCGCTCGTCCGCGGCCCCGGCGGGGTGCGCCCGACCCCCGGCGAGGATGGCGGGATCCAGCTCCTGCGCACGGACCGGGTGCGCTGGGTGCGCGGGGATGAGCCGATCGCGTGCGAGGAGCGAGCGGGGGATCCGTGGTAGCCCACAGAGGTGCCGGGGGGCACCGGGTCTCGTCCGGGCGTAGACTGCGGAGGCCGCGCACGCACCCCGTTGGATGTGCGCTGACCCGGGAGACGAGCACGATCCCATGACCTTCCGCCAGACCCCTCCCGCGCCGCGGGATGGAAGGCCGGGGCCCTCCACCGGGCCCGCCGCGGGTGCCGCGCGCACGGTCGGTGACCAGCTGCGCCGGGCGCGCGAGGAGCGGGGGATCGACCTCTACCGCGCCGAGCGGGACACGAAGATCCGGGCGCGCCACCTTGCCGCGCTCGAGGATGGCGATGACGCGAACCTTCCCGGGGCGGTCTACGCGCGCGGGTTCCTCCGGAACTACGCCCTCTACCTGGGCCTCGATCCGGACGAGGCGGTGAGCCGTTGGCGGATGGAGCGTGACAGCACGCCCGGCGAGGAGGCGGGCGGGCCGGTCGTCGTCCCGCCGCAGCCGATCGCGACCCCGACCGGTGGGATCACCTTCACTCCCTCCCTCGTCATCGGGATCATCCTCGCGACGATCGTCGTCCTCTTCGCGGGGTATATCGGCCTGCAGCTCGTCCGCTTCAGCCAGGTCCCGGCGGTCCGCCTGGACGGGGCCGCGGTGGTCGAGCTGGAACCGGATGCCACCACCGTCGTCGTGCGCGGGAGCGCCGGGCCGCGCGCGGTCATCGAGGTGCGTGGGGTGACGGGAGAGCTCCTCACCACGTCGACCGCAGCGGAGGATGGGCGCTGGGTCGTGGAGCTCGGTGTGGGCAAGGGAAGGAACGACTTCTCGCTCACCGCGAAGGACGCGGAGACGGGCCGGATCTCCGACGCGGTCCCGCTCACCGTGACGGTCCCGGTCCCGGGGATCACCGGACCCACGGCCGCACCGACGCGCGGGCCGGAGCGGGATCGCACCGGGGCGGGGCAGGTCTTCCTCGAGCTGAACGCGCCCGGAGACCGGCGCCAGATCGACAACGACGTCGTGAACGTGCGCGGGCGGACCGACGCGGACGAGGTGACGGTCTCCGTGAGCTGGCTCGGGCCGGCCGGAGGCGGCGACCCCGGGCTCCTCGCCGAGGTCCCGGAGATCCCGGACCCGGTGACGGCCCTGGTCGTCGAGGACGCCTTCGATCTGCCCCTTCCGCTTGCGGAGGGCCGTTGGGAGCTCACGGTGAGCGTTCCCGGCACCGGCTTCCTCGCGGGCGGTGAGCTGGTGCGCACCGTGGACGTGCGGCTCGGCGGCGTGGTGGCGGTGGTGGAGGCATCCGGAGCCGACCCCACGATCGCGGTCTGGAGCGACGGCGAGGTGGCCGTTCCGTCCCTCGCCCTCCAGGATGGAGAGCGCGCGGTCTTCCGGGCGCGGCGGACGATCGTCATCCGGACGAGCGACGGGCTCTCGACCCTGATCATCATGAACGGCTCGGCCGCGGCACCGGCAGGGAAGAACACCGGGCCGGCTGCCGTCATCCTCGAGCGGGGCAAGGAGCCCCGGCCCTTCGAATAGATGTCCGTCTCCACCGGCCCCGATCCCGTCCCCGCGCTCCTCGAACGCCTCGCCACCGTGTGCGTGGAGCGTGGGCTGCGCGTCGCCACCGCCGAATCCTGCACCGGTGGGCTGATCGGCCACCTCATCACCGGGATCCCCGGCGCGAGCACCTGGTACCTCGGGGGCGTGGTCGCCTACGCGAACGAGGTCAAGGCGGGGCTCCTCGGCGTCCCCGGGAGCCTCTTCGTGGAGCATGGCGCCGTGAGCGAGCCGGTCGCCCGCGCGATGGCCGAGGGTGTCCGCTCCGCGCTCGGGGTCGATCTCGGGGTCTCGGTCACCGGGATCGCGGGTCCGGGCGGGGCGACCCCGGCCAAGCCCGTCGGGCTGACGTGGGTCGCGGTCGCCGGGCGCGCAGGGACGGAGGCACGGCGCTCCGTCGGCCCGGGCGGGCGCGACGAGAACAAGCGGGCGGCGGCGATCGCCGCGCTCGAGCTGCTCATCCAGGTCGCGGAGGCCGCGTGACCCGGAGCGCAGAAGAGGTGGGTGCCGGGCTCGCGCCGGTGCGCGCGCCGCGTCCGATCCGCGCCGGCGAGCGGATCCACGTCGTGGGGGTCGCGGGTGCCGGTGCTTCCGGAGCCGCGCTTCTCGCGGTTCACGCGGGAGGCGAGGTGAGCGGCTGCGATCCGGGTGCTCCCTCGCCCTACACCGCGGCGCTGGAAGCGATGGGGGTCACCGTGGACTCCGTCCACGCTGCCGGGCACGTGGGTCCGGCGGATCACCCCCTGGTCGATCGGATCGCGGTGACGAAGGCGCTCACCGCGGTCGATCCGGATCACCCGGAGCTGATGGCTGCGCGGGCGGCGGGTCTCCCGGTCGAGGCGTGGCAGCAGCTCGTGGCGGACGCTGCGGCGACCCAGGGTGGCCTGCTCGTCGCCGTGGCGGGAACGCACGGCAAGTCCACGAGCACGGGGTGGCTCCTCCACCTCCTCGCCCGGGCCGGGGCCGAGCCGGCGGGATTCGTCGGTGCGCTCCTCCCCGGGGAGCTGTGCGGCGGGATCCCGTCCACCGCGCTCTGGGGGAGGGGGCCGTTCGTCGTGGAGGCGGACGAGTACGCCGGGAACTTCGACCCCTACCGGCCGCAGGTCGCGGTCCTCCTCAACGTGGAGTGGGACCACCCGGATGTCTTCGCGGACGAGCCGGCGGTCCGGGCCGCCTTCCTCGGCTGGCTGCGGGCCCCCGGGTCGGCAGGGCGGACCCTCGTGGCGAACGTGGGCGACGCGGGCGTGGCCCGGCTCCTCGGGGAGCTCGCGGGCTGGGAGGGCAGGATCGTCCGGGTCGCCCTCGATGCCCCGGAGGGCGCGGCGGAGGTCGCCGGCCGGGTGGCGGGGGAGGGGATCGTCATCGAGGGCCTGGGGGCTCCCATCGTCGTGGAGCGTCTGGCGCTGCCGGGGCTCCACAACGCGGCGAATGCCCTCTGCGTGGCGGCGGCCGCCGCCCTCGCGGGTGCGTCGGCGGGCGCGATCGCGGAGGGGCTGGCGAGCTTCCCCGGGGTCGGTCGCCGGCTCGAGCGCAAGGGAGAGCCCGCCGGCGTCCTCGTCCTGGACGACTATGCGCACCACCCCACGGCGATCTCCGCGGTCATCGCGACCCTTCGCCGGCAGTGGCCGGGCCGGCGGGTCTGGGCGGTCTGCGAGCCGCTCACCTTCCACCGGACCGCCGCCCTTGCGGACGCCCTGGCCGTTGCGCTGGCGGCGGCCGACCGGGTGACCGTCGCGCCGATCCACGCGGGACGGGATCCGGACCGGACGATCGCGAGCGCAGCTGCGGTCGCGGAGGCGGTCGATCGCCTCGGCACGCCGGCGACGGCCCCGGCGACCGCCGAGGAGACGGCGGACGAGGTGGCTGATGCCGTCCGGAGCGGTGACCTGGTGATCGTCATGGGCGGGGGTCGGGCGGACCGGATCGCGGATCGGATCGTCGATCGCCTGACCGCCCGCGCCGGGGGGTAGAATCACGCGGATGGCCCAGCCGCTCGTCCCCGGGGACGCCCAGAGCCTGCTCGAGGCGTGGAAGCGCGCCTGGGAGCGTAGGGATGTGGATGCGGCGCTCGCCCTCTTCCGGGAGGATGCCGAGATGCGCACGGATCCCTTCGGGGAGCCGGTCGTGGGCGCCATGGCGATCCGCGCGTGGTGGAATGCGCTCGTGGCAGGGAACGTCCACCTCGAGCTGGACGCAGAGCGGACCTGGGTCTCCGGCCGGACCGTCCTCGCCGCCTGGCATGGCGCCCGGACGGACCGCACGAACGCGGACCGCATCCGGATCCGCGGCTTCCTCGTCCTCGACCTGGACGATGCGGGCCGGATCTCGAGGCTGCGCGGGTGGCCGCTGGAGCGGATCGTGGGGAAGGATTCGACCGTCCGTCCGGAGCCGGGCGGACCTGATGCGGAGGTGGCCTGATGGCCGGAGATGTCTCGTTCGACGTGGTGAGCGATTTCGATCGCCAGGAGCTCGTCAATGCGCTGGACCAGGTGCGGCGCGAGATCGGGACGCGCTTCGACTTCCGCGGGGCGCTCGCGGACGTGACGCTCGGCAAGGAGGAGATCACGATCCACACGGATAGCGAGCCTCGCGCGGTCGCGATCCGGGACCTCGTGGAATCGAAGGCGGTCCGCCGGGGGCTGAGCCTGAAGGTCTTCGACTGGGGCAAGGTGGAGCCGGCGGGCGGGAGCACCGTCCGGCAGGTCGTCCTCCTCCGGCGTGGTCTCAACGAGGAGACCGCGAAGAAGATCACGAAGCTGATCCGGGACGAGTTCCCCAAGGTCAAGTCCCAGATCCAGGGTGACGCGGTCCGCGTGAGCGGGAAGAGCAAGGACGACCTCCAGCGGGTGATCGCCCGTCTGCGCGAGGAAGGGGAGGGCTACCCCGTCCCGCTCGACTTCCAGAACTACCGGTGATGGACGATGGCGCAGAGCACCTCGGCACGGATCCTCATGGCGTTGGTGGCGATCCTCGTGATCCTCTCGATGGTCTGGGGGGCGGTCCGCTTCCCCTGACCCCGGAGGTGGAGGCGGTGCCGGCTGCGGAAGGGGTCCTTGCGGAAGCTCCCGCCCTCGACCTCGATCCGGCCGAGCCCCCGCCCGCTCTCTCGCGGCCCGAGACCGGCCCCGAGCCGGCGGATGCCCCCGCCCCGGCCCCCGAGCCCGCGGAGCCCCTGCCGCTGGCGACCGTTCTCGCCACCGGGCTGGCGGCCGCCGGTGCGAAGATCGCCTTCACCGTCCCCGGCGAGAGCTTCCTGCCTCTCCTATCCGCGCTCCCCGAGGCGGGCGTCCGCGTCGTCTCCGCCCGCCATGAGGGCGGTGCCGCCTTCATGGCCGAGGCCGCGGCCCAGCTCACCGGCAAGCCCCAGCTCCTCCTCGTCACGCGGGCGGTCGGCGCCACGAACGCGGCGATCGGGATCCACACCGCGCGCTCGGATTCCGCGCCGCTCGTCACGATCGTGGGTGACGCCCGCTCCCAGCATCGTGGCCGCGAGGGGTTCCAGGCGATCGATCTCGCGGGCACGATGGGGGCTCTTGCCCTCCATGCCGCGGCTCCGCGCAGCCCCGAGGACGCGGTGAGCGCCACGACGGCCGGGCTCCGCGCGATCACCTCCGGACGGCCCGGCCCACTCCTGCTCGCGATCCCCGAGGACCTCTTCCCGCGTCCGGTGCGCCGGCGCGTCGAGGCGCCGCGTCCCGGCGGTGGGCGTGGGCCGGATCGCGACGCGGTCCGGGCGGTCCTCCACCTTCTCGCGGGCTCCACGGACGGCGCGATCCTCGCCGGGGGCGGCGTCCTGCGATCGCGGGCGAGCCGTCGCCTGCTCGAGCTCGCGGAGGCGCTCGGCGTCCCGGTCATCGCGACGTGGCGTCGCCCCGATGTCGTCCCCAACGAGCATCCGCACTACCTGGGCGTCTCGGGCTACTGGGCGGCCCCCACCGTCCTTGAGCGCCTGAAGCGCGCAGACGCGCTCCTCGTCCTCGGCAGCCGGCTGAGCGAGCCCGCGAGCTTCGGCTGGCGGATCCCCGATCGCCGGACGCGCTGGGCGCACGTGGACCTTGCACCGCGACGGGCCCACGCGGGCCTCCCGGCGCCGGAGATCGCGATCGCCACGGACGTGGCGCGCTTCCTCGAGGTCGCGCTCGCCCTCCTCCGCAACGGGGCCCTGGACGCGGGCGCGCGCCAGGCACGGCTCGATGCGCTGGCGGCCGACCGGGCCGCGTGGGAGGCGGCGACCGCGCCCGACCCCACACCCTGGGACGGCCCCGGCGTCCATCCCGGCCACGCGATGGCCGCGCTCGCCCGGAGCGCGCCCCCCACGACGATCGTGACCACGGACGCGGGGAACTTCGCGGGCTGGCTCGTCCGCGGCTACCGTTTCTCGCGTCCCGGCAGCTTCGTCGGCCCGACCTCCGGTGCGATGGGCTACGCGCTTCCCGCGGCGATCGCCGCCTCGCTCCTCCATCCGGACCGGCCCGTCGTCGCGCTCGCGGGCGATGGTGGCTTCGCGATGACGATGGCCGAGCTCGAGACCTCCGTCCGGAGCGGCGCGCGCCCCGTCGTCATCGTCTTCGACAACGGTCGGTACGGGACGATCCGGATGCACCAGGACCGGGCCGGTCTCACCCCGGTGGGCTCGGAGCTCGGTCCGATCGACGCCGCCGCGATCGCCCGCGCCTGCGGGGCGCTCGGCTTCACGGCCGAGCGGGATGACGAGGTGGAACCGGTGCTCCGGCAGGCGTTCGCGGCCCGCCGGACGGCGGTCGTGCGCCTGATCGTGGATCCGGCCTGGGTCTCGGTGGATGAGCGCCCCTAGGCTTCCTCTGCCCCGATCGGCCGGCTGAGCGCAAGGGCGGCGAAGGCCGCTCCCCGCTCCGCGTCCTCCGTCCCGCTCTCCGTCCGGAACCCGAGCGCGTGGTAGGCGGCGAGCGCGTCGGTGTTCGCGGCGATCGTCCAGAGAAGCGTGCGGCGCGCGCCGGTCCTGGCGGCCCACCGTTCCGCTGCCGCGATCAGCCGGCGCATGACACCGCGGCGTCGTGCGGTCGGGTCGACCCACACGCTGAAGATGAGGAGCGTCTCCGGCAGCCGCCGGCGTCCGGTCGCGATCCCCACCGGCGTCCGCCGGCCGTCCGGCTCGATCCGTTCCGCGATCACCCAGAGGCGGCGAGCGCCCCGGGCGCCCGAGCGGGCTGCCTCCGCCCAGGCGGCATCGGGCTCGGCGAGCGCTTCCGCGAGGGTCTGGCCATAGGCGAGCGGCGCATCCGCGAGGCTGCGGAGGCGGAGGTCCCGCAGGACGCCGCCCTCGTCGGTCCGGATCCGGCGGATGACGATCCGCGCGGGCGTCTCCGTCCGGGGAGGGGAGGGGGTCAGCTCTCGAGCTTCGCCTTGATGCACGCGAAGGTCTGGGCGATCATCTTGTCCGCCGTCCCCTGGATGAGGCGGGCGCCGACGCTCGCGATCGTCCCGGAGATCGTCACGTCGGCCTTCCAGTCCATCGTCGTGGCGTCCGGGCCCGCTTCCGTGAGCGCCATCGTGGCGGTGGCATCCACCGCGCTGCCGGGCGCCTGACCGCGCACCTTGATCACGGAGCGCTCCGGCACGACCCGCTCGGCGACCTCGGCGTTGATCGTGAAGCGGGCGCTGATG
This sequence comes from Chloroflexota bacterium, assembly GCA_017853275.1. Classification (GTDB taxonomy): domain Bacteria; phylum Chloroflexota; class Limnocylindria; order Limnocylindrales; family CSP1-4; genus JAFMJV01. The sequence continues at coordinate 75,871 of JAFMJV010000009.1, forward strand.
AAGCCGACCCCCACCTTGGCACGAGCGACGAAATGGGAATCGTCGATCACCTCGATCGATTCCACGCCGGGGCCACAGGAGCCGACCTGCTGCGGGTCGTTCAGGAAGGCGAAGACCTTCTCCCGGGGCGCTGCGATCTGGACCGTGCCTGCGAACTCCACCTCTGGCCCTCCATGATCCCGTGGGCGCGACGCGGCCACTGACCCCTCAACGGTACTCCATCCGGCGCCGCCGCGACGGGGGAGGGGAGCACGGACCCGTCACGGCGGGGGAGCGTCCGTTCGGCCCCCCGCCGCGGTCCGGCCGGGACTGGCGGGCCTGCCGAAACCTTCCCTAGCCTGCGTGACGAGCCCCGTCCCGCCCAGGGCAGCGAGGATCGGGGCCGGCGCCCCGGCGGGCGTCGGATCCGACGACCAGCCATACGGCGCCCCGCCCAGGGCGCCACCCGGCCCGGACCGCGCCCCCGGGTCATCGGCCGGATGAGGAGAACGACGATGCGCGCCTCTCTCCATCCCGCGCGACGCCCTCGGGGCGCCCTTCGCACCCTGCTTCCCGCGGCGTTCCTGGCAGGCGGGCTGCTCCTTGCGGGGACCGGCGCCGTCTTCGCCGACGCCGCGGACCCGGCGACGATCGTGGTCGAGCAGGATGAGCTCACCGTGACGGTCTCGGGGACCTGGTTCTGGCCCGGGCGCTCCGCCCCGTGCGGCCCCGGGACATCCGCGAACCGGGCCACCGGCTGGGCGGCCGACTGGGACGACGGGTTCACGGGGAACTTCCTCCATGCCAAGGATGCGCCTTCCGGCGTGGGCTACCACATGGGAGGCGCGGCGGACAACACCGTCTACCGGAGCGCGGCGAACGGCGGCCTCGGTGACTGCGGGGTCGCGGTGCCCGGTGGTGTCGCAGGGGAGTGGGGTCCGCTGAGCCACACCTACGCAGAGCCCGGCATCTACGAGCTGTGCGTGGTCACGTACGACATCCACTACACGTGGGACCACGGCGATCTCGTCCCCAAGGCGCCCCGTGAGCTGCTCGCGGGCGGCTCGCTCCATAACCCGGACAACTCGGCGGAGAAGAACGCCGGGAACGGGTCGCAGGGGATCCAGTGCATCGCAGCCACCGTCGAGCTCACCCTGCCCACGCCCGAGCTGACGCTGGAGAAGAGCGTCACGGAGACGAGCTACGACGCAGTGGGGGAGACCCTCCACTACGCCTTCCTCGTCACGAACAGTGGAGATGTCCCCCTGGCCGGGCCGGTCACGATCGCGGACGACCTGACGAGCGACGAGGCCTGTCCGGCGGTCACGACCGTGGGCGACCACGATGCGAACCTCGACGCCGGCGAATCGATCACCTGCACCGCGACCCACGCGGTCACCCAGGCGGACCTGGATGCCGGATCGGTCGAGAACAGCGCGACCGCGAGCGCGGACGGGACGACCTCGGCCCCGGATACGGCGACCGTGGACGCGGACGCCCAGCCGGAGCTGACCCTGGTGAAGGAGGCCGCGGAGGAGGGCTTCCTCCTGGCCGGCGAGACCCTCCACTACACCTTCACGGTGACGAACACGGGGAACGTCCGCCTGGACGGGCCCGTCACGATCGCCGATGACCTGACGTCGGACGAGAGCTGCCCCGCGCTCACCACGGTGGGGAACCACGATGGCTGGCTCGACGTGGGCGAGGCCGTGGAGTGCACGGCGACCCTTCTGACGGACGGCGCGGACGTCACGGCCGGCGAGGTCGTGAACGAGGCGACGGCCTTGGCCGATGAGACCACCTCGGACCCCGACAGCGTCACGGTCCCGGCGATCCCCCAGGTGAAGGAGCTCACCCTCACGAAGGCCGTGAGCGAGGACGAGTTCGCCCAGACCGCAGGTGAGACCCTGCACTTCACCTTCACCGTCCGCAACACGGGGAATGTCCGGCTCGCCGGGCCCGTGAGCGTGGATGATGCGATGACGAGCGACGAGAGCTGCCCGGCCGTGGACACCGTGGGGAACCACGATGCCTGGCTCGACCCGGACGAGTCGCTCGTGTGCAGCGGCACCTACCTGACCACCCACGAGGACGTGGTGCGGGGGGCGATCCTGAATGTGGCCACCGCATCCGCGGACGAGACGACCTCGCCGCCGGACGAGGTGGAGCTGCCCGTGGCGCCGACGCTCGCGATCCTCCTGGACCAGAGCCACTCGATGACGAGCGCGGCGGCGGATCTGCGGAGCCGCTACAACCGGTTCCTCGCGCGGTGGCAGGACCGGACCGCCAAGGCCCCGTTCTCGCTCACCCTCTTCAACAGTCTCCGCTTCGTGGAGCGGTACGTGGATGAGCCGATCGCCGGCATCCCGAAGCTGTCCGCCCGGACCTTCCATCCGGCGGGCTACACGCCGCTCTATGACAGCGCTGCGCGCGCGATCCGGGCCCTCGCGGCGCGAGACCCGCACCACCCGGTCGTCTTCGTGATCATGACCGACGGTGCGGACAACCGGTCCACCGAGGAGACCCGGACGAGCCTCGCCCGGCTGATCCACCGGATGGAGAACCTCCACGGCTGGCGCTTCATCTTCGTGGGCGATGCGCTTGCCGGGCTCCAGGCCGAGGTCGCCCGCATCGGCGGCTGATCAACGGTCCGGGGACGAGAACGACCGCCGGCGCCCGGGGGGACCGGCGGTCGCTCCGTATCGAGGACCCCCTTGTGCACGGGATGCGACATAACCATGATTATCGGAAGCATGATCGGGCAAGGGGGAGCGGTCCCGGATCCTCGTTTCCGCGATCGCGCTCCCCGCCCACGGGTAGAGGCGCGTCAACCGCTCGCGAGATCCTGCGGTGACGGACGGCGGCGCAGGATCCGCTGCCGGAGCGGCGGGCCGCCGAAGGCGATGGAGATGGCGCCGATCCCGACCCCTCCGAGGGCGATCGCAGCCACCGCGCCGTACGTATCCATCGTCCAGCCCCAGATCCAGGCGCCGGCCGGGGCCGTGAGCGCCCCGATGAGGACGAGCACCGCCTGCATCCGCGCCTTCTCCTCGGGGTCGTCGTCCGCGTCCGTGGCGGCGGTGGTGAGCGACTTCGCCCCGTAGCTGAGGCCGCCGTATCCGAGGCCGAGGAGGGCCCACATGATCAGCTCCCGCGAGTTCCCCGAGACCGCGGAGAAGGCCGCGAAGGCAAGGAGGACGATCCCCGCGGCGAGCCCGGCGAGCGCGGTCCCCGCGACGAGGTCGCCGTCCCGGCCGAGGCGCCGGACGAGCGGCGGGGCGAGGTAGCGTCCGAGGGCGAAGGCGGCCATCAGGAGGCTCGCCCCGGACGCGCGCCATTCGTCCGGGGGCCGGAGCTGGAGCGCGAGCGGGACGGCGAGCGCGCTCATCGGGAGGAGGAAGATGGAGGTGGCCGCGGAGAGGATGACGATACGCCGGAAGCGGGGTTGCCGGACGAGGGTGTGGCGCATCGCGCTGAGGGCCCGTT
>JAFMJV010000076.1 GCA_017853275.1 Chloroflexota bacterium
CGGGCAAGCACACGATCGTGGACACCGCCGGCCAGGTCGAGCGGTTCCAGAAGCGTCTCGAGCGCTCCGCGCGGCTGTAGCTCGCGTGTGAGCCCATCCGCAGCGGACGCCGATACGGCTCCGACCACGAGTGCCGATGCGCCGGCCGGCCCGGCGCTCGACCCGCTGCGCTGGAAGACGCTTCTCGTCGTCGGGATCGTCTCTCTCATGGTCGTGCTTGACAGCACGGTCATGAACATCGCCCTGCCGTCCATCCAGGCCGATCTCGGCCTCTCCGATGCCGACCGGCAGTGGGTCGTCACCGCCTACACCCTCGCCTTCGGCGGCCTCCTCCTGCTCGGTGGCCGGATCGGTGACTACGGTGGCCGCAAGCGTGCGCTCATCATCGGCCTCGCCGGGTTCGCCATCGCCTCCGCGCTCGGAGGCTTCGCCGAGAGCGCGCTTGTCCTCATCCTCGCGCGGGCCGCGACCGGCGCGTTCGCTGCCCTGCTCGCGCCGGTCACGATCTCACTCATCGCGGTCTCCTTCGCCGACGACCGCGAGCGCACGCGTGCCTTCGCGACCTACAGCGCGATCGCGGCGGGGGGCGGAGCGATCGGCCTCGTCCTCGGCGGCGTCCTCACCCAGCTCGCTTCATGGCACTGGTGCCTGCTCATCAACCTCGCGTTCGCCGTCCCGGCGATCCTCCTCGCGGTGCCCTTTGTGCGCGAATCCAAGGCCTCCGGGGAGGCGCGCTATGACGTACCGGGCGCGATCCTCGGCACGGCCGGGGTCGTGGCGATGGTCTTCGGGCTCGGCGAGGCCGGCACGCACGGGTGGGGTAGCAGCTCCGCGCTGGCGCCGCTCGCGCTGGGCGTCATCCTCCTGATCTTCTTCGTGATCGCCGAGCACCGAGCCATCGCCCCCCTGCTCCCGTTCCGCGTCGTGCGTGACCGCAACCGGGCCGGCGCCTTCCTTGGCTCGCTCCTCACCGGCGCGTCGCTCTTCGCGACCTTCCTGTTCATCTCCTACTACCTGCAGGCCGTCAAGGGCTACCCGCCTCTCGAGGCCGGTCTCCTCGGCCTCCCGTTCTCGGCCGGCGTCGTGGTGAGCACGTGGATCGCCCAGCGGCTGCTCGCGCCCGTCGGCCCCCGCCTCCTGACCACGGCCGGGTTCGGGCTCGCGGTCCTGGGGACGCTGGGCCTTGCGCGGATCGGCGTGACGAGCCAGTACGCGACGGACATGCTCCCCTCGCTCCTCGTGATGAGCCTCGGGATGGGTCTCATCTTCGTGCCCACCACGGTGGTGGCGGTGGCGGGCGTCGACCCGGGCGACCTGGGCGTCGCCTCTGCGCTCGTCAACATGACCCAGCAGATCGGCGGGTCACTCGGCGTCGCCCTCCTCAACACGGTGGCGACCGCCACGACCGCTGCGTTCGTCGTCACGGCAGGTGGCTCGATCTCGGACCCCGCTGCCCTTGTCGCCGGCCTCACCGCGGCGTTCGGATGGAGCGCCGCGATCCTCCTCCTCGGCGGCAGCATCTGGTTCCTCCTCGTGCGCATCGGTCCGCGGCCGGGCTCCAACGGTGCAGCCGTCGCCGAGGCGGCGCCGTGATCGTCGGTGGTGGGACGGGGGTCCGCATGCCCACCGCGGCCACACCCGCCCGGACCGCCGCCCGATCCGTCGATCCGCGGCTCGAGCGGATCCGGACCGCCTGGGACCCCGCGCTCCTGGACCGTGCGACGTCGATCGCCATCGAGCGGCTGGGGCATCACCTCAGGTCGACGCGCGTCGCGGGCGTCGCGCTCGAGCGCCCTTCCGACCTCCTCGCCGAGGCAGGCGCGCTCATGGGGCCCGGGGATCCCGAGCCGGACCTGGAGCGGCTGGTGCGCATCGTGGACCTCCACCTGCGCACCGCGATCGCTCTCCCCTCCACCGGCTCGCTTGCCCGCCAATTCACCTCCGTGCTCCCGGTCGCCGGCGCCGTGGACCTCCTGACCGCCATGGCACCGCAGCCGGCCACCTTCTATGAGGCGGGGCAGCTGCCCAACGTGGCCGACAAGCTGATCGGCGCCGATCTCGGCGCGCTCGTCGGCTGGGCCCCGGGCACCTTCACGATGGTCTCCACGTCCGGCGGCGCGCTCGCGAACCTCACCGCGATCCTCGCCGCCCGCAACCTGCGCGACCCGGGAGCCTGGTCGGACGGGCTGCAGGCGCGTGGCCCGCAGGCACGGCGCCTCGCGATCGCCGTCGGCGAGGATGCCCACTACAGCGTTACCCGCGTGGCGGGGATCACCGGCCTTGGCGAGGCGACGATCGTCCTCCTCCCCGTGGATACCCAGCGCCGCATCGATATCCGCCGAGCCCGTGCTGCCCTTGACGCCGCTGCCGCTGCCGGGCTGGACGTCTTCTGTATCGTGGCATCCGCAGGTTCCACGCCGACAGGCGCGATCGACCCGCTGACGGAGCTCGCGGCCCTCGCGCACGAGCGCGGTGCGTGGTTCCACGTGGACGGGGCCCACGCGGGCTCGTTCATCGTCTCGCACGCGCTCCGGCCGCGGCTCGCCGGGATCGAGCTCGCCGATTCGTTCTGCCTGGACGCGCACAAGACACTCTTCGTCCCGGCCGCATGCACGCTGCTCTTCTACCGCGACCCCGACGCCGCCGACGCCGCCTTCTCGCAGGCGGCGAGCTACGTCTTCGATGATCCCGCAGACGAGATGACCGCCTTCGAATCGGGCGGACGGAACTTCGAATGCACGAAGCGACCGTCCATCCTGCCGCTCTGGGTCGCGTGGTCGCTCCACGGCCGAGCCATCTTCGCCGACCGCCTTGACCACCTTGTGGCGCGGACCGCCGAGGTCGCCGCCCTGATCGACGCCCAACCGGACTTCGTGCTCGTCACCGCTCCCGACGCGAACATCGTCTGCTTCGAGCACCTGCCCGGCGCGCGATCGGACGCGGATCTCGCGGCGCTCCAGGTCGCCATCCGTGACCGCCTGCGCGCAGAGGGGCGCTTCCTCATCTCCAAGGTCGACCTTGGAGAACGAAGCGTCCTGCGGCTCGTCGTGATGCACCACGAGGTGGGCACCGAGACGATCCTGGCGCTGATGGACGAGATCCGACGCGTGGCCCGCTCGATCGGGGAGGAGGCTGCATGAGCCCGCGTGCGACCGGCCGGCGTTCGTCCGGCATCGCCGTTCCCCGACCGGCGCGCGCCGCCGCATCGCGCGCCCCAGCCATCGCGGCCGGCCTCCCCGCGGAGGTCCTCCCCGATGCCGTGATGCACCCGGCGACGATCGGGGACGTCCTCGCGCTTCCCCCGTTCCTCTCCGTGCTGCGCGCGGCCGAGGCACGTGCCGGCCGCCCCTACGACGCATTCCCCGCCGCCGATCAGGACGCGCTCGTCCTTCGCCGTCTTGAGCAGCTGCTCGCGGTCGCCCGCGTCAGCCCAGCGTGGCGGGAGCGGCTCGCCGACGCCCCCTCGGCCCTCGGCAGCCTCGCCGACTGGGAGCGCGTCCCGATCACGGACAAGGAGACCTTCACCGACCTTTTCACCGGGACGCGGCCCGGGATGGTCGTCCCCATCGACCACGGCGGGTTCGAGGTCGTTGCGAGCGGCGGCACGAGCAGCGGCCGTCCGTCGGAGACCGTCTACGACCTCGCCGAGCTGCGCGACACCTATGCGCTCTCGGGCGCCTTCATCGGCAACCACATGCTTCCTCCCAACATCGGCGAAGGTCGGCCGCGCTGGCTCGCCACGACCCTTGCGGACTACCAGATGTGGAGCAGCGGGACGATGGTCGGCGGCGTCCTGGCCATGGCGCCGGGCGTCAACTACGTCGGCGCCGGGCCGATGAGCGTGGAGGTCTTCCGCCACTTCCTCAGCTACCCGGGACCGAAGGCGATCATGGGCATCAGCGCGAGCATCGCCTACCTCGCACGCTTCGCCGAGGGGCTCGATGATGAGGCGCGCCGCAGCTTCCGGATCGCCATGTACGGCAGCGGTCAGCTGACCCGCAAGGCGCGCGAGGACCTGCGCGCCGCTTACCCCGAGATCGTCGTCCTGAGCTACTTCGCCGCCACGCAGGCGGAAGCGGTCGGCCTCCAGCTCGACCCCGCCTCGGACGCCCTGGCCACGGTCCCCGGCCTCCATCTCATCGAGGTTGTGGGACCGGACGGCCGCGCGGTCGCGGAGGGCGAGGAGGGCGAGCTCGTCATCACTCGCCTGCTCGGCGATCAGGCACCGCTCCTGCGCTACGCGGTCGGCGACCGTGTCCGGCGGCTGCCACGCATCGTCACCCCGGCGCTCGACACGTCGAGCTTCGCCTTCGTGGGCCGGAGCGGGGACTTCCTGCACATCGGCGATACCCAATACTCGGCCCGGCGCGCCCTTGCGGAAGTCTTCGTGCGCTTCCGGGAGGAGGTCGGGGTCGATCTCGAGGAAGGGGCACTCGACGTCCAGTGGGTCAACCAGCGGGCGACGAAGGAGCTGCTCCTCACGCTGACCGTCGCCGAGCCCGATGCGCTCCGGCAGCGCCTCGCCAGGAAGCTCGGTCCGACCGGCTCGTCGCCCGTCATGGCCGAGGCGATCGTCCGGGCGCTCTCGGTCTTCAACAGCCTGGAGGCGAATCCGGACGCCCTGGCGCGTTCCGGATACCGCTTCGGTCTCCGGCTCCTGCCGATCGATTCCCCCGAGCTCGTGCGGACCGAGGTGGGCAAGGTCCCGCTCCTCGTGGACCGCATCGATGAAGCCACCCCGGCACCGCGGAGGGCCCCGTGACGATCAGGAACATCCAGGTCTTCGTCAACGCGATCGCGCTCGCGTCGGGCGAGCTTCCCGAGAAGGCGGTCTACCTCGTGGACGACAGTCCCGGCGGATCGGGCCGGGGCTCGGTCCACCTGGAGACCCATGTCGAGCCCGGTGACCTCGTCCGCTGGACGCTGATCCCGATCGACCTGCAGGCGCCGGCTTTCATCCGCTCCGTCGCCTTCGAGGGGATGGGGGCGCCCGATGATGGCATCCCGTCCACGACCGCGGCCATCGCGGACGTCGGCGAGGCGGGGGCCGACGTGCCCACCACGGGCCGGCCGCTGCCGATCGGCCGATCGTTGCGCTGGGAGGGCCTGGTCCCGATGGTCGCGGGCAGCAGCGGCCGTTTCCCCTATACGCTCCACGTCGCGTTCACCGACCGCCACCCGGCGACGATCGCTGTCGCCGGTCCGTCGCTGCGGGTCACCGCGCCGCGATCCGAGGCCGTGGCCACGGGGTCGCTCCTCGCCGCAGACGACATCCTCTAGAGGGAGGGCTCCAACGATGCAGTACAGCCTCAGTGTCGTCATCGCTGCCGGTCGTACGATCGTGGATGGGTCGGCCGAGGGGCACGTCTGGCTTGTCTATCCGCGCGACGAATCGGCACCCGATCTTGAGCGGGTCGAGGGAGGTCCCGACCCGGCCCTCACCTTCCCCTGTACCGGCGTCCATTTCGCCGATGGCTCGATGGCCGATGACGTGACCCTCAACTGGATGGTCTCCAGCGTCACCAGCATCCCGCAGGGTCGCCCCGTCCCGGTCCCCCTCACCCCCGACCAGGCCGAGCTCGCCGACCGCATCCGGGAGCTCGTCTCGTCGGCGACCAGCCTCCAGGGGCAGGAGGACATCCTCGCCGCATCCTTCAACCCCCAGCATCGCCCGCTCGGTGACACTCGGCTCCCCGATGCACCCGGCACGCCTCGCGATATCGACGGCCGTCCGATCACCGTCTTCCAGGCGCTGACCGGCGCCTACCTGGTCCCCATCCTGGCGGATATCACCGGGCCGGCCGTGGACGATGGCGTCATCTACCCGGCACAGTACGGCTCGCCCGACGCGCTCACGGAGGGCTGGTACTGGAGCGCCACTGTGGACACCGCGAAGCCCGGGATCCACGAGGTGATCCTCCACGTGGATATCTTCCGGCCGGCCGTCAGGGATGGGGTCCTCACCTTCCGCCCCGTTCGCTTCCAGATCCCCACCTGGCTCGACGTCCGTGCCGTGCCCGCGGTGAATGGCTTCACCGGCGCCGGGCTTGGGTATCTTCCGCTCCCATGGGAAGCGCCCGCGGCGGCTCCCGCCGCCGCCACGCACGAGGGTGAAGCGCATGCATGACGTCATCGTCAAGATCTACGTGGACGTGCTTGAGGCACTCCAGCACGGCTCCCTGTCCGGCGCTGTCTTCGCGTTCGACTCGCGGTCGTACCGTGGCTCGTGGGGACTCGGGTCCGACGAGCTCATGACGGTCGTGCGTCCGGGCGACCGCATCAGCTGGGCGGTCCTCTCCCTCGAGTGCGAGGCATTCGTCAACGTGCGCGAGATGGAGCTGCCGGGCTGGCTCGCCGTGGAGCACGTGCGGGATGCCCAGCGCGACTACTGGCGGGCGACGGTCGTGGGTGAGGTCGTGACCGCCCGCTATGCCATGGAGTTCGAGATCGGTCGCTACGGCAGGCGCATGCGGCTCGCGCCCGGGTTCGGGCTCGTCCCCATGGGTTCTCCGGGGGATCCCGCCTACACAGACCCCGCCGTGGCCACCGTCAGCGCCACGGGGGATGATCGATGACCGAGCACGGGGAACCGGATTTCCTGGATCGCGTGACCGCCATGACCATGGGGGCCAACAGCACCCAGCTGAACATCGTGGCGACCGTGGATGTCGCCGCGGTCCGCGCCGGTCATCCGGTCGAACAGGCGATCTGGTTCTTCGACAACGAGCCGAAGAGCGAGGGTCACGGGACGCCGCACCTGCAGACCTCCTGCCTGCCGGGCCAGGTCATCAACTTCCTCATCTACCCGGTCGATGGGCAACGGCGGCCCGACGGCTCCTACCCGGACTTCCCGCAGATCGACGCCATCGTCTTCTACCAGGACGGGAGCGACACCCGCGTCTACAAGACGCTTGCAGACCTGAAGGTCTACGGCGCCCCCGACCGGATGCGCAGCCCATATACGCCGGTCTACCGCTATTGGGCCGGCACCGTGGAGCGGGATGCCGAGCCCGGGGTCTACCCGTACCGGATGATCATCTCCCTCCCCGGTGGAGCCGGCGGTGGCCGCATCTACACGGAGGTCGCGAACCTCTCCATCCACATCCAGGCGCGCCCGGCACCGGGCGCGGCCCAGGTCATCCCCGCCTCGGTCGCATCCACGACGCCTTCCGCTCGCACGCGACGGCCTGGCGGATCGGCCTCCCGCACCCGGCCCGGCGGCCGACGCAAGGACTGACGATGCCCCGATTCGCCTACGGCGGCCAGGCCCTCATGGAGGGCGTCCTCA
>JAFMJV010000077.1 GCA_017853275.1 Chloroflexota bacterium
GGGTCACGGCCGGCTGGGAGCTCCCGGCGGATCCGTCGCTCGCTCGCTGATCGGGGGAGGACGCAACGAAGGCGGAGCCGTCCGGCTCCGCCTTCGTCGGGTGATCGGGCGGGTCTCCGGGGGGAGCCGGAGACCCGCGCAGATGGCTACCGGGCGGCGGGTGCCTCGGTCACCAGCGCCGCGACCGCGGCCTGGAGGTCGGCGGCGCCGGCGCCCACGTAGATGAAGTTCCAGCCCCGCCGCTCCTTGGCGCGGATGAGCGAGGCGAGCGAGGACTGGGAGGCCCGGACGCTCGCGTTATCGGCACCGTCCGTGGCGATGACGAAGATCACCCGGCCCACCGGCTTGCGCGCGGCGAGCTGCTCGATCGCCTTCGTCGCCGAGTCGTAGAGGTTCGTCAGGTGATCCGGGTCGAACTGCGGCCGGGTCAGCTTGGGGACGGACGCGATCGGCGTGTCCACGTAGCGCCGCTCGAAGGTCTTCGAGTTGAAGAGCGTGAGCGAGTACGGGGCGGCCGTGGTCAGGCGCTTGAAGTCCTTGAGAACGCGGTTGTAGCGCCCGATCCAGATCCCCTCGTCGCTCCCGATCGAGCCCGACTCGTCGAGGAGGACGGCGATCGTGGGGGCGACCTTCACGACGGCCTTGCCCGTCGCCGTGGTGAGGCCGAAGTCGCCGGTCGCCGTGGCGGTGTTCCGGACCCGGCCGCGGCGGATCTCCTCCTTCGTGAGGTAGACCGTCGCGGTGCAGATCATCGTCTCGCCGCCCTCGAGCATCATGTCGCCGTCGCCGACCTCGTCGAGGTCGTCCGGGCAGTCGAGCTCGTCCGCGCGGGTGTCCTCGACCTCGATCGGGCCGTAGACGCTCCCCTCGGCGCTGACCTGGATCTGGTAGTCGACCGGCGCACCCACCACGGGCGCGACCTCCGGGGCGAGCGCGATCTTGCGGACCGTGAGGCTCCCCTCCGGCAGCTCCACCGCCGCGGCATCCACGAGGTTCCCCGTCGACCCATCATCCACGGCGGACATCGCGAACCGGAGCTGGGTGACCCCGGCCGGGACCGTGTAGATGCCGAAGTAGAGGCCCCAGTCATTCGTGGTGTCCGTGAGGTCCGCCGCGGTCGGGGAGCTGGGATCCCGGTTCAGCTTCACGCCGTTCCGGTAGAGCGGGATCTGTGCCGTGAGGCCGGCGAGCACCTCGGCCCGCCGCTGGGGCGAGCAGCGCGCGGAGGTCGCGGCACTGGTGGAGTCGCCGAGGTAGAAGCGCATCGTGTCCGAACCCGAGCGCCCTGCATGAGCGACCTTCCAGACCACGAGCTGGCCCGGGGTGACCGCGAACTCCTGGTACAGCGCGCCCGCGCAGGTGGCGTTGAGCTCGGCCATATAGGTGCCTTCGTAGGCGTCGATGCCGAGGAAGCCGTCGCTCCAGCGCTCGAGGCAATCGTCGGTCGTGCTCCACCCGATCGCCTTGCCCGTGTTCGTGGCATCGATCAGCTCGAAGGAGCCGGCGTTCGGCGACTCTCCGCCGGCCGGGCCTCCCGCGCCGCTGTTGCAGTCGTCGATCGTCGTTCCCGGGATCTCGAACGAGCCGTTCTCGAGCAGGTCACCGGCGGCCGCGGGTGTGACCGTGGTCACGGCCGCCATCCCCGCCACGAGCACGGCGCTCATGAGCATCACGACGAGGCGGTGCCCCGTCTTGCGTCGAACCGACACCTTGACCTCCTGGTCCAGGCGCCCGACGAGCCGGGCGCAGCTTCCGGGCACGCGTGCCCGCCTCCCCCATCCGGCCGGCAAGACGGGACCGCCCGACCGCCCGGGTCTCGGCAGCGTCGCGCGCGCGGAGATGCCTGTCATCGGTACGGGAAACGGATGCGCCTACGGAACCCCCCGGGGCTGCACGGATGCACGTCTACGTAGCCCCCTCCGGGCGATCCCCGGAGGCGCGGCGGCTCAGCCGGCGCGGAGGACGAGGCAGTGCTGGTGGACGATGTTCGGGACGAAGCCCCGCGGGTAGCCGTAGGGCCGGAGGCGCGTCCCCGCCTGGTACCAGATGAGGTCCGCCTTGGGGACGAAGCCCGCGGCGTCCGCGCGTGCGGCCAGGTCCGAGCCCGTGAAGCGGTAGCGGCCGTCCTGGTAGGCATCCCGGACGATGACCACCGCGTAGCGCCCGTCCCGCAGGACGCGCCGGAGCTCGCCGAAGAGCCGCCCCATCCGGTCGAGGAACTCCTCGTAGGTCGCGCTGTTCGCGAGATCGGCCTCCGCATCCGAGACCATCGCGTAGTCCGTGCGCCGGTTCGCGAAGCTCTCCGCGAGCTTCCCGCCCGCCATCGTCAGCTTCAGCTGCGGGTTGTAGGGCGGATCCGTGGCCACCATGTCCACGCTCCCGTCCGGTAGCGCGCGGATCAGCTCCAGGGCATCGCCGAGCCGGATCTCGCAGCCGGTGGGGTCGAAGGAGCGCGGCCCGCCGGGGTCCGCGTTGCCGAGGTCCGCGAGGAGCGTCCCCGCGCCGTCGCGCTCCGCCCGGGCGTCCGCCACCACTCGCTGGTAGACCTCCACCCAGCGCGGATCGAGCTCGAAGCCGATCGCCCGCCGCGGCGTCCGGCAGACCGCTGCCCCGAGGAGCGTCCCGCCGACCCCCGCGAAGGGGTCGAGGACGAGGGCATCGCCCTTCGTGAAGCACTCGATCAGCTTCGCCATGAGGCGGGGCGGCTTGTTCGCGCCGTGCGCCTTCCGGGCCGCGTGGCCGAGCTCGGATGGGTACGCGGTGGTCCAGAGCGATTTCGTGGCGTAGAGCCACTCCTCCCCGGTGAGCTCGTTCAGCGTGTTCCCGGGGTGGACCCGTCGTTCCTCCGTCACCCGTGCAGTATCCCCTCCGGCGCCCCGTGGCGCGCCCGACCGCGCGCGCCCGCGTATCCTCTCCCTCCATGGCGTTCACGGGCCGGGAGCAGGAGCTCGCCCGGCTGGCCGGAGCGATCGAACGGGCGGCGGATGGTCGTCCGGGCCGCGTCGTCCTCACCGGGCCGGCCGGGATCGGCGTCTCCCGGCTCCTGGATGAGCTGGCCCTCCGCATCGAGCGCGTCCCCGGCGTCGTCCTCGCGCGCGGCACGGCGCTCGCCCCGGCCTCCCTGGAGCCCTGGCAGGCGGTCGCCGATGCCCTCGGCGGTGCCCTCGCCGCGCTCCCGGACGCCGCGCTTCCGGCCGTGGTCGGAGACGGCGGGGATGACCTGGCGCGGCTCCTGCCCGCCCTCGGCCCGCGCCTGGACCGGCTTGCGATCCCGCGCGATCCCCCCGCCCTGGATGCCCCGGACCAGGTGGGTGCCCGCGTCTCGGAGGCGGTCCTCGGCGCCCTCGAGCGTCTCGCCGGGCCCGGGGTCGTCCTCCTCGTCCTGGAGGACCTCCATCACGCGGATCCGGCCACGCGGGCCTTCATCCGGACGCTCCTGCGCATCGAGCGCCCGCTCCCGATCTGCCTGGTCCTCGCCTGGCAGCCGGACGAGATCGGCCGCCGCCACCCGGCCCGCGAGCTCCTCGAGCTCGCCGCCGCGAGCCCCGATCTCGAGACGATCGCCCTCGGGCCGCTCGCCGCGCTGGACGTGGAGCGCCTCGCCGAGGCCGCCGCCGGGACGCCGATCCCGGGGGACCTCCTCGCCGCGATCGTGGCAGGTGCCGCGGGCGATCCGCTCGTCGCCCTCCAGCTCCTCGCCGCGCGCGACCTCCCGGTGGCGGGGGTCCGCCTCTCCGATCCCTTCCCGGAGGTCGTGGCGGGACGCCTCGCGGCGCTCGCGGATCCGGCCCGGCGCCTCGTCCGTCTCCTTGCCGCGGCGCGCCAGCCGTTGCCCCGGGCCGCGGTCCTCGACCCGGCGGTGGCGGACGGCCGTGTCACCCCCGTCGCGATCGACGAGGCGATCGCTGCGCGGCTCGTCACGGAACGGGCGGGCGATCTGGCGATCGTCCACGAGCGGGTGGCGGAGGCGATCGAGGACGAGGAGCCACCGCACGAGCGGAGCGCGCTCCATGCCGCGCTCGCCCGCGCGCTCGCCGCGCAGCCGGCGCGCTCGGCGTGGCACTGGGAAGCGGCCGGCCGCCGGACGGAGGCGCTCGCCGCCCACCGCATGGCGGCGGATGCGGCCGCCCTCCTCGACCCCGGCCGGACGACCCTCGCCCACCTCGTGCCGATCCTCGAGCCGCAGGCCGGGGAGCCCGGCGGGCCGGCGCCGGACGAGCTGCCGGACCTCCTCATCCGCGCCGCGCGTGCCCATGCCGCCGATGGCGCCTTCCGTCGCGCGGCCGAGCTCCACCGGCGCGCCGCCGCAGCGCTCGCCGGGGTGGCGGATGCGCGGGGCGAGCGGGATGACGCATGGCGCCTGGCGACCGCGGCGATCCTCGAGGAGGTCGCCCATGCCCACGCGGCGGCCGGCGACCCGGTCCTCGCCCAGCGGGCGCTGGATGATGCGCTCGCGCTCCTCCCCGCCGGCCCCTCCGCGGTCCGTGCCCGCCTCCTCGCCGCGCTCGCACAGCGGCGGATGATCGAGGGGCGCTTCGCGGAGAGCGCCCGGGACGCGGAGGCGGCGATCGCGGTCGCCCGGGAGGTGGGCGACGATGCCCGCCGCGAGCTCGGCCACGCCACCTGCACGCTCGGGGTCGATATCGCCTATCTCGGCCACCTGGAGCGCGGCCTCGCCCTCCTCGCGGAGGCGGATGCCACGGCGCGGGCGGCCCGGCGCCTGGACGATCTCGTCCGCGTGGCCGCGAACCGGACGACCCTCCTCGACCTCGATGCGCGCCGTGCGGAGGCGCTCGCCGTGGTGGAGGCGGGGATCGCGGATGCCGCCGCCGGCCGGCTCGCCGGGACCTACGGCTCCTTCCTGCGCGGGAACGCCGCGGACATCCTCTTCCAGCTCGGGCGCTGGGACGATTCGGAGCGGGAGTGCCGGGCCGGGATGGAATGGCAGCCCGCCGGGGTCGCCTGGTTCAGCCCCAGCCTCTATCTCGGGCTCGTCCTCGCCGAGGCCCGCGCGGACGAGGAAGCGGCCGCGCTCCTTGGGCGGACGCTCCTCCAGCTCGAGACGCTCCCGGCCGGGCAGTGGTCCGCGCTCGTCCAGCGGACCGCGGTGAGCCTCGCGCTCTGGCGCGGCGACCCCGCCGATGCCCTGCGCGTGGCGGCCCGCGAGTGGCCGCGGATCCTCGAGACGGAGGATCCGCTCCAGATCGCCCTCGGTGCCTCCACCACGCTGGAGGCCGCGGCGGCCGCCGCGGAGCACGCCCGCGCGGACCATCTCCTCGCCCTGCTCGCGGAGGCGCGGGAGCTCGCCGAGCCGGTCCTCTCCGTCGCGCCGGAGCGGATCCGCGCGGGCGATCTCCCGCCCGGGATCGCCGCCCACCAGGAGGCGCAGCTCCATCTCGAGACCGCCCGTGCCCATGCGGCGCGGCTCCAGGGCCGCGCCTCGCCCGCGGGCTGGGCCGCGCTCGCGGATGCGTGGCTTGCGCGCGGTCTCCCGTATCCGGCGGCCAAGGCCCGCTGGTGGGAGGCGCTCGCCCACCTGGACGGCGAGCCCGACCGGGCCGGCGCGGAGGCTGCGATCGCCGCCGCCTGGGCGATCGCCCGTCCGCTCCCCGCGCGACCGCTCCTGCGCGCGCTCGCGGACCTGGGGCGCCGCGCCCGGCTCCGCCTTCCCGCGGACGCCGCTGCCTTCCGGCGTGCCGTGGCCGTCCCCGTCGTGCCGCCGCCGGGCCGTGCCGTCGCCCCCGGGCTCGCCGGGCTCATCGCTCCTGCCAGCCTCGCGGCCGCCGCGCCGCGGCCGGTCGTGGCGGTCCCGGTGGAGGACGCCCCCATGGAGGTCGCGGGCGTCGGGGGCCTGGCGGCCGGCACCGCGGGGGAGGTGGGGACGCCGCTCACCCCCCGCGAGCTGGACGTCCTGCGGCTGATCTGCGAGGGACGGAGCGACCGGGAGATCGGTGAGCGGCTCTACATCAGCGAGCGGACCGTCCAGGTCCACGTCCGCCACGTCCTGGGGAAGATGGGGGTCTCCTCCCGGACGCAGGCCGCCTCCCTCGCGCTCCGCAGCGGTGTCGTCCCCGTGGCCGACCCCGTGAGCGCCGGGCTCCCGCCGGAGGGCTGATCCCGGCCCGGACCCGCGCCGCACCTTCGCGCAGGCGCACGCGAGACAGGTACACCACGGATATCGCACAATCCGTGCATGACGATCTCCGCCCGCCACGGGCTTGCCGCTGCTCTTGCCGTCTCCCTCCTCATCGTCGGTTGTGCCGAGCCGAGCGGCCGGCCGTGGACGCCGCCCCCGGCGGTCTCCTTCGAGCCGCTCCCCGCCACGCCCGAGCCCACCGCTGAGCCCGCTCCCGCGGAGAGCGCCGCGCCCGCCACCGCGGAGCCGGCCCCCGTGGAGACGATGGCTCCCGCCACCGCGGCGCCCGCGCCCGCGGAGACCACGGCTCCGGCCGAGTCCGCCGCGCCCGTCGCGGAGGGCCGCGTCATCGAGCTCGAGATGACCGGCGCGCTGGAGATCAAGGAGGCCGGGCTCAAGGTCACGGAGATCGCGGTCACGCCCGGCGAGACGATCGTCTTCAAGGTGAACAACACCGCCGGCTACTCGCACAACTTCTGGATCGGCACGGACGAGCAGCTGATGACGAACCAGACCGCCGGCCTCCCCGGCATCCCGGCCTACGACTCCGGGCTCCAGGAGTTCACCTGGACGGTCCCCGCGGACATCACCGGGCTCAAGTACGGCTGCACGGTCCCCGGCCACTACAGCCTGATGCAGGGCGTCTTCGTCGCCGCCGAGGGTGGCGCCGCGCCTGCGGCCGCCACCACGGAGCCGGCCCCGGCCACGGAGGCCCCCGCCCCGGCCTCGGAGGCCCCGGCGCCCGCCACCGCCGAGCCCGCCGCCGCCTCCGCGGCGCCCGCCCAGGGCCGCCTCATCGAGGTGGAGCTGACGGCCGC
>JAFMJV010000078.1 GCA_017853275.1 Chloroflexota bacterium
GTCATCGTGGGGCTCACGCTATCCCCCGGCCCCTGCGGCGCCCACGTCCGGGTGGCCGTCCCGCCCCGTGCCGTGCGGCCCCGCGGGGTGGGACTTCCGTGGGGGGTGACCATCGGTGGGTCCCGGGGCGCAGGCCACGTCCCCGGCCGCCTGTGCGATGCTCGGCGGATGGAGCCCCGGATCTCGGCGATCGTCCTCGCGGGTGGCCGCTCCACGCGCTTCGGGGCGGACAAGCGGGCGGCACAGGTGGAGGGGCGGAGCCTGCTCGAGCGGGCGATCGCGGCGGTGGCGGGCGTGGCGGACGAGACGCTCGTCGTCATCGAGGCGGAGCCGGTCGCGGGAAGCGCGGCCTTCCCCGGCCAGGAGCGCCCGGGTCGTCCCGGCGGCCCGCCCGATCCGGTGGCCGCGGCGCTCGCCGTCCATCCCGCCGCGCGGCTCGTCCGGGACGGGATCCCGGATGCCGGACCGCTCGCCGGCTTCCTTGCCGGGGCGTGGGCGGCGCGTCATCCGCGCCTCCTCGTGGTCGCAGGGGACCAGCCCTGGCTCGTGCCCGCGGTCCTCACCCTCCTCGCCGGCCGGGTGGCGGAGGACGGGCCCGCTGCCCTCCGTGGGCTTCCCGTCCCGGATGCCGCGCGCCTCGCCGCCCGCGGCCCGGACGAGGACGCTGCGCCGCTCCCCTTCGCCGCGCGCCGCGAGCCCGCGGTCGTGACGGCGGAGCGCCTCCTCGGCGAGGGGGCACGCTCGCTCCGCGCGCTCCTCCACGGCCTTGCCGCCGAGACCGTCCCGGAGACCGCCTGGCGCGCGCTCGATCCGGCGGGCGCCACGCTCCGGGATGTCGATCGGCCGGCGGACCTCCCCGGCTAGGATGCGCGGATGAGCGAGCCGCACGCGCCGGAGACGGGAGGGCGCTCGGTCGCGATCCTCCTCGCCGCCGCGGCGATCGTGGCCGCGCTCCTCGGTGCCCGGGCCGGCCTCCTCGCGAGCGACGCCACCTCGGGCTGGGCGGACGCCGTCATCCAGGAGCAGAAGCGGGGCGCATCGCTCATCGCGGACCTGAACCGGGTCTACGTCCAGGAGGCGAGCCAGGCCTTCACGGTCATGGCGGCCCGCGCGTGGGCGACGGAGCTCCGGACCGCCGTGGATGCCGCGGATCCGGCCGTGGCGCTCGCGCTCGCGCCGGAGGTCCGGGTCGCCGAGACGATCGCCCAGGTGAGCGAGGAGGGGGCGCAACAGGTCGCGATCGTGGCCGACCCGCGCTACCGGCTCCCGGCCGGCGGCTATGACCTGGGCCGCTACCTCGCGGACCTCCGGATCGCGACGCAGGAGGACCCCCCGATCGATCCCGACGCCACGACCGCCGCCGCAGATCGCGCATCGGAACGTTCCGCGCAGCTCCTCGCGCTCGCGGTCGTGGCCGCGATCGCGCTCCTCGTGGGGGCCCAGGCGCAGGCGTGGCAGCGGCGTCGCCGGCCGCTCCTGATCGCAGGCTGGGCGATCCTCGCGGTCGCCGCGCTCCCGGGTCTCGTCATCGGGCTCGCGCCGTGATCGACGCCGAGCTCCTGGACGACCTCGGGGCCGGGACGCGCTGGGACCGCCTGATCGCGCTCGTCCTCGGGCTCGTGGCCGTCCTCGCCGCATCGCTCGTCCTCGTCCAGACGGTCCAGGGCCAGGCGGAGGCGCGCGCGAGCGCGATGGCCTCGCGGATCACCGCGGATGTCATCGCCCGGATCGTGGCCTACGAGGCACGGGAGATCGCGCTCGCCGCGCTCTCCTCCCGGTCGGTCCAGCCCGGCTTCGAGGGGCTGGCGCGTGGCCAGGTCGCGCTCGAGCTCGGCCGGGAGGGCGGTGAGGTCCTGGGCGCGGCGGGGCAGGCGGCCACCTTCAGGCTCATCGGCCAGGTGGCGGAGATGAAGGCGCTCCCGGGTCCGGAGGTCCCCCTGGATGCGTATGCGCGCGCGGTCCTCGCGTCCAGCGCGGCGGAGATCGACCTCCTCGTCCGCGACGGGCAGAACCGCCAGCGCGACCTCGCGGACGCCGCATCCTCGCGCAGCAACGAGGCGCTCCTCGGGCTCTCCGTCATCGCGCTCGCGGGCGTCCTCGCGGGCCTCGCCGCGGTCGTGGGGCGGAGCCGGACCGGGCGTCTTCTCCTCGCGCTCGCCTATGCCGCGACCGGCGCCTCCTTCGTCCTCCTCCTGCTCGCCGCCCGCCCGGCCGGCGGTCCGTAGCGGAGTCGGCGGCTAGCAGATCCCGCCCACCCCCTGGATCGCGACCTGGCCGATCGTCCCGGTGGTCGGGAAGTTCCCGGAGACATGGGTCTCGCAGGTGGTGGCGAAGGTGATCTCGTCCCCGGAGTTGCTCCCTCCGCCGATGACGACCCCGCCCACCGCGGCCGCGGGCGCGCCATTCGTCCGGACGCGGCTCGTCCCGAGGAGGGCGACGGTGCCGTCCCGGACGTGGATGCCCGCGCCCGTGGTCCCCACGATGTTCCCCATCACCTTCGCGCTGCCGCGCACCGTGAGCGCGATGCCGACCCCGGAGATCCCGCCGCCCGTCTCGCCGGCGTCGTTCCCGGTCACCGCCGCCTCGCCGCCCACCACGACCCCGGACGATCCGTCGATCCCGAGCCCGCCGCCGCGCGTCCCCGCGGCGTTCCCCGTCACCACGGCCTGCTCATCCACCACGATGCCCAGGTCGTTCACGGAGTAGATCCCACCCCCGACCCCGGACGCGTCGTTCTGCTCCACGCGGGCGGACCCGCGGATCCGCACGTTCCCGCCCGCGGACGCGATCCCGCCGCCGTCCCCGAACGGCTCGGCGCGGTTCTGGCGGACCGTGGCATTCCCGCGGACGGTGACGCTCGCGCCCCCGGTGGAGAGGATCCCGCCGCCATCACCTTCCGTCGTGTTCAGCTGGATCGTGGCGTTCTCGCTCAGCGTGAGGGTGGCCCCGCCCCGGACGGAGACCCCGCCGCCGGTGCCGGCGCTGTTCTCCTTCACCTGGGCGCGGCCGGTGATCGTGACGGTCCCTCCGTCCGCGACGATCCCGCCGCCCTCCGCGCTCGTGTTCCCGCGGACCTGGGAGGTGCCGTCCAGGATGAGGGTGCCCAGGACGAGGATGCCGCCGCCGCTCGTGACCGCGCTGTTCCCGCGCACCACGCTGTCCGTGAGGCGGAGGGTCGTCCCTTCGCCCACGCCGATCCCGCCCCCCGACCCGCTCACCGCCCCACCGCGCACGGTGATCCCCGTGAGCGTGATCGTGAGCGACTTCCCGGTGGAGAGGACGCCGCGCGTGCCGTCCCCGAGGATCGTGGGGACCCCGGTCCCGGTGGCGGTCACACCGGTGATCCGGACGCTCTTCCCGATCGTCAGCCCGCCCGCGCAGGTGCCGCGGAGGGTGAGCGCGTCACCGCCGCGGGCGGCCGTGAGGGCACCCGCGAGGGTCGTATGCGTGCTGGTCCGGGTGATGTTCCGGACCTGGCAGGCGGGGGCGGGGGCTCCGGCGGCCGGCAGCGGCACGGCGAGGAGGAGGCCCGCCGCGACCACGATGGGGCCGGCGATCCGCACCCGGTGCGATCTCCCTGCGCGCATCCTGAGCTCCTCCCGCGTGGCAGGCGCCGATCGGATGCGGCGCGCACCCGCGGAGTATCCGCGCTCGCCGCACCCGGCGACAAGGTGGACACGCCTTGACGCCTGCGCTATGCTCCCGGCCGGTCGAACGTGGCTGCCCTGACAGGTGGCCAAGGGACCCGCCGCAGTGCCCAGTCGGCGGTGCCCGGACCGAGGCTCAGCCTCGGTCCGTCGCCCGGACTCGAACGATCGTGCCCTGTCGTGACCCCATGCCGTCCGTGCGGCCGGGGCCGAAAGGAGCGATCGAATGGGCACCAGCGGCGAACGGAGCTCCCGCCTGACGGGCCGCCTCCGCGCGATCGCCCTCACCCTCCTCGTCGTCCAGGTCGCCGCGCTCGGCATCGCCGTGCCTGCGGTGGAGGGACGCCAGCGGATCCGCAGCGCGGGGATGGAGATCTGGCGCTACGCCGCCTACCCGCGGGTCGGCCCCACCGATCGCGGCACGAACGTCCTCATCCTCCAGCACCTCCTCCGCGCGGGCAGCCCCAAGCTCGACCTCTCGTCCACCTACGACCGCTCCACGCGCCTCGCGATCGCCCAGGCCCAGAAGAAGGCCGGGATGCGGGTCACCGGTCGCGCGGACGGCCGGCTCTGGGACCGGCTCGCGGTCCCGCTCCGGCGCGGTGAGAGCGGCCACGCCGTCCGGGCGCTCCAGGTCGCGCTCGGCGAGAAGCTCGGCTGGGGCGTGAAGGTGACCGGGACCTTCGACAAGCGGACCTTCTCCGCCCTCCGCCGGCTCCAGCGCGACGTCGGCCTCCGCTGGACCGGCCGCGTGGACGACCGCACCTGGCGCGTCCTCGCGTGGCACTACGAGCGGCCGGCCTTCGGCCGCTCCTCGCTGTGCGACTACAGCACGGTGAACGGCCCCGAGGCGAACTGGGCGACCTCCTCTGTCATCGCCTGGCTGGAGCGCGCGGCCGCGATCTTCCATCGCCGGACCGGGCTCTCGGTCGCCGTGGGCGACCTCAGCCGGCGCTTCGGTGGCCGGATCCCCGGTCACGGGACGCATGGGCGCGGGATGGAGGCGGACCTCCGCCCGATCCGCGCGGATGGCCGGCAGTGCTCCGTGGGCGGCAACGACTGGCGCGAGCGCGGCTACGACCGCCGGAACACCCGGCTCCTCGTCCGCGCCCTCCGGACCGCGGCCCGGAACCGCGTCCTCTTCATCGCCTTCAACGACCCCGGGCTCCGCTCCGGGAAGGGGCGTGCACGCTTCGCGCCCGGGCACAACGACCACCTCCACATCACGTGGTGCATCCCGGGCCACCGTTCCTCCCTCTACCGGTGCGCGCGGTGACGGGGTCGATGCGCGGCCGGATCGCCGCCGGCGCGCTCGGCGCCCTTCTCGTCCTCTCCAGCCTTCTCGTGGCACCCGCCGCTGCGGCGAGCCCGATCGTGGCGCGCGCCTCCTTCCCGGAGATCGATGCCTCGGACCGGGGCACGGACGTCGTCCTTCTCCAGCTCCTCCTCCGCTCCCACGCCGGTCGCTACCGGATCGTCCGTGGTCTCGAGCCCACCGGCACGATCGATACCCCGACCCGGCTCGCCCTCCTCCTCTTCCAGCGCACGCACGGCCTGCGGCCGGACGCCCGGATGGATGCGCGGACCTGGTCCGCCCTCGCCCCGGAGATCGGGCGCGGTGATTCCGGCCCCGCGGTGGAGGCGCTCCAGCTGGCGATCCACCGCAAGCTCGGCTGGGATGTCCCCCTGGACGGAAGCTTCGGGTCCGCCACGGAGCGGGTCGTCCGGCGCTTCCAGAAGGAGGTGGGGCTCCGTCCCACCGGGCGGGTGAGCACGACCACCTGGCGCGTCCTCGCCTGGCACTACGAGCGGCCGTCGTTCGCCCTCCCCGGCCTGTGCGACTACAGCACGATCAACGGCCGCGAGGCGAACTGGGCGACCTCATCCGTGGTGGCCTGGCTGGAGCGCGCAGCCACGATCTTCCACGAGCGCACGGGGATGACGATCGCGGTGGGCGACCTGAGCCGGCGCTTCGGCGGGCCGCTCCCGGGACACCGCGCCCACGACCGGGGGATCGAGGCGGACCTCCGCCCGATCCGGACGGACGGTCGCCAGTGCACGGTCCGCGGCACGTTCGCCGGGAGCTCCGTCTACCACCGGAACGCGACCCGGCGGATGATCCGCGCGCTCGAGTCGGCGTCCGAGGAGCGGCTGACGTGGGTCGTCTTCAACGATCCGGCGCTCGTGGCGGAGGGGCTCACGACCCCGGATGCCTCGCACGCGGACCATCTCCACCTGGTCTGGTGCGACCTCTCCGCGCGGGACATCCTCTACCGCTGCGCCCGCTGAGGGCTACTCCTCCAGGGCCATCGTGGGGAGGATCCGGAAGACCGGCAGGTCGTCCACGTCCGTGAGCGGGCTGTGGCGCAGGCGGCGGAGCCTGCGGGTCCGGAGCGACCAGGCATGGACGATCCGGGCGGCCTCGTGGCCATCCACCTCCTCCGACCGGAAGGCGACGTGCCGGCCATCGATCTCCAGGACGCCGCCACCCTCCTCGCGCAGGTCCACCACCCAGTCGAGCGTCCCCCGCGGCGAGACGAGGTACCGCTCGCCCTCGAAGGGATAGGGCTCGTCCACGGGGACCGCATGGATCCGGCCGCTCCGGCGCGCGATGACGACGAGCAATGGCCGCAGCCGCAGGGTGCAGATCAGCGGGCGGACGGCACGGTCGAGGATCGGATCGGGGCGGATCGCCGGGAGCATCGGGGTCGGCATGACAGGACCTCCCGCGCCGGGGTCTCCGGCACTCTCCCACGATGCGCCGCCCGCGCCGTCGGCACCAGCGGCACGCCGCCCCAAGTGCGGGGTCCGGAGGTCACCTTGCGGGGAGTGGCCGCGGACGTTGGGCGTGGCGCGGACGAGGGGAGTGGCCGCGGACGTGGAGCGTGGCCGCGGACGAGGGGAGTGGCACGGACCCCGGGGAGCCGGCGCGCCCGCCGGACCCCGGGGAGTGGCGCGGACGTGGAGCGTGGCCGCGGACCCCCGGGGAGTGGCCGCGGACGAGGGGAGTGGCGCGGACCCCGGGGAGTGGCCGCGGACGTAGGACGTGGCACGGACCCCGGGGAGCCGGCGCGCCCGCCGGACCCCGGGGAGTGGCGCGGACGTGGAGCGTGGCCGCGGACCCC
>JAFMJV010000001.1 GCA_017853275.1 Chloroflexota bacterium
ATAGGGGTCGGCGATCGAGCGCCCGGCGTGCAGGTCGTAGAGGAGCCACTCGACCTGCTCGTCGAGGCCGGCCGCCATGCTCACGGCGCGGGGCTCGCGACCGTACGGCCGGCGAGCCGCCGGGGAGCCGTGCGGACGAGCACCGCCTCCCTGCCGTCCGTCATGCCGCCACCTCTCCTCATCGCCGCTCCTCCGACCGGGAGCCCGCCCACGCGATCCGGCCGGGCGTGCCGACGATGCGTCCCCATGGCGCTTCCCACGCCGCGACACGGTCCGGGTCCGGAGGGGGGTTGGTGGAGATGAGGGGACTCGAACCCCTGACCCCTGCGATGCGAACGCAGTGCTCTCCCAGCTGAGCTACATCCCCACGAAGAGCCGCACGACGCCGGGAGCTCGTGCGCGAACGAGAGGATAGCAAAGCCCCGCGCACCCCGCCCGGACCTTGACAGACTAGAACGGATGTTCGAATATCGACCGGGCCATGGACCGGACCGATCGCCCGCTGGACGCCGCCCTCGCCACCCTCCGCAGCCGCTGGGGGAACGCCGCGATCCGCCTCGGGAACGGGGAGGAGCCCGGCGCCGGGCCGCGGATCCACGGGGCGCTCGCGCTCGTCCCGGCGCCGCTCGGGGAGCCGCTCGCACCGCCCCCGGACCCGCTCGCACCCGCCCTGCCGGAGGGCCTCCCCACCGGCTTCCCGGACCTGGACGCACTCCTCGGCCGGGGCGGTCTCCCGCGGGAGGGGAGCGCGGCGATCCGCGGGGATCTCTCGAGCGGCAAGACGACGCTCGCCCTCCGCTGCGTCGCGGAGGCCCAGGCGCGCGGCTCGCTCGCCGCCTGGCTGGACCTCCCGCGTGCCTTCGACCCGGTGGAGGCGGTCGCGCGCGGTGTGGACCTGGACCCTCTCCTCGTCATCCGGCCGGGGGACGCTGCAGAAGGCTTCGCGATCGCCGGGAGCCTCCTCGCCGGACGCGCGGTGGACCTCCTCGTGGCGGATCTCCCCGCCCGCCTCCCCGAGCGCGCCACGGACGCCCTGCGCCGGCTCTCCGCCCACGCCCGCCGGATCGGCGCCCGCCTCCTCGTTCTCGAGCCTGCCTCCGCGGGACCGGCGGGGAGCGGCGCGCCCGCGGAGAGCGCCGTCCTCCGCCTGGAGCTGGAGCGGAGCGGCTGGATCCGGGTCGGGCGGGATGTCGTGGGCCAGCGGACCCGGGTGACGATCGCCAAGGACCGGCGCGGCGCCCCGGGACGCGCCGTGGACCTGGAGATCCACTACCTCCCGGACGGCGAGCGCGCCCTCCACGCCGGCCGCCCCGCCTGAGCCCGGGGACCGATCCGTGCGCCTCCTCTTCCTCGGCTATCCCCATCTCGCCCTCCTCCTCTCCCTCGGCCGCCCGCCCGCCCCGGACGAGCTCGTCGTCCTCGGTGGCCTCCCCTGGGAGCCGGGGGTCGTCCTGGACCGGAGCGCCGCTGCCGGTCGGGTCGGTGTCCGGCGCGGGCAGCCGCTCGCCGCCGCCCATGCGCTCGTCCCGGAGGCGCGCTTCCTCCCGCTGCATCCGGAGCCGTGGTCGGCGCGGGTGGAGGAGGCCTTCGAGCGGCTCGGCACGCTCGCCCCGGGGGTGGAGGGGAGCACGGATCCTGCGGACCCCGCCTTCGGCCGGATCTTCCTCGGCATCGAGGGGCTCGGCCGGCTCTGGGGTGCGGAGGATGCGCTCGCCCGCCGCGCTGCCGCGCTCGTCGTCCCGGCCCTCCCCGGGACGCCGGGGATCGGGATCGCCGGGACGCGCTTCGGTGCCCGGACCGCGGCGATCGTGGCGAACGGGGGGCGTGTCCCGCTCCCTGCCGCGGAAGGGGAGGGGAGCCCACCGCCCATCGGGGTCATCCCCTCCGGTGGCCCGGCGACGGAGGCCGCCTGGCTCGCCCCGCTCCCGGCCGGGCTCCTCACCGCGGACCCCGCCCTCCGGGAGCGGCTGCGCGTCCTCGGCATCACCCGGATCGGACAGGTCGCCGCGCTGGACCGCTCTGCTGCGATCGCCCGCTTCGGGGCGGTGGGCGGGATCCTCCACGACCTTGCCCGGGGCCTGGACGGCCGCCCGCTCCGGCCGCGCCGGCCCGTGGAGCGGCTCCGCGCGGAGGTGGAGCTGGAGCCCCCGGTGGAGAGCGTGGAGCCGCTCCGCTTCCTCCTCCGCCGTCTCTGTGGCTCGCTCTGCACCCAGCTCGCCGCACGCGGGGCGGGGGTCGGCCGGGCGACCCTCGAGCTCCGCCCGGAGGGCCGGCCGCTCCTCCGCTACGAGCAGCCGCTCCCGGAGCCTTCTGCCGCGCCGGAGCTCCTCGAGCGTCTCCTCGCGGCGCGCCTGGAGGCGGCGCCACCCTCCGCGCCGGTCGCCGGGCTTGCGCTCGAGCTCCACGGGGCGGTCCCCGCGGCCGGGGAGCAGCTCGGCCTCTTCGGTGGCCGGCCGGCGCGGGCCGGCGGGCTCGGCTGGCAGCTCGCCGCGCTCGCGATCCGGCACGGGGAGGGGAGGATCCTCCGTGCCCGGCTCCTCGATCCGGAGGCGGCGGTCGCACCGGGACGCTTCGCGTGGGAGCCGGCCGTGGCCGGGGGGAGCGAGGGATGACGCGGCTGATCGGCGCGCTGCCGGAGATCGCGGTGGAGACGGACGGCTTCGGGCGTCCGGTCCGGCTCCTCTGGCCGGGGGTCCGCGAGCCGGTGGAGGTGTGCAACCGCTGGCGCGTCGCGGAGGAGTGGTGGCGGCGGCCGATCGTGCGCGACTACTTCAAGGTCGCGGGACCCCGCCTCCTCGCCCTCATCTACCGGGACGGCGTGGACGGCTCGTGGCACCTCGAACGGCTCTACGACTGAACGAGCGGCGGCCCCGGGGAGGGCGGCCCGCTACTTCAGCGCGTGGGCACCCTCCGGCGGGATCGCGGCGGCCACGATCACGACGATGAGGAGGACGAGGAACCCGACGAAGGCGGCGGCGCTGATGATCTCGGAACGGGTCGGCTTCATCGCTGTCTAGGATACCCGGCTCACGGCTGGGCGGAGCGCCTGAGGCGCGGGGGATTCTTCGGCGGATCGACACCCGGGATGAGCGCGGGTGCGTTCCGGTCCTTCAGGGAGAGGACGCGGAGCGGGTCGATCCGCTCGCGGACGAAGGGCGGGTAGAAGGCGTCCCGGACGAGCTCCTTGGTCACCGTCATCCACGGGCCGTCCATCCGGATCAGCTCGTAGTGGACGTGGCAGCCGGTCGAGTTCCCGGTATCGCCCTCCAGGCCGATGACATCGCCCGCGCGGACCCGGTCGCCCCGCTCCACCTTCGCCTCGGAGAGGTGGACGTAGGCGCTGTGGTAGCCGTTCTCGTCATCGATGACGACGACGATCGGGAGGGCACCCATCATCTCCCGCCGCTCGAGGCGGGCATAGAAGCGGTCGAGCGGCCCCGAGAAGCCCATGAACGGCGCGAAGCGCCGGCCCGCGTGGAGGACGACCCCGGAATGCGCCGCGAAGACCTCGCTCCCGCAGCCGGTCGTCATGTCCAGGCCCTCGTGGAAGCGGCGTCCCTCGATCGCGAGGAAGCCCTCGTCCCGCCAGTCGAAGAAGCTCGTGATCCGGGCACCCCGGCGCTGCGGCCAGCGGTAGCCGGTCAGCTCCTCCGGGTCGAGCGTCCCGCCCGCCGAGGCCTCCGGCGTCGCCGAGCTCGTCCGGAGCGCCGTGGGCCCGGTGCCGCCGCGGAGCGCCTGGTCGCCGATCGGGACCCCGTTCCGCGCGTAGCGGCCGCCGTCCAGCTCCACCGTCCCGGGGCCGCTCGCGGCCGCGAGGAGGAGGCCCGCCGCGGCGAGGACGAGCGTGCCGAGCACGGCCGCCTGGGGCGAGATGCGGGGGAGGGTGCGCGGTCCCGAGGCGGTCGTGCGGCGTGGCACGGCCTGACGAGAGCGGCGCGTCGTGCGGGGGCCCATCGCCCTATGGATACCACGGATCGGATCCCCCCGCTCCCCGGCGACCCCGATCCACGCACGAACCGAACGGATGTTCTACCATCTCCGGGGTGAGCGGGCCCTTCGCGGAGCTCCACTGCCACTCCGCCTTCTCCTTCCTGGACGGTGCCTCGGAGGCGCCGGATCTCGTGGCGCGGGCGCTGGAGCTCGGGCTGAGCGCGCTCGCGGTGACGGACCACCAGGGCCTTTATGGCGCGGTCCGCTTCCAGGCCGCCGCCCACGAGGCGGGCCTGCCGTCCGTCATCGGCGTGGAGGTGGAGCTCGCGGACCCGGCCGTCCCGGACCCCGCGGGGATCGTCCTCCCCGCCCGCCGTGCGCCGGCCGCCCGCCGGGGCCGCCGGTCCGGCGGAGAGGAGCCACGCCGTCCGGTCGCCGGCGAGCCGGTCCGCCCGCCGGTGGAACGGCTCCGCCCGCCGGGTCACCGGGCGGTCCGTCGGGAGGATCTGCGCGGCGTCCGGAGCGCGGAGCTCGGCCCCCACCTCGTCCTCCTCGCCCGCGACATGTCCGGCTACCGCAGCCTCTGCCGGCTCCTCAGCGCCGGGAACCTCGCGGGGAGCAAGGGGGTCCCGCGGATCGACCACGCGCTCCTCGCCCGCGAGCAGGAGGGGATCATCGTCCTCACCGGCTGCCGGCACGGGGAGCTCTCCCGGCGTCTCCTCGCGGGGGACGGGGAGGGGGCGCGCGCGGCCGCACGCCGGCTCCGGGAGATCGCCGGTGATGCGCTCCACGTGGAGCTCCAGCATCACCTCCTCCCGGATGACGACCTCCTCGTCGCGGAGCTCGTCCGGCTCGCGGAGGAGCTCTCCCTCCCGGTCGTCGTGAGCAACGATCCCCACTACGCCCGGCCGGAGGACCGGGAGCTCCAGGATGTCCTCGTCGCGATCCGCCACGGCCGGACGCTGGAGACGAGCGCCCGGCTCCGCCGCCCGAACGGCGAGTACCACCTGAAGGGCGCCGCCGAGCTCGCCGCGCTCCCGCCCGGCCTCCCGGATGCGGAGCCCGCCGTCCGCGCCGCGTGGCTGGCGGGGATCGCCCGGAGCGCGGAGGTCGCCGCGGGCTGCGCGGTGGAGCTCGCCTTCGAGCGCTACCGCTTCCCCGGCTTCGCGGTCCCCGACGGCGCCACCCCCGCCACCGAGCTCGCCCGCCTCTGCCGGGAGGGGGCCCGCCGGCGCTACCACCCGCTGACCCCGGAGATCGATGCCCGGCTGGACCACGAGCTCGGGGTCATCGAGCGGAGCGGGCTCGCGGAGTTCTTCCTCATCTGCCACGACCTCATGCGCTTCTGCCGGGAGCGGGGGATCCCCGCCCAGGGGCGCGGGAGCGCGGGCGATTCGATCGTCGCCTACGTGCTCGGGATCACGCGGGTGGACCCGATCCGCCACGCGCTCCTCTTCGAGCGCTTCATCAACGAGGGCCGGACGAGCTACCCGGACGTGGATATCGATATCGCCTCGGACCGGCGGGACGAGGTGATCGCCTACGTCCACGCGCGCTACGGCCCGGAGCACACGGGGATGGTGTGCAACGTCGTGACCTACCGGGCGCGCTCCGCGGTCCGCGAGATCGGCACCGCGCTCGGCTTCCCGCGCCCGCTCGTGGACCGGGTCGCCAAGGCGATCGAGACCTACGACCCGGTGATGGTCCGGCGCGACCTGGAGGCGGATGGCGGCTTCGCGGAGCTCTTCCACCCATCCGGGGAGGCGGGTCCCCCCGGGGGTGCCGCCGGCAGCGCCCACCTCCTCGATGCCCGGGGCGAGCTCCGGCGGCCCGTCCCCCCTCCGGCCGCCGGTGATGACCGCGGTGGACCGGGCGATACCCCCGCGAGCGCCCGCTTCCTCGCCGCGGCCCGGGAGCGCGCGGCGGGCCGGGGGATGGATCCTCCCGCGCTCCCCGCCGCGCCCCTTCCGGACCCAACCGGCGGGCACGGCTCCACGGTGGGGCTCACCCCCTGGGAGCGCTGGCTCACGCTGTGCGCCCGGATCGACGGCCTCCCCCGCCACCTCTCGATCCATGTCGGCGGGATGCTCGTCACCGGGGCGCCGCTCGTGGAGATCGCGCCGCTCGAGCGGGCGACGATGCCCGGCCGGGTCGTCGTCCAGTACGACAAGCGGGATGTGGAGACGATCCGGCTCGTGAAGCTGGACCTGCTCGGCCTGCGGATGCTCTCCGCGATCGAGGATGCCCTCCGCGCGATCGCGACGGACTGCGCCGTCCACGTGGACCTCGACCGGCTCCCCGAGGAGATCCCGGAGGTCTTCCGGATGATCCGCGCCGCGGACACCGTGGGCGTCTTCCAGGTGGAATCGCGGGCCCAGATGCAGACGCTCCCGCGCTCCCGGCCGGAGACGCTGGACGACCTCGTCGTGGAGGTCGCGATCATCCGCCCCGGCCCGATCCAGGGGAACGCCGTCCACCCCTATCTCCGCCGCCGCCAGGGGATCGAGCCGGTGGAGGTCCTCCACCCCTCCCTCGCGCCGATCCTCGCCGAGACGCTCGGCGTGATCCTCTACCAGGAGCAGGTGATGCGCATCGCGATCGACGTCGCGGGCTTCACCCCCGGCGATTCGGACGCCTTCCGGCGCGCGATGGGGACCTCGCGCTCCACGCGGGAGATGGAGAAGCTCCACGCACGCTTCGTCTCCGGCTGCATCGCCACGGCGGGTCTTGCGCCGGAGGTCGCGGAGGAGCTCTTCGGGCGCGTCGCGGGCTTCGCCAGCTTCGGCTTCAACAAGAGCCATGCCGCCGCCTTCGCACGGACCGCCTACGAATCGGCCTTCCTCAAGCTCTTCTACCCCGCCCACTTCCTCCAGGGGCTCCTGAACAACCAGCCGATGGGCTTCTATCCCATCGAGGTCCTCCTCAACGATGCCCGCCGCCACGGGGTCGCCGTCCTCCCCGTGGAGATCGACCGGAGCCGCTTCCGGAGCGTCACGGAGTGGGTCGGGCCGCCCGGGACACCGCTCCCGCCCGGGACGGGGATCGAGGGCCGGCCCCTCCCCGTCCACTCGCCCGGGGTGATCCTCCCGGACGCGTCCGCCCGCGAGCGGTGGGCGGCGCCCGGTGCCACGGAGTGGGGGGTCCGGCTCGGGCTCGGCCTCGTCCGGGGGATCGGGGAGGTGGAAGGGGAGGCGATCGAGCGGGAGGTCGAGGACGGCGGCCCCTTCCGCTCGCTCACGGACCTCGTGGAGCGGACGCGCCTCCCGGAGCGGGTGATCGAGCGGCTGATCCGGGCGGGCGCGCTCGACCGCTTCGGGGTCCCGCGCCGGGAGCTTCTCTGGCAGCTCGGGGAGGTGATCGCCGCCTCCCGGCCCGCCGGCCTCCGGCTCCCGCCCACCCCCGCACCGGATCTCCCCCCGCCGACGGAGCTGGAGCGGCTCGGCGATTCCTACGCGATCCTCTCCTTCGACGCGCGGCGCCAGGTCCTCGATCTCTTCCGGCCCGCCCTGGACCGGCTCGGCGCCCTGCGCATCGCCACGCTGGACGAGACGGCGCCCGGGCCGGTCCGGATCGGCGGGCTCGTCGTCACCCGCCAGCACCCGATGACCGCGAAGGGGACGGTCTTCCTCGCCCTCGAGGACGAGACGGGGATGGCGAACGTCACCCTCTGGCCGCGGACCTGGGAGGCGCAACGCGGCGTCGTGCGGCGCCATGCGCTCCTCTGGGTGGAGGGGACGCTCCAGCGCGAGGACCGGGTCGTCAACGTCATCGCGCGGCGGATCCGGCCGCTCGGCGAGGTCTGCCGCGCGGTGGACGGGCCGGAGCCCCCGCCGGGTGTCCGCCGGCAGGGCTACGAGGGGATGCGCCGGGCGGGCTGAGTGGCGTGAGCCGGGGAGCGCCCCCCCGGCCGAGGGTCAGGAGGCGGGCGGGGTCCCCTTGCCGGAGCCGGCGGCGCGCGCCTCGGCGGCGGCCTTCCGCTGCGCCTCGCGATCCGCCTTCTCCTTCTCCTTCGCCTTCACCTTCGCCTCCTGGTCACGCTGGATCCGGTTGAGCCGGGCGCGCTCCTGCGAGGAGCGGAGGAAGTTCCGGTACCACGCCGCGAAGCCACCGGCCGCCGTCCCGATGAGGACGGCAAGGACGATGATCGAGACGAAGTCGCCCGGACCGGTCGCCCGGGACGGATCCTCGATCTGCGCGTTCGGGACGACGAGGAAGAGGAGGGACCAGAGGACCCCGTCGAGGAGGCCGAGGAACCCACCCACGAGATAGCTCGCCCGCGGGGCGAGGAACCCCCCGAGGAAGAAGACGAAGAGCGCGGTCGGCGGCAGGGTGAGCTGGACGTAGATCGCGGCGGCCTGGGTGATGCCGTCCGGTAGGGTCGCGAAGGCGCCCGATTCGAGCGCCACGGCGAGGAGGAAGGCGACGAGGAGGGCGACGACCGGGATCCACAGCTTCCGTGTCCGGAGCATCATCCCCGGCAGGATCTGGAGGTCCTCGCGGATGTTCGGCATGCGCATCGCCGAGCGCATCGAGGCGCCCGCGGTGGGGAGCGGCGCGGCGATCTCCTCGACCTCGGGCCCGCTCTCCGGGGTCTCCATCCCGGTCCGCTGCTGCTCTCGGTAGCGGCGCCGGGCCTCGGCGCGATCGGTGTTCTTGGCGCGGGCCACGCGGCTACTCCTCGGGATGGGGGGTCCAGGACTGCCCCGATGGTACCGCAGCCGTCCCCCGGGACGATGCGCCGGTGAAGCGGGAGTGAAGGAGCGCCCTCCATCCTCGGGGGCCCGCCCGAGCTCCCCGCCGGGAGGCACCCGATGTCCCCCTTCCATCCCCGTCCCCTCGCCGCCCTCGCGATCCTCGCGGTCGGTCTCGCCGCCCTCCCCGCGGATGCCCGCCGCCCGGAGCCGCCCGCCCCCGTGGCCGTCACGGCCACCGCCGCATGGCCACCCTCCACGGACCTCGTCGTCGGCGAGGTCGTCACCGGCGGAGCGGCCGCGTCGGACGAGTGGATCGAGCTCCACGGCCGGGGTCCGAACGCCGCCGCTCTCGCCGGCCTCGAGCTCCTCTACGTCTCCGCCTCGGGATCGTCGGTCGCGCAGCGGGTCGCCTGGACGGAGGGCGTCCTCCTCCCCGGTGAATCGCTCCTCCTGGCGAATGGGGAGGGGGTCTGGGCGAGCATCGCGGAACGGACCTGGACCGGCGGGCTCGCCGCTGCGGGTGGGAGCGTCGTCCTCCGCGTGATCGGCGGCCCGGTCATCGATGCGCTCTCCTGGGGGACCGCTGCCAACCCCTTCCTCGAGGGGTTCCCGGCGCCCGCCCCGCCCGCCCGGTCCTCGGTGGAGCGGCTCGCGGAAGGGGCAGCCCGGAACGGCCGGGACACGAACGACAACCTGGCGGACACCTGGGTCCAGCCGATGCCGGTCCCGGAAGGCCGGGCGATCGTCCCGGTCCCCACGGCCGTACCGACAGCGCTGCCGACCGCCATGCCCACCATCCTCCCGCCGCCCCCGAGCCCGGCAGCCACGGATCCGGTGCCCACACAGGATCCGCCTGGCCCCACCGTGGCGCCGTCCGCGTCACCGCCCGGATCGACCCCGGAACCGCCGCTCCCCACCGCGGCACCGACCCCCGACCCGACCCCGACTCCCGCTCCCACGGTCGTGCCGACACCCGTTCCCACGCTCGCGCCGACCCGGGCACCCACCGCGCCGCCGACGGTCCCGCCCACGAACGTGCCGACGCCCGTTCCCACGCTCGCGCCGACCCCGACGCCGGCGCCCACCCCGCTACCGACGGCACACCCCACTCCCGCCCCGACCCCCGCGCCCACGATGACGCCCACTCCCGCGCCGACCGGTGCGGCCACCGAGGCGGTCCTCGCCCTTCGCCGTCGTGGCGCAGGGGCGACCGGCACCGTCGAGGGGACGGTCACGGCCGGCGCCGGGGTCCTCCTGGACGGCCGGGTGATCGCCCTCCAGGACGGCAGCGGCGGCATCGTCGTCCGCCTTCCTGCGGGGGTCGCGGCGGAGAGCCTGCCGCCGGGGTCGATCGTCCGGGTGACCGGTCTCCTCGCCGCACCGTACGGGAACCTGGAGCTCCGGCCCGCCTCGGGCGATGCGCTGCGGATGATCGGTACCGGCGGCATCCCGGAACCCCGGACCGATCTTCCCGTGAGCCCCGGCCCGGAGCTCGACGGGGTCCTCGTCCGGGCCACGGGGCGGATCGTCCGCACGGACCCCGGAACGAGCGGAGCGCTCACCGTCACGATCGCCACCGGCGCCGGTGAGGTCCGGGTCGCGGTGGGCGGCGCGCTCGGGATCCACCGCCCGGACCTTCCGGTGGGTGCCCCGCTCGGCGTGACCGGGATCTCCGGGCGGCGAGAGAGTCGCGCCGGGGCAGGGGATGGCGCCCGGATCTGGCCGCGCAGCACGGCCGATCTCGTCCTCGGCGCCGAGGTCCGCCCCACGCCGACTCCGCCCGCCGGGGGGACGCCGCGGCCGGCCACGCCTCCGCCCACGGGCCGCCCGTCCCCGACCGGTGAGCCGGATGAGCGACCGGTCCGGATCGCGTCGATCGTCGCCGGCGTGACGGCGACGATCGAGGGGGTCGTCACGACCCCGGCGGGCCTCCTCGACAGCGATCGCCGGCGCATCGTCCTCCAGGACACGAGCGGAGCGATCCTCGTCCGTCTCCCGGAGGGCGCGGCCGTCCCCGCCCCGGGTGCGCGCGTCCGGGTCCGCGGCGAGGCGGGGACCTGGTACGACGCCCCGCAGCTCGCGGTGGAGGAGCCTCCGGTCCGCACCGGAGAGGCGCGACCGGCGCCGGTCGTCCTCCGCCGGGCGCCGGATGCCGCGCTGGAGTGGCGGTTGGTACGGGTCGTCGTGCGCATCGAGGCGGTCCATCGCGATGGCGAGACGTGGCGGGCGGAGGTCTCCCTCGGTGCCGGTGGCTCGCTCCCCGTGGCCGGGGTCGCGGCGGCGGGGATCCCCGCGGACCGGCTGAGGGAGGGCGCGACCGCCACGATCACCGGGATCGTCCGCCGTCCCTGGCCCACGGCCACGGACCGGCGCTTCGCGATCGTGCCCCGGAGCGTCGAGGACCTCCGCGTCGCGCCGCTTCCGCCGGGAGCGCCCGCCGGGACGGACGCCGCGGGCGCCGGCGGGATCGACCCCGCGAGCGGAGCGGGTGGATCCGGGGAGCCGGCGACGGACGCCGGGGCGGCCTCCTCCCTCGGAGAGACCGCGGACCCGGGTGACCCGCTCGCGGTCCCCCTCGCTTCGGTCGTGGAGCATCCCGGCCGGATCGTCCGGACCGGTGGGACCGTGATCCGGGTGGATCCGCTGGGGATCGTCCTCCAGGACGGGAGGGCCACCCTTCCGGTCCGCCTCGAGCCGGCCCCCGCGGATGGCACCTCGCCCGCGGAGCCGGGCGAGGTCGTGAACGCCGCCGGCCGCGTGGAGCAGGCCGAGGACGGCTCGGTCACCCTCGTCGCGGACCCCGCGGCGATCCTCCGCGCCTCCCGTCTCGTCCTGCCACCCTCCGCGACCCGGCCGGAGCGGGTGGAGCCGCCCGGCCCGGAGGCGATCTCCGCCGCCCCGTCCCCGGAGCCGCCGGCCACCGGCGGTCCGCCGCTCGGCCTCGCCATCGTCCTTGCCCTCGCCGGCGGGCTTCTCCCGATCGCGGCGGTCGTCCTCGTCCCCCGCGTCCGGGCCGGGCTGCGGCGGCGGGCGGGATCCGCCGGCCGTGGTGAGGCGCTGCCTTGACGCGTCCGAGAGCGGCTCCCTATCGTTCGCCCGGACCCCGGCGTCCGCGTGACCGGGCAGGCACGAGGAGTCGCGATGGGCGCCCCCGACCGACGGATCACGCTCCCCGAGGGCGAGCGGCAGTACCACATCGATCTCGCCCCGGGCGAGCTCGCCGAGCACATCCTCCTCCCCGGGGACCCGGACCGGACGGAGCGGATCGCCGCGATGCTGGACAGCGTGGAGCTGCGCCGCCGCCACCGCGAGTTCAGCTCCGTCACCGGGATGCTCCGTGGCCGCCGCGTCTCCGTCGTGGCCACGGGGATCGGGACGGACAACGTGGAGATCGTCCTCGCGGAGATCCTTGCGATCACCCACCGCCCCACCTTCATCCGGGTCGGCTCGTGCGGGGTCCTGCGCGAGGAGATCGGGCTCGGTGACCTCGTCATCACCACCGGCGCCGTGCGACTGGAGGCGACGACGCGCTACTTCGTCCACGAGGCCTACCCTGCCGTCGCGGACTACGCGGCGGTGGCGGCGCTCGTGGAGGCGGCGGCCCGGGTGGGCCGCCGGGCGCACGTGGGGATCACCGCCACCGCGCCCGGCTTCTACGGCGCCCAGGGCCGCCCGATCCCGCAGCTCCCGATCCGCTTCCCGCACTTCGCGGAGGAGATGGCATCGCAGGGGGTCCTGAACTTCGAGATGGAGGCCTCCGCGCTCCTCGTCCTCGCCGGGCTCGCCGGCTGTCGCGCCGGGGTCGTCTGCGCCGCCTATGCCCAGCGGACGAGCGGCCGCTTCCTGGACGCGGACGGTCGCCGCGCGGCGGAGGAGGGCTGCGTCCGGACCGGGCTCGAGGCGCTCCTCATCCTCGCCGCGATGGACGAGGAGCAGGCCGCCGCCGGGGCGCCGGCGTGGCACCCGGGCCTGGGACGCCCCTGACCTCCGGCAGCGTGGTGCGTGCGCGCTGGACAGGACATCCGCGTCGTGGGGCATACTGTGGCGGACCCGGCGCCCCGGGGAGGGGACGCCACCAAAGCTAGGAGGCACTTCGATGGCTGAGGCCTACTGCGTCAAGGACAAGGCGAAGGTCGAGATGAAGAACCCGACCAAGGTCACCATGAAGAACGGCAAGCCGGCGATGAAGGGCACCTGCCCCAAGTGCGGCGGGAACATCTTCCGCATCGGCGGCTGATCGCCTTCGCTGCCGCCCGCTGACGCGGGCAGGGACCGATCGATCACGCGGGCCCCGGTCATCCGACCGGGGCCCTGTTGATTCCCGGAGCCCCGTGGAGGGCGAATCGGGCGGACCGGGTACAATCCGCGCCGAGGGCGGTCCTTCGTGGCCGCGCCCGCAGATCCCGACCCAACTCCCGGCGGCGGAGGTCGCCGGCAGCCCGCCAGACGGGCGCCCCCGGGTCCGGTGTGCGCCTCGCCCGGCATCGCCCCGCGTCGCCGCGCGACGTGCCGACCGGTCGGCGGCCGCCCCGCACGAGGAGGTCCGCTCCATGGCTACCCGCGTCGCGATCAACGGCTTCGGCCGGATCGGCCGCCAGTCCCTGAAGGCGCTCATCGAGCGCTCTCCGGACGTCGAGGTCGTCGCCGTCAACGACCTCGTGGACACGAAGATGAACGCCCTCCTCTTCAAGCACGACTCCACCTACGGCGCCTACCCGGGGACGGTGGAGCACACGGACGACGCGCTGATCATCGACGGCCGCCGGATCTCCGTCCTCCAGCTCAAGGACCCCACCCAGCTCCCCTGGAAGGACCTCGGCATCGACATCGTCGTGGAGTCCACGGGGATCTTCACGGACGCGGACAAGGCGAAGGTCCACCTGGACGCCGGCGCCCGCAAGGTGATCATCAGCGCCCCCGCGAAGAACGAGGACGTGACCGTCGTCCTCGGCGTGAACGAGGGTGTCTACGACCCGGCGAAGCACCACATCATCAGCAACGCGAGCTGCACCACGAACTGCCTCGCCCCCGCGGCCAAGGTCGTCCATGACAACTGGACGATCAAGCGCGGCCTGATGAACACGATCCACTCGTACACGAACGACCAGCGCGTCCTGGATATCGCCCACAAGGATCCGCGCCGTGCCCGCGCCGCCGGCCTGAACATCATCCCCACCACGACCGGCGCCGCCAAGGCCGTCGCGCTCGTGATCCCGGATCTCAAGGGGAAGTTCGACGGCTTCAGCCTGCGCGTGCCCACGCCCACGGTGAGCGTCGTCGACTTCACCGCCGAGCTGGAGAAGCCGGCCACCGCAGAGGAGCTGAACGCCGCCTTCCGCGCGGCCGCGGCTGGCCCGATGAAGGGGATCCTCGGTGTCTCGGACGAGCCGCTCGTCTCCTCGGACTTCCGGGGTGACCCGCGCTCCTCGATCATCGACGCCGACTCCACGATGTCCCTCGGCGGGACCTTCGTGAAGGTCGTCACCTGGTACGACAACGAGTGGGGCTACAGCTGCCGCGTGGCCGACCTCGTCTCGTTCGTGGCGGCCCGCCTCGCGTAGCCACCCGCGCGAGCGGCCGAGGCCGCCCGCGGATCCGCATCCGGCCCCCGGTGCCGGGCCCGCACGCGGCGGGCGAAGGCCGGGAAGGGAGACGCGATGGACAAGCTGACCGTCCGTGACTTCGACCCCGCCGGCAAGCGCATCCTCGTGCGCGTCGACTTCAACGTCCCGATCGAGGACGGCAAGGTGAAGGAC
Source organism: Chloroflexota bacterium (assembly GCA_017853275.1). Classification (GTDB taxonomy): domain Bacteria; phylum Chloroflexota; class Limnocylindria; order Limnocylindrales; family CSP1-4; genus JAFMJV01. Next base: position 14,381 of record JAFMJV010000001.1, read on the forward strand.
GACACGCGGATCCGCGCCTCGCTCCCCACGATCCGCTACCTGCTCGAGCGCGGCGGCCGGGTCGTGCTCATGAGCCACCTCGGCCGTCCGAACGGCAAGGTCATCGAATCGGCGCGGCTGCGGCCCGTCGCCCAGCGTCTCGGCGAGCTCCTCCGGATGGCCGTCCCGTGCACCGGCGACGCGCTCGGCATCGGGACCGAGGACGCGGTCGGGCGCCTGAAGAACGGCCAGGTGCTCCTCCTCGAGAACCTCCGCTTCCACGCTGCGGAGGAGGCGAACGACCCGGCCTTCGCGAAGGCACTCGCCGCCTACGGTGAGGTCTACGTCAACGACGCCTTCGGCACGGCGCACCGCGCGCACGCCTCCACGGTCGGGGTCCCGCAGATCCTCCCGGCCTTCGCCGGTCTCCTCATGGAGCGGGAGATCGTCAACCTCTCCCGCCTCCTCGAGAACCCCGAGAAGCCCTTCGCGGCGGTCATCGGCGGCGCCAAGGTCTCGGGGAAGATCAAGGTCCTCGAGCACCTCATGGAGAAGGTCGACTTCTTCGTCATCGGTGGCGGGATGGCGAACACCTTCCTCGTCGCCCAGGGCCACTCGGTCGGGAAGAGCCTCCTCGAGAAGGACCGCGTGGAGGACGCGCAGCGGATCCTCGCGGCGGCCGAGGAGCGCGGCGTCCGGATCCTCCTGCCCACGGATATCGTCGTGGCCAAGGAGGTCACCCGCGGGGCGGAGCACAAGATCGTCCCCGTCCACAAGATCCCGAACAGCTGGTCCGCGGTCGATGTCGGCCCGGCGTCCACGGCCGCCTTCGAGGCCGCGCTCGCGGAGGCCCGGACCGTCGTCTGGAACGGGCCGCTCGGCGTCTTCGAGGTCCCGACCTTCGGGGACGGGACGCGCTCGATGGCCCGCTTCCTCAGCCGCCATGCCCAGGCCGGCAACACGGTCGTCGTGGGCGGTGGCGATTCGGTGGCCGCGGTGGAAGAGCTGAAGCTCGCGGAGACCTTCACCCACGTCTCCACCGGCGGTGGGGCGAGCCTCGAGTTCCTCGAGGGCCAGGAGCTCCCGGGGATCGCGATCCTCCGGGACCGGGCAGCAGCCTGACGATCGCGAACGAGGAGCGTGCAGGGATGACCGGGATCGATTTCATCGACGCGACCGAGATCCTCGATTCGCGCGGCAACCCGACCGTCGAGGTCGTCGTCGTCACCGAATCGGGGGCGGTCGGCCGCGCCGCGGTCCCCTCCGGCGCCTCCACCGGCGCCCACGAGGCGGTCGAGCTCCGTGACGGAGAGAAGACGCGTTACCTGGGCAAGGGGGTCCGGACCGCGGTCGCCAACGTGGTGGACCGGATCGCGCCCGAGCTCCTTGGCGAGGATGCCGCGGACCAGGCCTTCATCGATGCCCGGCTGATCGAGCTCGACGGGACCCCGAACAAGGGGAACCTCGGCGCGAACGCGATCCTCGGCGTCTCGCTCGCCTGCGCGCACGCCTCCGCCGCCGCCCAGGGCGTCCCGCTCTACCGCTACCTCGGCGGGGTCAACGCCCGCACCCTCCCCGTCCCGATGCTCAACATCCTGAACGGCGGGAAGCACGCGATGGACTCCACGGACTTCCAGGAGTTCATGGTCATGCCGCTCGGCTTCGATACCTTCGGGGAGGCGCTCCGCGCCGGCGCGGAGATCTTCCACGCCCTGCGCAAGGTCCTCCACGACACGGGTGCCGCCACCGGCCAGGGCGACGAGGGCGGCTTCGCTCCCTCGCTCCCCTCGAACCAGGCGGCGATCGAGATCGTCCTCCGCGCGGTGGAGTCGGCCGGCTACCGGCCCGGCGAGCAGGTCGCGATCGCGCTCGATCCGGCGATCACGGAGCTCGTCTCGGGCGAGCCGGATGCGGACGGCCAGCTCACCTACCGCCTGGAGAAGGAAGGCCGCTCCCTGAAGACGGCGGAGATGGTCGATTTCTGGGCGGACTGGGCCGCGCGCTACCCGATCGTCTCCATCGAGGACGGGATGGCCGAGGACGACTGGCTCGGCTGGCGGCTCCTCACCGAGCGGCTCGGCGACCGTGTCCAGCTCGTGGGCGACGATCTCTTCGTCACGAACCCCGCCCGGCTCCGGCGCGGGATGGCGGAGGGGGCCGCGAACGCGATCCTCATCAAGCTGAACCAGATCGGGACGCTCACGGAGACACTCGATGCGGTCGGGCTCGCCCGCGGCCGCGGCTGGGGCGCGGTGATCAGCCACCGCTCCGGCGAGACCGAGGACACGACGATCGCCGATCTCGCGGTCGCCACGAACAGCGGCCAGATCAAGACCGGCGCTCCGTCGCGCTCCGAGCGCGTCGCGAAGTACAACCGGCTCCTGCGCATCGAGGCGGAGCTCGGTGGCGCCGCGATCTACCCGGGCCGCTCCGCCCTCGCCGTGACCCGGTGACGGATCCGGCAGCTCCCGCCGCCGCCCGCTCGGGCGGCCGCTTCATCGACCGCGGCGCGATCTTCGCCGGCTGGGTCGGGATCGGGATGGCGGTCGTCGTGGCGATCGGCTTCGAGCTGATCCTTGCCATCCAGACCCTCGTCTTCATCTGGGCTCCGATCGGCGGCATCCTCATCGGGGCCTACGCGAACGTCCGCTCCGAACGCCGCCGCCCGATCCCCCGGGTCTTCCTCAACGCGCTCTACGCCGCTCTCGTCAGCGGTCTCTCGCTCGCGCTCATCTATGGCGGGCTCCGCCTCCTCTTCGTCTACGCGGATACCGGCTACCGGATCGCCGCGGAGGGCGGCCAGCTCGCCTGCGAGACCGGCCCGGAGTGCACCTGGATGCGCTACGTGGAGGCGGGGTACGGAGACGAGCTGGCGGCTGAGGGCGTCACGGACGGCGGTTCGTTCGGGGCCTACATCGTGGGCGATGTCGTCCGCAGCGGCGGCGTGATCATCCTCCTCACCGTCGGTGGTGCCATGGCGGCTGCAGCCGGCCGCTCGCTCCGCCCCGTGCCCCCCGGCGAGGGGCAGCGAAGGGTCTCCAGCGCGGCGTAGGATGGCGCGGCGACGGAGGGGAGGGGAGCGTGAGCTGCCCGATCCCGCCGCCTCGGGTGGGCCGTCCGGCGCACAGATCGGCGCCTGCTTCCGGACCCGGTAGCGCTCCCGGGATGGCCGAAGGCCCGGGGTCTCCCCCGGGCCTTCGATCCGTTCGCCGTGGGCGGTGGGCCGCCCGGGGGCTACTTCGCGGTCTTCTTGGCCGCCGGCTTCTTCTCCGCGGCCGGCTTCTTCTCCGCGGCGGGCTTGGCCGCAGCCGGCTTCTTGGCAGCGGGCTTCTTCTCCGCGGCCGGCTTGGCCGCGGCCTTGGTGGCGGTCTTCTTCTCCGCGGCCGGCTTGGCCGCCGCGGGCTTCTCCGCGGCCGGCTTGGCCGCGGCCTTGGTGGCCGCAGGCTTCTTCGCGGCGGGCTTGGCCGCTGCCTTGCTCGCCGTCTTCTTCTCCGCGACCGGTGCCGCAGCCTCGGCGGCCTTGGCGGCTGCCTGGGCCTCGCGGGTGGACTTGGAGAGCGCGGCGCGCGCCTTGCCGGCGGCGGTCTGCTCACCCTTGGCCTTGGCGGCCTTGCCGGCCGCGATGCGGGCCTTGGCGGCCTTGGCGGCGGCTGCCTTGCCGGTCTGGCGGGCGACCTTGGCGGAGGGCGCGGCGGACGAGCCGCTCGCGGCCGCGTTCACCTTGCGCATCAGGCGGCTCTTCCGCCGGGCGGCGGCGTTCGGGTGGATCGCACCCACCTTGGCCGCCCGGTCCAGGGCCGAGACGGCCTCGACGACCGCGGCCTCGACGGCGGCGGTATCCGCCCCCGGGGTCTGGGCGACGGAAAGGGCCGTCTTGATGTGCGTCTTCGCGGCGGATCGGCGCGGGCCAAGGATCTCGTGGCGCCGCTCGGACTGCCGGACGCGCTTCTTGCCCTGCGGCGTCCGGGCGCCGCGCCAGGTGCGGGAGGAGTGAGCCAAGTCGTGGTTCCTCGTGTCGGATGTTGGCGGCCGAGAGGGCCGGGCAGGTCGGACGACCCCCGCACGCGCGGCGCGACCTCGGATGATAGCAGGCCTCCCGGCGGAGGGGAAGGTGCCCCGGCCGGAGGGGCGCTCCCCGGCCCCCTGGACGTGCCGCAGGGGTGGGGTCCGGTCCCTTTGCTAGACTCCGGGAGCCCCATGGCCACGATCCCCCAGGCGCGCCTGCGCAACTTCAGCATCATCGCTCACGTGGATCACGGCAAGTCCACGCTTGCCGACCGGATCCTCGAGCTGACGCATGCGATCGACGCGCGCCAGATGACGAGCCAGGTCCTGGACTCGATGGACCTGGAGCGCGAGAAGGGGATCACGATCAAGGCCCGCGCGGTGCGTCTCGAGTACGCGGCGCGCGACGGGCAGATCTACGGCATCAACCTCATCGACACCCCCGGGCACGTCGACTTCTCCTACGAGGTGAGCCGGAGCCTCCAGGCCTGCGAGGGCGCCGTGCTCGTCGTGGATGCCGCCCAGGGGATCGAGGCCCAGACCCTCGCGAACGTCCACCTCGCGCTCGCGCTCGGGCTGGTCATCGTGCCGGTCATCAACAAGATCGACCTTCCCTCCGCCCAGCCCGAGGTGGTCATCGAGGAGCTGGAGAACGTCCTCGCGATCCCGCGCGAGGAGGTCATCCTCGTCTCGGCCAAGGAAGGGCGGAACATCGACCAGGTCCTGGAGGCGATCGTGGAGCGGATCCCGCCGCCCAAGGGGGACCCGGACGCCCCGCTCCGCGGCCTGATCTTCGATTCCCACTACGACGCGTACAAGGGGGTCGTGGCCTACGTCCGGCTCGCCGAGGGGACGCTCCACCAGCGCGAGGTCGTCCGCCTCATGGCCTCCGGGGTGACCGGCGAGATCCTCGAGCTCGGCGTCTTCCGCCCCCAGCTCGTCCCCGTGGAGCGGCTCGGCCCCGGCGAGGTCGGCTACGTCGCCACCGGCCTGAAGTCCGTCCGGGACTGCCAGGTCGGGGACACGATGACGGCGGCGGCGCGCTCTGCCGGCGCGCCGCTCCCGGGCTACAAGCAGGCGAAGGCGCTCGTCTTCGCGGGGATCTACCCCGTGAACGGCCCGGACTACCCGCTCCTCCGAGATGCCCTGGAGAAGCTCCACCTGAACGACGCATCGATCAGCTACGAGCCGGAATCCTCCGTCGCGCTCGGGTTCGGCTTCCGCTGCGGCTTCCTCGGCCTCCTCCACATGGAGATCATCCAGGAGCGGCTGGAGCGCGAGTTCGACCTGGACCTGATCGCATCCGCACCCTCCGTGGAGTACCGGGTGGAGCTCACGAACGGGCGCGGCACGATCACCGTGGACAACCCGTCCCGCCTCCCCGGCCCCTCCGATATCGAGCAGATCGGCGAGCCCTGGGTGAAGCTCAACATCATCACCCCCTCCACCTACATCGGGACGCTGATGGAGCTGGCCACGCAGCGGCGCGGCACCTTCGTGACGATCGACTACCTCGATTCCACGCGCGTCGTCATGCGCTTCGAGCTGCCGCTCGCGGAGGTCATCGTCGACTTCTTCGACCAGCTGAAGAGCCGCACCAAGGGCTATGCCTCCATGGACTACGAGGAGATCGGCTACCGGCCCGGCAACCTCGTGAAGCTGGACGTGCTCGTGAATGCGGAGCCGGTGGATGCGCTCAGCCTCATCGTCCATCGCGACAACGCCCGGAGCGTCGGTCTCTCCCTCGTGGAGAAGCTGAGGGAGCTCATCCCGCGCCAGATGTTCGAGGTGCCGGTCCAGGCGGCGATCGGGTCGAACGTCATCGCCCGCGAGACGATCCGCGCGATGCGCAAGAACGTCCTCGCGAAGTGCTACGGTGGCGACATCACCCGGAAGCGGAAGCTGCTGGAGAAGCAGAAGGAAGGGAAGTCGCGGATGAAGCGGGTCGGCTCCGTGGAGATCCCGCAGGAGGCCTTCCTCGCCGTCCTCCGGACGGGCGACGGCGGCTGATCGATGCCCGGGATCCTCGAGATCGTCGGTCCCGCCCTTCTCCCCGCGATCGCGGGGCTCCTCTTCCTTCTCCGTCTCGACGCGCGCCGCTTCGGGATCGCGGAGGATCCGGCTGTGCCGGAGCCGTGGCGGCGCTCCCGGCGGGTGACCTGGCTCGTCCTCTCCCTCGCCCTCCTCCTCCTCGCCTACGCCGTCTACCCGCAGCGGATCACCCAGCTCCACCTCGACCTGGGCCCGGACCGGGGTGCCGCCTTCCTCGGCGGCATCGTCCTCGGCCTCCTGGGCGCGGGTGCCGCAGCCGCCTTCGCGTGGCTCCAGCTCGGTGGAGCGCGGATCCCGCCCGCGGAGGAGATGCCCGCAGGGCTCGGCCGGCGGGTCCTCCTCGCCTTCATCGATGAGGCCGCGTTCCGGGGCGTGATCCTCGGCGGGCTCATCGTGTGGGGGATCCCGGACCTTGCCGCGCTCCTCATCTCCGCGCTCCTCTACGCCGCGGCGCTCACGCGGACGGCAGGTCGCAGCCGGGCCGTGCCCCTCGCCGCCTTCCTCTTCTCGCTCGCGGCCGGCGCCCTCGTGCTCGCCACCGGAGGGATCGGCGCCGCCTTCCTCGGCCATGCGCTCGCCGTCTCGGCCCTCTGGCTCCTCACCGGCGGCGCGGTCCCGGACCGCGGACCCGAGCCGGAGGCACTTCCGCCGGACGGCTGGACCTGGGTCCCGTCCCCCCGTGCGCCCGAGCCCCCGGCGGAGGAGCCGCTCCCCGCGGGCCTCTCGCTCGCCGCCGGCCCGCCCTCCCTCGCCTGGACCGGGCTCCCCGCAGACCGGAGCACCACGCCCTGGCAGCCCCCTGCCGCGTGGGCCGTGGACCCCACCCCCACGCTCCCGCCGGGATGGACCGCGGGACCGCGACCCTCCTCCATGCCTCCCCCCGGCCTCTTCCTCCCGTCCGGATCCCAACCGCCTGCGCCCGCCGGCCCGCCCCCGGGTCGCCCGGCACCCGCCCCCTCCCGCCTCGGACGCTTCCGGCGGCGTGGCTGAGGCCCCCGCGCTCCCCTCCGCGTCCACCGCACCCCCGCCGGAGGCGCTCTACCTCCACGTCCCCTTCTGCCGCTCGATCTGTCCCTACTGCGACTTCGTCGTGGTGGCGGGGCGGGCGGCGCGCGGCCCCGGATCGCGGGTCGGCCGCTTCGCCGAGGCGCTGCGGACGGAGATCGCGCTGCGCGCCGATCTCCTCGACCGGTCGCACCCGGACCGGCCGCCGCTCCGGAGCGTCTACCTCGGGGGAGGGACCCCGTCGCTCCTCTCGCCGGCGGAGGTCGGCGCGACCCTTGGTCTCGTGGCGGACCGGCTGGGGATCGCCTCCGGCGCCGAGGTCACCCTGGAGGCGAACCCGGGCCCGGACGAGCGCGGCGACCTGGCGGGCTTCCGCGCCGCGGGGGTGACCCGCCTCTCGATCGGCGCTCAGAGCCTGGAGCCCGCGGAGCTGCGCGCCCTCGGCCGGCGCCATCACCCGGAGGATGTCGCGGAGAGCGTCCGCGCCGCCCGCCGGGCGGGGATCGGCTCGATCGGGATCGACCTCCTCCTCGGGATCCCCGGTCAGGATGCCGCGAGCTGGCGGCGCACGGTGGAGGCTGCCCTCGCGCTCGGGACGGACCACCTCTCCCTCTACCACCTCACCCTGGACGACCCGGACGAGGAGGGCCTGACCGGGCCGCTCGGGGACCACCTCCCCCTCCGGCCCGGCGCCCGCCGCTGGCGGGAACGGGCACGTCGCCTCCAGGACGATGACCGGACGGCGGAGCTCGATGCGCTCGCGGAGCCGCTTCTCGCGGGAGCGGGCTTCCAGCGCTACGAGATCGCGAACCTCGCGCGGCCCGGTCATGCCTCCGTCCACAACCGTGCCTACTGGGAGCGCCGGCCCGTCCTGGCGGCGGGTCCCGGCGCCCATGCCTTCGACGGGATCGCGACCCGCAGCTGGAACGCCGCACCCCTCGACCCGTGGCTCGCCGCGCTCCGCCCGCCGGACGGAGGCCCGCCCGCCCTCCCCCCGGGGGACCGGATCGTCCTCGGGCCGGACGAGATCCGGTCGGAGGCGGCGATCCTCGGGCTCCGGCTGAGCGCGGGGATCGGGCCGGGGCTCACGGACGACCCGGTCCTCGCCCCCGTCCTCGCCTGGGGCCGGGCCGAGGGGCTGCTCGCCGCCGCCGGCGATCGCCTCCACCTCACGGCCCGCGGACGGCTCCTCTCGAACGAGCTCTTCCTCCGCCTCCTGCCGTGAGCGGCGACCCGGGGCATCATCTGTCCATGCGTCCCGCCGGTGCCCTGCGCGCCCTCCTCCTGGCGCTCCTCGTCCTCGCCCCCGGCCTTCCGGGCGCCTCCCCGGTCCGCGCGATCGCGCCGCCCGCGCCCGCCGGGCCCGAGCTCGCGCCGCTCCCTCCCTGCCGCTACCTGGACGAGATGACGCGCTTCCGCGAACCCTCCGACTGGGCGCGGACGATGCTCGATACCCGTCTCCGTCTCCCCCGCGACTACCGCGCCCCCGGGCTCGTCTCCGTCACCCGCGCCGGGATCGCCGGCAGCGGCAAGGTCCGCCAGCTCGTCATCCCGGATCTCACCGCGCTCGCCCGTGCCGCGCGGAAGGCCGGCTTCCCGCTCCAGGTCCGCTCGGCATGGCGATCGTGGGAGACCCAGGAGGCGGTCTTCGCGGGCTGGGTCCGGAAGAGCGGCTACCGCGAGGCGCTCCGCTACAGCGCGCGGCCCGGGCACTCCGAGCACCAGCTCGGCACGACCCTCGACCTCGGGCCCGCCGCCGCGTCCCGGGACCCGTGGGAGGACGGCGGGATGGACCGCACGCCCACCGGCCGCTGGATGCGCGCGAACGCATGGCGCTTCGGCTGGGTGATGAGCTACCCGAAGGGCGAGGAGGATCGCTCCTGCTACGGCTACGAGGCGTGGCACTGGCGCTACGTCGGCCGGGAGACGGCGGCCGCCGTGCGCGAGAGCGGCCTGCCGCTCCGGGTCTGGCTCTGGCGGAACTCCGAGCGGCTCCCGTGACGGGGCCGGGCCGCCGGCCGCTCGCCCTCGCCGCCGCCCTGCTCCTTGTGGCCGGCTGTGCGGCGCCGGCCACCGTGCCCGATGATCCCCCGGCCCCCTCGGCGGCCGCGCACGGGGAGGGCATCACGGCGGCGGCGTCCGCCACGAGCCCGATCCCCGTCGCCGCGACCCGGCCGCCCGTCGCGCCGCCGAGCGACCCGATCGGCCCGGGGGACGGTGCGGTCGCCCGCCCGGTCCCGACCCGGCCGCCCCTTCTCCTCGCCCCCGACCCCGCCACCGCCGCCGCCGAGAGCGGACCGCGGCCGCTGCCCCGCTGCCGCTACGCCGACCAGCCCGCGCTCGGTGACCCCGCGACCGACTGGGCGACGATCGTCCTGGACACGATCTACCGGCTCCCCGCCGACTACGTCCCCGAACGGCTCGTCTCCACCTCCCGGGCGGGGATGCAGTCCGGCTACGAGGTGATCCCGGAGGTGCTCGACGACCTCGAGGCGCTCCACCAGGCCTCGATCCGCGCGGATGCGGAGGTCGCCGTCCGGTGGGCCTACCGGTCCTACGCGGAGCAGGAGGGCGTCTTCGCGATGTGGTCGGCGGAGGCGGGTCGCGAGCGCGCGCTCCGGATCTCCGCCCGGCCCGGCCACTCCGAGCACCAGCTCGGGACCGGGCTCGATTTCCGGAGCGCCGACAGCCTCACGCCCCCCTGGGAGTACGAGGACTGGGGGAAGACCGACCCCGGTGCCTGGATGCGCGAGAACAGCTGGCGTTACGGCTTCGTCCTCAGCTTCCCGCGCGGGCTCGAGGAGGAGACCTGCTACGACTACGAGCCGTGGCACTTCCGCTACGTGGGCCGCGAGATCGCCGCCGCGATCCACGCGAGCGGGGTCTCGCCCCGGCGCTACCTCTGGGAGACCTACGCGGCGGTCGCCGGCCCCGGGGGCCGTTGACACCCCCGCTGCCCCGCTGCTACCATCCGCCCATCCGGTTAGCACTCTACATCGGGGAGTGCTAACCACCACCACCCGGGGCTCCCGCAGGACCGTTCGTGCGGGGTGTGCCGGGCGCACGAGGGAAGCGATGGCGCGCCGGAAGGACCGACCCGGCCCGCTCGAGCCTCGGTCCGAGGCGATCCTGCGGGCGATCATCGAGGAATACGTCGCGACCGCGCAGCCGGTCGGGAGCCAGACGCTCGTCCTGAAGTACGGCCTGGGCGTCAGCCCGGCCACGGTCCGGAACGTGATGGCGGAGCTGGAGCTCGCGGGCTACCTCGGCCATCCCCACACGAGCGCCGGCCGGCTCCCCACGGATCGCGGCTACCGTCTCTACGTGGAATCGATCGCGGACGCCGTCACGCTCGCGCCCGTGGAGCAGCTGATGATCCGCCACCAGTTCGGCCAGGTGGAGTTCGCCAGCGACCAGTGGTTCCGCCTCGCGGCCTCCACCCTTGCCACCGCCACCCACGCGGCAGGGATCGCGACCGCCGCCAAGCCACCCGCCTGCCGCGTCCGGCGGGTGGACCTCGTGGCGGGGAGCGGCCGCCTCGCGAACCTCGTCCTCGTCCTCGCGGAAGGCCCGATCAAGCAGATGCTCGTCACGCTGGACCGCACCTACACCCAGGAGGAGCTGGACGACCTCGCGCACGCGGTGAACCGCCGCCTCGTGGGGCGCTCGGCAGAGGGAGTGGAGCACATCCTCGGCGAGATCCGGGATGGCACGGACCCTGCCCAGATCGTCGTGCGCCAGTCGGTGGAGCGGATCGCGGCCCAGATGCGCGCCTTCGATGCGAGCACGGTGGAGGCGATCTTCTCGGAGGGTCTCCTCAACGTCATGGAGGCACCCGAGTTCGCCCGCTCGGAGAAGCTCCGGCGGGTCTTCGCCGTCCTCCAGGACAGCGGCTACCTCGGCGCCCTCGTGCCGGACCTCGCCCGCGGCGGCGGTGTCCGGGTCTTCATCGGCAGCGAGAACCCGCCCGAGGAGATGCACGACGTCTCCCTCATCCTCGCGCCCTACGGACGGCCCGGGCGGGCGGTCGGGGTGGTCGGGGTCCTCGGGCCGACCCGGATGGCATACCCGCACGCGATCTCGACCGTGCGCTACGTGAGCGGGCTGATGAACGAGCTGGTGGACCACCTCTACACATGAACGACCGAACGAACGGCGCCCCCGGCGCCCCCGACCCCGAAGACCCCGGCGACGGCCCGGGCAACGGCAGCCGCTTCGGCATCCGCCGCCCGCGGACGCGCGCCGAGGAGCGGATCGCCGGGCTGGACACCTCGTCCGCCACGCTCGCCGGCGAGCTGGACGAGGCGCGCGCCCGGGTCGCCGCCCTCGAGCAGGAGCTCGCGGAGGCGAAGACCGGCTGGCAGCGCGCGGCGGCGGACTATCAGAACCTGAAGCGCCGCACGGACCAGGAGCGTGCGGAGCTCGGGCTCTTCGCCGGTGAGGGGATCCTGCGCAAGCTCCTCCCCGTCGCGGACGACCTCGCCCGCGCGGTCGCGCACCGGCCGGCAGGAGCGGACGCCGCGGCCGGCCCCTGGATCGAGGGGGTCGTCGCGATCGAGCGCAAGCTCGGCGCGCTCCTCGCCTCGGAGGGGGTCACGCCGATCGCGGCGCTCGGCCTCCCCTTCGACCCCACGCGCCACGAGGCGATCGGGCGCCGGCCCTCCACCACGGCTCCGGACGACAGCGTCGTCGAGGAGCTCCAGCGCGGCTACGAGCTTGCCGGACGGGTCCTTCGCCCGGCGCTCGTCGTCGTCGCCGAGAACGCCACCCCCGCGGACGGCGCCCCCGCGCCGGCCGCCGAGCAAGGACAGGACGGATAGATGGGCAAGATCATCGGGATCGACCTCGGCACGACGAACTCCGTCGTCGCGGTGATGGAGGGTGGCGAGCCGGTCGTCATCCCCAGCGAGGAGGGCGGCCGGACCGTCCCCTCCGTCGTCGCCTTCAGCAAGACCGGCGAGCGGCTCGTGGGCACGATCGCCAAGCGACAGGCGATCACGAACCCGCGCAACACGATCTATTCCATCAAGCGCTTCATGGGCCGCCGCTGGGATGACCCGGAGGTCCAGCGCTCGCTCAAGCTCGTCCCGTACGCGGTCCAGAAGGACGCGGGCACGGACGGCGTGCGCGTCGAGGTCGGGGACGGCAAGTCGTACTCGCCGCCGGAGATCTCCGCGATGATCCTCGGGAAGCTGAAGGCGGACGCGGAGCGCTACCTCGGCGAGAAGGTGACCGAGGCGGTGATCACCGTCCCCGCCTACTTCGACGACACCCAGCGCCAGGCCACGAAGGACGCGGGCCGGATCGCCGGTCTCGAGGTGAAGCGGATCATCAACGAGCCGACCGCCTCGTCCCTCGCCTATGGCCTGGACAAGAAGAAGGACGAGATCATCGCGGTCTACGACCTCGGTGGCGGCACCTTCGACATCTCGATCCTCGAGCTCGGGGACGGCGTCTTCGAGGTGAAGGCGACGAACGGCGATACCCACCTCGGTGGCGATGACTTCGACCAGAAGGTCATCGAGTGGCTCCTCGGCGAGTTCCGCCGGGAGCAGGGGATCGACCTCTCCACGGACCAGCAGGCGCTCCAGCGGCTGAAGGAGGCCGCGGAGCGGGCGAAGATCGAGCTCTCCTCCTCGATGCAGACGGAGATCAACCTCCCCTACATCACCGCGGATGCGAGCGGTCCCAAGCACCTCGTCGTCTCGCTCACCCGGGCGAAGCTGGAATCGCTCGTCGCGGACCTCATCGAGCGCACGAAGGCGCCCGTCCTCGCGGCGCTCAAGGACGCGAACCTGAAGCCGGGCCAGATCGACGAGGTGATCCTCGTCGGTGGTCAGACCCGGATGCCCGCCGTCGTGGAGGCGGTGAAGGCGGTCTTCGGCGGCAAGGAGCCGAACAAGGGCGTCAACCCGGACGAGGTCGTCGCGATCGGCGCGGCGATCCAGGCCGGCGTCCTCGCGGGCGAGGTGAAGGATGTCCTCCTCCTGGACGTCACGCCGCTCTCGCTGGGCATCGAGACGCTCGGAGGCGTGATGACCCGCCTCATCGAGCGCAACACGACGATCCCGACCTCCAAGAGCCAGGTCTTCTCCACCGCCTCGGACAACCAGCCGCAGGTGGAGATCAAGGTCCTCCAGGGCGAGCGCGAGTTCGCCGCGGACAACAAGACGCTCGGCACCTTCATCCTGGACGGGATCCCCACCGCGCCCCGCGGCGTCCCCCAGATCGAGGTCACCTTCGACATCGACGCGAACGGGATCCTGGACGTCCGGGCGAAGGACCGGGCGACCTCCCGCGAGCAGTCCGTGCGCATCACCGCCTCCTCGATGCTCTCCAAGGACGCCGTCGACCGGATGGTCAAGGAGGCCCAGGAGCACGCCCGCGAGGACGCCGACCGGCGCGCGGTCGTGGAGGAGCGGAACCAGGCGGACAGCCTCATCGCCCAGGCCGAGCGGACGCTCCGCGACCTCGGCGAGAAGGTCTCCGCCGAGGACCGTGCGGATGTCGAGGGCCGGATCGCCACCGTCCGCGATGCGCTGAAGGGCGAGGACCGGACCGCGCTCCAGAACGCGGTGAACGGGCTGATGGAGGCGCTCCAGAAGGTCTCGCAGAAGGCGTACGCCGCCTCCGGCCCCGCCGAGGGGACGGATCCCGGTGCCTCCGCCGGCGGGGGAGCTCCCGCGGACGAGGACACCGTGGAAGGGGACTTCAAGGAGGTCTGAGCCGCGCGGGCGGCCCGGCGGACCGCCGGGCCGCCTTCGCGCTAGCATCGGAGAGAGCGGGCCGCCGTGCCCGCGCCACCCCGGGGAGCCATGATCCGCCGGCACGGTGCCACGCTCCGCGCCCTCCTCTTCGCCACGGACGCGCTGATCGCGGCCGCGGTCGCGCTCGGCCTCCACGAGCTCCGCTTCACGCTCCTCCCGGGTGAGCCGGCGCCGAACCTCTTCGGGACGCCCGCGCTCGCCCTCCTCGTCTACGCGCTCGCCTGGCCCGCGATCCTCGCGGTCACCGGCCAGTACCGCCTCCGCGCGCGCTGGTCCTTCACCGCCCAGGCGGCAGGGATCGGTCGGTCGCTCGTCTGGCTCGCCGTCCTCCTCTTCGCCGCGCTCTTCCTTACCCGCACGGGTGACCTGAGCCGCGCCTATGTCCTCCTCCTCCTGCCCGCGCAGGGGATCGCCACGGTCCTCGGGCGGCTCGCCCTCCACCTCCTCCTCGCGCGGCTCCGGGGCGCGGGGCGGAACACGCGCTATCTCCTCGTCGTGGGGGGTGGCGCGGACGCGCTGGCGCTCACCCGGCGCCTCGAGCGCCAGGCGGTCCTCGGGCTGAGCGTCGTGGGTCTCCTGGATGACGACCCGGCCGCGATGCTCCCCGGAGTGCCGCACCTCGGCCCCGTGGACGCCTTCGAGGAGATCCTCCGGCGCGAGGTCGTGGACGAGGTCGCGCTCTGCCTGCCGCCCGCCGACCATGCCCGGGCGGACGCGATCGCGACGATCGCCCAGGAGGAGGGGAAGATCGTCCGTCTCCCGCTCCCCGCCGGCCTCCCCGGCGTGGGACGGGCGCTCATCGAGGACCTGGACGGCCTTCCCGTCCTCAGCCTCGTGCGTGGGCCGGACCGCGCGGCGGCGCTCGCGGTGAAGCGCGTGGCGGACCTCGCCGGGGCGCTCCTCCTCCTCGTCCTCCTCGCGCCGCTCATCCTGCTCATCGCCCTCCGGATCCGGCTCGCGGACGGCGCGCCGGTCCTCTTCTCCCACGAGCGGGTCGGTCGCCATGGCCGCCGCTTCACGCTCTGGAAGTTCCGCACCATGGTCCCGGACGCGGAGGAGCGGCTCGCCGAGGTCGAGGCGCTCAACGCCACCCGGGGGGCCGCCTTCAAGGCCCCGGACGATCCGCGGGTGACGCCGACCGGCCGCTTCCTCCGCCGGACCGGACTGGACGAGCTCCCCCAGCTCTGGAACGTGGTGCGCGGCGAGATGAGCCTCGTGGGCCCCCGCCCCGCCCCCCCGCGCGAGGTGGACGGCTACGCCGGCTGGCACCGCCGCCGCCTCTCCGTCCGGCCGGGGATCACCGGCCTCTGGCAGGTGACGACCCGCCTGGACGAGCACTTCGACGATCGCGCCGCGCTCGACCTCGACTACATCGACCGCTGGTCCCTCTGGCTCGACCTCCGGATCCTCATCCGGACGATCCCGGCGGTCCTGCGACAGGAGGGCTCCTGATGACCGATCCCCGGACCGCCGGCTGGGAGCCGCTCCCGCTCCCCGGCGTCCTGCGCCGTCGCCTCACCCTCCACCCCGACGATCGCGGCTCCTTCATGGAGCTCTGGCGCGCCTCGTGGACCGAGGGGCTCGACCCGGGGTCCGGTGACCCGGGACCCCGCCAGGCGAACCTCTCCCGCTCGGCCCCCGGCGTCCTCCGCGGCCTCCACCTCCACCGCCGCCAGGCGGACCTGTGGCTCGTGGCGGACGGCTCGCCGATCGTGGCGCTCGTCGACCTGCGCGCCGCGATCGCCGGGAGCGGGCCGGCCGTCCCGCTCCTCGTGGAGGCCGCGCCGGGGGACGCCTTCTGGCTTCCGGCGGGGGTCGCCCACGGCTTCGCGGCGCGCGATCCGCTCACCCTCATCTACCTCGTGACGAACGAGTACGACGGGAGCGACGAGCTCGGGTTCCGCTGGGACGACCCCGATGCCGGGGTCCCCTGGCCGGACCGCGATCCGATCCTCTCGCCGCGCGACGCCGCGGCGCCCTCCCTGGCTGCGCTTCTCGCGGAGCTCCGCGCCGGCTGAGCTCAGCCGCGGAGGTGCTCCGCGAGCGCCTCCTCCCAGGGCCGCATGCGGACGCCGAGGGCAGCCGCGCGGCCGGTATCGAGGACGCCCCACGCCGGCGGGTCCGAGGCACGCCGGAAGTCGTGGCGGCCGATCGGTCGCACGGAGCGTTCCGGCCGCCGGGCGGCAAGGACCGCCGCCGCCCAGCCGAGGCGCGAGGTGGCTCCTGCGTTCGTGAGGTGGAAGGTCCCGCCGGGGCTGCGCTCGACGAGCGCGAGGATCGCCGCGGCGAGGTCGCCGGCACGCGTCGGCGAGCCGTGCTCGTCCGCCACCACGGGGAGCGGCTCGCCCGCCGGCAGCCGGTCCGCGGCCGCCACGATCTTCTCGGGAAAGGCCGCCGCGGGCGGCCCGTAGACCCAGGCGGTCCGGACGATCCAGAGCCCGTGCCCCCCGGCGCGTGCGGTCGCGGCCCGCTCGCCGGCGAGCTTGCTCGCGCCGTAGGCGTTCCGCGGCGCGACCGGGTCGTCCTCCGCGTAGCCCCGGCCATCCGTCCGCTCGCCATCGAAGACCTCGTTCGTGGAGACGACGACGAGCCCGATCCCCGCCGCGGCGCACGCGGCGGCGAGCTCCCCCGTGGCCCCCGCGTTGCGCGCCATCGCCAGCTCCGGCTCCCGCGCGCAGCCGTCCACGTCCGTCCAGGCTGCCGCGTGGATGAGAAGCCCCGGGCGGTCCGCTCCGATCCGGCCGGCCGCGTCGGCAGACCGGTCGAGGTCCCACTCGGCGCGCGTCCAGGGGATCGGGGTCGTCCCGTCCCGGCCGGCGATCGCGGCGACGAGCGCGCTCCCCAGCCGCCCGGCGGCCCCGGTCACCGCGATCCGCCCCGGGAGGCTCACGCCGGTGCCGACCCCTCCAGGCGCCAGCCGTACTGGCGGCGGTAGTAGTCGTCCCAGTCCCCGCTCCGGACCGCCTGCCACCACGCGGCGTTCTCCCGGTACCAGTCCACCGTGGCCGCGAGACCGGCGGCGAAGGGGACGCGCGCTTCCCACCCGAGGGCCCGGAGCCGGCTCCCGTCCAGCGCATAGCGGCGGTCGTGGCCGGGCCGGTCCGGGACGCTCCGGACGAGCGACCAGGGCTTGCCGAGCTGCGCGAGGATCGCTTCCGTCACGGCGCGGTTCGGGCGCTCCTCGCCATCCCCGCTCACGTTGTAGGCGAGCCCGGAGACGCCCCGGTCGAGGACGACGCCGACGGCGTCCGCGTGGTCGTCCACGTGGAGCCAGTCGCGCCGCTGCATCCCGTCCCCGTAGAGGGGGAGGGGAGCGTCCAGGATCGCGTTCGTGATGAAGAGGGGGATCAGCTTCTCGGGGTGCTGGCGCGGGCCGTACGTGTTCGCCCCGCGCGTGATGCAGGCATCCAGCCCCCACGTCTCGTGCCATGCCCGGACGAGGTGCTCGCCCGCCGCCTTCGCGGCGCTGTAGGGGCTCGAGGGCCGGATCGGATCGTCCTCCCGGCTGCGTCCCTCCGGCACGGGGCCGTAGACCTCGTCCGTGGAGACCTGGACGAAGCGGTACCGGCTCCCCGTACCGCGCCGGTCCCGTTCCGTGCGCGCGGCCTCCAGGAGCCGGTGGACGCCGAGGACCCCGGTCCGGAGGAAGGCGTCGGGGTCGAGGATCGAGCGGTCCACGTGCGATTCGGCGGCGAAGTTGACGATCGCGTCCACCTCCCGCGCGAGCTCGTCCACGAGCGGACCGTCCGCGATATCCCCCCGGACGAGCCGGACGCGCCCCGGATCGAGGTCCGCCAGGTTCGCCGGGTTCCCGGCGTAGGTGAGCTTGTCCAGGACGACGATCGTGTCCTGCGTGGCGGCGAGCCGGCGCCGGACGAAGGTGCTGCCGATGAAGCCGGCGCCCCCGGTGACGAGGATCCTCACCGCGGCGGCTCGGCGGGCCCGCCGGAGCGGCGCGCCACGAGGACGCTCGCCTCGAGGAGCGAATCGATCGTCCCCGCGTCGTGCCACGCCCCGTCGTAGTGGCGGGTGAAGAGCCCGCCGTTGGCGATGTAATGGTTGAGGAGGTCGGTGATCTCGAGCTCCCCGCGACCGGAGGGGACGAGCCGGTCGATGACGGAGAAGGCATCCGGACGGAGGAAGTAGACGCCGATGGGGATCGAATCGCTCTTCGGGTGGGCGGGCTTCTCCTCGAAGCCGATCACCCGGCCGTCCGCATCCAGCTCCGCGACCCCGAAGCGCTGGGGGTCCGGGACGCGGGTGAGCAGGGTGCCACCGCCCCACGGGCCCTCCGCGAAGGCCCGTGCGACCGGCTCCAGGGGCTCGCCGACGAGGATGTTGTCCCCGAGGACGACGCAGAAGGGGTCCGACCCCACGAAGTCGCGGGCGAGCCCGATCGCATGGGCGATCCCGAGCGCGCCCCGCTGGTAGCGATAGGTGAGGTCGAGCCCGTGGTCCCGCCCGTCCGCGAGGAGCTCCACGATGTCCCCGATGCTCCGCCCGCCGAGGATGACGAGGACCTCGCGGATCCCCATCCCGCGCAGGGTCTCGATCGGGTAGTGGATCATCGGCCGGTCGTGGACCGGCAGGAGATGCTTGTTCGTCACGAGGGTGAGCGGATGGAGGCGGGAGCCCGTCCCACCCGCGAGGAGCACGCCCTTCACGCAGAGACCTCACGGCGGTCATGACGCCACCACGGGGACGTCGCCCGGGGAGTGTAGCCGTCCACCTCTCAGCCGCGCGGGATGCGGTCGTGCGCGAGCGTCCGCCCCTCGGCGGCACCGTGACGCCGGTGGTGGAGGAGCGGGCAGATCGCCGCTGCGGCGACATCCGGGTAGTGGCGCAGGTAGTCGTCGCCATGCACGTGCGGGGAGGGGTCCCGGCCCTCGATCCAGCCGTGGAGGAGGTAGTGGGCGAGCGGGTCGCCACCCGCCTCCACGACGTCGGGGTTGCGGGTGCGGTACCAGGTGGTCCGGAAGGTCGCGCCGGGATCGCGGCCCTCGCGCCATCCGTGGCGCCGCCAGTGGATCCATGCCCGGCCGGGCCCCCCGGGAACGTCCGGGTAGGAGGCGCGGTACCAGGCCGCGTCGAAGAGCGGGTTCGGCAGCCCGAGCCGCAGACGGACCCGGAGGGCGAGCGTGCGCAGCCGCGCACCGGGTCGCCGGCCCGCGAGGAGGAGGAGCTCCCGGAGGAGCGCGCGATCATCCGTCGGCGCGCCCGCCCACGCCGGCCTGACCACGCCCGCTCCCGGGTCCACGCCCGGCCGGACGGGATCGGGTCCGACCCCCGCCGCCTCCAGGATGCGGCGGCGCACCTCGGCCTCCGCGGCTCGCCGGGCGGCGCGGGCCTCGTCCGCGACCAGGCGCATCCACGCCAGCTCGACCTCGGCGATCTCCGCCTCGGTCCGCGCCTCCTCCCCGCGCGCCTCACGTTCGTTCGCGAGACGGAGCGCCGCAAGCTGGCGCCTCCGGAGCTCGAGGAGCGCCTCATCCTCGTCGGAGTCCGCGGGGGCATCGAGCGCCGCCGCGTCCACGACCGCCACGGCCCGCCGGTCGGCCACGTGGTCACCCTCGTTCCCTGCCGGATGGGCCGACCGGTCGAGGAGCGGATCGATCGTGCTCGCTGCCGCATCCGCTCGCGCCGGGTCCAGCGCGCCACCGAGCGCGGCCAGCTCGCCGACGAGCGCCCGCGCGGTCCCGACGGGGTCTCCGATGAGCCCCGGGTAGTCCACGCGCACGATCGGCAGACCCGCGGCACCGGCCGCCAGGTGCCGGGCATAGGCACGGGCGAGCGCCCGGCAGTAGGCGACCGGGAGGTCATCGCGGACGCCGAGGGACCGCGCGATCTCGTCGATCGGCCGCTCGGTCACGACGAGGATGCAGCGGTCGGCGACGACCCTCCGCCAGATCGGGAGCAGGAGGGCGATCCGTGGGTCCCCGACGAGCCATGGTCCGTCACCGAGCTCCGCAGCGACCAGCGTGCGCAGCAGCGTGACTGCTGCGGGGCGGTCGTCGGGGAATGCGGGCGGCACGGGGGGCGGCGCATCCCATGACCAGCCCAGCTCGGCGAGGATCCGGTCGTTCGCATCCCGGATCGCCGTCCGCTCGTGGTCGCCGGCCGGGATGCCGGCCGCGGCGATCAGGCCGGCGACCGCCGAGGTCCCGCTCCGGTGCATCCCCGTCACGATGATCTTCACGCGCCCTCCGCCCCCCGCCGGTGGGGAAGTGTAGGCCGCGGCCCGGCATCCGTCCGTCCCGCCGGTGCCCGGCTACCATCCCGTCGATGGCCGTGCCCTCCGTTCCCCCTGCCGGCCGCGACGACCGGGAGCTTCCCCCGCTGCCGCCGCGCCCCCCGGCCTGGCGCCGTGCCCTCGTCCATCTCCGCCGCTACGGGACGGGTCCCACCCTCCGGCGGATCCGCGCCGAGCTCCTCCTCCGGCTCGCCGAGAGTCGCGCTCCGCGCTTCCTCCGTGCGCCCGTGGACCGGATGGCGGACCGGATCCTCCTCGCCGTCGACCGGCCCGCGCCCGGGGAGCTCGGGGTCGCCGGTGGGATCGTCGTCGAGGGCTGGGCGCTCTCCACGGTCCCGATCGTCTCGGTCGACCTCCACCTCGACGGACGGCCCCTTGTGGCTGCCGAGCTGGGCTTCCCGCGCACGGACGTGGAGGGCGCCCATCCCCGCCTCCCCGGTGCTGCGACCGCCGGCTTCCGCGCCGAGGTCCGGGGGGAGCGGATCCTCCCCGGCGAGCACCACCTCCTCGTCGCCGTCCACGACACCGGCGGGGGGACCCGGACCGTGGAGCGGACGATCGAGCTCGTCGATCCCGCCGCGGGGTGGCACCGCTGGCGTGCGCGCCTCGAGGGGCCGGATGCGCCGCCCGTCCCCGATGAGGCGGGCGAGGCCATCACGCTCGAGATCCTGCGTGCGGCAGCCGGCGGGCTCGCCACGACGCTCCGCTCGCTCGCGCCGGCCGACCCTGGTGGTCGCGTCCGCGAGATCCTTCTCCACCTCCCGCCTGGCGCGGACGCCGCGGTCGTCGCGCAGGCCCGGGCGCTCCTCGCGGAGGGAGGAGGACCGCCGCGCCGGGTCGTGGAGGCGGCCGATCCCGGCGCCCTGCCGGATGGCGGCCTGCGCGCGTGGGTCGCTGCCGGCGAGTCCCTCGCACCGGGCGCCGTGCCGGCCCTCCTGCACGCGATGGGGGAGGGGCGCGATCTCGTCACCGCGGATCGGGACCGGGTCCACGCCACCGGCCGCCATGCCGATCCGATCCTTGCCCCGGCCTGGTCCCCCGAGCATCTCCTGGGGCGCGACCTCTACGGCGGCGTCATCCTCGCCCGGGACGGAGGACGCCTCCGGGCGGCGCTGGCGGCCGCCGGCGATCCCTCCCGGCCGGCCTGGCGCTACGCCCTCCTCCTTGCGCTCGCGGACGCGCCGATCGAGACCGTCCACCTCTCCCGTCCGCTCCTCAGCGCGCCCGCCCCGGACGCGGATGCCGAGGACCGTTGGGCGGACGAGGCGTCGGCTGTCCGCGCGGCGCTCGCCCGGCGGGGCCGTCCGGCGGAGGTCGTGCCCGGTCCGCTGCCCGGGACGCGCCGGATCGTCGACCCGCTCCCGCGCCGGCCCACCATCTCGATCGTCGTCGCCACCACCGGGCGCCGGTCGCTCGTGGAGCCCCTCCTCGACGGGCTGGAGCGGACCCGCTGGCCCGAGCGCGAGCTCCTCCTCATCGATAACGGGCGTGGCCGCGATGACGGCGGGATCGCGCTGGCACGCCGGCGCGGGGTCCGCGTCCTCGAACGCGACGAGCCCTTCAACTGGGCGCGCCTGATGAACGCGGGTGCAGCCGCCACCAGTGGGGAGCTCCTCCTCTTCCTCAATGACGACATCGAGGTCGAGGACCCCGGCTGGGTCGAGGCGCTCGTCCGCCACGCGCTCCGTCCCGGGGCCGGCATCGTCGGTGCGCTCCTCGTCTACCCCGACGGGAGCGTGCAGCACGCGGGGATCACCACGACCCCCGAGAGCGGCGGCTTCGGCCACTGGCTCGTGGGCCGGGACCCCCACGACCCTGCGGCGCCCGCCGACCTCGCCGTCACCCGGGAGGCGCTCGCCGTGACCGGCGCGGTCCTCCTCGTTCCCCGGGCGCTCTTCGACGCGCTGGGCGGCTTCGACGAGACGCTCGCCGTGAGCGGCAACGATGTCGATCTCTGCCTGCGTGCCCGGGCCCACGGCGCGGAGGTGCTCTGGACGCCGGATGCCCGCCTCGTCCATCGCGAGAGCGCCTCCCGCGGACGGACCCCCACCCCCGAGGACGACCGGCGCCTGCGGTCCCTGCATCGCGACGTCATCGCCGCCGGCGACCCCTTCCGGAGCCCGTCGCTCACCGTCCACCGCTCCCACACCGACCTCGACTGGGACCGTGTCCGTGACCTCCGCGACCCGCCCCGCGGCGCGCCCGATGCGGGGGTCAACCTCGCGGGCTATCTCCGCGCCGAGATGGGGATCGGGGAGGCGACGCGCGGGATGGCCGCCGCGCTCCGTGCCGCGCAGATCCCGTTCGTCCTCCTGGAGGCGCGCGTGGGACCGGCCTCCCGCCAGGCCGAGACGAGCTGGGTCCATGCGATCGCCACGCGGCCGGCCTACGCCACGACGATCCTCCACGTCAACGCGGACACCCTCCCCGCCGTCCTCTCCCAGCTCCCCGCGGAGGCGACCCGTGGCCGCCATGCGATCGGCGTCTGGGCCTGGGAGCTGGAGACGATCCCGGACGCCTGGCGCGCCGCCTTCCGGCTCGTGGACGAGCTGTGGGCGCCGTCGGCCTTCGTCCGCGACGCCCTCGCCGCGGTCGCGCCCGTCCCCGTCCACCGGATCCCCCACGCGATCCCGGTCCGCCACGGTCCCTTCCTCTCCCGCGCGGAGCTCGGCCTGCCCGAGGACCGGGTCCTCTTCCTCATCGCCTACGACCCCTGGAGCGTCACCGACCGCAAGAACCCGGAGGGGGCGATCCGTGCCTTCTGTGACGCCTTCCCCGCCGGCGACCCGGGGGTCGCGCTCGTCGTCAAGGTGAACAACCCGAGCGAGCCGGACCTGCGCCGGCTGCGCCGGATCCTCCCTGCGGACCGCGAGGTCATCGTCATCGACCGCACCCTCGACCGGGCTGCCTTCGACTCCCTCCTCCACGCCTGCGATGTCTTCGTCTCGCTCCACCGGAGCGAGGGGTTCGGGCTCGTCATCGCGGAGGCGATGGGCCTCGGGCGCCCGGTCATCTCCACGGACTGGTCGGGGAGCCGGGACTTCGTGCGCCCGGGTGCCGGGATCCCCGTCGGCTACCGGCTCGTCCCCGTGGGGCGGCGGGAAGGACCCTATGACCCCGCGGCGCGCTGGGCGGAGCCGGACCTCGCGGAAGCCAGCCGCGCGATGCGTGCGCTGGCGGCCGACCCGGAGCTCCGGCGGCGGATCGGCGCTGCGGCGGCCGAGCTCGTGGAGCAGGAGCTCTCCCCGGAAGCCGTGGGGCTCCGGATCGCCCGGCATCTGCGCCGGGATCGGAACGCGCACACGTCGTGATCCGTCGGCGGGCTACCATCGCGGAGATCGTCGCGGGCCGCCGCCGTAGGCCCGCCCGGTCTCAGCGGAGCGATCCTGCCCTGTGACGTCCCCCTCGGGTCCCCGGCCATCCCTCCGTGACCCCCGCCGCCTCTCCGCCGCGCTCCGGATCCGGATCCGCCGGGAGCTGGACCGCCGGGCGATCCTGCGCAGCGGCTTCTTCGACGCGGCGTGGTACCTCGACCGCTATCCGGACGTGGCCCGCTCCGGGACGGACCCCGCCCTCCATTACCTCCTCCACGGTGGCCGCGAGCGGCGCGACCCCGGGCCCCGCTTCTCCAGCGCGCGCTACCTCTCCCTCTACGAGGATGTGGCTCGCGCCGGGCTGAACCCGCTCCTCCACTACCTCCGCCACGGCAAGGCGGAAGGGCGGACGGAGGCGATCGTTCCCGAGGGCCGGACGGAGATCCCCGTCGATCTCGATGCGTGGTTCCCCCGGCTCGCCCCGATCCGGCTCCGCGCCCTGCCGGGTGCCGGGCCGCGGGTCTCGGTCGTCGTGGACAGCGTCGGCCCGGAGAGCCTCTTCGGCGGGGTCGCCACCGCGATCGTCATCGGCGCGATGATCGCCGCCCGCCGCGGTGCTGCGCTGCGCGTCGTCACCCGGGACGATGCCGCGGACCGGTCGGTCGTGGCGCGCGTCCTTGCCCGCAACGGGATCCCGATCCCCGCGCGCCTCGAGACGGATCGTGCCGCGGTCGGTCGTGGCGGATCGGTGATCGGTGACGGGCCGGACGAGCTGTGGCTGACGACCCTCTGGACCACGACCGCCGCCGTCCTCGAGTCGGTCCCGCCCGAGCGGGTGATCTGGCTGCTCCAGGACGACGAGCGGATCTTCTACCCGGCCGGTGACGAGCGGCAGCGCTGCGCGGAGACGATGGCCACCGAGGGGATCCGGATCCTCGTCAACACCGCGCTCCTGCGCGACCACCTCGTCGCGGAGGGGTTCCGGAACGTGGAGCGCTCCGGGGTCGCCTTCGAGCCCGCCTTCCCCGCCCTCCTTCCCCATCGGCCGCGGGCAGCGGGAGCCCCGCGCCGGCTCCTCTTCCACGCACGGCCCACCCACCCGCGGAACCTCTATCACCGGGGGGTCGAGCTCCTCGACGCCGCGCTCGCGGACGGGATCCTCGATCCCGCGGGCTGGGAGATCGCCTTCGTGGGGACCGCGGACCGGCCGCTCCGCTTCGCCCGCGGCGTCCGGTCCGAGGTCCTCGGTGTCCTCTCCTTCGACCGCTACCTCGAGCGTGTCGCCGCGACCGACCTCGGCCTCGCGCTCATGGCCTCGCCGCATCCCAGCTACCCGCCCCTCGACCTTGCCGGATCCGGGGCCGTCGTCGTCACCACCCGGGATGGCCGGAAGCAGGATCTCTCCGCCTACTCGCCGCGGATCCTGTGCGCGGAGCCCACGCTCCCCGGCCTTCTCGCGGCGCTCGCCGAAGCGGTCGCGATCGCCGGGACGGAGGTCGCCGACCCGGCCCCGGGGATCGCCCGCTCGTGGGAGGCGTCCGCCGGTCCGGCGATCGACCGGATCCTCGGCGGCTGAGCGGTGCACCTCGTCGACCGTGCACCGGTCGGATACCGGGACCCGTGGCTCCTCCCGCTCGAGGAGCGGATCGACCGCCTCCGCGCGCGGCCGCACCGGATCGCCTGGCTCATGGAGGCGCCGGACTGGGGGACCTTCCGCTACCGCGCCTGGAATATGGCGGAGCTCCTCGCCGAGCGGCATCCCGAGGTCGGCACGGCGTGGTTCTACGGGGACGAGATCGAGCGCCTTGCGTCGCTGGCGCCGCTCCTCCGGACCCTGGTCATCGTGCGCTCCCGATACACGTGGGCGATCGACGATCTCGTCTCCCGGGTCCACCGCCACGGAGGCGAGGTGGTCTTCGATATCGACGACCTCATCCTCGACCCCGCCCTGATCCCGGTCTTCCTGCGTACGACGGGCTACGGATGGGACGACGAGGCCGCCTGGACCCACTGGTTCGGCTACGCCGCCCGGATGCAGGCGACCTTCCGGCTGGCGGACCGCGCGATCGCCTCCACCGAGCCGCTCGCCGCCGAGATGGCGCGGATCCACCCGGTCCGCGTCGACCACCTCCCGAACCACCTCGATCCGCCCCAGCTCGCGATCTCCGAGCGCGTCTGGCGCGAGAAGGAGTCCGCGCGCTTCGCGGGCGACGGCGCGATCCATCTCGGCTACTTCAGCGGGACCCGGTCGCACGATCGCGACCTCGTCCTCGCCACGGACGCCCTCGCCCGTCTCTTCGACGAGATGGACGACCTGCGCCTTCTCCTCGTGGGGGACGTGGAGCCCACGGGGCCGATCCTCCGGCACGCGGGCCGGATCGTGCGCGTCCCGCGCACGGACTTCGTCCATCTGCAGGCGTGGATGGGGGCCGTGGAGCTGAACCTCGTGCCGCTCCAGGAGGACCGCTTCACCGTGTGCAAGTCGCCGCTCAAGGTCTTCGAGGCGGGAGCGGTGGGGACACCCTCGATCGCGTCACCGGGCTCCACGGCCGCAGCCGAGGTCGTCCGTTCCGGCGCGGGGTGGATCGCCCACAGCGAGGATTGGGAGCCGGCGCTCCGCGCGGCCGTCGCCGTTGCGCGGGACCGGGAGGGAGCGTACGCGGCGATCGCCCGCCGGGCCCGCGAGGCCACGCTCGCCGCGTGGTCCCCCGACGCGATCGGGCCGCTCGCGGACCGGATCTACCTCGGCGGCTGAACGGCCCCGGCCGCGCCGGCCGGGGAAGCGGGCACGGCCGCCTTCCCGATCCGGCCCCGGTACCAGGCGAGCGCTTCGGCGGCGTCGCCGGCGTGGACGAGCCGGCCCTCCTCCAGGACGATCGCGCGGTCGCACAGCGCGGTCACCGTCTCGCCCGAGTGGCTCACGAAGATGACCGTCCGCCCCTCGCGCACGACCGACCGGATCCGCTCCTGGCAGCGATCCCGGAAGGCCTCGTCGCCCACGGAGAGGATCTCGTCCAGGAGCATGATCTCGGTCGCCAGGTGGATCGAGACGGAGAAGGCGAGCCGGGCGTACATCCCGCTCGAGTAGTGCTTCATCGGGGTGTCCAGGAAGCGCCCCACCTCCGCGAACTCGATGATCGGCCCGGTGAGCGCCGCCACGTCCGCGCGTGCCATGCCGAGGAGGGCGCCCGCGAGGGCGATATTGTCCCGGCCGCTCAGCTCCGGGTGGAAGCCGGTCCCGAGGGAGAGGAGGGAGCCGACCCGTCCGCGGGTCTCCGCCCGTCCCTCCGTGGGCGCGGTGACCCGCGCGAGGATGCGCAGGAGGGTCGACTTCCCGGACCCGTTCCGCCCGAGGACCCCGAGGACCTCCCCGCGCCGCACATCGAAGCTCACGTCGCGGAGCGCCCAGACGCTCGGGTGCGCATCGCCCTCCGGGACGCGGTGGCTCCCGAGGAGGCGCCCCATCCGGTCGTAGAGGCCGCCGCCGGTGGGGGTCGCCCCGATCGCGTAGCGCTTGCCGAG
Source organism: Chloroflexota bacterium (assembly GCA_017853275.1). GTDB lineage: Bacteria > Chloroflexota > Limnocylindria > Limnocylindrales > CSP1-4 > JAFMJV01. The sequence continues at coordinate 41,275 of JAFMJV010000001.1, forward strand.
CCCCTCGACCCGGATGACGACCGGCTCCTCCATCCTCAGACGACGTCCACGAAGGACGGCTCGCGGAGCCGGAAGAAGGCATAGCCGGAGACGAGGACGGCGAGCGCGACGAGCCCGCCCACCGCGATCTCCGCGATCTCCGGGGGTGCCCCGCCGAAGATCGCCCACCGGAAGCCACCCACGGCCGCGACGAGCGGGTTGAGGGCGTAGACGAGCCGCAGCTCCGCGGGGATGAGCGAGGCGGGGTAGACGATCGGCGAGGTGAAGAGCCAGACCTGGAGGAGGAAGGGGAGGAGGTGCCCGACGTCGCGCCAGGCCGCGTTGAGGGCGGAGGTCCAGAGCGCGATCCCGAGGGCGGCCACGAGCGCGAGGCCGAGGAAGAGCGGGGCGAGAAGGACGGTGGGGGTGAGGGGGATCCCGTAGACCACGAGGAAGCCCACGAGGACGAGCGCGCCGATCGCGAGGTCCACGAGGCTCCCGATCATCGCCGCCGCCGGGCAGTAGACACGTGGGAACCAGACCTGCCGGATGAGGCCCGATTCGGCGATCAGGCTCGTCGTCCCCTCGGCGACCGTCTTGGCGACCGCCCCCCAGAGGAGGAGCCCCGCGTAGATGAAGACCGGGTAGGGCGTCCCATCCGACCGGACGCCGGCGATGACGGAGAGGAAGGTCGTGAAGACGACCATCATGAGGAGCGGCTGAAGGACCGCCCAGAGCGCGCCCACGAGGGTCTGCCGGTAGCGCACCCGGAGCGAGCGGCGCGCCAGGACGAGGCAGGTGCTCCGGAGGCGCCACGCCTCGGCGAGCCCCCACCCGGGCCAGCCGCCCGGCGGGATGATCGCGACGGCCGGCGGCAGGTCGGTACGCAGGCTCACGACCGGCGCAGCGGCGGAGCGGGGAGGAGGGACAACGGCACCAACGGACGATAGGAGCGCCCCGTCCCCCCGTCAAACGCCTGCCGTCGCACCCCGTGGCTAGACTCGGCGAGTGTCCGAGCTCCCCCTTCCCGAGGTCACCGTCACCCTCGTCGTCCACGACGGAGCGGCCTGGCTCCCCGGCTGTCTCGCCTCCGTCCTCCGCCAGGAGGAGGTGCACCTGGAGCTCCTCATCCTCGATTCCGGCTCCTCGGACGACTCCGTGGCGCTCCTCCGGGCCGCAGCGGCAGCGGACCCGCGGATCCGCGTCATCGTCGCGGGGGAGAACGTGGGCTATGCGCGGGGCCAGGACCGGCTGATCGGGGAGGCGCGCGGCGCTGCCATCCTCCTCCTCAACCAGGACGTGGAGCTCGATCCGCGCTTCCTCGTCCATGCCTGCGCCGCGCTCGCGGCCGACCCGGAGATCGGCTCCGTCCAGGGGCGGATCCGCCATCTCGCCGGGCCGGGCCGGCGCGAGGATCTCCTCGACACGACGGGGCTCGTCCTCCACCGCGACCGGCGCGTCACGAGCCGGGCGCAGGGGATGGCGGACGGCCCCGCGCACGCCGTGCCGGGCGAGGTCTGGGGGGCGGACGGCCCCGCGCCCGTCCACCGCCGCGCGGCGCTTCTTGCGGCGCGTCTCCCCGGGCGCGATGGGCCGGAGGTCCTGGACGGCGACTTCTTCATGTACAAGGAGGATGTCGACCTTGCCTGGCGCCTCCGCCGGCTCGGATGGCGGACCGCCTACCTCCCGGATGCCATCGCGTGGCATGGCAGGAGCGCGCCGGGGCCCGCCGGGACCGGTGCGCTCGCCGCGGTCCGGGCCCTGCGCAGCGCGCCGCCCTGGATCCGTGCCCTTTCGTGGCGGAACCAGCGGCTGATGCAGGTGAAGAACGACCCGCTCCCCGCCGTTCTGCGCGACCTGCCCTGGATCGCGTGGCGCGAGCTCGCCTCGCTCGCCCTCCTCCTGGTGGCGGACCCACGCCGCCTCGCGATCCTCCCCTCGTTCCTCCGGCTTCTCCCCGGCGCGCTGCGCAAGCGGCGCGCCCTCGCCCGGCTCGCCGCCGCCGGGCCGAGGCCTCAGGCGGACCCGCGACCCTGACCCGCGCGGCGCTCCGTGAGCGCCAGCCAGGCACGGACGGGAGCGCGGAGGGGTCGCGGCGTGCCGGCCGCCAGGTGGAGCTCCCAGTAGCGCCGGTGGGAGCGGGCGATCTCGCCGCGCACGCGATCGCGGATCGCGCGCTGCGCCGCATCGAGCTCCGCCTCCGGCCGCCCGATCCCGCTCGACGCCCCCTTCACGTGGAGGACCCGCGCCGAGCCCACGTAGACGATCCGCGACCCGGCCGCCCGGACCCGCGCGCACAGGTCGAGATCCTCGGCGTAGAAGCGGTAGGCCTCGTCCCAGCCCCCGACACGGGCGAGAAGGGCGGACCGGACGAGGAGGAAGGCTCCCGAGCAGGCCTCCACCTCGTGGGTCGATGCCGGATCGAGCCAGCCGAGCGTGTAGCGCGCGAGACGCCGCGAGCGCGGGAAGCGCCGGTCGAGCCCGAGCGTATGGAAGAGGGCTGCCGACGGCGTCGGGAGCCCGCGGTGGCAGGCGTGGTCCCGTTCTCCGTCCGGCCGCACGAGCTGCGCGGTCACGATCCCGGTCCGGGGGTCCGCCTCCAGCGCGTCCAGGCAGGCGGCGAGCGCGTCCGGGCCCAGCTCCGTGTCCGCGTTCAGGAAGAGGAGCCGGTCCGCCTCCGGGGCAGCGGCAGCGCCGCGGTTGCACGACGTCGCGTAGCCCTTGTTCCCGGCGTCCGGGCGCGGCCGCAGGTCGAAGGCGCCGGCGACCGGGTCGAGCGCCGCCGTGAGCGCGGCAGGGTCGCTCTCGTTGTCCACCACGACGACGATCTCCGGCCGCCGGGTGGAGGCGGCGAGGCTCGCGAGGCAGCCGGCGAGAAGGTCGTGGCGCCGGTGGTTCACGACGACCACCGCGAGGATCCCCCCGCCGCTCACGGGAGCCACCGGAGCTCCAGGACGAGGTCCTCCGTCAGCGTCCCGGACCACCGGACCGTCTCGCCCTCCGCCACGAGGCCGGGGGAGAGGCTCGCCGGGCGCACCCCTGCCGGGAGACGGATCGCGATCGTCACCGGCTCCGGGCCCATCCCCGGCTGCTTCCGTAGGGAGAGCCGGTAGAGCCGTCCCTCTCCTTCGGCCAGGACGACCGCCGGCGTCCGCCACGCGTGGGCGAGCCAGGCCTCGCCGGGCGGGATGAGGAGGTAGCTGCCCCACGCGGTACGGCCCGCGATCGTCGTCGTCTCCTCCACGCCGCTGACCGGGAGCCGGCTCATCCCCTCGAGCGCGAGGAGCTCGCTCCCGCCCGGGACGAGGAGGCGCACATAGAGCCCGTAGAGCCCCTCCTCGCTCTCCGATGCCGCGCGGAGGAGGCGCGTCAGGGGGTCGTCCGCATCCCCGCGGTTCCGCCACGTCGTGCGCAACGCGTGCTCCACCGATCCGTCCGCCCCGAGCGCGGCGGAGAGCATCCACGCGCGCTCCACGACCGGGCTGAGCTTGGATGACGGGGCGACGTTCGCATCGACGAGATCCACGTGGTCGCCGGGTCCGGCGAGGAGCTCCCCGGCGAGCGGCGTCCCGGCGAGGAGGGCCTGCTCCGCGGGCCGGACGAGCCAGGCCTGGAGGTCGCGGCTCCGGACGAGCCCCGGGAGCTCCCGCACGAGCCCCGCCCGATCGGCAGCCGGGAGCGCGAGGAGCCGGGCGAGGAGGACCTCCGCGAGCTCCGCGATCGGGGCCTTCCGGTCCGTCCCCTCCGTGCGCGTCGCGCCGAGGATGACGGGGAGCGTCTCGCCCGCGCGCACCACGATCCCGCTCTCCGGCAGGGTGAGCGGCCCCGTGACGCGGAGGAGCCGGTCGATCGCCCCCGTCCCGAGCGCGATCACGCCGTCGATCCGATCGTCACCGCTCTCCGCTCCGTAGAGGCGGAGGGCATCCGCGGCCGCCTCGGGGAAGTGCGGCGACCAGTTCGCGTCCGCCAGCTCCCACGAGCCCCGGCCGAGGAGGCGCGCGGCGAGCGCGGGGGGCGGCTCCTGCCGGGGGAGCCCGGGCTGACCGTCGAGCCGGTAGACGTCGTCCACCGTCACCCCGGCGAGCCCGCCGTCCCGCAGCGTGACGATCCCGTAGGTCCCGATGAACCCGCCGGTGGGCCGGATCTCGGCGGGGTTCTGCGCGAGGAGGAGGTAGCGTCGCTCGCCCTCGATCCCCGCGATCGCCGGGAGCGCCCCGGCGATCGACGCCCACGAGCGGACGAGCGGCTCCGCTCGGACGGCGAGGCTCGCGACCCGCTCGGCCGTGCTCCGGAGGGGGCCTGCGGCCGTGGCCGGGACCGATGCCGCGGCGGCCGCCGCGCGGCCCAGGAGCTCCGCGGCACGGAGCGCATCGGGCTCGCTCGCCGCGACCGCCCGGACGAGCGCAGGGAGGGGGTCCGCCGCCGCGCTCTCCTGCTCGATGATGCCGGCCAGGTCGAGCGCGAGGAGCGCGGCCTCCGCGGCCGCCGCCGCCGCATCCGTGAGCGCGACCGCCCCGTCCACCTGGGCTGCGCCGCCGGGCAGGAGACGGACGAGGCCGGCGAGCGGATCACCCCGGAGCGCATCCCCAAGCCGTGCCGACCCACGAAGGATCGCGTCCGCATCCGCCCGGAGCGCGGCGGTGCCCCCCGTCACCACGATCTCCGGGCCGGCATCCGCGAGGGTCGTCGCCAGCCGCTCCGCTGCATCCCGGGTCTCGGCCGCCGCAAGCGCGAGCGGCAGGTAGCGCACGACCGCGACCGCGCCGAGCGCAAGCACGACGCCGGCACCGAGGAGGAGCGCACGCCGCCGGGATCGCCGGGCGCGGCGGCCGGGGGAGGGGGTCACGGCAGGGTCGATCGGAAGGTCCTCGGCTCGGGGGGCCCGGATCGGGGGTCCGGGGGGCCGTGGCTATACTGCCCCGACGCGGCCCTTCCCGTCCGAGGTCAGCATGCTCTCGATCCTCCCAGGCGTCGCACGGGGACGCCGGGCCCTTGCAGCCGTGCTCGTGGCCCTCGTCCTCGCCGGAGCCCTCCCCGGTGCGCTCCCCGCCCTCGCCTACGGCCCGGCTCCCGTCTACCAGGTCGGGATCTCCGGCCCCTCGCGTGCCGTCGACTGCGGGCGCTCCGTCGAGCTGCGCGCCACCGTCCTCTCCACCGAGACCGGCCGGCCGGTCCGCCGCCAGGTCGTCCGCTGGACGATCGCCGAGGGGGCTTCCGGCGATCGCCTTTCCGCCACCCAGGGCGTGACCGCTGCGGACGGCACCACCACCGTCGTCCTCACCCTGGCGGTCGCCGCCGGAGACCGGCGCATCCGGGCCTCTGCCGCGGGCTCGGACGGCAGGGTCGCGATCGCCGTCCGCTGCTCCCCGCCCCCGGCCACCCCGGCACCCACCCGGAAGCCCCGCCGATCGCCCCGGCCGTCGTCCGCTCCGCCGGCCGCTCCGGTGGAGATCCCGGCGCTCCGCATCGGCTACCGCACGGAGGACCTCGCGGGCCGCGCCCCCTTCCTCGCTGCGGAGATCTCCGGGGCGGTGGCTGCCGCCGGGCTCGAGCCCCTCACCCTCGTCCCCGCCCCGGACGGTCTGGCGGCGCTCCGTGACGGGCGCGTCGAGATCGCCGTCGTTCCCGTCGCGGAGGCGATGGACGCGATCCGCCGCGGGGAGCCGTTCATCGTGATCGCCGGATACCGCCCCTGGTGGCCCAACCTCATCGCCGCGGCACCCACCCCGCTCCCCTCGGGCGCCCCCCTCATCCTGGGTGACGATCCGGAGCGCCTGGCCGCGATCCTCGCCGCGCTCGCCGAGGCGGGCCGGCCGGTCGATCCGGCGATCGACCCGGTCCTCCTCCCGCCCGGTGGCCCGGATGCCTGGCTGGCGCCGCTCCTCGCGGGAGAGGTCGCGCTCGCGCCGGTCCGGAACGCGGACCGCCTCGCGCTCTCGCGCGCCGGCGCCCCGCTCCTCGTCGACCGCCAGGAGTGGGGTGGGGAGCTCCTCGTCGCCGGCTCCGCCTTTCCCGGGACGGCGCCCGCCACCCTCGCGGCCTTCCTCGACGCCTACCTCGCGGGCCTCGCGGCGCTCGCCGACCCTGCGAACGACCCGGCCCTCGAGCGTGCCGCGCGGATGGCGGGGATCGTCTACACGGATGCGGTCGTCGCCGGCTGGCCGAGCGACCTCGAGGACTTCCGGCCGGCGGACGGCGGGCTCGGCACCCCCGGCGAGGACGGTGGCCTCGCCGCTCTCCACGCCTGGGCCGCCGCGCGTGCTCGTCCTCTCCCGATCCCGGGGGACGCGATCGCCCTCGGGCCTCTGAACGCCGCCCAGGCGCGCCGCGGCGCCGCGCCGGACCCCGCGCTCCCCGCCCTCCCTCCTGGGGACGGTCGGACGATCCGCGTCGCGACCCCGGCCGATGACCCCGGCGCAGCCCTCCCGCTCGAGCGTGCCGGCCTCCTCGGGGTCGCTGCGCTCGCGGGTCTCTCCGGGGTCGTCGCCCTCCCGGCCGCGGATCCGATCGCCGAGCTCGCTGCCGGCCGTGCCGAGCTCGCCATCGTGCCCGCCGACCTCGCAGCGGCGCTCGCCGCGGACGCCGCCGGCCCGCGGACGATCGCCGGCTGGCGCGCGGACGGGGAGGGGGGTCCCGCGCTCGTCGTCCTCGCCTCCGCGGCCGACGCGGCCGACCCCGACCGGCTCGCGCCGGTCGTCGCCACCCTCCTGCGTGGCCTCGCTGCGCTCGACCACGCGGACGCTGCGGAGGCCCTGCCGTCCCGGCTGCGCTCCGCGTATCTCCCCGGCGATGGGAGCATCCCTCCGGGGATCCCGGCCGCGCTCGCCGCCCCGGAGGCGCTCGCGATCGCGCGAGCGGCCCTCGGCCTCGCGGGTGACCGCCCGTGATGCGGGTCCGCGCCACCACCGCCCTCCTCGCCGTCCTCCTCGTCGCGCTGGCCGCACCCGTCCCCGCGGCCGCCGCACGGCCCCTTGCGCTCGGGGTCGGGCACCTCCCGAGCGACGACATCGCGGAGGTCGATTCCTTCACTGCGAGCGTGGGCGGGGTCGCGCCGGCGATCTGGACCCTCTGGTCCGCGTGGGGCGGGCCGACCGCGCCCTTCCCCTCCGCCACCTTCCTCGATGCGCTCCGCGACCGTGGGATCGCCCCGATGGTGAACTGGGAGCCGGTCGACCCCTCGCGGCAGCTGAGCAGCCGCTACACGTATGCCCGGATCGCCTCGGGACGCCATGACGCCTACATCCGGGGCTGGGCCCGGGCGGCGGCCGCCTGGGGTGGGACGGTCTACCTGCGCTTCGCCCACGAGATGAACGGGACCTGGTTCCCGTGGGGGATCGGGCGCTTCAGCAACACCGCAACCACCTTCAAGGAGGCCTGGCGCCATATCGTCCGGATCTTCCGTGCGGAGGGAGCGCGCAACGTCCGCTTCGTCTGGAGCCCCTACATGCTCTGCCCCTGGTGCGGCCGCTACTCCACGATCTATCCCGGGAACCGGTGGGTCCACCACACGAGCTTCAGCGCCTTCGACTGGCAGACGGAATGGCTGCCGGCGCGTTCGATGACGTCGCTCTTCCTTCCCTCGGTGCGCGCCCTCCGCCAGGTGGCACCCAGGAAGTCGATCATCGTCGCGGAGACGGGGACGCCGGCGATCGAGGGCTACAAGGCGGACTGGATCCGGGACGGCTATCCGGCGGTCCACGAGGCCTTCCCGGAGATCCTCGCGATCGTCTGGTTCGACGTGCGGACCGAGGACGCCGACCACCCGGACTGGCGGCTCAGCCAGCCCCCCGCCGCGCTCGCCGCCTACGCCGCGATCGTCGCCCAGCCGCAGTTCCAGGGCCGCCTCATCCCCTGACCCGCGCCCGGGGTCGGTGGGGAGCGGTGCCGTGGGGCACCGCGGAGTCGCCGGAACACCTCCTGCACCCTGACAACCTCCGCGGTTGCGTGGTACTTTCGTCCTATCCGAACGCAGGCGTTCGGTCTACCCGACGCGGGTTCCCAAGGCGCCGGTCGCCGCCCGAAAAGCAAAGGGGAGAGCCACGATGCAGTTCCGTTCCAGCCTGGGTGGCGCCGTTCGCGGCCGCCTCCTGCGGGCGTCGATCCTGGGGGCCGGCATGGTCCTCGCCACCGCCGCGGTCGCCTTCGCGGACGCCCCGTACCCCACCTCCGTCGACGTCGAGCAGGACGGTGCCACCGTCACGCTCACCGGGACGTGGGTCTGGGAGGACAAGACCGATCCGTGCGGCCCCGGCACCTCTGCCAACCGCGCCGTCGGCTGGGCCGCGGACTGGGGCGACGGCTGGGACGGCAACTTCATCAAGAGCAAGGGCGCTCCCAAGGGCGTCGGTTACCACATGGGCACCGCCGAGGACAACCTCGTGCGCACCTCGGACGCGAACGGCGGCCTCGGTGACTGCGGCCTGCCCCTTCTCCAGGGCGCCTCGGATGATGCCCCGCGCGGCGTCACGGGGACCTGGGGCCCGATCAGCTACACCTACGGCGGCCCCGGCACGTACGAGATCTGCGTCGTCACCTACGACGTGAAGTACAAGTTCGAGGGTGAGGCGATCGTCCCCAAGGACGCGAAGCAGCTCGTCGCCGGCGGCAAGGACCACAATTCGGACAACTCCGCCGAGGGCCAGTACCTCGACTCCGGGCGCCAGTGCGCGAACGGCGAGGGCGGTGTCCCGATCATCGTCGAGATCCCGCTCCCGGTCCTTGAGCTCACGAAGAAGGCCGCCGAGCCGGAGTTCACCCCGATCGTCGGCTCCACCGTCCTCTACCGCTTCCGCGTCGAGAACGTCGGGCAGGGCCCGGCCGCCGGCCCGATCGTCATCAACGACCCGATGGTCCCCGATGCCGAGTGCCCGAGCCTGGTCATGATCGGTGACGAGGACGACCACCTGGACGTCGGCGAGCACATCGTCTGCGTCGGCAGCTACAGCGTCACCCAGGACGACATCGACGCGGGCGAGATCGTGAACACCGCGACCGCCGCCTCCGGCACGTTCGTCTCGAACGACAGCACCGAGACGGTCACCGAGGCCGCCACGGTCCACGTCCTCCTCGACGAGAGCGGCTCGATGACCTCGGCCGCGAACCGCGTCATCCGCGACTACAACCGCTTCCTTGCCGGCCAGCAGGCGCGCCGCCCGATGGCGATCTACGGCCTCACGCTCTTCAGCTCCGAGCGCTATGTGAACCGCTACGGCCAGCGGGTGATCACGAGCGTCCCGAACCTCAACAGCAAGAGCTTCCGGCCGGCCGGCCGGACCCCGCTCTACGACGCGGCGACCCGGGCGATCAACGCGCTGGCGGCCACGAACCCCCAGAGCCAGGTGATCTTCGTCATCGACACGGACGGTGCCGATAACGCGAGCACCTCGGCGACCCGTTCGAGCCTGGCGAAGCTCATCCGCCAGAAGGAGAACGACGGCTGGAAGTTCGTCTTCCGCGGCAAGGACCTCGCGGGCATCCAGTCCGCGGTGGCTGCGCTCCGCTAGCCTCGCCGGGGCGGCCTCGCGGTCACCCCATCCCGGACCAGGAAGCCGAGGGCCCGTCCCCCCGCACGGGGGGACGGGCCCTCGGTCATCTGCCGCTCGGTCGTGTGCCGCCGGCGCTCAGCCCGCGGCCGGGCCGCTCCCGCTTCCGGCGCCGCGGATCCGCCCCAGGCTCACCCAGGCATCCGGATCCGCGGTGAGGGCGGCGATCCGCTCGGGGAGGGTGCCGTCGCGGACCTCGGCGAGCGAGGTCGCCTCGAGGAGGTCGCGGAGCGCGGCGCGTACCGCGATCCAGACCTGCGTGAGGTGGATGGCCGCCCCCTCATAGGCGATCCGCTCGGGGCGGTCGCCCCGCACGTTCGCGAGGGGCCCGTCCACGGCGCGGATGACGTCCGCGATGCTGATCTCGGCGGCCGGCCGCGCCAGGGCGTAGCCGCCATCCGGGCCGCGCCGGCTCGTCACGATCCCCGCGTGCTTCAGCTCCAGGAGGATCGTCTCGAGGAACTTGCGCGGGATCCCCTGGCGCTCGGAGATCTTCTCCGCGTTCAGCGGACCATCCGCCTCGGCGGCGGCGAGCTCGATCGTGGCCCGGACGGCGTAGTCGGCCTTGGCGGAGACGCGCATGGGGGGATTATCCGGGAATCCCCGCTTCCCGGTGGGGATACGGGTGATCAGCCTCGCCGGGGGCTCCCGGCCGGGGGACGGGTACCATCCGCAAGTGACCACCGCCGATCCCCTCGTCCTCGCCCGCGACCTCTCCAAGCGCTTCGGATCCTTCACCGCCGTGGACGGGATCTCCTTCTCCGTCGCCCCCGGGGAGGCCTTCGGCTTCCTCGGCCCGAACGGCGCCGGCAAGTCGAGCACGATGCGCATGATCGGCTGCGTCTCCCCGCCCACCGGCGGCGAGCTGCGGGTCCTGGGGATGGACCCAGCCCGGGATGGCGCAAGGATCCGCGCCCTCCTCGGGGTCGTCCCCCAGCAGGACTCCCTGGACATGGAGCTGACCGTCCGGGAGAACCTCATCCTCTACGGGCGCTACTTCGACCTCTCCTACCGGGAGTCGCGGGCGCGTGCGGACGAGCTCCTCGACTTCGTCCAGCTCGCCGATCGCGCGGGTGACGAGGTGGAGCCGCTCTCCGGCGGGATGAAGCGGCGGCTCACGATCGCGCGCGGGCTCGTGAACCGCCCCCGCCTCCTCCTCCTGGACGAGCCCACGACCGGGCTCGACCCCCAGGCGCGCCATCTCCTCTGGGACCGCCTCTACCGCCTGAAGCAGGACGGCGTCTCGCTCGTCCTCACGACCCACTACATGGACGAGGCGGAGCAGCTGTGCGACCGGCTCGTCGTCATGGACAAGGCGCGGATCGTGGCGGAGGGGTCGCCGCGCGCGCTGATCGCCGAGCACGCGACCCGCGAGGTCCTCGAGGTCCGCTTCGCGCCGGACGCGCGCCCCGCGGAGGACGATCCGCGACTCGCCGGGGTCGCGGAGCGGATCGAGGTCCTCCCGGACCGGACCCTTCTCTACACCCAGGATGGTGAGGCGGCCGCGGTCACCCTCCACGACCGGGGGCTCCGGCCGGTCGCCACCCTCGTCCGGCGGAGCTCGCTCGAGGATGTCTTCCTCCGGCTGACCGGCCGGACGCTCGTCGACTGATCGTGCGCGGCGCGATGCGGACGGGCGGCTCGATCCGGATCCTCGAGCACCACCTCCTGCGCTACCGGCGGACCTGGCGCGGCTCGGCGATCACGACCTTCGTCAGCCCGCTCTTCTTCCTCGGCTCGATCGGGATCGGGCTCGGGTCGTTCGTGGACGCGGGGGGCTCCGCGCTCGCGGGGGTCGGCTACCTCGCCTTCCTCGCACCCGGCCTGCTCGCTTCGTCGGCGATGCAGACCGCCGCCTTCGAATCGACCTACCCGGTGATGGGTGGGCTGCGCTGGGACCGGACCTACCAGGCCGCCGTGGCCACGCCGCTCCTGCCGCGCCACATCGCGATCGGGAACCTCGCCTTCGTCGCCGTCCGCCTCGTGATCGCCGCCTCCGTCTTCTCGGCGATCGCGGTCGCGCTCGGGGCGACCGACCCGCTCCGCGGTGCGCTCATGGTCCCCGCCGCTGTGCTCACCGGGCTCGCCTTCGCGGCCCCGATCCAGGCCTTCTCGGCGACCCAGCGCGGGGACGCGGGCTTCACGATCCTCTTCCGCTTCGTGATCACGCCGCTCGCCCTCTTCTCCGGCACCTTCTTCCCGATCGCGGAGCTCCCCGCGATCCTCCAGCTCGTGGCCTGGCTCACGCCGCTCGCGCACGGGGTGGCGCTGACCCGCGCGATCGCGCTCGGCACGCCGGACCCGGCGATGGCGCTCCACCTCGCCGTCCTCCTCGCCTACCTCGTGGTGGGCGCAGTGGCTGCCGCGGCGCTCTTCCGGCGCCGGCTGATCGCCTGATGCTCGCCTCCCTCGCCCGCCTCATGCCCGGCACGACCGGCCTCCCCGGGCGCCGCGGGATCCGCCTCCTGGAGCGGAACGTCTGGGTCTACCGCCGCTCCTGGATCGCGCTCGTCACCGGCTTCTTCGAGCCACTCTTCTACCTGCTCGGGATGGGCTACGGGATGGGTGCCCTCGTGGGCGAGATCGAGGGGCTCCCCTACGCGGTCTTCGTGGCGCCCGCGCTGATGGCCACCGCGGCGATGAACGGCGCGCTCTACGACAGCACCTTCAACCTCTTCTACAAGCTGCGCTACGCCCGGACCTACGACGCCGTCCTCGCCACGCCGCTCGGACCCGCCGATGTCGCCTCCGGCGAGGTCGCCTGGGCGCTCATCCGCGGCTCGCTCTACGCGGTCGCCTTCGTCGTCCTCATGCTCCTCCTCGGGCTCGCGCTCTCGCCGCTCGTCCTGCTCACGATCCCCGGCTCGCTCCTCATCGGGTTCGCGGCGGCCGGCGTGGGGACCGCCGCCACCACGTGGATGCGCCGCTGGCAGGACTTCGACCTCGTGGCGGTCTTCACCCTCCCTCTCTTCCTCTTCAGCGCGACCTTCTTCCCGGTCACGGCCTACCCGGAGCCGATCCGCACGATCGTGGAGCTCACGCCGCTCTACCGCGGGATCCACCTCCTCCGTGCCCTCTCGACCGGGCAGCCCGACCCCGCGATCGTCCTCGACGTCGTCTATCTCCTCGTCCTCGGCCTCGTCGGGATGAGCATCACCTCGCGCCGGCTCGGGAAGCTCCTCCTCCGCTAGCCGGCGGCCTCCGGGGCGATCGTCCCGAAGCGGCGCTTCTCGGCTGCGAGCCCGGTGGCCCAGCCGATCCGGCGCGCGCCGCCGAAGCCCGCCCAGGCCGCGATCGCCGCGCGGATCGCCGGGACGAGGCCGGGGTCGGCGTCCGGGTCGATCCCCGGCTCCCACCACCAGCCGAGGATCCGGGCGCTCCCGCTCGCGCGCTCGAAGCGGGGCTCGATCCGTCCCACGATCCGGTCCCCGGCGAGGACGGGGAGGACGTAGTAGCCCCAGCGCCGCCGTGCCGGCGGCGTATAGACCTCCCAGCGGTAGTCGCAGCCGAAGAGCGAGGCGAGCAGGGAGCGGTCCCACATCAGCGGGTCGAGCGGGGCGAGGAGGGTCGCGGTCCGGGGGCCGGGGAGCGCGCCCTCGCGGCCGGCTGCCTCCAGGAGCGGCAGGTCCTCGCGGACGATGAAGCGCATCCCCGGGACCCCCTCCACGGCGACCGGGAGGAGCGCGCCGCTTGCGACGAGATCGGCGTGGAGCTCGGCCCGGACCGGGGCCTCCGCCGGGAGCGCGGGCGTCCGGCGGGCGGGGGCGATGTCCAGCCAGACCTCGGGCTGCCCTGCCGTGCCGAGGAGCCCGTGCGCCCGGTAGCGGCTGAGGAGGCGGTGACGCGCGGCGTCCGCGGGCGGATGGCGCTCGGCGAGGATCGCCGGAGGGACGATCCGCTCGATCCGGTCGAACCAGCGGCGGTTCCCCTCCCGGCGGGTCACGCCGAGGATCCCGGCCACGGTGAGCGCCTCCAGCGCCGCCCGGACCTCGCTCGTCGGCCCCCACCACCAGTCGATCCGCGGGCCCGGCCCCCCGTCCGTGCTCGTGATCGGACCCGTGGCGTCGATCCGGGTGAGGAGCGCATCGATCGTTCCCCGGAGGCGCGGGAAGAGCTCCGTCTCGTAGCGCTCCCGGGTCCGGTCCCAGGTGTCGCGGTGCCACGGGACCTCGGCCATCGGCACGAGGCTCAGGCCCTTGTTCCAGAGCTCGATGAGCGCGCGTCGCTCGCCGAGGAGGGTCGTGGTCCACTCCGGACGGTAGCCGGCGACCCGCGCGTGGAGGACGAGATCGTGGTTCCGGCCGGCCACCGCGATCGGGTCGAACTGGACCGAGCCGATCCGGTCCACGAGCGCGGCGACCCCGTCCGCCCCGCCGGTCAGGGCGCGGGCGGGTGCGAGGGCATGGCGGCGGACGAGGAAGCGGCGGGCGGTCGCCGCCTCGATCCGGATCGGCGCGGGGGAGGGCATCCGCCCCACGATACCTGTGCGAACCACGGGTGATGGCCTGCTGCGCCGGGGAGGTCCCCGCTCTTCCCTATACTCCGTCCTGCCGATGACGACCGCTCGCGACTACTACGACATCCTCGGGGTCCCGCGCGGAGCGTCCGACGACGAGGTGAAGAAGGCCTTCCGGAAGCTCGCCCAGCAGTGGCACCCGGATGTGAACCGCGAGCCCGGCGCGGACGAGCGCTTCAAGGAGATCAACGAGGCCTACCAGGTCCTCTCCGACCCGCAGCGGCGCCAGGCCTACGACACCTTCGGCCGGGCAGGGGTCGGTGGCTCCGGCGCCGAGGGCTACGGCCCCTTCGGCGGCTTCTCCGGCTTCGGGGACATCTTCGATGCCTTCTTCGGCGGTGCGCAGGCCGGAACCCGTCGCGGCCGCCCGCCGACCGGGGCGGACCTGCGCTACGACCTCCGGCTCTCCTTCGAGGAATCGATCCGCGGCGCGGAGAAGGAGATCGCCTTCGCCGCCGCCGGCCGCTGCGAGGCCTGCGACGGCAGCGGCGCCGCGCCCGGGACGACCCCCACCACCTGCCCCGGCTGCCAGGGCTCCGGCGAGATCCGCCAGGTCCGCTCCACGATGCTCGGCCAGATGGTGAACGTGACCACCTGCGGCCAGTGCCGCGGGCAGGGCCGGATCGTCACCCAGCCCTGTACCGCCTGCCGCGGGGAAGGCCGTGCGGAGCGGAAGCGGACCCTCCGCGTCACGATCCCCGCGGGCATCGACGACGGCCACCAGATCCGGCTTTCCGGGGAAGGGGAGGCGGGTCCGCGCGGGGGCGCTCCGGGGAACCTCTACGTCGTCATCCACGTGGAGCCGCACCCCCAGCTCCGCCGCGAGGAGACGGAGCTCTTCTTCGAGCTCCCCGTCTCGATCACCCAGGCCGCGCTCGGCGCGCGCATCTCCGTCCCCACGCCGGACGGCCAGGAGACGGTGGAGATCCGGCCCGGGACCCAGCACGGGGCGGAGATCCGCCTCCGTGGCCGGGGCGTCCCGCACCTTCGCCGGGCGAACGTCCGCGGCGACCTCCACGTCCTCGTCGACCTGCGCGTCCCCACGAAGCTGACCGCCCGTCAGCGCGAGCTGCTCGAGGAGCTCGCCGAGGAGTCCGGCGAGCACCATGCCGAGGATGCGCCCACCGAGCCGGACGCGCGCCCGCGCGGCGGCCGCGGCAAGCGCGGCCTGACGGACCGGCTCAAGGACGCGATCAGCTGAGCGGCGACGGCACGATCGCCGCGGGGACCTGGCTGGAGCTCGCCGTGGAGGCGGACCAGGAGGCCGTCGAGGCGGTGAGCGAGATCCTGGCCCGCGTCGCCCCCGGTGGGGTCTCCGTGGAGATGCCCTTCCGTCTCGTCGCGGAGGGGCTTGCCGCGGAGGTCGATGCCTCCCGTCCCGCGATCGTCCGCGCCTACCTGCCCGGGCGCGACCCGGTCGCCGCGGACGCCGCGATCGCGAGCGCCCGCCGCTCGCTCGGCCACCTCCAGGCCTTCGGGCTGCGTCCGATCGGCGAGCTCTCCGTGAGCGCCGTCCACGAGGAGGACTGGGCGGCCGCCTGGAAGGCGCACTTCCCGGTCCTGCGTGTCGGGCGCCGGATGGTCATCCGGCCCACGTGGCGCCGCCATCGGAGCCGGCCGGGCGATGTCGTCCTCGCCCTCGATCCCGGGATGGCCTTCGGGACCGGGCTCCATCCCACGACGCGCCTCTGCCTCGCCGGGATCGAGCGCTGGGGGGACGAGGGGATCGTCGCCGGCGCCCGGGCGATCGACGTCGGCTGTGGCTCGGGGATCCTCGCGATCGCCGCGGGGCTGCTCGGGGCCGAGAGCGTGCTTGGCGTGGATACGGACCCGATCGCCGTGGAGGCCACCCTCGCGAACGCCCGCCGCAACCGGCTCGCCCGCCGGATCGGCGCCCGGACCGGCTCCCTCCCCGTCGCGGAGGGCCCCTTCGACCTCGTCCTCGCGAACCTCATCGCCTCCCTCCTCGTCGACCTTTCGGGGGAGCTGGCCGCGGCCCTCCGCCCGGGTGGCCGCCTCCTTGCCTCGGGGATCTTCATCGACCGCGAGCCGGAGGTCGTGGCCGCCTTCCGCAGCGCCGGGCTCGTCGTCCGTGAGCGCACGGCCGAGGGCGACTGGGTGGCGCTGGACGTGGAGCGTCCGGCCGGGGATCGGAGATGATCCCGCCCGCGCTCTTCCCCGTCCTCCTTCTCGCCCACATCACGCTCGCGCTCTCCCTCTTCCTGCCGAGCTTCCTCCTCCCGTTCACGATGCGCACCCGGGCGCGCGACGGCACCCCGGTCGTCGCCCCGCCCGGCCGGTTCGTCCGCGGCCTCCTCTGGCTGGAGCGGAACGGGACGACGGTCATCGGGGTCGGGGTCGCGGTGACCGGGGTGGGGATGCTCTCGATCCTCGGTCCCGCCTTCGCCCAGCAGCCCTGGCTCCTCGCCGGGCTCGCGATCTACACCGGCGTCCTCGTCACCTCCTTCTTCATCCAGCGGCCCGGCCTGCGGCGTCTCGTGGGGCTCCGTTCGGATGCGTCACCGGAGGAGCAGGAGCGCTGGAAGCGCCGCGCGCGGCGGCAGCGCTACATCAGCTACGGGATGGCCGGTGCGATCGGCCTCATCGGGTGGCTGATGATGGCGAAGCCGGGCGCCTGAGCAGACCCGCTACGATCGATGCACCGCAACGCACGGAGACCCCGATGAGCGCCAGCGACTGCCTCTTCTGCCGGATCGCCGAGGGGACGATCCCCGCCCGGATCGCCCACGCGGACGAGGCGGTCATCGCCTTCCACGACATCGCCCCCCAGGCGCCGGTCCATCTCCTCCTCATCCCGCGCCGCCATGTCGGCTCGGCCGCGGAGCTGGGGACCGAGGATGGCGTGCTCCTCGCGCAGATCCACGCGCTCGCGGCCCGTCTCGCCCGCGAGGCGGGGGTCGCGGAGAGCGGCTTCCGGCTCGTCACGAACAGCGGGCCCGATGCCGGCCAGTCGGTCCATCACCTCCACTGGCATCTCCTCGCCGGCCGCCACCTCGGATGGCCTCCCGGATGAGGCGCCTCCGCCCGCTTGCGCTCGGGCTCGTCCTTCTCCTCGTCGCCGCCTGTGGCGGTCCGTCCTCTGCTCCGGCGACCCCCGCGGCGGCGCTCCCCACGCCACTCGCCTCGCTCGGCCCGGCCCTCCAGGGGACGGCGGCGGCGCTGAGCAGCGCGCTCGCCGGCCTCGGCCTCCGGCTCGACCCGCCCGCCGGCCCCTACCGGCCCTCCGAGCCCGAGCGGCTCCTCCGCACGCCCCGCGCGATCTTCCAGGCCGGGACGGGGGATCCGGGCCAGGGCTACGTCGTCCTCTACCAGCTCGTGGACGACCCGGACGCGGATGCCGCCGCGCGCGAGCTCGCGGCGTACCTGGGGTCCGGCTTCGGTCAGACGAACTTCCCCGTGGATGCCCAGCTCCACGTCGCCCGCGACGGGAGCGTCGTGATCTTCACCTGGTGGTCGCGCGAGAAGAGCGCGGACCCTGCCCGCGCGGAGGCTGCCTGGGCGGCGGTCGCGTCGGTCGGGATCGAGGTCCCCGTCCGGAAGTAGGCGCGGACCGGCTAGGCGCCTGGCCGGCCGTGCTCCTCGCGGACCGCGAGCGGGACGTCCGCCGCGGCCCAGGCGCGCACGTCGTCGCGGCGGATCTTCAGCGTGTGGGTGCGCGGGAAGTCGGTCTCCGGCCAGAGGCGCCAGGAATCGATCCGCTGGTGGACGCCAAGGGTGGCGTTCGCGGCGCGGACGATCGCATCGATCTCTGCCCGCACCCGCGCTTCGGCCTCCGCGTCCCGTGCCTCCTGGCCGCCACGGCCGGGTGCCACGACGGGCATCGTGCCCGGCGGCAGGACGATCGCCTCGATCCGCCCGGGGCTCGTCTCGAGCACGACCGCCTGCCCCAGGCCATGGTCCGCGAGGACGTTCTCGATATCCTCGGGATAGACGTTCAGCCCGTTCGGCAGGACGATGATGTTCTTCTTCCGGCCCACGAGGAGGAGTCGTCCCTTCTCGTCGATCCGCCCGATATCGCCGGTCCGGTACCAGCCTTCGGGGTCGAAGGCGGCGGCGGTCGCCTCCGGGTCCTCCCAGTAGCCGGGGCTCACCGTGGGCCCCGCGATGAGGATCTCCGCATCCGCCGGGTCGAGCCGGAGCCGGACGGGCGGGATCGTCCGGCCCACGATCCCGGAGGGGTGGTCCGCCTCGGAGTTCGATGCCGCCGGTCCGCATTCCGTCGCGCCGTAGCCCTGCTGGACCACGACCCCGATCTCCTCCCAGGCATGCTGGATCTCGGGTGGCAGGTAGGCGCCCGCCACGGCGAAGAGGCGGAGCTCGCCACCGAGCTTCCGGTGGAGGGAGCGGAAGATGAGCCGGCGCGCACCGTACGGGAGGTGGCGGGCGACCCTGCGCATCCGGGCCACGAGCGCCGCCTTCCCCTGCCGCTCGACCTCGCGCATGATCCCGGTCCAGAAGATCTCCAGGAGCTGGGGCGTGACGACCATCGTGGTCACGCGCAGCTCCTCGAGCGCCTCGAAGATCACCCGCGGGTTCCGCGAGCGCACGTAGACGAGCTCCGCGCCGATCATCGTCCCGTAGTAGAGGACGGGGCCCTGCTCGAAGAGATGGGAGAGCGGCAGGAGCGAGACCGCGCGGTGCGGGCGCGGCGGCAGGATCCGGCGGCACACGTCGAGGGTCGCGAGGAGCGTCCCGTGGGTGAGCATCACGCCCTTCGGCGCGCTCGTCGTCCCGGAGGTGTAGATGACCTCCACGAGCGTCTCCCGGCTCGGACGCGGGAGCGCATCGAGGCGCGCCTCCCAGTCCGCCGGGAAGCGCTCATCCGGGTCCGCGGTCAGGTCGTCCAGGGGGAGGGTGGCGAGATGGCCCAGCCCGGCGGCGGCAGGGTCCGGGGCATCCTGGCCGCCGGTCCCGAGCGCGAGCCACGGCGTCCGGGCGCGCTCCGCGATCCGCTGGAGGACGGCAGGCGCCATCCGCAGGTCGAGCGGGACGATGACGACCCCGAGGACCATCGCCGCCCAGTAGACGGCCGGGAGGCGGGGCGTGGACGGGCTCCAGGTGAGGAGGCGGTCCCCGGCCCGCAGCCCATGCTCGTGGAGGCGCCACGCGGCGAGCCGGGAGCGGCGGCGGAGCTCCGCGGCGGACCAGCGGTCCACGAGCCCGGCATCCGTGCGCAGGCTGAGGATCGGGTGATCCGCGGGCCAGCGCTCCGCGGCGTCATCCAGGAGATCGACGAGCGAGTCGAAGGCGGAGGGATCGGGGTAGACGGCCATCCCGGCGAGTGTAGCGGGCGCCCGCAGCAGACCGGCCGGTGTTCGCTTGCCCGTTCTCCGCCGGGCGGCTAGACTCCGCAGGCCCTCGCAGCCGGGAGATCGGGTGCGGCGTGTCCCCGGTGTCGGCGCCCGGGTCCGCGGGGCGACGCACATCCGCCGGTGGGAGGTGATCCGGGATTGGCTGAGGTCCGAGTCGGCGAGAACGAGTCCTTCGAGAGCGCCCTGCGACGCTTCAACAAGAAGATCCAGCAGAGCGGCATCCTCGCGGAGGCGCGGCGACGCGAGCACTACGAGAAGCCCAGCGTCAAGCGCAAGCGCAAGGAAGCGAAGCGCAAGAAGGCGACCCGCCAGGACTAGGCGTCCCGGGGCGGCACCGGACCGGTGCCGCCCCTTCGGGTCTCCGGGGGCCGTGCGCACCCGGTGGAGATGGAGTGTGGCGATGACGATCGCGGAGCGGCTCACCGCGGATATGAAGACGGCGATGCGGGAGCAGGACGCGCTCCGGCGCGACACGCTCCGGATGGCGATCTCCGCGGCGGAGTACGCGGAGAAGGCGGCCCGCCGCCCGCTCACGGATGACGACCTGATCGGCGTCCTCACCCGCGAGGTGAAGACCCGCCGCGAGGCGGTCGATGCCTACGAGAAGGCCGGCCGGAGCGATCTCGCCGAGAAGGAGCGCCTGGAGGCGGAGATCCTCGGCGGCTATCTTCCCGCGGCCCTTTCCGCGGACGAGCTCCGCGCGCTCGTCCTCGCCACGATCGACGAGGCGGGGGCGACGGGGCCGCGCGAGATGGGGAAGGTGATGGGCCTCCTCACGCCGCGGACGCGTGGCCGCGCGGACGGCCGCGAGGTCTCCTCCCTCGTCACGGCGGAGCTGGCGCGGCGCGCCGGGGGCGCCGCCTGACCGCTCCCGGGCTCCGGGCACCCCGCCCGCGGATCGCGATCGCGGTCCGCCCGGGCATCGACCCGATCCTTCCGCCTGCCGCTGCACGCGGGCTCGTGGCGCGCGCTCTGCGCGTGGCCGGCGCGCCGGCGGGGGCGATCGTCGAGGTCGCCTTCGCGGACGACGTCGAGATCGCGGAGCTCAACGTCACCCACCTCGGCAAGAGCGGCCCCACGGACGTGCTCAGCTTCCCGCTCCTCCCGCCCGGCGCCTTCCCGCCGCACCCGGGCCAGGACCCCGCGCTCCGGGAGATCGGCGCCGCGGAGCGCTTCATCCTCCCGCCCGGGCTCCCCGTCCACCTCGGGGAGATCGTCCTCTCCGTGGAGCGGGCCGTGGCGCAGGCCGAGGGCGGGACGGGCGGCTGGACCGGCGACCGGCGCTGGGAGCCCGCGGACGAGATCCGTCTCCTCCTCGTCCACGGCACCCTCCATCTGTGCGGGTGGGACCACGCGGAGCCCGGGGAGGAGGCCGCGATGCGTGCGCTGGAGCACCGGATCCTGGCTGCCGCGGAGAGACGACGCAACCTCTGAGGACCCCGCTGCCTCAGAAGGGGAGGAACGGATGCCAGGCACGACCGCCGGCCCCCCTTCCCCTCCACGGGAGCTCACAGATGGTCAAGCGGATCGCCCTCATCGTCTCCTCGCTCTCCGCCGCGCTCGTCCTTGCCGCCGGGCTCGCGTGGGCCGGCTACGGCCCCCAGGCCTCGGTCGCCGCCGAGCAGGAGGCCGCCGCCGCCGATCCTGCCGGCGCGGTCGCGGCGCTCCTCGTTCCCTGGGAAGCCGGCACGGCCGCCGCGCTCGCCCCCGTCGTCCAGGTCGAGGAGGAGATCGTCTACATCGAGCCGGCGCCCACGCCGAAGACGATCCGGGTCGTCCGCAAGGCAGCCGCCGTGAGCGCGGGGAGCCGCGCCGTGCGCAGCAGCGGGGACGACCACCAGGGCCGTGGCCATGACGGCGAGTACGAGGATGAGGACGAGGACGAGCACGAGGACGAGGACGAGGACGAGGACGAGCACGAGGAGCGCGAGCACGAGCGGGAGGACGACTGATGTCCGGCTCTTCCGCCCAGCCGCCTGCCCGGAAGCCGAAGCCGGA
Source organism: Chloroflexota bacterium (assembly GCA_017853275.1). Taxonomy (GTDB): domain Bacteria; phylum Chloroflexota; class Limnocylindria; order Limnocylindrales; family CSP1-4; genus JAFMJV01. The sequence goes on from JAFMJV010000001.1 coordinate 62,643, forward strand.
CCCGCGTCCGGGCCGGATCGGGATCGGCGCCGGCGCCCTCGCGGTCCTCTCCATCCTCACCGTCGCGCTCGTCCCGGTCCCCGCCGCGGAGCCGGGTGCCGACGAGGCCGCGGATGACCTTGCTGCCCTCCCGGCGCGCGAGGTCCGCGTGGAGACCCGCGTCCGCTATGTCCGCCTGAAGCGCGGGGAGACGGCACCGCCCGGTGCCCGCACGATCGCCGCTGCCGCCCCGACCCCCCGGGTCGTCGTGACCACGATCGCCGCCCCGGCCCCCGCCCGCGAGCGCCGGAGCGCGGGCCGGACGCGTCAGTCCGGGGGCTGACCCGATGGCTCTCGCTGCCCTCGACCGTCCGGATCCCGGGCGCCTCCGCGCGGACGCTCCGGTCGAGCTCACCCATGCCCACCGGACGATGGGCGGGATGCTCACCCTCCGCCTGGCCGTGCCCCCCGGATCGACCGCGACCGCGGAGCGCTCGCTGCGCCAGGTCGCGGGACGGGTGGATGCCTGGGCGGCCCACCTCACCCGCTACACCGACCGCTCCGACCTCGCGGCCCTCAACCGCCGGCCGGACGCTTCCCGCGAGCCGGTGCGTCCGACCCTCGCGGCCGTCCTCGCCTGGGCGGCCCGCGCCGAGGAGGAGACCGGCGGGCTCGTGGACGTCACCCTGCTCGATGCACGGCTCACCGCCGAGCCGGGAGCCGATGCGGACGCGGACCCCGCGATGCTCCTCCCCGCAGCCTGGCGCCTGGAGCGCCACGGACGCGGTGCCGTCGTGGAACGCCAGGCGCCCTGCCGCTTCGACCTGGACGGCGTCGCGAAGGGCTGGATCGCGGACCGCGCCCTCGCCCTTCTCCGCCGCTACCCCGCCGCGCTCGTCGATGCGGACGGGGACCTGGCGGTCCGGCTGGAGCGCGGACGGACCTGGGAGATCGCGGTCGCCGATCCGCGACGACCCGGCACGGACCTCGCGATCCTCTCCCTGGACGACCGCCTCCCGGGTGGCCGCGCCGGGGTCGCGACCTCGGGTACCTCGATCCACCGCTGGCCGGACGGACCCGACGGGTCCCCGCGCCACCATCTCATCGACCCGCGGACCGGCCGGCCCGCCCGGACCGACCTCGCCCAGGTGACCGTCCTCGCCGGGGATGCGGCCCGAGCCGAGGTCCTCGCCAAGGCAGCCCTCATCGTGGGCTCCGGCGACGCGATCGACCTCCTCGAGCGGAGCGGCGCCCATGCCGCGCTCCTCCTGCGCACGGATGGGGAGCTCCTCGCGACGCGCGGCAGCCTCGGGTGGCTGGCATGAACGGCCGGGGCCTCGATCCGCGCGCCCGCCGGATCGGCTGGATGCTCGTGGCGGTCGCGATCGCCGCGCTCTACCTTGCGAGCGGGCCGGCCGCCCTCGAGCGCGCGGGCGGCTGGCTGGAGAGCGAGCGGGAGCGTCTCCCGTGGTACGCCACCCGGCTCCTCGGGCTCCTCTCGTGGCTCGCGATCGCCGGCTCCGTGATCTGGGGCCTCCTCCTCTCCACGGGGATCCTCGATGCGATCGCCCACCGGGCGGTCTCGTTCACCCTCCACCAGGACCTCTCCGCCTACGGCCTCGGCCTCGCGCTCGTCCATGCCGCGATCCTGATGATCGACCGCTCCGTCCCCTACAGCCCCCTCGAGCTCCTCGTCCCCTTCGCCGGCCCCTACCGTCCGATCTGGGTGGGGATCGGCCAGGTCACCCTCTACCTCACGATCGTCGTCCTCGGCAGCTTCTACGTCCGGAAGCGGATCGGGCAGAAGCGCTGGCGGACGCTCCACTACCTCTCCTTCCTCGCCTTCGTGGGGGCGACGGTCCACGGCCTGATGGCGGGGACGGACACGGCGGCGCCCCTCATCCGATGGGCGTACGCGATCGCCGGCGCGATCGTCGCCTTCCTCTTCGTCTACCGGATCGTGCTCGCCGTGGCTGCCCGTGCCTTCCCGCAGGCCACGCTCCCCACGACGCGCACCCCGCGCACGGTCGTCCCCGCGCAGCCCGCGGCGCCACCGCCGGCCGGGGCACCTCCCGCGCCGCCCGCCTCCTAGCCCCGGCGCGGCTACCATCCCCGGAGACGCCGCGGGCCCGTGGATCGGGCCGGCGGCGGTCCGGCATGGGGACCCGCCGTCGCGCGGGATCGGCCACGGAGGCAGGGTGAGGATCGTCATCGGGCTCGGGAACCCGGGCAGCCGCTACGAGGGGACACGCCACAACGTGGGCTGGATGGTCCTCGACCGGCTCGCCGACCGGGCCGGGATCGGCGGCCGGACCAAGGCACGCGACGCCGCGGCGACCGTGCGCGGCCGCTACGAGGAGCTCGACCTCCTCCTCGTGAAGCCGATGACCTACATGAACCTCTCCGGCGAGGCGGTCCGCAAGGTGCTCGCCCGGGAGCGGGTCCCGCTCGACGAGACGCTCGTCGTGGTGGACGACATCGCCCTGCCGCTCGGGCGCCTCCGCCTGCGCGACGAGGGGAGCGCCGGGGGCCACAACGGGCTGCGCTCGATCATCGCGGAGATGGGGACGCAGCGGTTCGCCCGCCTCCGGGTCGGGATCGGCGCGCCGGAGCGGGGGATGGTGGACCACGTCCTCGGACGCTTCCAGCCCGACGAGGAGGAGCGCCTCCGGCGCGTCCTGGACGCCGCCACGGACGCGGTCCTCGACTGGGCGCGCCACGGCAGCGGCCGCGCCGCGAACCGCTGGAACGCCTGGGAGCTCCCCGCCGACTCTGTGGATCCCGCGGGCGCGGCGGGTATCGATGCTCCCGCATCCGCGGGCCGCTCCACGACCTCCGATGCCGGCGGCCGGGTGACCGGGCCGGACGGGATCGTGCGCACCTCCACCGGCTGGCGGAAGCCGCTCGGGGGACGCGAGCACCGGCACGACGGGTGAGCGGAGACCGCACCCCGCTCCGCGGCCGGCGCGGTCGCGAGCGGCGGATCGCCACGCTCGCGGACGCGGTGGCGGAAGCGCGCGCCGCGCGGGCCGGGAGCGCCACCACCCCGGCGCGCCACCGGGTATCGGACCTCTCCGCGCTCGTGGGCTCCCTCGCTGCGGCGGGGACCCTGCGCGACCTCGCCGATGCGCTCGGCGGGCCGAAGGCAGGCCGGGCAGGCTCCGCCCGTCGCCACCGGATCCTCGCCGGGATCCCCCACGGCGCGAAGAGCTACCTCGCCGCCGCCCTCGCCTCCGCCACCGGGGAGCGGATCGTCTGGATCGCCCGGGACGCGGAGATCGCGGACCGGGTCGCGGACGAGCTCGCCGTCTGGCTCGGCGATCCCGCCCGTGTCGTCGTCCTCGAGCCGCGGACAGCCCTGCCCTGGGAGCGCGGCGAGCTCGTCCGGGATGAGGGTGCGGCCCGGGTGGCCACGCTCGCGGCATGGCGTGACCCGGACGGGCCGCCGCGGATCCTCGTGGCGGGGGTCCAGGCCCTCCTCCAGCGGACGATCGCGCCGGCGGACCTGCCGGATGCGCCGCTCGTCCTCCGGCCGGGTCTCCGCCTCGCCCAGGAGAAGGTCCTCTCGGCGCTCGCCGCGCTCGGCTACGAGCACGTGCCCGAGGTCGGCGGCCGCGGGGAGCTGGCGCGCCGCGGGGGCATCCTCGACTGCTTCCCGGCCGGCCGGCCGCTCCCCGTGCGGATCGAGTGGCTGGGGGATGAGATCGCCTCGATCCGTGCCTTCGACCCGGCGGACCAGCGGGGGGTCGGTCCGGTCGATGCCGTGACCCTCCTTCCCGCGAGCGAGCTGGCGGGCGCGCTCGGGGATCCGGAGCGGATCACGGAGCGCCTCGGGCGGCTGGCGGGCCGCCTGACCGAGCGCCTGGCGGAGGACCGCGCGCGCCTCGAGACGGGCGACCCCGGGGACGCCGCCGAGGTCTGGGGTGGCATCCTCGCGCCGGCCTTCCCGGTCGATCACCTCGGCGAGCCGATCGTCATCCTCGACGAGCCGGACGAGATCGCTGCCGCCCTCGCCTTCCTCCACGGCCAGGCGGACGAGCGCCGGGCCGAGCTGGAGCAGGCGGGCGAGCTGCCCCGTGGATGGCCGGGTGTCCATCCCGACCCGGCGCGCTGGGAGGCGGCGCTCGGGCGGCTGCGGACCCTCGCCCTCACCTGGGAGCCGGAAGCGGACGGCGCCCCGCCCGGTGGCAACCCGTTCGGCTGGCACGAGCCACAGCTCCCCCCGGCGCCGATGGGCGACCTCGCCCGGACGATCGCCCGGTTGCGCGCGGAGGGGGGCCGGGTCGTCATCGCCACGGACCAGTCGGCCCGGATCGCGGAGATCCTCGAGGAGGGCGGGGCGATCGCGGCCCCCGTCTCGCGGATCGGCGGCCCGCTTCCGGACGGCGGGCTTGCGCTCGTCGACCGGAGCCTCGGCGGCGGCTTCGCCGGGGGCCCGGACGGCCATGTCGTGCTCACGGACCGGGAGCTCTTCGGGACCGTCCGCGTGCGCCGCCCGCGCGCCCTCCGGCGGGTCGTGGCGAAGGACCTCCTCGAGCGTCTCGTCCCCGGAGACCATGTCGTCCACGCGGACCGCGGGATCGCGCGCTACGCGGGCCTCGTCCGGCGGAGCGCCGGGGGCGAGGCGGGCGAGGCGCGCGACTACCTCGAGCTCCACTTCGCGGGCGGGGACCGGATCTGGGTCGCGGTGGAGCAGATCGATCGCGTCTCCCGCTACGCGGGCGGTGAGACCCCCCAGCTCTCCGCGCTCGGCAGCGGCGAGTGGCAGCGCGCCCGGACCCGGGTCCGGAAGGCGGTGGGCGATCTCGCGAAGGACCTCCTCGCCCTCTACAGCCGGCGCGCCGCGGCACGTGGCCGCTCCTTCGGCGAGGACACCCCCTGGCAGGCGGAGATGGAGGCGGCCTTCCCCTACGAGGAGACCCGCGACCAGCTGCGCGCGATCCTCGAGGTGAAGGAGGACCTGGAGCGCGAGACGCCGATGGACCGGCTCGTCGTGGGCGACGTGGGCTACGGGAAGACGGAGGTCGCGATCCGCGCCGCCTTCAAGGCGATCCAGGCGGGGACGCAGGTCGCCGTCCTCGTCCCCACCACGATCCTCGCCGCCCAGCACTTCCAGACCTTCCGCGCCCGGTTCGCGGCCTACCCGATCTCCGTCCGGATGCTCTCCCGCTTCGTCCCCGCCGCCGAGCAGACGGAGACGATCGGCGGCCTCGCGAAGGGGAGCGTGGACCTCGTCATCGGGACCCACAAGCTCCTCGGGAAGGAGGTCCGCTTCCGTGACCTGGGCCTCGTCATCGTGGACGAGGAGCAGCGCTTCGGCGTCGCGCACAAGGAGCGCCTGAAGCAGCTGCGCACGGAGGTCCACGTCCTCACCCTCTCCGCGACGCCGATCCCCCGGACGCTCAACCTCGCGCTCGCCGGGATCCGGGAGATGAGCGTCATCGAGACGCCGCCGGAGGACCGCCTCCCGATCCAGACGCGTGTCGCCGAGGCGTCCGCGGGGCTCGTCCGGGATGCGATCGTGCGCGAGCTGGACCGCGGCGGCCAGGTCTTCTACGTCCACAACCGGGTGGAGACGATCGAGGCGCAGGCGGAGCAGCTCCGGCGCCTCCTCCCCGAGACGCGGATCATCGTGGGCCATGGGCAGATGGCGGAGACGGAGCTCGAGCGCGTCATGCTCGCCTTCGCGCGCGGCGAGGCGGAGGTCCTCGTCTCCACCACGATCATCGAATCGGGGCTCGACATCCCGAACGCGAACACGATCGTCATCGACCGCGCGGACGCCCTCGGCCTCGCCCAGCTCTACCAGCTGCGCGGGCGGGTCGGTCGCTCCTCGCGCCGCGCCTACGCCTACCTCCTCTACCGGCGGAAGGACCGCCTCTCCGATGTCGCCCGGAAGCGCCTCCAGGCGATCTTCAACGCCTCGGAGCTCGGGGCGGGCTTCCAGATCGCGCTCGCCGACCTCGAGATCCGCGGGGCCGGGAATATCCTCGGCGGCGAGCAGCACGGGCAGATCGCCGCGGTCGGCTTCGACCTCTACACGCGGATGCTCGCGGAGGCGGTGGAGACGGAGAAGGCGGTCCTGGAGGACCGGGAGCCGCGCCATGCGCGGATCTCCGCGGAGATCGACCTGCCGGTGGACGCCTACCTCCCGGATGCCTACATCCCGGAGGAGCCGCACCGGCTCGAGCTCTACCGGCGGCTCGGACGCGTCGTCATGGAGAGCGAGCTGGCCTCGATGCAGGCCGAGCTCCTCGACCGCTACGGACCTCTCCCGCCCCCCGTGGAGCGCCTCCTCATGGTCGCGCGCCTCCGCTACACCGCGGAGGACGCCGGGATCGCCTCCGTCTCGCGGGACGAGGGCCGCCTCGTCCTCCGCTTCGCGCCGGGCTGGTCGAAGGCCGTCACCGCGCGCTCGCTCGCGCCCCGCGATCCCGCCGACCCGATCCGGGCGCTCGCCGGCGGGATCGTCTACGGGTCGAACCAGCTGCGGGTCCGGATGCCGCGGGACGCGGAGTCCGCGTGGCGCCTCACGCGCATCCTCGTGGAGCGGATCGCCGCCGCCGTGGAAGCCCTGCCCTCCGAGCCCGGGGAGGGCGCCGCGACTTGACCCCGCGCCCCGCGCGGTGCCACGATGCGCCCCGTCATCCGCCGCATCCACCGGGAGGTCCGCCGCGTGCCCCAGGAGGTCTCGCTCGTCGTCAACGGTGTCGACCGCCGGGTCTCCGTGGAGCCACGCAGGATGCTCGCGGAGCTCCTCCGCGATGACCTCGGCCTGACCGGTACGAACCTCGGCTGCGATACGACGCAGTGCGGCGCCTGCACCGTCCTCCTCGACGGCCGCGCCGTGAAGAGCTGCTCGGTCCTCGCGCTCCAGGCGGAGGGGAGCTCCGTGACCACGATCGAGGGGCTGGCGGAGGGTGGCACGCTCCACCCGCTCCAGACGGCCTTCGCGGAGTGCCACGGCCTCCAGTGCGGCTTCTGCACCCCGGGGATGATCCTCGCCGCTGCGGACCTCATCGCCCGCGACCCGGACCCGGCCCCGGAGACGGTCCGCCACGCGCTGGAGGGGAACCTCTGTCGCTGCACCGGCTACCACACGATCGTGGACGCGGTCCTCGCGGGTGCCGCCGCGATGCGTGATGACGGGGCGGCACGATGATCCCCGCGGCCTTCGACTACCGGCGCGCCGACGGCCTGGACGACGTCCTCGCAGCGCTCGCCACGGATGCCCCGGTCACCCTCCTCGCGGGGGGGCAGAGCCTCCTCCCGCTCCTCAAGCTCCGGCTTGCCGAGGTGGGGACGCTCCTGGATATCGGCCGGATCCCGGAGCTCCACGGCGTGCGCGTGCGTGACGAGGGTGGGATCGCGATCGGCGCCACGACCACCTGGAACGAGATCCTCGAGGACCCGCTCGTCGCCGCCCACGCCCCGCTCCTCCGGCAGGTCGTGGCCGGGATCGGCGACGTCCAGGTCCGGAACCGCGGCACGATCGGCGGCAGCGTCGCCCACGCGGATCCCGCGGCGGATATCGTCCCCGCTCTCCTCGCCCTGGACGCCACGATCGCCCTCCGGTCCGCCACGAGCCGGCGCGCCGGCCCGGCGGACGGCTTCTTCCGCGGCCCCTTCGAGACCGTCCGCCGCTCGGACGAGCTGATCGTCGAGATCCGCATCCCGGCCCTCCCCGCCGGCGCGGGCGGAGCCTGGGAGGCGGTCAGCCAGCCCGCGTCGGGGTGGTCGATCGCCGCCGCCGCCGCGGTCCTCGCGGTGAGCGACGGCCGGATCTCCCACGCGCGGGTCGCCCTCGGTGGCGCCGGCGAGTGCGGCGTCCGCGCGAAGGCTGTCGAGGCGGCGCTCGTGGACCGCCCGGCCACCCCCGAGACGCTCACCGCCGCCGCATCCGCTGCCACGGAGGGGATCGCCGTCCAGGGCGACCTCCACGCGGATGCCGCCTACCGCACGTCGGTCGCCCGCGTCGTCGTCCGCCGCGCCCTCGAGGCCGCCCGCGCCCGTGCCGCCGGCTGAGCCCCCCGCCGGGGCTCCCGATCGGCGATGAAGGTCCTGCGCATCCGGCCCGGGGAGCCTCTCCCCGCCGGTCTCGCCGGCGCCATCCTGTGCCGGGACGTGCGCGTGGGGGGCGATCCCTGGGCGAAGGGCCGCCGCCTCACCGCTGACGATCTCGCGCGCCTCGCCGCCGGGCCGGTGAGCCGGCGCGGCGTCTGGGCGGGCTCCGGTCGCGATCCGGCGGAGCTCACCCTCCTCCTCCCCGACGCCGCCGACCTCCACGAGGACGAGGCGGCGAGCCGGATCGCGGCCGCGATCTCCGGGCCGGGCCTCATCGCCGGTGACCCCGCGGAGAGCCGCGTCGACCTTCGGGCGCGCCACGATGGCGTCGTCCGCGTCCGGCCCGGTGCGCTCGCGCGTCTTGCCCGCCTGGACGGGATCTCCGCCTTCACGATCCTCGATGGGCGGGCGGTCGCGGCGGGGAGCCTGGTCGCCGCCGTGAAGACCGGCCCGCACCTCGTGCCTGCGGCCCTCGTGGAGCGGGCGTGCCGGATCGGTGCGCTCGGCGGTCCCCTCGTCGACCTTCTGCCCTACCGTCCGATCCCCCTCGCCGCGGCCGTCCGCGAGCACCTCGCCCCCGCCGCCCGGGACCGCTTCGCCGCCGGGCTCGCCGCGCGCGCCGCGGGGCTCGGGGCGCGGCTCGCGGGGATCGCCGACCTCCCGGACGATCCGGCAGGTGCGGCCGCCGTTCTCGGGGAGCTCGTCCGTGGTCCGGCGCGCGGGGGCGTGATCCTCGTGGCAGGGGCCGCCTCCACGGACCCGGCCGACCCGGTCCTCCTCGCGCTCGACCGGCTCGGCGCCCGTGTCGTGAGCCACGGCGTCCCCGCCCACCCCGGGTCGATGCTCCTCCTCGCCCGCCTCCGCGGGACGGCGATCATCGCCCTCCCGACCTGCGGCGCCTACTCGCGTGCGACTGCGGCCGACCTCCTCCTCCCGTGGCTCGCCGCAGGCGCTCCGCCGACCCGCGCCACCGTGGCGCGCCTCGCCCACGGCGGGATCCTCGACCGAGACCAGCGCCACCGCTTCCCGCCCTACGCGCGGGCGCTCCCGGACCCGGGAGAGGAGCCGGGGGAGGGGTGACGGTGTACCCTTCGCCCGTGAGCTCCCAGGACCCCGGCCGCCCGGACGCCACCCGCTCGATCGACGGCCTCCGTGACGTGATGGCGGGCCACGGCTACATCGCCGACCGCGCCCTCGCCACCGTCCTCTTCCTCGGCCTCGAGCTCGGCCGCCCCGTCCTCCTCGAGGGTGAGGCGGGCGTGGGCAAGACGGAGGTCGCGAAGGTCCTCTCCGCGGTCCTCGGCGGGCGGCTCATCCGCCTCCAGTGCTACGAGGGCCTGGACGCGACGACCGCGATCTACGAGTGGAACTACCCGCGCCAGATGCTCGAGATCCGGCTCCTCGAGGCGCGCGGCGAGGCGCGCGCCGCCACGGCCCACGACATCTTCGCGCCCGACTTCCTCATCCGCCGCCCCCTCCTCCAGGCGCTGGAAGCGGCGGACGGCGTGCCGCCGGTCCTCCTCATCGACGAGATCGACCGTGCGGACGAGGAGTTCGAGGCCTTCCTCCTCGAGATCCTCTCCGACTTCCAGGTGACGATCCCGGAGATCGGGACGATCCGCGCCACCCACCCGCCGCGCGTCATCCTCACCTCGAACCGGACCCGCGAGGTCCACGACGCGCTGAAGCGGCGCTGCCTCTTCCACTGGATCGACTACCCGGAGGCGGAGAAGGAAGCCGCGATCGTGCGCGCCCGCATCCCGGGGATCCCGGACGAGCTCGCCCGCCAGGTCGTGGCCTTCGTCGCCCGCCTGCGGACCGCGGACCTCACGAAGCTCCCCGGCGTCGCCGAGACGATCGACTGGGCGGCCGCCCTCCTCGCCCTCGGGACCCCGGCGCTCACCCCCGAGGTCGTCGATCCCACCCTCGGGGTCCTCCTGAAGTACGAGGAGGACCTGCGCGCGATCCGGGGTGCGCGCGCCGCCGGGTTCGTGGCGGAGGTCGCCGGGGGCGGCGCGTGAGCGCGTCCGCCGGCGATCCCGGCTCTTCCGGCGTCTCCCCGGACGCCCTCCTCGCGGCGATCCTCGGCTTCGGGCGCGAGCTGCGCGCCGCCGGCCTCGCGGGCGATCTCCCCGCCCTCCTCGACTTCGGGCGCGCCCTCGCGGCGCTGGGGATCGAGGAGCGGGAGACCGTGCGCGTCGCGGGGGAGGCGCTCTTCGTCCGCCACCGGGACGAGATCCCCCTCTACGACGCCTGCTTCGCGCGCTTCTGGGACCGGCGCCGGCGGACCCTCGAGGTGACGCTCCCGGTGAGCGACCCCGACGCGCCGCCCGGCGGCGAGGAGCGCGGCCTCGTCCCGGGCACGGAGCCGGCGCGCGCCGGCGAGCTCGCGGTCCCCACCGATGCCGAGGAGGGCGAAGGGGAGGGGGAGGGGAGCCTCCTCACCTGGAGCGCGGGGGAGCGGCTCCGCTCCACGGCCTTCGACCGGATGTCCGCGGACGAGCTGCGCGAGGCGGAGCGGGCGATCGACCGGATGATCATCCGGCTCCCGGAGCGCCGGATGCGCCGCTGGCGCCTCCACGCATCCGGCCGGATCCTCGCACCGCGGCCGATGATGCGCCGCAACCTGGCCACCGGCGGCGACCCGCTCACCTGGCTCTGGCGCCGCCCGCGGACCGAGCCGCGGAGCCTCGTCCTCCTGTGCGACATCAGCGGCTCGATGGAGCGCCACGCCCGCCTCCTCCTCCGCTTCAGCCACGCCCTCTCCCGCTCCGACGTGCGCACGGAGGCCTTCGTCTTCGGGACGCGGCTCACCCGGATCACCCCCGCGCTCCGCCTCCGTGACCCCGACCGCGCCCTGGACGCGGTCACCGCATCCGTGGACGACTGGTCCGGCGGGACCCGCATCGGCGGTGCCTTCCGCGAGTTCAACCAGCGCTGGGCGCGGCGCGTCCTCCGCACGAGCGGGATCGTCATCGTCGTGAGCGACGGCTGGGACCGCGGGGACCCGGCGATCGTGGGCACGGAGACCGCGCGCCTGCGGCGCAGCTGCCACCGGCTCGTCTGGGTCAACCCGCTCGCCGGGTCGCGCGACTACCGCCCGCTCGCGGCGGGGATGGCGGCGGCCTACCCCCACCTCGATCTCTTCCTCCCCGGTCATGACCTTGCCAGCCTGGAATCGCTCGCGACCCTCCTCGCGGAGGGGGCGGGCTCCCGGGGCGGGGCCTCGCTCGCCTGATCATGGAAGACCTGCTGCCGATCCTCGATGCGTGGGCCGCCGAGGGCGTCCGTGCCGGCCGGGCGGTCGTCATCCGCTCCTTCGGCAGCGCCCCGCGCCCGGTCGGCGCCGTCCTCGCCGCAACCGAGGACGGGCGGATCGCCGGCTCCGTCAGCGGCGGCTGCGTGGAAGGGGCTGCCGTCGGTGAGATCGAGCGCGCCCGGGCGGACGGGACGGCGCGGACGATCCGCTACGGGATCTCGGACGAGACCGCCCGCTCCGTCGGTCTCGCCTGCGGCGGGACGATCGACGTCCTCGTGGAGCCGCGGATCCGCCCCGAGCTGATCGCCGCCGCCCGGGAGCGTGGGCAGGTCGTGGCGATCCCGCTTCCGCCCGGCGGCCCGGGCGCCGATCCGGGTCCCGCGCTCCCCGGCGAGGGCCCGGCCGATCAGCCCGCGGTCGTGCTGGACGAGATGGGTGGCCGGACGGGCACCACCGGCGACCCGGAGGCCGACGCCCTCCTCGCTGCTGCCGCCGCCGATGCCCTCGCGACCGGCCGTCCCGCGGTCGTCCCGCTCGCCGGCCGGGAGTGGCTCCTCGAGGTCGCGCCGCGGCCGCCGCGCCTCGTCATCGTGGGTGCCGTCCAGGTCGCGATCCCGCTCGTCGCCCTCGCCCGGACGCTCGGCTGGCGGACGGTCGTCGTGGATGGCCGGCCCGCCTTCGCGACCCGTGAGCGCTTCCCGCACGCGGACGAGCTGATCGTGGGCTGGCCGGACGAGGCCGCGGAGGCGATCGGCCTCGGCCCCGCGGACAGCGTCGCCGTCCTCTCCCACGACGTGAAGTTCGACGAGCCCGCGATCGCGCTCGCGCTCGCCCGCGGCTGCCGCTACGTGGGCGCCGTCGGGAGCCGCCGGACCCAGGCGGACCGGCGGGAGCGGCTCCGTGCCGCCGGCGTGAGCGAGGAGGGGATCGCCCGCCTCCACGGCCCGATCGGGCTCGACCTCGGCGGCCGCGAGCCGGCGGAGACGGCGCTCGCGATCCTTGCCGAGATCGTGGCCGCGCGCTTCGGCGGCTCGGGGCTCCCGCTCGCGCTGCGAGCCGCGGAGGCCGGCGCAGGCGGACCCCTGCGCTAGACTGTCCCCGACCCACCTCCCCGGCGCCGCGAGGTCACCGTGTCCGCTGAGACGCTCCGCTCCAAGATCCGCGAGGTCCCCGGCTTCCCCAAGCCCGGCATCCTCTTCTACGACATCACCACCCTCCTCCGCGACCGCGAGGCCTTCCACGAGGCGGTGGAGCTGATGGTCGCCCCCTACCTGGAGTCCGGCATCGATCTCGTCGTGGGGATGGAATCGCGCGGCTTCATCTTCAGCGCCCCGATGGCCTACCGGCTCGGGGCCGGGATGGTCCCCGTGCGCAAGCTGGGCAAGCTCCCCGCCGAGACGATCAGCGTGGAGTACAGCCTGGAGTACGGGACGAACACCCTGGAGATCCACCGCGACGCGATCGAGCCCGGCCAGCGGGTCCTCGTCGTGGACGACCTCCTCGCCACCGGCGGCACGGTCGTGGGGACGATCGACCTGATCCGCCAGCTCAAGGGAGAGGTCGTCGGCTGCAGCTTCCTCGTGGAGCTCGACTTCCTCAACGGCAGGGAGCGGCTCGGTGGGATCCCGATCAACAGCATCGTCCGGTACTGACGGGATGGCACCCGAGCCGGGTGCCATCGAGCCGGAGCCGCCGGAAGCGCCCGGCGCGGACGGCCATGACCCCGCGCGCCGCCGCTTCTTCCGCTCCTTCGGCCGCCAGGCCTTCGACACCGCCGCCCAGGTCGTGGGGATCACCGGTGCCGTCTCCAAGGCCACGACCCAGGTCGCGGTCAACGTGGCCGGCATCCTCGCCGACCCGGACGGGACGGCGGAGCGGCTGAGCGCGGAGCCGGACGAGCCGGAGGCCGCCGCAGCACCCGCCGGAGCGAGCGGTCCGCCGGTCTCCCACCGGAGCCCCTATCGCCTCGCCGGCGACACCCTCCACCTGCTCGACCAGCGCTCCCTCCCCGGGCGGCTCGAGGAGCAGGTCTGCCGTCGCGGCTCGGATGTCGCCTTCTATGCGCGGGTCGGCGCGGTCGCCGGTGGCGCGCTCCTCGGCCAGCTCGCCGCCTACGGGCTCGCGCTCACCGCCCGCGAGGTCGTCCCCCGCTCGCATCCGGCGCGCCTCGCGGAGTGGGGCCGGGTCCTCCGGACCCTCCGCGGCATGCGCTCCGAGTCGCGGATGCTCGAGGTCGCGCTCGCCCGGATGGACGCGCTCCACGCGAGCTACGGCCCGGATGCGGACCCGGACCGGATCGCCCGCGACCTGCGTGCGGAGGCGGACCGGATCGCGATGGAATCGCAGCTCGACCACGCGACGATCGCGCGCACGATCGCCGCCCGCCTCCCGTGCCCGGACGAGCGCCCGCTCGGGGTCCTCGTCCATGGCGCGCCGGGGACCTCCACGGCCGGGATGGTCGGCGGAGCGCTCAACGCGCTCGCGCTCGTCGCGCAGGAAGGCCGGCCGATGCAGGTCTGGCTGACCGAGGGCGGGCCCGCCCTCCCCGGCCCGCGGCTCGCGGCGTGGGAGCTCGGCAATCACGGGATCGAGCCGGTCATCGTCCCGGACGCCGCGGTCGGCTCTCTTCTCGATACCCAGCCGGTCGACATCGTCCTCCTCGGGGCGGAGCGGATCTCCGTCGACGGCGAGGTCGCGAACGTCGTGGGGAGCCGGGTCGTGGCGGAGCTCGCCGCCGCTGCCCGCCGCGGTCCGGTCCCCGTCTGGGTCGCCGCGCCCGCGGAGGCGATCGATCCGGCGACGGCGGAGACGCCGATCGTCGTCGGGGAGCTCCGGCCGGCGCGCGAGATCCTCACCTACCGCACGGGCTGGAAGCCCGACCGGCCGGCCGCCTACATCCCCGTCCTCGACATCGTCCCCGCGGACCGGGTCGCCCTCGTCGTGACGGAGATCGGCGTCACGGAGCCCGGGCCCGGGACGCTCGCCCCCGTCCTTGCGGCGCGGCTCGCCCGCCGCCCCGCCCCGCCGGCGCCCTGGCAGCCCGCGCCCGGGGAGCCGGAGCCCGCCGGGGAGCCGGAGCGCGAGCCCGCCGCGGAGCCCGGCGCGCCGGCATGACCTCGCGCACGGCACCGCTCGCCCGCGCCGCCGGGCTGGAGGTCCGGACCACGCGGGACCGCGACCTCCTCGCGCGTTTCCTCGCGCGGGACCGGCTCCTCGCTGCCTACGCGATCTGCGACCTCGATCCGCGCGAGCTGCCCCGGACCCGCTGGGGCATCGCCCTCGCGGACGACGAGCCCGTCGCGGTCGTCCTCGAGTACCAGGGGCCGTCGCCCCAGCCGACCTTCGCCGCCGGTGACCCCGCGGGCGTGCGCGCCATCCTCGAGCGCACGATCGGGCCGCGGATCGCCTGGTTCTCCGCGCGCGCCGACCTCCTCCCCGCGATCGCGGAGCGCTACCGGATCGACCCGGGGCCGGAGATGATCCGGATGGTCGTGGACCGCCGGAGCTTCCGGCCCGGACCGCCGGGCGCCGTCCGCCTCTCCATCGCCGACGTCGGCGAGCTGAACCGGCTCTACGGGCTCGGCTTCGCCGGGGCGCTCCCCGCCGCGGCGATCGCAGAGGGCGTCTACTACGGCGTGCGCCGGGGGAGCCGGCTCGCTGCCGCCGCCGGGACGCACGTGATCGGTCGCGAGATGGGACTGGCGGCCGTGGGGAACGTGCTCACCGCGGAAGGGGAGCGCGGGCGCGGCCTCGCCAGGGCGACGACCGGCGCGGTGACCGCGGAGCTCCTGGAGACGATCCCCGAGGTCGTCCTCAACGTGCGCTCGGACAACGCGCCCGCGATCGCCGTCTACACCGCGCTCGGCTACCGCGAGGCCGGCCGGTTCGAGGAACGCCTCGCGCGTCGTCGCAGCACGCTCTGGGATAGCATCACGGCACCGATCCGCCGGATCGCCGACAGGAGGAGCGTGTGACCGACGCGTCCGCACCCGTGACCCGCCCGATGCCCCCCACCCACGGTGACGCCGCCCCCGGCCAGACCGCCCCGCTTCCCCCGCACGATGTCACCGACCTGGGCCTCGCGGACGAAGGTGTCCGCCGCATCGAGTGGGCCGAGCGCGAGATGCCGGTCCTGCGCCTCATCCGTGAGCGCTTCGCGAAGGAGCAGCCGCTCCGGGGGATCCGGATCGCGGCCTGCCTCCACGTCACCACGGAGACCGCCAACCTCGTCCGGACGCTGAAGGCGGGCGGCGCGGAGGTCTGGCTCTCCGCCTCCAACCCGCTCTCCACGAAGGACGATGTCGCGGCCGCGCTCGTGGCGCGCTACGGGATCGCCACCTTCGCCCGCCGCGGCGAGGACAACGCGACCTACTACGCGCACCTGAACACGATCGCGGACGCCCGCCCGCAGCTCACGATGGATGACGGCTGCGACCTCGTCGGCCTCCTCCACAAGGAGCGGCGCGAGCAGCTCCCGGAGATCTGGGCGGGGACCGAGGAGACGACGACCGGCGTCATCCGCCTCCGGGCGATGGCCGCGGACGGCGAGCTCCGCTTCCCGGTCATCGCGGTCAACGAGGCGCAGACCAAGCACCTCTTCGACAACCGCTACGGGACCGGCCAGTCCACCGTGGACGGGATCGTCCGCGCCACGAACGTCCTCCTCGCCGGTCGGCGCGTCGTCGTCGCCGGCTACGGCTGGGTCGGCCGCGGGATCGCGTCGCGCTTCGCGGGGATGGGCTCGCAGGTCGCCGTGCTCGAGGTGGACCCGATCCGCGCGATCGAGGCGCTGATGGACGGCTACCAGGTGATGACCGGTGAGGAGGCCGCCCGCTGGGGCGAGGTCTTCATCACCGCCACGGGGAACAAGAACGTCTTCCGCCGCGAGCACTTCCTCGCGATGAAGGACGGCGCGATCCTCGCGAACTCCGGCCACTTCGACGCGGAGATCGACCTCGTCGCGCTCCGTTCGCTCGCGGAGGACAACGTCCGCGAGGTCCGCCGGGATGTCGTGGAGTACGACCTCGGCGGGAAGAAGCTCAACCTCGTCGCGGAGGGGCGGCTCGTCAACCTCGGCGCCGCCGAGGGGCACCCGGCCGCGGTGATGGACATGTCCTTCGCCGGCCAGGCGCTCGCGGCGGAGCACGTCGCCCGGCACCACGCCTCGCTCGAGGCGCGCGTCTACGTCGTGCCCGAGGAGATCGACCGGGAGATCGCCCGGCTCAAGCTCCACGCGCTGGGCACCACGATCGACCGGATGACGCCGGAGCAGGAGGAGTACATGCGCTCCTGGCAGGAGGGGACCTGACGGTCTCCCTCCGGGGCTGCCCCCGGGCGGCCCGCTAGGCGGGGCTCGCGTCCCCGAGGAGCGCCGCGGTGGACGCCGCATCCAGGCGGGCGAGCAGCCGCTCGCCCGCCGCCCATGCCTCCGCGTGGTCCCTGCGCAGCCGGAACTCCTCGTGGGCCACGGTGCGCGCAAGGTCCGCGTGGAGCCGGCGCAGGATCTCGCTCTGCCGGTGGCGTCGCGCGGTCTCCGCCACGAAGCACGCGTAGCGCGCGAGCGGGTCCGCGGTCGCCTCCTCCGCCTCGAAGCGGGCATCGCCTCCGGCTGCCGCGCGGAGCCGGGCGAAGAAGGCCCCCACATCCGCCGCCCCCTCGTCCCAGCCCTGGGAGTGGCCGCCCCGCCGCAGCAGGGGGGCGGGCGAGGAGAAGACCGCGATCAGGGCCTCATCGATCCGCTCCGCCTGGACCCGTCCGCCGAAGGAGTACCACTCGTTCGTGGCCCGGACCCGGTCCACGACGCGGATCATCCCCCACGTCGTCTCCCGGTCGAGCGGGAGACGCGCGGTCCGGTCGAGCACCTGGCTCGTCCCCCGGCCCGCTTCCGCGACCCAGTACTCCACGCTCTCCGGGTCGTAGTGGGCGAGCGTCGGGTGGGGGCGGATCGCGACGAGCAGCCAGCTCGGCCCGGCGATATCCGGCAGGTCGGAGTGCGCGAGGAAGCCCCACGCAGCGAGCATGGGCGCCGCGCCCGCCGGGTCGATCGCTTCCGGGATCCGAGTCATCGCAGTCCTCCCGGGGGAACGGTAGCGCAGGATCCCCGGGGGTGGGCCCGCACGGGCAGGGCGGGCGCCCCCGCCCGTGCTACGATTCAGCCGAGCAGGGAAGGAGCCCATGACCAGCATCCTCGATGCCAAGCGCTATCTCTTCACGTCCGAGTCCGTGACCGAAGGTCACCCGGACAAGATGTGCGACCAGATCTCGGACGCGATCCTCGACGCGATCATCGCGAAGGATCCGGACGCGCGGGTCGCCTGCGAGACCGCCACCACCACCGGCCTCGTCGTCGTCATCGGGGAGATCACCACCTCCGCCTACGTGGATATCCAGACGGTCGTCCGCGAGACGGTCAAGGGGATCGGCTACACCAAGGCGGAGTACGGCTTCGACTACGAGACCTGCGGCACGCTCGTCTCGATCAAGGAGCAGTCGCGCGATATCGCCCAGGGCGTGGACGCGGCCGCGGAGGTCCGGGACGATCCCCGGTCCCGGGACGAGCTCGGCGCGGGCGACCAGGGGATGATGTTCGGGTTCGCCTGCCGCGAGACCCCGGAGCTCATGCCCCTCCCGATCGCGCTCGCGCACCGGATGGCACGCCGGCTCGCCGAGGCCCGCAAGAGCGGCCAGCTCGCCTACCTGCGCCCGGACGGCAAGACCCAGGTCACCGTGGAGTACGCGGAAGGGCGCCCCGTCGCGGTCCCCACCGTCGTCCTCTCCACCCAGCACGACCCGGACGTGGACCCGGAGCGGCTCCGCCGCGAGGTGATCGATGCGGTGATCATGCCCACGATCGACCCCGCCCTCCGGACGCAGGAGCCGGTCATCTACGTCAACCCCACCGGCCGCTTCGTGACCGGCGGGCCCAAGGGCGATGCCGGCCTCACCGGCCGCAAGATCATCGTGGACACCTACGGCGGGATGGCCCGTCACGGCGGCGGCGCCTTCTCCGGCAAGGACCCGACGAAGGTCGACCGGTCCGCCGCCTACGCGGCGCGCTGGGTCGCCAAGAACATCGTCGCGGCGGGGATCGCGGACCGCTTCGAGGTCGAGGTCGCCTACGGGATCGGGATCGCGCACCCGCTCAGCCTCTCCGTGGAGAGCTTCGGCACGGGCCGGATCCCGGACGAGCGGATCGTGGAGCTGATCGGCGCCCACTTCGACCTCCGCCCCTCGCGGATCATCGACACCCTCGAGCTGCGCAACCCGATCTACCGCCAGACGGCGGCCTACGGGCACTTCGGTCGCGCGGACCTCGATCTCCCCTGGGAGCGCACGACGAAGGCCGAGGCTCTCGCCCGCGACGCCGGTCTCCCGGCGCCGCCGCCCCGCCCGGTCTGATCCCGGGCGGCCGAGGCCGTCCCATCCGGGACCCGGAGCCCCCGGCCGGCTCTGCTCAGGAGCGCCGGCCGCGCAGCTCCTCTGCCACCGCGAGATAGCGGTCGGCCGTCTTCGCCACGGTCAGCTCCTCGCGTAGCCGCACGACCGCCGGGTCCACCTCCGGCAGGTCGCCCGCGAGCGCCTCGCGGACCGCCGCGGCGATCCGGTCCGGCTCCGGCTCCCCGAGGAAGCGGAGCGCACCCGGCACGCGTGCGTCGTACTCGCGGAAGCCGGGCAGGTCGCTGACGAGGATCGGCTTCCCGGCCGCGATCCAGGTGGAGAGCGACCCGGAGGCGGAGAGGTCCCGGAAGGGGAGAAGGGCGAGATGGCTCGCCGAGATCCAGGCCTCCAGGTCCTCCTCGGAGAGATAGCCGGTGACGCGCAGCCGATCCTCGATCCCGAGCTCCCTGCGGCGCTGCTTCACGACCCCGAGCACCTTGTCCCGGCCTGCCACGGGACCGCCCGCGTAGACGACGAGGACATCCTCCGGGAGCTGCGGGATCGCCTCCACGGTCGGCTTGTGCCCCTTCCGGCCGTAGATGAAGCCGAGGATCGTGACGACCCGCCGGTCCGCCACACCGAGCCGCTCGCGCGCCTCCGCCGGGCCGAGGGCGAGCCGGCGCTCCTCCACGAAGTGGGGGATGACGCGCAGCTTCTCCGCGGGGACGATCCCGCGCAGCCGCTCCACCTCCACCTCGGAGTGGACGATCAGCCGGTCCGCGCTCCGGCCGAGCATGCGCAGGCTCCAGACCTCCGGCATCAGCCAGCGATCGCGGATCCGCGGGCGGTCGAAGACGTCATGAAGGGTCGCGATCAGCGGGCCGCGCCAGGCGCGTCGGAAGTCGAGGAAGCGGGCGACGGAGCGCGGGCCGCGTCCCCAGCCACGCCGGTTCCACTGCATGAGGACGACCTCGGCCCCCGCGTCCCGGAAGGCCGCCCCGTGGCGCCCGAGCCCGCCCGCCCGGCCCTCGAGGAGCCCGGCATCCGCCTCGATGATCCGCAGCTCCGGGCGGGCGGCGAGCTCGTCCGCGACGATCCGCGCGTAGCGCCGGACGCCGCTCTCCGGGCGGCCGACCTGGAGGATCCCGAGGGTGGGCCGGCCATCGCCCCCCGAGCGCTCGGTCACCCGCTCAGTCGCCGTAGCCGAGCGACCGGAGGAGCTCCGCCGAATCGGCCACGACCTGGCGCTGCTCGGCGGGGCTGAAGGTCCGCTTCCAGGAGCCCATCGATCCCTCCGAGGCGCGGTCGCACGCGGTGAGGAAGACCTCCCGCGAGGCGGGGTCCGTGATGCCCAGGAAGTCGAGGATCCGCGTCCCCTCCGTGCGCGGGTCCGTGACGAGCGATTCGTAGCGCAGCTCGTGGTAGCGGGACGGGCCGAGCGGGCGGCCGTCGCGGATCGCCGCCTCCGTGTAGCGCCGCCAGGACCAGATCATCCGGTGCGCGTCGCTCGTCGTCTCGAACTCCCGGACCCGCTCCTTCTCCACCCACCACGGAGCCCACGGGCCGTGGAGGTAGCCACCGGGCTCGCGCTTCCCGGAGGTCGCCTGGTCCAGGCGCAGCCAGGGCTGCTTGTAGTGCGAGGCCGCGGCATCCCGGCCGTCCCGGATGATGTGCACGAACTGGGCGTCCGGGAAGGCGCGCGCGAGGAAGGGGACGAGGAGCGCGTTCGTGGGCGTCTTCTCGCAGAAGCGGAGGTGGCCGTCCAGCTCGAGGCGGAGGAGCCAGGCGTAGACGGAGCGGAAGAAGAAGCGCGACCGGCGCTCGCTCCACAGCCCCTCGTAGACGTAGCGTCCGGCAGCCTTGGTGGCGGGGGGCTCGTGGTGATAGCTGATCTCCGGGACGTGCCCGAAGCAGTCGCCGAGGAAGGTGGTCCCGGAGCGCGCCGCGCCGATGATGAAGACCGCCCGCTTCAGGGACGGGAAGGCCGACGCGAGGAGGCGCTCGGGGGTGGGGCGGACGGGGCGCTCGAGGCGCCGGTAGTAGCGCTTCTCCGCGCGATAGGAGAGCCGGGCCCAGCGGTGGAGGTTGCGCAGGACGATCGGCGTCGGGGTGGCATCGATGTGCGCCGGCGGCCCGCCGCTCCCGGGGAGCGGCTCCTCGCCCGACTCGGCAGGGGTCGCGAGGCCGAGGTCCGCGGCCGTCACGGCCGGATCGGCGCCCTCGATCGCCTCGATCGCGGGGACCGGGGCGGCCCCGTCCGGGCCCGCGGTGCTCGTCTCGTCGTCCCGGCTCGTCATCCCCATCCCCGTCGGCGGTCGTCATCCGGCCGCCGCGCACCTCGCGCCGCGCCCGCATCAGCCTGCGCATTCTACCGGTCCGGGGCGGAGCCGAGTCCCCGGCGCCGGTCCGCCCCGCGGGGCCGCCGCGAGCGCTACGATCGGGCGATGTACGCCGTCATCATGGCGGGCGGAGGCGGGACGCGCCTCTGGCCGCTCAGCCGTGCCGCCCGCCCCAAGCCCTTCCTGCCGCTCCTCGGGGAGACGACCCTCCTCCAGGCGACGGTCGCCCGTCTCGCGCCGCTCATCGGCCCCGAGGACGTCCATATCGTCACGGACGGACGCTACCTCCCTCTCGTGCGCGAGCAGCTCCCCGCCGTCCCCGCCGCCAACCTCCTTGCCGAGCCGATGGGCCGGAACACCGCCGCGGCCGTCGCCTACGCCGCCGCCGCGATCGACCGCCCGGACGACGAGGTGATGGTCGTCCTCCCCGCCGATCACCGGATCGCGGACGAGGCCGGCTTCCGGGCCGCCCTCGCCGCCGCCGCGGAGCGCGCCGCGAACGGTGACCTCGTCACGCTCGGCATCACCCCCTCGGGGCCGGAGACCGGCTACGGGTATGTCCTCGCCACCGGAGACGCCGTCGCGGTCCGGGGGATGCCCGCCTGGCGCGTCGAGCGCTTCGTGGAGAAGCCCACGGTGGAGCGCGCCCGCGAGCTCCTTGCCGGGGGCCGCGCCTCGTGGAACGCCGGGATCTTCGTGTGGCGCCGCGATGCGCTCATCGCGGGCCTCCGGCGCCACGCGCCGGAGATCCTCGAGCCCCTCCTCGCCGCCCCTTCCCCGGAGGCGCTCGCCGCGCTCTACCCGGGGCTCCGGGCGACCTCGATCGACTACGCGCTCCTCGAGCCTGCCTCGCTCGAGGGCCGGGTCGCGGTCGTCCCGGTGGAGGTGGGCTGGAGCGACCTCGGGTCGTGGGCGGCGCTTCTCGAGGCCGGGGTGGCGGAGGGCGACGGGACGGTCGTCAGCCGCGCGGAGGACGGGGCGGAGGTCCTCACCGTCGGCGGCCGCGATCTCCTCGTCCATGCCGCGGGCGGGCGGCTCGTCGCCGTCGTCGGGCTCGAAGGGGCGATCGTCGTGGATACGCCGGACGCCCTCCTCGTCGTCGGCCGGGAGGCTGCCCAGGACGTGAAGCGGATCGTGGACGCGCTCGCTGCCCGCGGGGACCGCGACCGGCTCTAGCGGCCCGCGGCCTCCGTCCAGACCGCGCGGTAGCGCGCGACGATGCGCGGGATGGCGAGCGCGTCGGCGAGCCGCGCGACCGCCGGATCGGGCGATGGCGGCGGGTCGGCGAGGATCTCCGCGATCCGCGCCGCCAGGCCCTCGGCGTCGAGCGGGTCGACGACGCGCATCGCCCCCGGCGCCAGCGCGTCGTACTCCCGGAACTGGGGGAGCCCGGAGGTGACGATCGGCCGTCCCGTGGCGATCCACGTGGAGACGGACCCGGAGGCGGACATCTCGCGGAAGGGGGCGAGCGCCACGTCGCTCGCGGCGAGGATGGTGCGCAGCTCCGCGTCCGGGACCCAGCCGGTGAAGCGGACCCGATCGGCGACCCCGAGCCGGCGCGCCTCCGTGGCGAGCTCGTCGCTGCGGGCCTCGCGCCCCTCGATCGGGGAGCCCGCGAAGATCGCCACCACATCGTCCGGGAGGAGGGGGAGCGCGGCGAGGACGATCCCGTGACCCTTCCGGCGCGTCATGAAGCCCTGGAGGGTGATGACCCGCCGCCCCGCGAGGCCGAGCGCCGCCTTCGCCGCGTCCCGCTCGGGCAGCCCGTCCAGCCGCTCCACGAAGTGCGGGATGACCGTCACCGTTCCGCGACCGGTCAGGGTGCGCAGCCGCCGGACCTCCTCCTCTCCGTGGACGATGACGCGTGCGGCGCGCCCGAGGAGGCGCCGGGTCGCCATCGCGGCCGGGTGGAGGAAGCGGTCCCGGAAGCCCTCGCGCTCGTACACGTCGTGGAGGGTGACCACGAGCGGCCGGCGGCAACCCGCGAGGAAGAGCTCGAGGTGGGGGAGGGCCCACCGGACGCCACCCCAGTCGGCGAGCTTCCACTGGACCTGGACGACATCCGTCCCGGCGAGCGTCCGTGCCGCCGCCGAGATCCCGCGCCGGCCGGCGTCCCGCGGCCCGGCATCGGCCTCCACGACCTCGATCCCATCGGCCTCCGCTGCCCCCTCCGCGATGATCCGCCCGTAGCGCCGGACCCCGCTCTCCGCCTTGCCGAGGTGGAGGACGCCGACCCGGAGCGGGCGGCTCACCGCGCGCCCGGGGCGCGCAGCGAGCGGAGGAGGTCGCCGGAGCTGCGCGCCAGGAGGAGCCGGAGGAGCGGGTCGAGCCGCTGCCCGCCGCTCCCCACGCGGGAGCGGTAGATCGCCCCGCTCTCCCCACCCTCGGCGCGGCGCTGGGCGGTGAAGCGCCGGTAGCGCTCGGTGGCCGCGTGCTCCTGCTCGTCGAAGCGGAGGACGACCGGGTCCCACGGCTCGCCGAGGAAGGCGAAGAGCGGCCGGAGCGTCCCCTCGGGATCGGCGACGAGCGCCTCGTAGCGGACCTCGTGGTAGCGATCCGCGGTGAGGCCGCCGGCGAGGCTGCGGGCCGCCTCCACGTAGCGGCGCCACTCCCCGTTCGCCATCCGGGCTCCCGAGCGCCAGCCCCAGCGGTCGCGGGCGGAGGCGACGACATCCCGTCCGTCGCGCAGGAGATGGACGTAGAGGGCGTCCGGGAAGAGCTCCCCGATGAAGGGGAGGAGGAGCGTGTAGGTGGGGTCCTTCTCCGCCCAGCGCCGCTTCCCGCGCCCGGCCAGGACATCCGCCTGGAAGCCGGTGTAGAGGTCGCGGATCCGTCCGATCCAGTAGGCGCGCGGGAAGCCGTAGGGCTCCACCATCCGCCAGTGGCGGCCCACGATCGGCTCCAGCTCCCGGAGGAAGTGGGTCTCCTCGCCGCACGAGATCGCGGGGTGGGAATCGAGGATCAGCCGGAGGAGGGTCGTCCCGGAGCGCGGCGCACCGACGATGAAGATCGGGCGCGCGGAAGCCGGGGGGCCGGAGAGGGGGGACCGGTCGGCGTCGCTCACGTCCGGTCAAGGATACCGGCCGGGCGCACGGGGGACCCTGCCGCTCCCCGTCCGGTCGAGGCGCTACGATGAGCGCTCCGCCGGACCCTCCCCATCGGCCCGGCGCCACGAGGAGCACGAGCGAGTGACGGAGCCGACCGCGACCCCGACCCCGCCGATCGTCTTCGGCACGGACGGGTGGCGCGCCCGGATCGGCGAGGACTACACGTTCGAGAACGTCCGGCGCTGCGCGCAGGGCGTGGCGGACTGGCTGATCGAGAGCGGGACCGCGGGCAAGGGCGTCGTCGTCGGCTATGACCGGCGCTTCGCGAGCGAGCACTTCGCCCAGGCCGCGGCGGAGGTCCTCCTCGCCCACGACATCCCGGTCGCGCTCGCGCGGGAGGCGATCCCCACCCAGATGACCTCCTACCTCGTCGTCGAGGAGGGGCTCGCCTGTGGCGTCATGATCACCGCCTCCCACAACCCCTGGACGGACAACGGCTTCAAGGTGAAGTCGCCCACCGGCTCGGCGGCGGACGCCGCGATCCTCTCGGTGATCGAGCGTTCGATCCGCGCCCATGCGGCGGACGAGCCGCCGGTCCGGCCCCTTGCGGACGGTGAGGCAGCCGGCCTCGTCAGCCGCCCGGATCCCTTCCCCGGCTATGCCCGCTACGTGGCCCGGAGCCTGGACCTGGACCGGCTGCGCGCGGCGGACCTGCGCATCCTCGTGGATCCCCTCTACGGGTCCGGTGCGGGCTGGATCCCGCGCCTCCTCGCCGGCGGCCGGATCCGCGTGGACGAGATCCACGCGGAGCGGAACCCGTGGTTCGGCGGCGTGAACCCGGAGCCGATCCGTCCGAACGTGGACGAGGCGCTCGCGCGGATCGCGGCGGGCGGCTACGACCTCGGCCTCCTCCTGGACGGGGACGCGGACCGGGCCGGGGCCGCGGACGAGACCGGGACCTTCATCCACCAGCTCCAGGTGATGGGGCTTCTCATGTACTACCTCCTCGAGCACCGCGGGCTGCGTGCCCCGGTCGTCTCCACGATCAACGAGACCGCGATGGTCGGCCGGCTCGGCGCGCGCTACGGCGTGGATGTCCACGAGACGGCGGTCGGCTTCAAGTACGTCGGCCCGAAGATGATCGAGACGGGCGCGATGATGGGCGGCGAGGAATCGGGTGGATACGGCTTCGGGATGCACCTCCCGGAGCGCGACGGGATCTACGCCGACCTCCTCCTCCTCGACCTCTTCGTCCGCGAGCGCGAGGCGGGCCGCGCGCCGGTCTCCGCCGCCGTGCGGCACCTCCACGAGATCGCCGGTCCCTCCTTCTACCTGCGCACGGACGTCCACGCGGATCGCGCCGGCTACCCGGCCCTGAAGGAGCGCCTCCTGCGCGAGCTCGGGGCGCACGCGCCGGCCGCGATCGCCGGGGTCCCGGTCGTCCGGACCGACGCGCTCGACACGCGGGACGGCTACAAGTTCTGGACCGAGGACGGCTCCTGGCTCCTTGTCCGGTTCAGCGGCACCGAGCCGCTTGTCCGGGTCTATGCGGAGGCCGCGAGCGCGGAGCAGCGCGACGCCTTCCTCGCCGAGGGTGGCCGGATGGTGAACGGGCGATGACCGGCGAGCCGATCATGAGCGGGGGGATCCTGGACGACGCGGCCGCGTCCCGCCGTGCCGACCCGGCCGGGATGGCCGGGGAGGTGGCCCGGATCCCGGAGCAGATCCGTGACGCGTGGCGCATCTCCCGCACGCTCTCCCTCCCCGCGAGCCACACGAGCGCGACGGCGGTCGCCGTCCTCGGCATGGGCGGATCCGCGATCGGCGGCGATCTCGTGCGCTCGATCTGGTCCGACCGCCTCCGTGTCCCCGTCGAGGTCGTGCGCGGCTATGACCTGCCGGGGTGGACAGGGGCCGGGAGCCTCGTCGTCGCCAGCTCCTACAGCGGCGCCACGGAGGAGACCCTCTCCGCCGTCGAGCAGGCGTTCACGCGTCGCTGCCCGGTCGCCGTGATCACCACCGGCGGTCCGCTGGGCGCCGTCGCCGAGCGGGCCGGGCTCCCATCCCTCCGCTTCCCCGGGGGCGGCCAGCCACGTGCCGCGGTCGGCTACGCCGTCACGCTTCTCGCCGGGCTCCTGGAGCGGGGTGGCTACCTCGCCCTCCCGGACGAGGAGATCGAGGCCGGGGCGCAGGCCGCGGAGGCTGCCCTCGCCGCATGGGGCCCGGACGTGCCCACGGAGCGGAACCTCGCCAAGCGCCTCGCCTGGGCGATGCTCGACCGCCTGCCGGTGGTGGAGGCGAGCGGATCGCTCGCGGCGGTCGCCCGGCGCTGGAAGACGCAGCTCAACGAGAATGGGAAGACGATGGCCGTCTGGGAGGAGCTCCCGGAGGCGAACCACAACACGGTCGTGGGGCACCCGCACCCGGGCACGATCCGCGACCACCAGCTCGTCGTCTTCCTCACCTCCGCGCTCGACCACCCGCGGAACGCGCTCCGCTCGCGCCTCTCCGCGGCGCTCGTCGCGGATGCGGGGATCCTCCACGAGGAGGTCCGCGTCGAGGGCGCCACACGCTTCGCCCAGGCCCTCTCGGCGATCGTCCTCGGGGACCTCGTGAGCGTCTATCTCGCCTATCTCTACCGGGCGGACCCCACGCCGGTGGAGACGATCGCCGGCCTCAAGGCCGCGCTCGCCGCGGCGAGCCGGTCGGATGCTGCGCCGGGGGCGAACGGACCCTCCTGACGGGGCGCGACGGCACGGCTCCCATGCCCCCCGCGCGGGTGTACGCTCGCGGTGTCGTCGGAGCCCGGCCCCCGCAGCCGATGGGGTGGGCCGGTCGCTCCGGGTGAGTGGGTCACGACCCCTCGCGGGCCGGACCCGGGCAAGGAGGTCCCCGCGATGCACTCGAGCGTGATCGGGAAGATCGAGAAGGCCCATCGCTATGCCCGCGAGCCCGAGCGGATCAGCCTGCGGCGGCTGGAGGCGGGGTTCCAGGGCGACAACGACAGCTACGAGGTCGTCCTCGGAGCGGACGGCTGGAGCTGCAGCTGCCATTCCTTCCACAGCCTCCACGGTTGTGCGCACATCCTCGCGCTCCAGGATCTGCTCGGCCGCATCCTGCCGGAGAACGCCCGCCTCTCCGGTCTCTTCGAGCCCGCGGGCGTCGGCGCCGGCTGACGGACCGGCGGCCGCGCCGCGCACGCGCAGGCTCGCCTCGAGATCCCCGCGGCCGCGATCCCAGCGGAGCGCGATCCGGATGCGCCAGGTCCCCGCTCCGGGCGGCCCCGGGAGCGCCAGCCGGGTCGTGCCCGGCGGCAGATCCGGATGCTCCACGAGCCGGACCGCCCGGCGGCCCTCCGGCGGGCCGATCGGCTCCGCGACGACCCGCACCGCCGCGAAGGCACCGCCGTCCGAGGCGGTGAGGATGAGCGGCTCCTCGGGGCTGCGCATCCGGAGCTCCGGGAGCGGCATCCCCGGCGCGCCCGGCAGACCCGCGCAGGTCCCGAGGTAGCAGCCGGGGCCGTTCCGGGCGATCACCGTCCGGCCGCCGCCGAAGAGGACGACCCCCGGGGCCGAGGGGGGCCAGGTCAGCCGCGCCGCCGGGATGCTCACCCGCCAGCGGAGGGCTCCCGCCCAGGGGACCGCTCCCTCCGTGCGCAGGAGCGCGACGATCCGCCATCCCCCGGGCGGCGGGTCCGCAAGGACGACCGTCTCCCGCTCCGTGCTCGGGTCCGCTCCCGCCGCGAGGAGCCGGCCGGGGAGGGGGTTCCCCGCCTCCGGAAGGGCGATCACGAGCCAGCCTGCCAGGGAGACCCCGGGCCCCGTCGCGGCGAGCGCGAGCCGGGGCGCGCGCCCCCCGGTGGCGAGGATCTCCGGTGGTGGCCCGGAGACGCCGGGGAGGCTCCCGGTGGGTCCGTGGAGGCGGATCTCGGGCGTGGCCGCCGGTGGTGGCCCGTCTCCGGTGGCGTCCACGGCGCTCCCACCGGCCGCGAGGGCCGGCACGAGGATGACCAGCAGGGCGAGGGCTGCTCGCCCGCCGAGCGGTCCGCTCATCGGCCGTCCTCTCCGCCGAGCGGACAGGGGGCCGCTACGCAGCCGTCCGGACCGCGGACGACGACCCGATCCGAGGTCACCGGCCGGATCCCGTCCTCCGGGTCGCGACGGAGAACGGCCCGGTACTCGGCCGTGCGGTCCGGGACGAGCGCAAGGCTGTAGCGCCCGGCCGTCGGCTCCTCGCGCATCCAGAAGACGGACCAGCGGGCAGCGGGGTCGTCCAGGGGGCGCCGCTGCAGCTCCACCTGCCGGCCGGCGAGCCGGTTCCCGGCCAGGCGGCCCCAGCGAGCGTCCTCCACGATCCGGAGCGAGGCCCGGAAGGTGAGCGTCCCGGTCCGCGCGTCCGGGACCTCATCCACCGTCAGGGCGAGCTCGGTCTCCGGATCGTTGCAGGTCGAGACGAGGCCGGCTGCGGTCGGCAGGTCGAAGCGCTCCTGGAGGGTGGCGACATCGCACGGCCCGAATGCGTGCATCGCGCTCCCCGGCGCCGGGCGCGCGGGCGTGATGTGCTGCATCACCGTCTCCCGGACCGGCAGGCTCCAGCCCTCGCTCTCCGGGTGGCCGAGCCCGATGATGTGCCCGAGCTCGTGGAGGATGACGCGCTCGACATCGAAGCAGCCGTCCGAGGGGTCCACCTGGCACCAGCGGAGGGTCCCCCAGCGGAAGGGGAAGCCGTGGGCGCGGATCCGGATCTGCCAGGTATCCGGCCAGGACCAGGTGGCGCAGGCGATCCCGTCCGCGCAGGGGCCCGCCGGGAAGATCGTCGTGTAGCGGAAGACCCCGTTCGCCTCCGGGTCGCGCCGGAAGACCGGCGCGCGCGAGCGACGGCTCCGCGCGGCGTCCTCGACCGCCGCGTCGATCGCGGTCCGGAGCCAGGCCGGTGCCCCATCCGCAGCCGGCGGGCGGTAGCCGAGCGGCACGCCGGCGGGCGGCCGGAGCCCGTTCCACTCCGGGACGGGACGGAGCGCGACCACCGGGCTCCCCGGCTCCCCGGGCTCCGGGCCCGCGTCCGGCGCTGCGCCGGGGTCCGCGATCCCCCCGCCATCGATCGGCTCCGGCCCCCAGCCATCCAGGCAGCCGCTCCCTGCGCACCAGCCCGGGTCGCTCCCGCCCCCCGGGAGCTGGGCGCTGCGGGGCTCACCGCCGCCGGGGAAGCCTGCGGGGGGAGGCGCGATCCGGGAGAGCACGCCCGGACCGGCCGGATCGACCGACCAGATGCCGAGCTCGGCACGCGTCCCCGCTTCGACCGCGAGGTACTCGATCCGGGTCCCGCCCCCCGCGGCTCGGACGCCGTGGACGAGGTGGGGGACGGAGACGCCGCCGACCCGGCAGCGCCGGACCCGATCCAGCAGATGGAGCGTGGTCCCATCCGGGCGGCGCACGCCCACGAGGGAGCGCCCCCGGGGGAGGGAGGCGGTGAAGGCATCCGGACCGACCCGGACCGTCCGGCTCCCGAGCCGGAAGGAGTAGCCGAGGAGGACGCCGTTCCGGTCCAGCCGCTCGGACCAGGGAAGGGCCGCGGGGTCGACCGGCCGGGGCTGCTCGATGCGACCGGCGCATGGGGGGACCGCCTCCAGCGGCCCGGGCGGACGCGCAGCGCCGGGTGCCGATGCCACGAACGACAGCACGGCGAGGAGGGCCGCCGGGACGGCGCGCCGAGGGATGGGGAAGGTGCGCGGGGTGATGGATCGTCTCGCTCCGGGCATCCGGGTGCGCTCCTCCGGCGGGAGGGCGGCGGGGTCGATGGCGGTCTGCCGATGGTGGCCGGAGCGACTCTCCGGGGACTTCCCGGGTGGTAGACTCGTGTGGACAACCACAGACAGGACTCGGGATCCCGCGAAGCCGGTGTGAATCCGGCACAGTGCCGCTACGGTGACCCATCCTCCGGGATGGGAAGTCCGGTCGCCGGGCCCGGGTCGTGCCGCAACCTTCGAGCGAAAGGGAGTGCACCATGACCCGCATCCGTCTCCGTCCGACCCCGTCCGCCCAGAGCGTGCCGGGGTCGCATCATCTCCGCCGGAGCCTCCTCGTGGGGCTCCTCGCGGTCGCCGCGATCGCCCCGGCCGCCGTCGCCCAGGAGAGCGAGGTCATCGAGTCCCCGGTCCCCGGCGCGGTCGCGGCGCCGGTCTACCCGGTCACGTTCATCGACGACGAGGGGACGACGGTCGTCATCCCCGCCTTCCCGGAGCGCCTCATCAGCCTCTCGCCCGCGATCACCGAATCGGTCTTCGCGCTCGGCGCCGGGGACCGGCTCGTGGGCGGGACGGACTACGACGACTTCCCCGCCGCCGCCGTCGAGCTGCCGGATGTGGCGACCTTCTCCGGCGTCCTCATGGAGCAGGTCGTCGCCCAGCAGCCGGACCTCATCCTCGCCGCAGGGAACGGCTTCACGCCGGCGGACGACATCGCCCGGCTGCGCGAGCTCGGCTTCAACGTCGCCGTCTTCTACGCCGAGACCCACGAAGAGGTCCTCGGGGCGCTCCGCCGCCTCGGCGTGGCGATCGGAGCCTCGCAGGAGGCCTACCTCCTCACCGACCGGATCGCGGCGGACCTGGACCGGGTCGCGGATGCCCTGACCATGGTCACCACCCGCCCGCGGACCTTCTACCAGATCGGCTCGGAGCCCGAGATCTACGCTCCCGCTCCGGGATCGTTCCTCGCCGACCTCATCGACCTCGCGGGTGGCGACCCGATCGTGACCGAGGACCCCGCGGTCTACTCGATCTCCGAGGAGCGGATCCTCGCGGCCGACCCCGAGGTGATCATCGTGGCCGACGCCGTCTGGGGTGTCTGCCCCGCCGACGTCGCCGCGCGTCCCGGCTGGGGTGGCCTGAGCGCCGTCGTGAACGGTGCGGTCCGCCCGGTGGATGACACGACGATCACCCGGCCCGGGCCGCGGATCGCGGAGGGCTTCGCGCAGCTCGCCCGCGCGATCCACCCCGACCTTGCCATCTCCGGCTTCCGGCCCGACCCGGTGCTGTGTGCCACGGCGGGCACCGTGCGGGCCGGGTGAGCACGACCGCGATCGGCGCGGCGGGCGCAGCGAAGGTGGCTCGCCGCGCCCAGCACCGGAACCGCCCGCTCCTCCTGGGAGCGGGCGGCCTCGTCCTCCTGCTCGTCGCGGTCGCGGTGGGGATCGTCTTCGGCAACGTCCCGCTTCCGCTCGCGGATTCGGTCGCGATCATCGCCCATCGGGTCCTCGGGCTCGAGGTGCTTGCGACGTGGCCCGCCTCCACCGAGGCGATCGTCATGGAGCTGCGCCTGCCGCGCGTCCTCACGGCGCTCGTCGTGGGGACCGGGCTCGCGGTCGCCGGTGCCACCTTCCAGGGGATCCTGCGCAACCCGCTCGCCGACCCCTACGTGCTCGGTACGGCGAGCGGGGCCGCGCTCGGGGCTGCGATCGGGATCCTCATCCCCGTCCAGGTCGCGATCGTCGGCTTCGGCCTCGCGAACATCCTCGCCTTCGCGGGAGCGCTCCTCGCCGTCGCGGTCGTCTACCGCGTGGCCGGGGGTGCCGGCCCCGGCGCGATGACCACGATCCTGCTCACCGGCTACGCGGTCGGCTCGCTCCTCGCCGCCGGCCTCGCGATCGCGATGGTCCTCGCCGGCAACAACCTGCGCCAGATCTTCTTCTACCTCCTCGGGAGCCTCGCGGATGCCTCGTGGGCGCAGCTCCTCATCGGCGGTCCGGTCATCCTCATCGGCTCGCTCCTCATCCTCCTCCGCGGGCGCGCCCTCAACGGGCTCCTCCTCGGCGATGAGGCGGCGCACCACCTGGGGATGGATGTCCGGCGCGAGCGGGCGATCCTCCTGGCGCTCGCGACGCTCGTCACGGCCGGTGCGGTCGCGCTCGCCGGGCTGATCGGGTTCGTGGGCCTGGTGGTGCCCCACATCGTCCGGCTCCTCGTGGGCCCGAATGCCCGGCTCGTCCTGCCGCTCTCCGCGATCTATGGAGCCGCCTTCCTCATCGCGGCGGACCTCGTGGCGCGCATCCCCGGCGAGCTCCCGGTGGGCGTGATGACCGCGCTCGCCGGCGCCCCGCTCTTCATCCTCCTCCTCCGGCGCGCACGCGGCGGGTACGCGCTGTGAGCGGCGTCGCGGTCCGGACCGACGGCCTCGTCCTCGAGCACGGGACGCGACGCGTCCTGGACGGCGTCTCCATCGCGATCGGCGCGGGGGAGCGGGTCGCCCTCGTCGGTCCGAACGGTGCCGGGAAGACCTCCGTCCTGCGTTGCCTGACCGGCCTCGCGACCCCGACCGCGGGGTCGGTCGAGGTCGATGGCTCCCCCCTTCCGCGGATCCCTCGCGAGCGGCTGGCGCGCCTCATGGCCGTCGTGCCCGCCGAGGTGACGATCCCCTTCGCGATGCGCGTGGAGGAGCTCGTCGCGATCGGCCGGATCCCCCACGAGCACCGTCTCTCCGGGCTGCGTCCCGCGGACCACGCTGCGATCGAGCGGGCGATCGAGCGGGCGGGGATCGGGCACCTGCGGGGGCGCGATGTGCGGACCCTCTCGCTCGGTGAGCGCCAGCTCGTCCTCATCGCCACGGCGCTCGCCCAGGAGGGCCGGCTCCTCCTGCTGGACGAGCCGACCGTCCACCTCGACCTCCGCCACCAGGTCGGCGTCCTCCGGCTGCTCGCCGACCTCTCGGAGCAGGACGGGCTCACGGTGATCGCCGTCCTCCACGATCTCGCGCTCGTGGCCGAGCTCTTCCCGCGGGTCGTCCTCCTCGACCACGGACGGGTGATCGCGGATGGGACCCCGGCCGATGCCCTCGGGGCCGATCGGCTCCATTCCGTCTACGGCGTCGACCCGCGCTACCTGCCGCGGATCGCCGACCCCGTCTCCCTGGCCGGATGAGCGATCCCGTCCGCGACCGTCTCGCCGCGCTCCTGGCGCCCCTCGGCGAGGGCTGGGAGATCCTCCCCTGCGACCCGGAGCTCGCGGATACCGCCGCCTTCTGCGCCGCCTACGGGGTGGCGCCGGAGGATGCCGCGAACACGCTCCTCGTGGCGGGACGGGCGGACCCGCCGCCGTTGGCCGCGTGCCTCGTCCTTGCCACGACGCGCCTCGATGTGAACCGGGCCGTACGCGACCGCCTGGGGACGCGGAAGGCCTCCTTCGCCCCGCCCGAGCTGACGCGCGCGCTCACCGGGATGGAGCTCGGCGGGGTCACCGTCCTCGGCCTGCCGGCCGGCCTGCCGCTCTGGATCGACGCCGCGGTCATGGGCCGCGAGCGCGTCATCATCGGCGGGGGATCGCGCAGCTGGAAGGTCCGTCTCCCGCCGGCGCTCCTGCTCCGGATCGAGGGCGCGGAGGTCGTCGAGGGGCTGGCGAACGTGTCTCCGCCCCGGGAGCCCTAGCCCGCGGGTGAGGGGAAGGGCCGGGTCGCGTCGATCGCGTCGAGCCGCTCGGTGATCTCGTCCTGGTCGTAGGGGTGGGATCCGTCGCGCGAGCGGAAGGTCCGGTCGGGAAGGAGGCCGAGCTCGGTCCCGAAGGCGCGGTCGAAGACGAGACGGAAGATGTTCACCGGCGTCATCCGCTCCCCCACGACGGGCTCGCCGGGGGTCGGGAGGTGGATCGCGAGGAGCGTCCCGAACTTGATGAGCAGCTCCTCGTCCGTCGCGCCACGCCAGTCGAAGGCACCCATCTCGTCCTCGAGGCGCTTCGGATACGGACCCTCATCCGCGGCCACGATGACGATCGGACGCTCGGCCGCGGGGACCGCGAGCAGACGGTCGAGGAAGCCGGTCAGCTGCGTCTCCGTGAAGCGGAGCTGATCCTCGTACTGCTCGGGCCCGGGCCGCTTCCGTTCCTCCTCCGTGGGATAGGCCCCGTCCGCGCGGAAGACGTAGGGCGGGTGGGGGAGGAGGAGGTGGGCGAAGATGAAGCGCGGCCGCGCCGCGCGCTCCGTGCGCAGGTCCTCCAGGGTCGCGAGCTGGTGGAGCGCCGTCTCGCGGTGCTGCCGGTCGTTGTGGAAGATCTCGGTCTCGAGGACCGTCTCCGTGAGGGCGAGGATCGTCGTCTCCTGGAAGAGGCGCTCGAAGTCGGGCTGGGTCGTCGCTCCCTCGACGCGGTCGGCGATCGCGCTGCTCGCGGTGGGCAGGAACCACGACCCGAGCTGGATCAGCTCGTAGCCGCGCTCGCGGAGGCGGCGGCCGACCGCGTGGTCACGGATCGCATCCACGAGCGGCGATTCGTCCGAGGACTGCGGGCCCATCCGCTCCACGATCGGATCCAGGTAGTCCATGCCCAGCAGCGAGGCGAGGGCGAGGGTCGTCCGGTCGTAGTTCGCCCGGGCATCCGCTGCCACCGCGAAGCCCCGCTCCGCGAGGAGCCCGGGGAGGCGCGGCTCGATCCCGCCGAGCGTGGCGAGCGACCGGGTGGAGCCGTGCCGGTCGAGGACGAGCAGCCAGATATCCCGGTCGCCCGCCACCGGTGCCGGGCGGTCCGCGAGCGGGGGCGGGGAGCGGAAGAGGAGCTCCATGCTCCGCGGGCCCACGTTGATAAGGGCCAGCGCCACGAGGATCGCGGCCACGATGTCCAGCCCGCGCGTGATCGCGTCGATCCGTCCGCGGCCCGCCCGCCACGCGACGAGGAGCGCGACGAGGACGAGGAGGGCGCCCCCGCCGAGGACCGCCGGCTCCGGCGGGATCCCCGCGGGCAGGAGCGCGACCGCGTGCCCGTAGCCGAGCCCCACGAGGAGGAGGGCGCTTGCCGGGAGCGCGCCACGCCGGCGGTCGCGGAAGACGAGCGCGCACAGGGCGCTCACCCCGAGCGCCACGAGGAGGGCCCGCACGAGCACCGGGGCGACGTCCCGTGGCGTCACCTCGGCGAGGTTCGCCCCGAAGAGGAAGAGGACGAGCCATGTCGCGAGAAGGAGCGGATGGATGGCGGGTGGGCGTCGGCCGGAGGCGGCGATCGTCGGGGGCTCCTGGTGCTCGGATCACGGGCGCGACGGGCCCCGGGGACCCGCGCAGCACGCGCATCGTAGACGGTCGGTGCCCGCCAGCGTTCCCCTGCGCGGCGGCGCTATCCTCCCTCCCATGGATCTCGTCTTCGCCTATCTCGACCCGGGCTCGGGGAGCATCATCATCCAGGCCGTGATCGCCGGGATCGTCGCGCTCCCCATCCTCTTCCGCAACCGGATCTCCGCGGTCGTGCGCACCCTGCGCGGCGGGCGCGCCGCCACCCCGCCGCCGCCCTCGGCGCCGCCGACGGACGACCGCCCCCGTTGAGCGCGCCCCGCCCCGGGCAGGGGCTCGTCCGCGAACCCGGGTCGTGGCGGGATCCGGCCGGCTTCGTCTACCGCCGGGACGGCGCGATCCACCGGCAGATCGCCCCGGTCTTCGCCGCGGAATGGGAGGCCTACCTCGCGAGCGGCCTCCACGACCGGCTCGTCACCCGGGGTGCCGTCCTCCCCTTCGAGGATGCGCCGATCGCGGACGCGCTCGACCCGGCCACCGCGTGGCGGGTGATCCGGCCGGAGATGCTCCCGGTCATCTCGTGGCCCTGGGAGTGGTGCCCCGGCCAGCTGCGCGACGCCGCCCTCCTCACGCTCGACCTCGCCCTCGAGGCGCTCGATGCCGGGTTCACCCTTCGGGACGCGACGCCCTACAACGTCCAGCTGCGCGGGACCCGCCCGGTCCACCTCGATGCGCTCTCCTTCGAGCGCCGCGCGCCGGATGCCCCGTGGGGACCCTACCGCCAGTTCTGCCGCACCTTCCTCGCCCCGCTCGCCCTGATGACGGAGCGTGACCCCCGTCTCGGGCTCCTCCTCCGCTCCTTCCTCGAGGGGATCCCGCTCGACCTCGCGGTCCGCCTCCTGCCACGGCGGACCCTCCTTCGGCTCGGCCTCGCCACCCACCTCCATCTCCACGCCCGGGCGATCGGCCGCAACGCGGACGGGAAGGGGGCGGAGGCACGCGCCGTCCGACTCTCCGAGACCCGGCTGCGCGCGCTCCTCGGGAACCTGCGGGGCACGGTCGCGGGCCTGCGCTGGGAGCCCGAGGGGACGGAATGGGCGGACTACGCCGACCGGACGAGCTACTCGGATGCGGCGACCGCCGCGAAGGAGCGGATCGTCCGGGGGATGGCGGAGGCGGTCGCCCCCACGGTCGCCTGGGACCTCGGCGCGAACACGGGACGCTACAGCGCGATCGTCGCGGAGACGGGCGCCCACGTCGTCGCCTGGGATATCGACCCCGGGGCGGTGGAGCGCCACCACCGCGCGCTGATGGCCTCCGGACGGGAGCGGATCACGCCCCTCCTCCTCGACCTCACGGACCCCAGCCCGGCGCTCGGATGGGGGCTCACCGAGCGCGCCTCCTTCCTCGAGCGCGCGAACGCGGAGCTCATCCTGGCGCTCGCTCTCGTCCACCATCTCGCGATCGGCCGGGGCGTCCCGGTGGAGATGATCGCGACCTTCCTCGCCGGCCTCGCGCCGAACCTCGTCATCGAGTGGCTCCCGCACGAGGACCCGATGGTCCGGCGCCTGCTTGCCGGCCGGCACGACATGGCCGGCGGGATCCGGGGGAACGTCGCCGGCTGGCCCCTCTTCCGCGAGGAGGCCTTCCGCGGGATCTTCGCGGACGCCGGCTGGGAGATCGTGGAACGGGCCCCCATCGAGGGGAGCGGTCGCGTCCTCTACCGGATGCGCCGCTCCGGGCGCGCCTGATGCGCGGGATCCGGCCGGCCCTCCTGCTCGCGACCCTCACCCTCCTCGGGGCGGTCACCACGGGCTGCGCGGTGAACGGAACGGTGGTGGCCACGGAGCAGGAGCGCCGGGCCCTGGAGATCGCGCCGGGGACGCTCGTCATCGTGGAGACCTTCAACGGCCGCGTCTCGGTCCAGGGGACGATCGATCCGGAGACGGAGGTGCGGATCACCCGCCGGGGTTCCGGGACGACACAGGCGGACGCCGCCCGCGATCTCGCGAACGTGCTCGTGGAGGTGGCCGCGGAGCCCGGCCGCCTGACGATCACCGCCCGCCGAGCGGACCCCACGCGCGGGCTGGGGAACAGCGGGGCGGACCTCGAGATCCTCGTCCCCACGGACGTCTCGCTCGAGCTGCGCAGCTCGAACGGCCGGGTCGAGGCGGCGAACGTCACCGGGAGCATCGTCGTGCGCACCTCGAACGGCGCGATCACCACGCGTGGCGGGACGGACCTGGACCTGGACACGACGAACGACGACATCTCCGTCAGCGGCCCCGCCGGCCGGCTCTTCCTGCGCACGAGCAACGGGGCGATCGATGTCCGCTCCGCGGTCCTCGTCACGCTCTCGGCGCGGACCTCGAACGCGCGGGTGACGGTCAGCGGCAGCCTTGCCCCCGGCCGTCACCTCGTGGCTACCACGAACGGCGACCTCGGCCTCACGCTGCCGGGTGATGCGGTCTTCTCGATCGCCGGATCGACGACGAACGGGACGGTGCGCACGGACTTCCCCGGCCTCGTGGTCACCGAGACGACGATCGATGGGGAGACGGCACCGGAGCCCGCGATCGCGATCGGGGCGACCACGACGAACGGCAGCCTCGAGGTGATGATCCAGCGACCCTAGCGGCCGCCTCCGCTCCCTCCGGGCCGGCCCGGCCCGCCGAGCTCGGAGGCGCCGGGCGGCGCATCCGGTGGGACGGGCACGCGGACCCGGTGCCCTGCCCGCTCCTCCACCCGCCGTGCCGCCCGGGACGCGACATCCCGCGTGCCGGTCGCGGACCGCGACAGGTAGTGGAAGAAGAAGGCGGAGACCACCGCGGCGACCGGGATCGCGAAGATCGCCCCCACGACGCCGTAGATCTTCAGCCCGAGGAGGACGGAGACGAGGACCATGACGGGGTGGATCCCCACCGAGGTCGCCATCACGCGCGGCTGGACGATGTTCATCGTGATGAACCAGCCGAGGGCCATGACGACGGCGATCCAGAGCGTGGCGTTCGGGGTCGCGGTCGCGTCCGAGCTGGTGAGGATCGCCACGATCACCGGCGGCGCCCAGGAGAGGAAGGGTCCGAAGAAGGGGATGATCTGGAAGATGATCACGAGCGCCGTGGTGGCCGGCCAGTAGGGGAGGTTGAGCCAGATCGAGCCCGCCGCGGCGAAGGCGCCGTAGACGAGCCCCTGGACGACCTGCCCGCGCAGGAAGCCGCCGAAGGAGGAGGCGACGCTCGTCTCGAAGAGCTTCGCCTCGTCCGCCCAGCGCGGCGGCACGAGCCGGTTGAGGAAGGCGACGATCCGCTCCTTGTCGATGACGATGAAGAGCGAGAGGAAGACGACGAGGAGGAGGTTCCCCACGACGCCCACGCTCGCGACCGCGATGTCGGCGAGGGCTCGCGCCACCTGCTCCTGGCGGATGAACTCGTTGAAGGCATCCGCCCCCCGGTTCGCCACCTCCACGAGGTCGATCCCCGAGAGGCCCACCCGGTCGAGCTGCTCCTGCCACGGGGCGAGGGTCGTGGGCAGGTCGCGCAGGAGCCCGGGCAGCTCGGCGATGAAGATCGAGACGTTGTTCGCCGCCGCGGTCCCGAAGGCGAGGACGAGCCCGGAGAGGACGACGACGAGGATCCCGTAGACGAAGACGACGACCGCGACGCGGGGGAGCGCGGGCGCCCGCCGGAGGATCGCGCTCACCACCGGCGAGAGGATGAAGGCGAAGAGCCAGGCGCAGAAGAGCTGGAAGATGACGTCGCTGAAGAACTGGAGATAGCCGGAGACGAGCCCGAGGAGAACGAGCCCGAGGCAGGCGGTCCCGAGGACCAGGATCGCGTGGATCCAGCGTCCCTCCGCCTCGAGCAGCCGGCGCACCATGCGCGGAGTCTAGCGTCCGGCGCGGGGGGCGCCCGCGTGCGGGAGGGTCAGCGCGGCCCCAGGCCCATCCGCTCGTGACACTCGCGGAGCGTCTCGCGCGCGATCGGGGCGAGCCGCTCGGCCCCGGCGCGCAGGATCTCCTCCACGTAGCCGGGGCGCTCGGAGAGCTCCCGGTGCCGCTCCCGTGCCTCGGCGAAGGTGGTCAGCATCCGCTCCGCGAGGAGCCGCTTGGTATCCACGCAGCCGGTGGCCGCGCTCCGCTCGCCCTCCCAGATCGCCTCGTGATCCGTGCCGAACTGGCGGTGGAGCTGGCAGACGTTGCACGCCTGCGGCCGGCCGGGGTCCGTGCGCCGGATCCGCTCCGTGTCCGTCACCATGCTCATCACCTGGCGCCGGATCGTCTCCTCCTCGCCGAAGATCTCGACCACGTTGCCGAGCGACTTGGACATCTTGTTCGCCCCGTCCGTCCCCTTGACGATCGGGGAATCGGTGAAGACCGCCTCGGGCTCCGGGAAGACCGCGCCGTAGCGCGCGTTCCACGCGCGGACGATCTCCCGCGCGAGCTCGAGATGGGCGGCCTGGTCCTTCCCCACCGGGACGTAGCGCGCCTTGTAGATCGCGATATCCGCGGCCTGGAGGACGGGGTAGGAGAGGAGCGCGAAGTTCACGTCCTCCGGCTGGTTCCGCTTCTTCTCCTTGAACGAGGGCGTCCGCTCCACCCAGGTCACGGGCGTCACGGACGCGAGCAGCCAGGTCAGCTCGAGGTGCTCCGGCCGGTCCGACTGGCGGAAGAGGATCGCCTTCTCCGGGTCGAGGCCGAGGGCGAGGAGCCCGAGGGCCATCTCCGTCGTGTTCCGCCGGATCCGCTCCGCGTCATGGGTCGAGGTGAGCGCGTGGTAGTCCACGATGCAGTAGATCGCGTCGTAGCCGTCCTGCATCGCGACGTAGTTCCGGAAGGCCCCGAGCCAGTTCCCCACGTGGGGGAGGCCGGACGGCTGGACCCCGGAGAAGACACGCGGTCGGGTGGCGGTGGCGGCGGTGTTCTGGCTCACGGTGGCGGAGCATAGCAGCGCCCACGCTGCCGCCCGGGCCCGCGAGCGCCCGGCGCGCCGCTCCCGCCTACAATCCGCCCGATGACCCGCCCCGCCCCCGCTCCTGCCCGCCCCCTGCGCATCGCCGTGCTCGGCCTCGGAACGGTCGGCCGCTCGGTCGTCGGCGCCCTCATCGACCCGGCCTGGCAGGTAGGGGTCCGCGCGCGCGGTCTCGTTCCCCCGGAGCTCGTGGCGGTCGGCGTCCGGGACCCGGAGCGTCCGCGCGGGATCGTCCTCCCGGAGCGGGTCCGCCGGAGCGCGGACCTCCTGGAGATCGTCGCCGATCCCACGATCGACGCGATCGTCGAGGTGATCGGCGGCACGGACGACGCCGGGATCGTCGTCCGGCGGGCGATGGCGTCCGGGAAGTCCGTGGTCACCGCGAACAAGGCGCTCCTCGCCGAGCGCGGTCCTGCGCTCGAGCAGGCGGCCCGCGATGCGGATGTCGCCCTCCGCTTCGAGGCTGCCGTGGCGGGCGGGATCCCGGTCCTCGGGCCGCTCGTCTCGGACCTCGCCGCGAACCGGATCGATGCCGTGCGCGGGATCGTCAACGGCACGACGAACCACATCCTCTCGGCGATGGCCCAGGACGGGCGGGACTACGCCGATGTCCTCCGCGAGGCACAGGAGCGCGGCTACGCGGAGGCCGATCCGAGCGGCGACGTGGAGGGCCACGATGCCGCGAACAAGCTCGCGGTCCTCGTCCGTCTCGCCTTCGGGGCGTGGCCCACGGTGAGCCGGATCCGCGTCACGCCGCCCGCGGTCGCCGGTGACGGCGCACCGGGGATCACCGGTGTCCGGACGGAGGATCTCGCCGGGGCCCACGCGCTGGGGATGATGATCCGGCTCGTCGCCCGTGCCGAGCCCGGAGCGGACGGTGCGGTCCGCGCGGCCGTCACCCCGGTCGCGGTCCGTGAGAGCTCCCCGCTCGGTGCCACCGGCGGCGTGACGAACCTCGTCGAGGTGGTCGCGGAGCCGGTCGGCCGCGTCTCCTTCCGGGGCCCCGGCGCCGGCGGTCCCGCCACTGCCTCCGCGGTCCTCGGCGACCTCCTTGCGCTCGGCCGTGGCGCGGGCTCCACGTGGGGCGCGCTGCCGCCCGCCGGCTGGGCGGGCGCGGTCACGGATGACCTGGACGGTGAGCGATCGTGGCTCCTCGTGCCGCCCGATCCCGATCCGGCCGCGGCGGCGCTCGGGCCGCTTCTCCTCGCCCGCGCGGACGGGGCGGTCGTCACCCGTCCCTGCGGCCTCGCGGACCTCCGCGCGCGGTGCGCCGGACTGCCCCCCGATCTCGCCCTCTACCCCGTCATCCCGGAGGTCTGACACCGTGCGCATGAGCGATCTTCTGCTGCGCCTCAACGGGGAGGAGGCGCGCGGGGGTCCCCGCCCCACGCTCGCCACGCGCTACCGCTCCTTCCTGCCGGTCACGGACGCCACGCCGGCGCTCACCCTCGGCGAGGGCTTCACGCCGCTCATCCACGCGCGGCGGCTCGGTGCGCAGATCGGCGTCCCCAACCTTCACCTGAAGTTCGAGGGGATGAACCCCACCGGCTCCTTCAAGGACCGCGGGATGGTCATCGCGGTCGCCAAGGCGGTGGAGGAGGGGGCGCGCGCGATCATCTGCGCCTCCACCGGGAACACCTCCGCCTCCGCCGCCGCCTACGGTGCCGCGGCCGGCCTCGAGGTCGTCGTCATCCTCCCCGCGGGGAAGATCGCGATGGGCAAGCTCCTCCAGGCGCAGGCTGCGGGTGCCCGGGTCGTCTCCCTGGAGGGGAACTTCGACCAGGCGCTCGATGTCGTCCGCGAGCTTGGCGAGGATCCCGCACCCGAGCACCCGGTCACCGTGGTGAACTCGATCAACCCCTACCGGCTCCAGGGCCAGAAGACGGCCGCCTTCGAGATCTGCGAGGACCTCGCCGGCGCGCCGGACATCCTCGCCATCCCGGTCGGCAACGCCGGGAACATCAGCGCCTACTGGATGGGCTTCACCGAGTACCGCGCCGCGGGCCTCATCCCCACGCTCCCCCGGATGCACGGCTTCCAGGCGGCAGGCGCGGCGCCGCTCGTCCTCGGGCACCGGGTGGAGAAGCCGGAGACCTTCGCGACCGCGATCCGCATCGGGGACCCGGCGAGCGCGGAGCTCGCCCTCCGGGCCCGCGATGAGTCGGGCGGCGGGATCGACAGCGTGACGGACGACGAGATCTATGACGCCTACCGGGATCTCGCGCGGACGGAGGGCGTCTTCTGCGAGCCTGCGAGCGCCGCCTCCGTGGCGGGCGTGCGGAAGCTCGCCGCGGCGGGCCGGATCGAGCCCGGGGCGACCGTCGTCGCGGTCCTCACCGGGCACGGGCTGAAGGACCCGGACAGCGCCGCCTGTCTCGCGAAGCCCCCGATCGTCGCCCCTGCCTCGGCGAGCGCGGTCCGGCTGGCCCTCGGCTGGTGACCGCGCTCGTCCCCGGCCTGCGGGTCGTCGTCGACGCGCCCGCGACGACCGCGAACCTCGGGCCGGGCTTCGATGTCCTCGCCCTCGCGCTCGACCTCGCGAACGTCGTCGAGGTCGAGACGCTGGAGCGCAGCGCCGGCCCGCGCGTGACGCTCGTCGTGGAAGGGGAGGGAGCCGGGAAGCTCCGCTCCGGCCGGAAGAACCGCTTCGTCGCCTCGCTCGAGACCGGGCTGCGCGAGGCCGGCGCGGATCCCGGCGCGGTCGCCCTGCGGGTCCGGATGACGAACCGCATCCCCTTCTCCCGGGGGATGGGCTCCTCGGCCTCGGTGACCG
The DNA here is from genome assembly GCA_017853275.1 of Chloroflexota bacterium. Classification (GTDB taxonomy): domain Bacteria; phylum Chloroflexota; class Limnocylindria; order Limnocylindrales; family CSP1-4; genus JAFMJV01. The sequence continues at coordinate 105,425 of JAFMJV010000001.1, forward strand.
TGGCGGGGCTGATCGCGGCGGACGCGCTCCTCGGCGGCGGACGGCTCGCCCCGGAGCGGATCCTCGCCCTCGCCTCCGCCGCGGAGGGGCACCCGGACAACGCCGCTGCCGTCCTCCACGGGGGCTTCTGCGTGGTGGCCACGATCGACGGCGTCCCCCAGGCTGCCCGCTTCGACCCGCCCGCGGAGCTCCGCTGCGCGCTCTTCATCCCGGACCGGCCCCTCGCCACGCGGGAGATGCGCGCAGCGCTCCCGGCGAGCGTCCCCTTCCGCGACGCGGTCCACAACGTGGGCGCGGCATCGCTCGTCGTGGCCGCCTTCGCCTCCGGCCGGCTCGAGCTCCTCCGGGCAGGGACCGTGGACCGCCTCCACGAGCCCTACCGCGCCACGCCCTACCCCGAGCTCCCCCGGCTCGTCGCCGCAGCCCGCGACGCCGGCGCTCTCGGGGCCGCGCTCTCCGGCGCGGGCTCCACGGTGATCGCCTTCGCCGCGGATGACCGCTCCGCGGAGACCGCCGCGGCGGCGATGGCCTCCGAGGCGGCCCGGCTCGGGCTCGGGGGACGGCCGCTCGTCCTGCCGCCGCGTGCGGACGGTGCGCGTGTCCTTGCCGCGCCCGCCGGCGACGCGTGACCCGCCGCCACCTCCCCGTCACCGCCTCGCCACCCTTCCGACACCTTCGTTCCGGGACCGCAGGGTAGATTCCGCGTCATGGCTGCACTCGTCGTCCAGAAGTACGGTGGCTCGTCCGTCGCGGACGCCACGAAGATCAAGCACGTCGCCCGGCGGGTCGCGCGGGAGCGTGACGCCGGATCCGACCTCGTCGTCGTCGTCTCCGCGATGGGGGATACGACGGACCACCTCCTCGACCTCGCCGCCTCGATCACGGACGAGCCGGACGCGCGGGAGATGGACCTCCTCCTCGCCACCGGCGAGCACATCAGCGGGACGCTCGTGGCGATGGCGCTCCAGGCGATCGGCGTCCCGGCGATCAGCCTCACCGGCGCTCAGGCGGGGATCCGCACGGACACCACCCACGGCAAGGCGCGCATCGCGAACGTCGACCCCTCCCGCGTCCGCGAGGAGATCGCCCGCGGCAAGGTCGTGATCGTGGCCGGCTTCCAGGGCTCCACCGGGGACGAGCACCGCACCGGCGAGGTCACCACGCTCGGCCGGGGTGGATCGGACACCACGGCGGTCGCCCTCGCCGCGCGCCTCCAGGCGGACCGCTGCGAGATCTACACGGATGTCGAGGGGATCTACACCACGGACCCGCGCGTCGTCCCGGACGCCCGCCTCCTCCCCGTCATCGGCTACGAGGAGATGCTCGAGATGGCCCAGCAGGGCGCGCAGGTGATGCAGACCCGCGCGGTCGAGCTCGGCTGGGTGAACGGGGTCGTCATCGCCGTCCGCTCCACCTTCTCGGACCATCCCGGCACGCTCATCAAGGAGGTCTCCGCCATGGAGCTGCGCGACAAGGTCCGCGGCGTCGCCCTCGACCGGAAGGTCGCCAAGGTCACCCTCGTGGGGGTCCCGGACCGGCCCGGCATCGCGCGCGGCATCTTCGACCCGCTCGCGGCCGCCGGCATCAGCGTGGACATGATCGTCCAGAACGTGGGCCACGCCGGGACCACGGACCTCTCCTTCACCGTCCCGGCCGTGGAGCTCCCGCGCACCCGGAAGATCATCGAGCCGATCGTGAAGGCGGAGGGCTTCCGGGACCTCGTCACCGCGGATGACGTGGCGAAGATCTCGATCGTCGGCGCGGGGATCCAGAACGCGCCGGGCTATGCGGCGCGGATGTTCGGTGCGCTCGCGGATGCGGGCGTGAACATCGGGATGATCTCCACCTCGGATATCCGGATCACCTGCATCATCCCGTCGGCGGATCTCGACCGGGCGGCCCGCGCGCTCCACGCCGCCTTCCGGCTCGAGGCACCGGAGGCCGTGGAGGGCGGCGTCGGCCGCGTCTAGCCCCGGGCGCGCCGCGACATGACCCGGGTGCCCGCCCGAGTCGAGCGGCTCGCCTCCGTCGATTCCACGCAGCGCGTCGTCCGGGAGCTCCTCGACGCCGGGGAGCCGGAGGTCGTCCTCGCCGTCGCGGACCACCAGACCGCCGGCCGCGGCCGCCACGGGCGGACCTGGGTCGCGCCCCCGGGATCGGCGCTCCTCGTCTCCGCCGGGTTCCGCCCCGACGGGCTCGCGCCCCGGCACGGCTGGCGGCTCGGCGCGATCGTCGCGCTGGCGATGCTCGACGCGGCGGAGGAGGTCGCGGGCCTGCGGGACGGGACGCTCGCGCTGAAGTGGCCGAACGACCTCGTCGCGGACGGTCCGGACGGACGGCTCCTCAAGGTGGCGGGCGTCCTCGGCGAGAGCATCCTGGACGGCGACCGGCTGTCGGCCGCGGTCGTGGGGATCGGCGTCAACGGGAGCTGGCGCGAGGCGGAGATCCCCGCCGACCTCGCGGGCTCCGTGACCAGCCTCCATCTCCTCTCCGGTGGCCGCCCGTTCGAGCGCGACGCCCTCCTCGAGGCCTGGCTCGCGCGCCTCGAGCCGCGCTACCTGGCTCTCCGCTCGGGACGCTTCGATGCGGGTGGCTGGAGCGCCCGCCAGCGGACGACCGGACGCCGGGTCGAGGTCGCCACGGCGAGCGGCACGGTCGCCGGGATCGCCCGCGGGGTCGACCCCGAGAGCGGCGACCTGCTCCTCATCGACGAGACGGACGGGGCGGCGCGGGCGATCGGATCGGGCGAGGTGGTCCGCTGCAGGCTCGTGGAGCTCCCCGGTCGCCGGGGCGGGGTGGCCGGCGCGTAACGGATAGACTGCCCCGGTGTTGGAGGAACGGGAGGCGGACGATCCGGGATCGGCCGTCTCCGTGGCGGATCCCGATCATGCCCTCGTCGCGGCGGCGCGCCGTGACCCGCTCGCCTTCGAGGCCCTCTACCGGAAGTACGTGACGCGCATCTACAGCTTCGCCCTCTACGCCACGCGTGACCCGCACCTTGCGGAGGACGTGACCGAGCAGGTCTTCCTGCGCGCGCTTGCCGCGCTGCCGCGCTTCCGGACCGGAGGCGCGGACGGCACGGGGACCTTCCGGGCATGGCTCTTCCGGATCGCCCGGACCACGATCGCGAACGAGGAGCGGCGGATCCGCCGCCGGCCCGTGGCCCCCCTCGAGCTCGCCCATGACGTCGCCGCACCGGATGACCCCGCGGCCGCCGTGGAGGCCCGGGACGAGGCCGCGCGCGCCTGGGCCGCGATCGAGCGGCTCCCCGAGGACCGCCGCCGCGCCCTCGTCCTGCGCATCGTCGAGGAGCTCAGCCCGCGCGAGATCGGGGAGATCCTCGGCCGCTCGGAGGGGGCGGTCCGCGTCCTCGTCCACCGTGCGCTCCGCTCCGTGGCGGACGAGCTCGCCCCGGGTCGCCCGGCGCCCCGTACCCGCTGGTGGCGCCGGTGATCCCCGCGGACGAGGAGCTGATCGCGGGCGACCTCTACCTCGAGCGTCTTCTCGCGGCGCGCAGCGCGGCGATCGCCGCGCTCGCCGTCCCTCCCGGCCTCCCGGCGGAGATCGCCGCTGCGGCACGTGCCGTCCGCCGCTCGCTGCCGCGCTTCCATCCGCCCTTCCGGTTCGAGGAGGAGCTCGCGCTCCGGATCCGCTCCGCCGCCGGTGGCGCCCTGCCGCCCGCTCCCGCCGGCGCGGCAGCCGCCCCGATCCCCTTCCCCGGAGCGGTCGCCGTCGTGGCCTCCCGGCGCCCGGGACGCGGTCCGCTCCTCGCGGGCGGGGCGATCGCCTCCCTCCTCTCCGTCGCCGGCGCGGCCCTCCTTGCCCGGCGTCGCGGGCGTGACCGCTCTCCCGGAGCCGCCTGATGCCGATCAAGCTCCCCTTCCGGCCGCGCCGCGATTCGGTCCCGTCGGACCTCTGGGTCCAGTGCCCGGGGTGCGGCGAGATGCTCGTGGAGAAGCAGCTCGAGAAGAGCCTCCGCGTGTGCGCCAAGTGCGGCCACCACTTCCGCCTCCGCGCGTCCCAGCGGATCGCGCTCCTCGCGGACGCCGGGACCTTCCAGGAGCGGGATGCGGAGCTCGTCTCCGTCGATCCGCTCGGATTCGTGGACAGCAAGGCCTACCCGGACCGGATCGCCGCCGCCCGGGCCACCACGGGCGCCCAGGATGCCGCCGCCTGGGGGACCGCCGAGGTCGGCGGGATCCCCGTCGCCCTGTGCGTCATGGACTTCGCCTTCATGGGCGGCTCGATGGGCTCGGTCGTGGGGGAGAAGGTGACGCTCGCCGCCGAGCACGCGCTCGCGGCGCGGGTCCCGCTCATCGTCGTCAGCGCCTCCGGCGGTGCGCGGATGCAGGAGGGGACGCTCGCCCTCATGCAGCTCGCCAAGACCTGTGCGGCGCTCGCCCGGCTCGCCGATGCCGGCGTCCCCTTCGTGAGCCTGCTCACGGACCCGACCACCGGCGGTGTCTACGCCTCCTTCGCGGCGCTCGGTGACGTGAACATCGCGGAGCCCGGGTCGCTCATCGGCTTCGCCGGCGCCCGGGTCGCCGCAGGGACCACCGGCGAGGCGCTCCCGGAGGGCTTCCAGCGCGCGGAGTTCCTCTTCGCCCATGGCTTCGTCGATCTCGTCGTCCCCCGGGCCGCGCTGAAGGAGACGCTCGCCGGCCTTCTCGGCTACCTCCGCCCACGCCCGGCCGCTGCGCGCCGGGAGGCCGCCGATGCCTGATCGCGCGCTCCCGCCCGTGGATGAGCAGGCCCTCGCGGAGGCGGTCTGGTCGCGGGTCCAGACCGCCCGCAACGTCCGCCGGCCCCACACCCTCGAGCTCCTCGGCACCTTCGCCACGGAGGTCCGCGAGCTCCACGGCGACCGTTTCTTCGGTGACGACCCCGCGCTCGTCTGCGGCTTCGCGACGATCGACGGGATCCGCGTCGTCTTCGTCGGCCACCAGAAGGGCTCGGAGGTCCAGGAGAACATCCGCCGGAACTTCGGGATGCCGCACCCGGAGGGCTACCGGAAGGCGATGCGCCTCTTCCGGATGGCGGAGCGCTTCGGCCTCCCCGTGGTCACCTTCGTGGATACCCCCGGAGCCTCGCCGGACGCCGCCTCGGAGGAGCGTGGCCAGGCGGAGGCGATCGCGAGCTCGATCGCGCTCATGACCACCCTGCGCACCCCCGTCGTCACCGTGATCACCGGCGAGGGCGGGTCCGGCGGGGCGCTCGCGATCGCCGTCGGGGATGTCGTCCTCGCGCTCGAGAACGCCGTCTACTCCGTCATCTCGCCGGAGGGCTGCGCGAGCATCCTGTGGCGGACCCCGGAGGCCGCCCGGCAGGCCGCGGTCGCGATGCGCCTCACGGCCGGCGAGCAGCAGGCGCTCGGCGTCGTCGACCGGGTCGTGGCGGAGCCCGCCGGCGGCGCCCACGCGGACCCGGAGACCGCCGCCCGTCTCCTCGGAGCGGCGATCGCCGAGGAGCTGCGCCGTCTCACCGCCATCGATCCGGACGCGCTCGTCACGGCCCGCTACGCTCGCTATCGCGCGATCGGCGCGTACACCACGACCGCCGAGCCTGCCCGCGGCCCCGCCCCGGACCGGCGGCGGATGACGGAGCGGATCCGCGACCTGCTCCGCTCCGGGCGCACGGTCGTGGGCCAGGCGGAACCGGTGGCGCGCAGCGAGGAGGTGGACGGGTGAGCGACGGGACGACGGGACGGCCGGACGAGACGAGCCACGTCCTCGCGCGCGTCGCGGACGAGGTCGTCCCCGCGCTCGCGGCGCGGCTCGAGGCGAGCGGCCTCGGCGAGCTCGAGATCCGCCACGATGGCTGGCGGGTCCGCCTCCGCCGATCCGCCCTGCCGGCCGCCCCGGAGCCGGTGGCCGGTCGCACCGCCGATCCCGCCCCGGGGTCGCCGGCCGCTCCGGCACGCCGCCATGCCCTCTCCCCCGGGGTCGGCTACTTCACGCCGTCCGAGAAGACCCCCGTCGGGCGCGCCGTGCGCAACGGGGACGCCCTCGGCTGGGTGGATGTGCTCGGCGTCCGCCAGGAGGTCGTGGCGCCCCACGACGGCACCGTGGCACGGATCCTCGCGGAGCCCGGCCAGGCGGTCGAGTACGGCCAGGAGCTCGTCGTCGTCGATCCCGCCCGGGGGAACGCCTGATGTTCCAGCGGATCCTCATCGCGAACCGGGGCGAGATCGCCCTGCGCGTCCTGCGCGCCTGCCGGCGGCTCGGGATCAGCCCGGTCGTCGCGTACAGCGAGGCGGACCGGGATACGCGGGCCGTCCAGCTCGCGGACGAGGCGATCTGCATCGGCCCCGCGGAGGCACGGCGCTCCTACCTCTCCGCGGCATCCGTCATCTCCGCCGCGCTCGTCACCGGCTGCGATGCGATCCACCCCGGCTACGGCTTCCTCTCCGAGGACGACGCCTTCGCGGAGACGACGCGCGCCCACGGGCTCACCTTCATCGGCCCGCCGCCGAACGTCCTCGAGCGCTTCGCCTCCAAGGCCGGGACCCGCGCCCTCCTCGCCGCCCATGGGCTCCCCACCGTCCCCGGCAGCCAGGGGATGCTCCGGGACGACGACCACGCGCTCGCGGAGGCGGAGCGGATCGGCTATCCCGTCCTCCTCAAGCCCTCCGCGGGGGGCGGGGGACGCGGGATGCGCATGGTGCGCACCGCCCGGGAGCTCCAGCAGGCGATCACGATCTGCCGCTCGGAGGCGCGGGCCGCCTTCGGGGACGATTCGCTCTACCTCGAGAAGTGGCTCGAGGAGAACCACCACGTCGAGGTCCAGGTCGTCGTGGACCGCTTCGGCAACGGGATCCACGTGGGCGAGCGCGACTGCTCCGTCCAGCGCCGCCACCAGAAGGTCGTGGAGGAATCGCCGAGCCTCGCGCTCGATGACGGCCGCCGCGCCGCGCTCCTCGAGACGGCGATCCGGTCGGTCGTGGCCGCGGGCTACGAGAGCGTCGGGACGCTCGAGTTCCTCGTGGACGGGAACGGCGACTACTACTTCATCGAGATCAACTGCCGGATCCAGGTGGAGCACCCGGTGACGGAGATGCGCTCGGGGATCGACCTTGTCGCCGAGCAGATCCGGATCGCCGCCGGGGAGCCGCTCTCGATCCGCCAGGAGGATGTCCGGCTGGACGGCCACGCGATCGAGCTGCGCATCAACGCCGAGGACGCCGCCCACGACTTCCGCCCTCAGGCAGGGCTCGTGGAGCGCTATCTCGCCCCGGGCGGACCCGGCGTCCGGATGGACAGCCACCTCTTTGCGGGGTACGAGGTCCCGCCGTACTACGATTCCCTCCTGGGGAAGCTGATCGTCTGGGGTCCGGACCGCCCGGCCGCGATCGAGCGGGCTCGTGCCGCGCTCGACGAGCTGGTCGTGGACGGCCTCGTCACGAACATCCCCTTCCACCGCGCCCTGCTGCGGAGCGAGCCGTTCCTCGCAGGGAGCTTCACGACGAACCTGCTCGACCGCGTCGGGGCCGCCGCCTTCCTGGCGGCCGAGAACGGCTGAGCGAGACCCGAGGAGCGCATGTCCGATCCCGCCGCCCCCGGTCGCGTCCTCCTGACGACGGCCGAGATCGCCCAGCTCATCCCGCACCGCTGGCCCTTCCTCCTCGTCGACCGGATCGTCGAGGAGGACCGGGAGCGCGGCTATATCCGCGGGGAGAAGGGGGTCACTGCCTCCGAGTGGTTCTTCCAGGGCCACTTCCCGCAGCTCCCGGTCATGCCCGGCGTCCTCCAGGTGGAGGCGCTCGCCCAGACGATGGCCGTCTACGTGGCGCGCGAGGAGGGGATGGGCGACCGGATCGGCCTCTTCGCCGCGATCGACGAGTGCCGCTTCAAGCGGATCGTCCAGCCGGGTGACCGGCTCGTCCTCGAGGTGACGATGGAGAAGCTCGGCCGGCGGATGGGCCGCGGGCGTGCCGTCGCCTCCGTGGACGGTGAGGTCGCCTGCGAGGCGCTCCTCTCCTTCATCATCCCCCCGGAAGGAGCGCTCCGATGAGCCCCACGCGGATCGCGATCCTCGGTGACATCCACGGCAACGTCGCCGCGCTCGACGCCGCCCTCATGGCGATCGAGGCGGAGAAGCCGGACCGGCTGATGGTCACCGGCGACCTCCTCATGAACGGCCCCGCCCCCGAGGCGGTCGTCGCCCGCATCGCCGCCCTCGAGCGCGCGGGCGCTCTCGTCATCGCGGGGAACACGGATATCGCCGTGGCGGACGCGGACTATGCCGCGGCCTTCCCGTGGCTGGACGAGGTCTCCGCCGCCCAGCAGGCCATGGCCGAATGGGCGCGCGACCGGCTCTCGGACAGCGAGCTCGACTTCGTCCGCCGCCTTCCGGCCGAGCGCCGGATGTGGGTGGGCGAGACGCTCATCCTCCTCTGCCACGCGTCGCCCGGGAGCCAGACCGCGGGCCTCCCCGCCGATCTCGATCCGTCCACCACGGTGGAGCGTGTGACGCGCACGGATGCCCGGGTGATCGCCTGCGGCCATACCCACCTCGCGGAGGTCCGGGAGCTCGGCCGGCGCCTGATCGTCAACCCGGGTTCCTGCGGCTACGCCTTCGACGGCGACCCCGCGGCCGCCTGGGCGATGCTCACGATCGGCGATGGGGACGAGCCGTCGGCCACCCTCCACCGCACCGCCTACGATGCGCAGAAGGTCGCGGACGAGGTCAGCGCGCGCGGGCTCCCCGGTGACGCGTACCGGGCCGCGACGATCCGGACGGGGAGGTTCGTGCGATGAGCGAGGGGCGGCGGGTCGTCGTCACCGGCACCGGGGCGGTCACACCGCTCGGCCTGACGGCGCCGGAGACGTGGGAGGCGCTCCTTGCGGGGCGCTCCGGCATCGGCCCGATCACCGCCTTCGACCCTGCCCGCCTGGAGAGCCGGATCGCCGGAGAGGTGAAGGGCTTCGATGCCTCCGGCGTCATGGACCGGAAGGAGATCCGGCGCAACGACCGCACGACCCAGATGGCCCTCGTGGCGATCGCCGAGGCGCTCGCGGACGCGGGGCTCCCGGACACCCTCCCGGAGGAGCTCGCGCTCGAGACGGGGATCGTCATCGGGAGCGGCCTCGGCGGGGCCGGGACGCTCATCGAGCAGATCTCGCTGAACGCCACGCGCGGCCCGGAGCGGCTGAGCCCCTTCTTCATCCCGGCCGCGATCGGGAATATCGCGTCGGGCGTGGCGGCGATGCGCTTCAACGCCAAGGGCCCGAACTTCGCGGCGGTGAGCGCCTGCGCGAGCGGCGGCCACGCGATCGGCGAGGCGGCGGAGATGATCCTCCGCGGGGACGCCACGATGATGCTCGCCGGTGGTGCCGAGGCGACCGTCTACGAGGCGACCGTCGGCGGCTTCGCCGCGATGCGCGCGCTCTCCACCCGGAACGATGACCCGACCGCTGCCTCGCGCCCCTGGGACCGCGGCCGGGACGGCTTCGTCCTCGCGGAAGGCTCGGCGATGCTCGTCCTCGAGGAGGCGGCGGCGGCGGAGGCGCGCGGAGCCCGGATCCTCGGCGAGATCGCGGGCTATGGGGCGAGCGCGGATGCGAGCCACATCACCCTCCCCGCCCCGGGTGGCGCGGGTGCCCTCCGCGCAGCGCGCCGCGCCCTCCAGAAGGCGGGGGTCGCGGCGGACGCGATCGACCTCGTCCTCGCCCACGCCACGAGCACTCCCGGCGGCGACATGGAGGAGCTCGCGGCGATCCGGACCCTCCTCGGGGACCATGGACCGGCCACGTCGATCAGCGCGCTCAAGAGCGCGGTCGGGCACACCCTCGGCGCGGCCGGCGCGATCGCCGCCGTGGCGGCCCTCCACGCGATCCGCGACGGCCGGATCCCCCCGACGCTCAACCTGACCGACCCGGAGCCGGAGGTCGGCGATCTCGACCTCACGCCCCTCGTGGCGCGCAGCCGCACGGTGGATGTCGCCCTCGTCAACGCCTTCGGCTTCGGTGGGCAGAACTCCGCGATCGTCATCCGCCGCTGGGCCGGGCGATGAGCGAGCCCGCGCCGGAGCTCGTCCGCCTCATCGCCCTCGTCGATCGTCTCGAGGGCCTCCTCGACGCCTCCTCCCTCGCGGAGATCGAGATCGAGGCGGGCGGGACGACCCTCACCCTGCGCCGTCCCTCCGCCCTCGCCCCCGCCGCTCCGGCGCCGGTGGCCGTGGCGCCGGCCGGTGCCGCGGCCCCCTCCCGCGCCCCCACGCCCCCCGCTGCCCCGGCACCCACCGGCTTCCATGCCGTCACGGCACCGCTCACGGGCGTCTACTACGGCGCCCCGTCACCCGGCGCCGCCCCGTACGTCACCGTCGGCGGCCACGTGAGCGCCGGGCAGGTGATCGGGCTCATCGAGGCGATGAAGCTCTTCAACGAGATCAAGAGCGACGTGAGCGGGACCGTGCGCCGGATCGCGGTGGAGAACGGGGCGCTCGTCAAGGGGAAGCAGACGCTCATCGAGGTCGAGCCCTCGTGACGATGCCGCGCAGCGTCCGGGTGACGGGCTGGGGTGCGCACGCCCCGGAGACCGTCCTCACGAACGCGGACCTGGAGCGGATCGTGGAGACCTCGGACGAGTGGATCGCGAGCCGGACGGGGATCCGGGAGCGCCGGATCGCCGGGCGCGACGAGACGACCGCGACGCTCGCCGCCACGGCCGGCCTGCGGGCGATCGCCACCGCCGGCCTGGATCCGGACGAGATCGACCTCATCATCGTCGCGACCCTCACCCCGGACTACCCGATGCCCGCCACGGCGATCCTCGTGAAGGAGCTGATCGGGAACCGGCGCGCCGCCGCCTTCGACGTGGCGGCCGCCTGCTCCGGCTTCGCCTACGGCTACGCCACGGCCGATTCCTTCGTCCGCGCGGGCGCGGCGCGCCACGCCCTCGTCGTGGGGGCGGAGACGCTCAGCCGCGTGACCGACTTCACGGACCGGAACACGTGCGTCCTCTTCGGGGATGGCGCGGGCGCGGTCGTCCTCTCCGCCTCGGATGCAGAGGGTGGCGGGATGGCCGGCCTCGAGCTGACCGCGGACCCCGGGGGCTGCGAGCTCCTCTGGATCCCGTCAGGCGGCTCGCGGCGGCCGGTCTCGCCGGGGACCCTCGCGCGGGGCGAGCACACGATCCGGATGGACGGCCGGGAGACCTACCGCTACGCCACGCGGACCCTCGCCGCGTCCGCCGAGGCGGCGATCGCGCGTGCCGGCTGGACGACCGCGGACGTCGACCTCGTCATCCCCCACCAGGCGAACATCCGGATCATCGATTCCGTCGCCCGGTCGCTCGGCTACCCGATGGAGCGGGTCTTCGTGAACCTGGACCGCTACGGGAACACCTCGGCGGCCTCGGTCGGGATCGCCCTCGCCGAGGCGGTCGGCACGGGCCGCGTCCAGGTGGGCGACCGGATCGTCATCGTCGCCTTCGGCGCGGGCTACACGAGCGGGGCGATCGCCCTGGAGTGGACCGCCGACCCGGCCGCCTCCGCGCGCGCCGCCGCCATCCCCCCGGTCCGCTTCGCTCATCCCGGGGATGGCGGCACGGACGAGGATCCGGTGCCGGCGGTCCTCCGCCCGATCCTCGCGGCCGCCGCCGCCGCAGCCACCTGAGACCATGAGCGAGCCGAGCCTCGGAAGGAGAGAGCGATGATCGACCTCAGCGGGAAGAGCGCCGTCGTCACCGGCGGGTCGCGCGGGATCGGACGGGCGATCGCCCTCCGCCTCGCGCGCCAGGGTGCGGACATCTGCCTCAGCTACAAGGGGAGCCCGGCGGCCGCGGAAGAGGTCCGGGCGGCCGTGGAGGCGCTCGGCCGCCGGGCGGTCGTCGTGCGTGCGGATGTCGCGAGCGCGGAGGACGCCGACACCCTCGTGAAGGCCGCGCTGGACGCCTTCGGCAAGGTGGACATCCTCGTGAACAACGCGGGGATCACCCGGGACGACCTGATCATGCGCATGTCGCTCGACGCGTGGCGGGAGGTCATCGACACGAACCTCTCCGGCGCCTTCTACGCCACGAAGGCGGTGACGCGGCCGATGCTCAAGGCGCGTGCGGGCCGGATCATCAACATCACGAGCGTCTCCGGCCAGGCCGGCCAGACGGGGCAGGCGAACTACTCGTCGGCCAAGGCGGGTCTGATCGGCCTCACCAAGGCGGCCGCGCGGGAGCTCGCCAGCCGCGGCATCACGGTGAACGCGGTGGCCCCGGGGTTCATCCTCACCGAGCTCACGAAGGACCTTGCCCCCGAGCTCCTCTCGGAGATCGAGAAGCGGACACCGCTCGGGCGCTTCGGGTCCGTGGAGGAGATCGCAGATGCGGTCGCCTTCCTCGCCTCGGACGAGGCCGCGTACATCACCGGACAGGTGCTCGCCGTCGACGGCGGCCTGGTGATGATGTGAGCCGCTCCCCGCGCCTCGCGGCTCTCCTGGCGCTCCTCCTCGTCCTGCCGGCCCCGGTCGTCCGCGGCCAGGAGGCGTCCCCCGCACCCGAGCCGATCCCCTGCGACCCCGCGACCGGCCTCCCCGCGGCCTCGCCGGACCCGCTCGCCTCGCCGGACCCGCTCGCCTCCGCCCTGCCGGTGGCCTCGGCGGATCCCTTCGCGTCGCCGGCTCCCTCGGTCCTCCCGTCTCCGGATCCGCTCGCCTCTCCGGACCCCCTGGCGTCACCGGCCGCCTCGGCCGACCCCCTGGCCTCTCCGGACCCGCTGGCGTCGCCGGCGGCCTCCCCGGACCCGCTCGCGTCGCCGGCACCCGCCGCGGACCCCTGCCTTCCCGCCACCGGGCTGATCGACCTCGGGAAGGACGGGCGGCTCACCGTCCTCCTCCTCGGCTCGGACTACCGGAAGGGGCTGGCCGGAGAGCGGACGGACATCATGCTCGTGATGAGCCTGGACCCGGTGAGCGGGCGCGTCGTCTCCGGGAGCATCCCGCGCGACGCGATCGCCTTCCCCCTCGCCAGGGAGAACGGTGGCGGCACCACCGGGCAGCTCCGGGTGAGCGCGATGTACGAGATCTACCGGAACTCCGCCAAGCCCCAGGAGCGCGTGGACCGCAAGGCGATCCGCAAGTTCACGGACGATGTGGCGAGCGCCTTCCGGATCGAGATCGACCACTGGGCCTTCATCCGCTTCAAGGGCTTCTCCGGGATGATGCGCCAGCTGAAGTTCGTGACCGTCCCCGTGGAGGAGACGGTGAGCGACCCCACCTACCGGAACAAGGGCGCGGTCTTCCCCGCCTCGGACGCCTACAAGCTGACCGGGAAGCGGGGCTGCGACGCCCCCAAGCCCTGTCGTGACGCGCTCGTCTACGTCCGCTCCCGGAAGGGCTCGGTCGGCAACGGCGCGAACAGCGACTTCGAGCGGGCACGCCGCCAGCAGCTCCTCGTCATGGCCGCCGCGGAGCGCGGCGTCAACGCCGGCTGGGCGCCGGACAAGCTCACCGACCTGCTCGCCGCAACCAAGGCGAAGCTGACCACGAGCCTCCCCCTGACGGTGGAGTCGGCGACGGAGCTCCTCGGGCTCGTCGCGGGCGCGAAGCTCGCCCCGCGCGACTCTGCGGTCTTCGGACCCTCCCAGTGGGCCTACACGGAGAAGGGCGACGCGATCTACACCTTCCGGCTCCGGATCCCCGAGATCCGGGACTGGTTCCGCGAGCGCTTCGAACGCGACCGGGCGGGCTGACCCCCGTCCTTCCGGACGCCCCGCGGTGCACGGCGGGATCTCCTCCGGCGCCCACGCGCCGGCGGACCTCGGTACCGCCGACCCGGCGGCAGCTCCGTCCCGCGCGGGCGGGGAGCTGCTCGTCCGTGTGCGCCGCGGGCTCGTCGTCCTTCTCGCCGTCTCCCTCGTCGCGGGCACCCTCATCGGCGGCACGGAGCCGCTGGAGATCGTGGCGCTCCTCCTCGCGGGCGGCCTCGGCGGGGTCGTCCTTCTCCACGGACGGGTGGAGCGGCGCGATGCCGCGGCCCGGGCCGAACGGGATGCGGGACGGGAGCGGATCCTCCAGGGACTCTCCCGGTCCCTCTCCCCGGATGCGATCGTCGAGGCGGTGGTCGCCGAGCTGGCCGCCACGACCCGTGCGGACCACGTCGTCCTCGCCCACCTCCGACGTCCGGACGAGGTCGTCGAGGTGACCCTCTCGAGCGCGCGCCCCGGCGTGGCCCCGTCACGGACCTGGCTCCGCCCGGAGGTCCCGGGGGTGGCCGAGCCGGCCGCTCCCGTCCCCGCCGACCCCGCGACCGCCCTCCGCGATGCCGCCGAGGAGATCGCGCGCCGCGTCCGCTCGGCCTACGGCCTCCGCCGGACGCTCGCCGAGCCGCTCCTCGCCGGGCGGCGCTTCGAGGGGGCGCTCCTCCTCTCGCGCCGCACCGACGAGCCCTGGACACCCGAGGAGGAGCGACTCCTCCGCTGGGCGGCCGTCGAGGTCGGGGATGCCTACGCGCGCGCCGCCCAGCTCGCCGCCGCCGAGCGCGGCGCGACGACCGACCCCCTCACCGGGCTGCCGAACCGGCGGGCGCTCGATGCCCTCCTCGCGGGCCTCCCCGCCCGGCGGCGGGCCGAGGATGGCCTGGCGATCGTGATGGTCGACCTCGACCGCTTCAAGGATCTGAACGACCGGCACGGGCACCCGGCGGGGGATGGGGTGCTGCGCGCCGTGGCCGGGGTCCTCGCCCGCGGGCTCCGGACCGGGGACCTCGCGGCGCGCTACGGAGGGGAGGAGTTCGCGATCGTCCTCCGCGGCGCATCCGTCCCGCGTGCCGTGGAGGTCGCGCAGCGGATCCGCTCCGCCGTGGCCGAGCTCCCGCCCGCCGCGCTCGGCGTGCCGGAGGGAGTGACGATCTCCGCCGGCGTGGCGATCGCGGCACCGGACGAGCCTGCCGGGGAGCTCCTCCGGCGCGCCGACCAGGCCCTCTACGCCGCGAAGCGCGGAGGACGTGACCGGGTGGAGATCGGCTGAGCCGACGCGGACCCCTTGAGGGCGCCCGCGGGGGAGTGCTACAATCGACCTTCGCCCACGAGACCGGCGGCTATCTCCGCGCGCCGGACGTACCGGATCCCGATCCGGATCCTGAGGAGTCCATGAGCTTCAATAGCCTCTCCGACGGCCCTGCGCCCGCGAACGCCCTGACCACCACCCGCCTCAAGCGCCAGCTCGTGGAGCAGGCGATCGACGCCGCCACGGCGGCCGAGTGGGCGGAGGCCGTGAAGGTCAACGAGCGCATCCTGGAGCTCGGGCCGGACAGCGAGGCGGAGAACCGCCTCGCCAAGGCGTGCTGGGAGCTCGGTGAGCTCGCCTCCGCCCGTGAGCACTACCAGGCGGCGCTCGCCCTCGACCCCACGAACCGGATCGCGGAGCGGAACATCGCCCGCCTGCGCGTCCTCCTCGCCGAGGCGGGGAAGCGGACCGCTGCCGCGGGACCGGGCGCCAAGGCGCCGGTCTCGATCTTCGTGGAGGAGACCGGCAAGACCGGCTTCGCGCACCTCGTCGACCTCGCCACGCCCCGCGACCTCGCCCAGGTGAACCCCGGCGACTCCGTGGAGCTCGTCCCGGACGGTCGCCGCCTCAAGGCGATCGCGAACGGCGTCGAGATCGGCTTCGTCGAGCCGCGCGTCGCGGCCCGCCTCGTGAAGCTCATCGCCGAGGGGAACAAGTACGCGGCCGGCGTGACCAGCCTTGGCGACAAGGACGTCCGGATCATCATCCGCGAGACCTACCAGGACCCCCGGAACTACGGGAAGGTCTCGTTCCCCACCGCCGCCCGCGTCTCCGACCTCCGCCCCTACACCAAGGGGACCCTCGTCCGCGAGGAGATGGAGCTCGAGGAGGAGCTGGAGCTGGACGAGGAGGACGAGGAGATCGAGGACATCGCGTCCGTCCTCCCGTCCGAGACCACGGACGAAGAGGCGTTCGTCGCCGAGGAAGAGGACGACCTCGACGAGGCCTGACCTCACCGGCCCTGAGCCGGAGAGGATCGGGCGCCGGACGGGTCGCCCGGAGGGAGTCCGATGGCCGTCCCCCTCTCATCCCTGATCCGTCCCCGGAAGGGGCCGTCGCTCGCCGTCCTGGAACGGCTCGCCCCGCCGCCCGCCGCCGACCTCGTGGCGGCCGAGATCGAGGCGCACACCGGCCCCGGTGATCTGATCCTCGAGCTCCATGGCCGGGGTGGCTGGGTCGCCCGGAGCGCCGTGGACCGGCTCCGGCGCGCCTACACGCTGGAATCGACCGCGCTCACGGGGCTCCTCGCGGAGCTCGTCCTGCGGCCACCCGACCTGCGTCACCTCGACGCCACGATGGCGGCCCTCTCGAGCGCCTCGCGGGGTGCGGTCGGCCTCCGCGATTCGATCGAGCAGGGCTTCATCACCTCCTGCCCCGACTGCGGGAACCCGGCCCGGGTGGAGGAGTACATCTGGGACGCGGATGACGAGCTTCCCGTCCGGCGGCTGATCCGCTGTGCGCACTGCCGGGTGCCACGCTCCGAGGCGCGCCCCGTCCCCCTCGCCGCGGAGGATCGAGCCCGGGCGCGCGCCTTCGCCGAGAGCTCCACCGCGCGCGACCAGCTCCTCGGCCGCTTCCCGGTCCCGGGCCCGGACCACCCCCTCCCGGGGGAGCTCCTCGACCTCTACCCGCCGCGCGCCCTGGATGCCATCGCCGCGCTCATCGAGCGCATCGAGGGTGACCTCCGCGCGCCCTCGATCCAGGCTGCCCTCCGCCTCGCGCTCGTCCACCTCGTCCTTCCTGCCGGCCGGCTCAACGCCTATCCGGGGCGGGTCGGCACGCTCAAGGTCTCCGGCGGCCAGCTGCGGAGCACGGGGAGCCGGCAGTACCGGGAGCGCGACCCCTGGGCGCTCTTCGAGGAAGGCTTCCGTGCCGTCCGCGCCTTCGTCCAGCGGATCGAGAGCACCTCCGGGGGCCCGCACCACGCACGCTATGGCCGGGACCTCGCCTCCCTGCTCGACGGGAGCGCGAACGTCGTGCTCGGGCACGGGAACGTGACCGACCCGCGCGTCGCGCCGCGCCTCCCTGCGGGCGCCACGGGTCGCGCGGAGAGCCGGCTCCGTCTCGTCCTCACCCAGCCACCGCTCCAGTGGAGCTCCGAGACGCTCGGCTTCGCCTACCTGGCCACGGCGCTCGCGCTCGGCTATGACGCGGCGGCGACCCTCCCCCTCGAGGCGCTCTTCGGGACGATGCCGCGGAGCGAGCACGCCTGGGATGCGGTCGCGCTGCGCCGCTCCCTCGGTGCCGTGCGCGACATCCTCGCCCCGGACGGGCGGGTCGTCCTCCTGCTCGATCCGACCGGCCCCGCGGGCCTCCTCGCCGGGGTCCTGGGCGGAGTCGGCGCGGGCTTCCGGCTCAGCGACGCGCTCCTCGCGGAGGCGGGTGAGGACCGGATCACGGGGACGATCGAGCTCCGCCCACCGGATGCGCCCGCGGACGAGACGCGCCCCTATCCGGACCTCCCCGCGGACGATCCGGACGCGCCCCTCACGACCCGGACCTTCCAGCGTGCCGTGACCGAGGCGGCGGTCGGCGCGCTCCAGGCCCGTGGCGAGCCGGCGCGCGAGGAGCGGCTCCTCGGCGAGATCCTCGTGGGGCTCGACCGGAGCGGGCATCTCCCCCGGCTCCTCGGCATGGACGAGGAGGACGGGACGCGGACGGTCCCGGCCGTGGAGCCTCCGCTCGCGGTCGCCGATCCGGTGGGCGCGGCGGCGTCCTCCCCGCAGGAGGGCAGCGCGGCGCCCCGATCCTGGCGTGACCCGGGACGGAGCATCCGCGGGAGCATCCCCGCCGTGGCTCCCGCACCTGCATCCGCCGGCCGCACCGGAGCGCGCACGGACGGCGATGCCGGGGACGAGCCGTTCGCGGGCGTCCTCCCGCCGCCCCGCGCCCGGGAGCTGGCGGGCGCCGGCCGTCCGGAGGGGGCCGCGCCGGCGGTCGACACGGCGGCGGTCACGGGGCGTCATCCGACCGCCCGCCGCGAGGAGGGATGGGGTCCGCTCGCCCGCGGCGCCGATCCCGTCCGCGTCGTCCAGAAGCTGATCATGGACGAGCTGCGCCGCCCGGACCATCCGCGCCTCGTGGAGCTGGAGCCGGGGCGCTGGTGGCTCCGGGACGATGCCGAGATCGCGGCTGCCCGCCCACCCCTCTCGGACCGGCTCGAGTGGGCGGTCTTCAGCCTCCTCTCCACGACGGACGGGATCACCGAGGCCGCCTTCTACGATCGTGTCGCGGGGATGTTCCGTGGCTACGACGCGCCGGACGAGGAGATCGTCCGCGCCTGCCTCGAGAGCCACGCGATCCAGGATGCGGGACCGGACGGGCTCCTGCGGGCGCTCGATCTGCTGCGCGCCCGCCACGAGGAGCATGGCGTCCTCGTGGGCCGGATCGCGGAGCTCGGGATGCGCCTCGGGATGGGGGTCTGGATCGCCCGCCGCGAGCAGCGCCGCCAGTTCCGCGGGCGGCCGCTCGGCGAGCTCCTCTCCGAGACCGAGCGGCGCGCCTATCTCCCGCTCATCCATCCCGGACCCCCGGACGTCCTCGATGCGATCGACTGCATCTGGTACGTCCGCGGCCACGCCACCTACCTCTTCGAGGTGGAGTGGACCGCGATGCTCGATGAGCCGATCGTGCGCCGCGGTGCCCGGATCCCCACCACGCCGTCCCTCGTCCGCTTCCTCGTCATCCCGCCGGAACGGACCGAGCTCGTGCGACTCAAGCTGGAGCGGTCTCCCGTCCTCCGGCGGCGGATGGCGGAGGACAACTGGCACATCCTGAAGTCGGACCACCTTGGCCGGCTCTTCGACCTCCCCGACCCGCACCTTGCGGACCTCGAGCCGCTCCTCGGCCTGGACCCGGAGATCGAGCGCACCCAGGGCCAGCTCGCGCTCTTCGGCTGACGCCCCGGGTCCACGGGCCCGGTGATCTATCCTCCCTCGAGGGGCGCGCGCCCCGAAGCCCCCGGGCGGCCCGCCCGGCGTGGGAGACCGGCCATGTCCCTCTCGCCCGTCGATGCGCTCGCCGACCGTCTCTGGACCGGGATCCTCGAGCTGAGCCCGCTGTGGGCCACGCTCCTCGGGGACGAATCGAGCGCGGACCGCTGGGATGACCCGGGTCCGGCCGGCCGGGAGCGCGAGGCGGCGCTCGTCGCCCGGACGCTGCGGGAGGCGGACGCGATCGATCCCTCCGGCCTGCCGACCGAGGAGCGCGTGACGCTCGACCTCATCCGGATCGTCTGCCGGATGCGCGCGGGCGCCCAGGAGGTCCGGCTCTGGCACTTCGACGGGGTCGACCAGATGGGTGGCGTGCAGTCGCTCCCGAGCGAGCTCGCCCGGTTCCAGCGGGTCGACGGCCCCGAGCGGATCGAGCGACTCCTCGCGCGGCTGGCTGCCTACCCGGCGGTCGTGGATGCGACGATCGCGAACCTCGAGGAGGGGGTGCGCGCAGGGCGGACCGCCGCCCCGGTCGTGATGGACCGGACGATCGCCCAGGTCGGGCGGATGCTCGCCGGCCCGGTGGAGGAGGAGGCCCTCCTCGTGGCCCATCCCGAGCTCCCGGACGCGGACCGCGAGCGGATCCGGGCTGCGCTCGTGGCGCACGTCCGGCCCGCGCTCGCCCGGTATCACGCCGCGCTCGAGGCCGCCCGCCCGGCCGCCCGGGCAGGGGAGGGGGTCGCGTGGCTCCCGGACGGGGAAGCCGTCTACCGTCATGCGATCTTCGCCTGGACCTCGCTGCCGGAGGACCCTCGCGCGCTCCACGGCTACGGCCTGGAGCAGATCGCCGCGATCCGCGCCGAGATGGACGCGATCGCCCGCCGGATGGGCCACCCGGATGTCGCGGCCCTCCGGGCTGCGCTCGACGCCGACCCCACGAACCACGCCACCGACCCGGCGGAGCTCGTGCGTCTCGCCGAGGGCCAGGTCGCGCGCACCGTGGCGGTCGCCCCGCGCTGGTTCGGACGCCTCCCGGTGGCCGGGGTGGAGGTCCGCGCCGTGGAGCCCCACCAGGAGCAGGACGCGCCGCCGGCCTTCTACTTCCCGCCCGCGGCGGACGGCTCGCGGCCCGGCTTCTACTACCTCAACACGTACGACCCGGCCTCCCGCCCGATCCACCGGATCGCCTCCACCACCTTCCACGAGGCGGTCCCGGGGCATCACTTCCAGATCGCCCTCGAGGCCGAGCACGAGGGCCTTCCTGCCTTCCGCCGCTACGGGGCACGGATCGCCGGGAGCGCCTTCGCGGAGGGCTGGGGCCTCTACAGCGAGCGCCTTGCGGACGAGATGGGCCTCTATGCGGACGACCGGGAGCGGCTCGGGATGCTCGAAGCCCAGGCGTGGCGTGCGGCGCGGCTCGTCGTGGATACGGGGATCCATGCCTTCCGCTGGGACCGCGAGCGGAGCATCGCGCTCCTGCGGGATGCAGCCGGCCTCTCGCAGCTGGAGGCGGAGACGGAGACGGACCGCTACATCACGTGGCCGGGGCAGGCCCTCTCGTACATGACCGGCCAGCGCGAGATCGAGGCGCTCCGCCGGACGATCGCGGCGCGGGATGGGGAGCGCTTCGACCTGCGCGCCTTCCACGACGCGGTCCTCGGCCACGGATCGCTCCCGCTCGCGACGTTGCGCGCCGAGCTGCCCGGCTGGGTGACGCCCCGCAGCTGACCCCCCGGCCGGACCTCCGCCGGGCCTCGTGTCGCCCGCCGGGGTTGCGGTCCTCCCTGCGGTTCGCCTATGATGTGGGCGTCAGGGGTGCGAAAAACGCAGCCGTACGCACCTCGAGGCGCGGAATCCGCAGCAGAGGCGCCATCGTGTCGATCTCGTACCCCACCCGGCCCACCGTGACCCGCGACCGACAGGTCGAGATGTGGAGGAGGGCCACCAGGTCGCTCCCCGGAGGTGCGAGCTCCAACTTCCGCGCCTGGGGGGAGGAGACGGTCTACGTGGACCGCGGCGAGGGCGCCCGGATCTGGGACCTGGACGGGAACGAGTACATCGACCTGCGGATGGGCTACGGCACCACGATCCTCGGGCACGGCGACCCCGGCATCGACGACTACGTCTCGGAGCGGATGCGCCGCGGCGTCAGCTTCAGCCTCACCTCGGAGGACGAGGTGCGGGTCGCGGAGCTGATCTGCGAGATGACCTTCTGCGAGATGGCCCGGATGACCGTCTCCGGAACGGAAGCCACGATGCACGCGATCCGCGTGGCGCGCGGCTACACCGGCCGGGACCGGATCGTGAAGTTCGAGGGCCAGTACCACGGCGTCCACGACTACGCGCTGATCAGCGTCTACCCCAACGACGTCTCCGAGCTCGGCGACCGGAGCAACCCCCTGAAGGTGGCCTGGGGCCGCGGGATCCCGCAGGCGATCGCGGAGACGGTCATCCCCGTCCCGTACAACGACCTCGAGACCCTGCGCAACGTCTTCGAGCAGCAGGGCGAGGAGATCGCGGCCGTCCTCATCGAGCCGCTCCTCGGCAACGCGCAGGGGATCCTCCCCCAGCCCGGGTTCCTCCAGGCCGTCCGGGAGATGACCCGCGAGTTCGGCGCGCTCCTCATCTTCGACGAGGTCAAGACCGGCTTCCGCGTCGCGCGGGGCGGCGCGGCGGAGCTCTTCGGCGTCGTCCCGGACCTCGCCACCTACGCCAAGGCGATGGGGAACGGCTACCCGGCGGCGGCCTTCGGCGGCACGCGCGAGGTGATGTCCGTCCTCCCGGACAAGGTGAGCCACGGCGGAACGTACGCCGGCAACCGGGTCGCGGCGGCGGCGGCCACGGCCGTCCTCCGGCGCGTCCGGGATACGGATGCGCTGGAGCGGATGGACGCCGCGGGCCGGGCGATCCAGGCCGGGATCGGCGAGGCGATCGCACGGCGCGGCCTGCCCTACGTCTTCACCGGTGTCCCCGCGATCTTCGGGGTCGTCTTCCAGGAGGAGCTCCCCGCGGACTACCGCGCATGGGCGGATTCGGACCACCACCTCTACGACGACATCGCCGTCCGGATGCGCGACCACGGCTGCTTCCCGGAGCCCGATTCGCGGGAGCCGCTCTTCGTCTCCGTCGCCCACGACGACCCCGAGATCATCGCGGGCGTCGTGGAGGGCTTCACCGTCGCGCTGGACGAGGCCCTGGACGCGCGCGCCCGGAGCCTTGCCTCGGCGCGCTCCTGAGCCGGGGCCCGGCCGGTGGGCCGGGTGCGGTGTAGGCTCCCGGGATGCCGTCCGTGGGTGATCTTCTCGGCGATCCCGTCGCCTGGCTCCAGGGCGACTGGCCCGTCCTGCTTGCCGGCGCGATCCTCTTCTGGCTCGCGTGGCGCTTCAGCCGTCCGCTCCTCCACCGGCTCGTCTCGGGGACGATCCGGGCGCATGGCGTCGCCTTCGGCGGTGCGATCCCGGATGACGAGCTCGCCAAGCGCGCCGCGACCGTCGAGCAGCTCCTCGCGGGGCTCGTCCGGGCTGCGCTCCTCCTCGCGCTCGTCTTCGCGATCCTCGGCGCGCTCGACCTGTGGTCCGCGGTCGCCGGTCTCGGGCTGCTCGGGGCGGCGCTCACCGTGGCCGGCCAGTCGATCGTCCTCGACTACCTGATGGGGATGCTCATCATCCTCGAGAGCCAGTACTACGCCGGGGACACGATCGCGGTCGCCGGCGTCGAAGGGGAGGTCGAGGAGATCGGGCTCCGGCGCACGGTGATCCGCGATCCCTCCGGGACCGTCCATTCGATCTCCAACGGCCTCATCCGCAGCTCGTCGAACCTCACCCGGGTCCACGCGATGGCGATCGTCGATCTGCCGGGGATCCCGGACGAGCGGCTGGAAGCGGTGATCGAGCGCATCGACCGGGTGGGCGAGGCGCTCGCCGCGGACCCCGCCTGGGCGGACCGGATCATCGAGGCGCCCCGCTACCTCGCGACGATCGCCCTCACGGACCTGGGGGTGACGCTCCGGGCGGGCGGGCGCGTCCGTGCCGCGGAGCGCTGGGCGGTGGCGGCCGAGCTGCGCCGCCGGCTCGCCCCGGAGCTGCGGGCGTCGGGGATCGACCCGGCCTCGCGCGGGATGGGCGGCTGATCGCGGCCGCGTCGCCGCTCGCCGGTAGAATGGGAGGCCGCAGCGCTCGCACGAGCGCCCCCGAGGAGTGAGCAGGAACGTGACCGCCGAGCAGCCCGCCGGTTCGGGCGCCGAGATCGAGAACCTGATGGCCGAGGGGCGGAGCTTCCCGCCCGACCCCGGCTTCGCCGCGCGGGCGAACGCCACGAAGGAGCTCTACGCCGAGGCCGCGGCGGACCCCGAGGCCTTCTGGGCGAAGCTCGCCCGCGAGCGGATCACCTGGCAGGAGCCCTTCCACACGACCCTCGAGTGGGACCTCCCCTTCGCGAAGTGGTTCCTCGGCGGGAAGCTGAACATCACCGAGAACTGCATCGACCGGCACGTGGCGGCGGGGCTCGGCGACAAGGTCGCCTACCACTGGATCGGTGAGCCGGGCGATACCCGCACGATCACCTACGCGGATCTCCTCCGCGAGGTCCAGAAGACGGCGAACGCGCTGAAGGAGCTCGGCGTCGGCACCGGGGATCGCGTCGCGATCTACATGCCGATGATCCCGGAGCTTCCGATCGCGATGCTCGCCTGCGCCCGGATCGGCGCGCCGCACACCGTGGTCTTCGGCGGCTTCTCCGCCGAATCGCTCGTGGACCGGATCAACGACGCCCAGGCGAAGCTCGTCATCACCGCGGACGGCGGCTGGCGGCGCGGCAAGCCGGTCGACCTGAAGTCGGCGGTGGACGAGGCGCTCACCCGGACCCCGTCCGTCGAGCACACCCTCGTCGTCCGGCGCGTCGGGGATGCGCAGCCCGGGACGGCGATGACCGCCGGCCGGGACCTCTGGTGGCACGAGATCGTCGATCGCCAGGCGGCGGACTGCCCGGCGATCCCGCTGGACAGCGAGCACATGCTCTATCTCCTCTACACGAGCGGGACGACGGCGAAGCCCAAGGGGATCATCCACACCACCGCGGGCTACCTCCTCGGCACGAGCCTCACCCACTCCTGGGTCTTCGACGTCAAGCCGGACGACGTCTACTGGTGCGCCGCGGATATCGGCTGGGTCACCGGTCACAGCTACATCGTCTACGGCCCCCTCGCGAACGCGACCACCGGGCTCCTCTACGAGGGCGCCCCGGACACGCCGAGCTGGGAGCGCTGGTGGCAGATCATCGAGGACTACAAGGTCACGATCCTGTACACCGCGCCGACCGCGATCCGCGCCTTCATGAAGCAGGGCGAGGCGCTTCCCCGGAAGCACGATCTCTCCTCGCTCCGCCTCCTCGGCTCGGTGGGCGAGCCGATCAACCCGGAAGCGTGGCTCTGGTACCACGAGAACATCGGCGGCGGCAGCGCCCCGATCGTGGACACCTGGTGGCAGACCGAGACCGGCTCGATCCTCATCACGCCGCTCCCCGGCGTGACCACGACGAAGCCCGGATCGGCGACCTTCCCCTTCCCGGGGATCGAGGCGGACGTCGTGGATGCCAACGGGGCGAGCGTGCCGCTCGGCTCGGGCGGCTATCTCGTCCTGAAGCGGCCGTGGCCCTCGATGCTGCGGGGCATCTACGGGGACCCGGAGCGCTACCGCGCCACCTACTGGGGCCGCTTCCCCGGGATGTACTTCGCGGGCGATGGCGCCAAGCGCGACAGCGAGGGCTACCTCTGGCTCCTCGGCCGGGTGGATGACGTGATGAACGTCTCCGGCCACCGGATCAGCACGATCGAGGTCGAGTCGGCCCTCGTGGACCACCCGTCCGTCGCCGAGGCGGCGGTCGTGGGCAAGGAGGATCCGCTCACCGGCCAGGCGATCTTCGCCTTCGTGACCACGAAGGCCGGGATCGAGACCGGCGATGCGCTCGCCGCGCAGCTGCGCGACCACGTCGCCAAGGTGATCGGCGGGATCGCGAAGCCGAAGTACCTGATCTTCACGCCGGACCTGCCCAAGACCCGCTCCGGGAAGATCATGCGCCGTCTCCTCCGCGATGTGGCCGAGGGCCGCCCGCTCGGGGATACGACGACCCTGGCGGATGCCGGGGTGGTGGAGACGATCCGCGCCGGTGCCGGGGGCGCCGACGACGAGTGAGCGAGGCACGCCGGCGCGTCCCCACGGCGGACGAACCCCTCGTCCGCCGCTACGCCCTTCTCGTCGGGGTCGTCCTCGTCGTGGCGGGGGTGGCCGGCTTCCTGCCGAACCCGATCATCGGTGACCCGCTCGGGGGACCCTTCATCGTCACCGGTCCGGCGCACGACACGATCCATCTCGCCGCCGGCCTCGTCGCGATCTGGATCGCCCTCGCCCTCACCGGTGCCGGGCAGGGAAGTGCCCTCGTCGCGTTCGGGGCGATCTGGCTCGTCTTCGTCGTCCTCACCTTCCTCTCGCCGACCCTCTTCGGGATCCTCGGTCCCACCGGCTGGTATGCGGTCAACCTTCCCGGGCAGCTCCTCCACCTCGCGCTCGGGCTCGTGAGCATCGCGATCGGCCTGATGGCGCGCTCCGCAGCGCCGGCGCGGCTGGATCGGGAGCCGCTCGCCTGAGCCACCCCTCCGTGCGTCCGGGCGATGCCGCAGGTCTCCCGGTCGCGGACCGGTTCGGCCGCCGGATCCACGACCTGCGCGTCTCCGTCACGGATCGCTGCAACTTCCGCTGCACCTACTGCATGCCCCGGGAGGTCTTCGGGCCGGGCTTCCGGTTCCTGCCGCGCGCCGAGCTCCTCACCTTCGAGGAGATCACCCGGCTCGTGGCGCTGCTCATCCCGGAGGGGGTGCGCAAGGTCCGTCTCACGGGTGGTGAGCCCCTTCTCCGCCGCGATCTCGACCGGCTCGTGGCCCAGCTCGCCGGGCTCGAGGGGATCGATGACCTCACCCTCACGACGAACGGATCGCTCCTCGAGCGCCACGCCGCGCCGCTCGCCGCGGCCGGGCTGCGCAGGATCACGGTCAGCCTCGATTCGCTCGACGACGCCGTCTTCGCGCGCCTCAACGACGTGGCCGTCCCCGTGGCCACCGTCCTCGCCGGGATCGCCGCCGCGGAGCGTGCAGGGCTTGCACCGATCAAGGTGAACATGGTCGTCCGGCGGGGCGTGAACGAGGAGAGCATCCTCCCCATGGCGCGCCACTTCCGCGAGCGCGGCCACATCCTCCGCTTCATCGAGTACATGGATGTGGGGACCACGAACGGCTGGCGCCTGGACGAGGTCGTCCCGATGGAGGAGATCGTTGCCCGGATCGATGCGGAGCTCCCGCTCGAGCCGGTCCCGGCCGCCTACCTCGGGGAGGTGGCGGGGCGCTTCCGCTACCGGGACGGATCGGGCGAGATCGGCGTCATCGCCAGCGTCACCCGGCCCTTCTGCGGCGACTGCACCCGGCTCCGCCTCACCGCCGAGGGAGAGCTCTACACCTGCCTCTTCGGGGGGACCGGCCACGACCTCCGTGGTCCCCTCCGTGCCGGCGAGGACGACGCCGCGCTCCGTGCCCGTGTGCGTGCCATCTGGGCCGCCCGGGAGGACCGGTATTCGGAGCTCCGCGCCGCGGGGGTCGCGACCGGGCCGCGCGTGGAGATGTCCCAGATCGGGGGCTGATCCGGCCGGCGCCCGGGAGCGCCGCCCTCCCGTTCGCTATCCTGTCCCTGCCGGGACCGCCCGGCCCGTCGCCCCCGTGGGCTCACGAGGAGACCCGAGCGCATGACCCAGCCTGCCGACCCGTCCGGCCCCGCGCCCCGGGTCCGCCCATCCCTCGCGACGCGCCGCCCGGCTCGTCCCGCCGAGGAGGGGGGCGTGGCGGCAGGCTCCTCGCGTCCGGCCGCAGCGCCCGACGAGCGAGCGGCAGGGACCCTGCGGGGCCCCCGGATCGGTGGATCGCGGGCTTCGCTCACCGAGCGCTTCGGAGCGGCACCACCGGTCCCCGGGATCGAGCGGCTCGTCTTCGCCGACCCGTCCTCCCGCCTGATCGCCCACCTCCTCGACCTCGTCGTCCTCGGGCTGATCGGCCTCGTCCTGGCGGGCACGATCGGCGCTCTCCTCGGCGGGATCGTCCGGAACACGATCACCGCGCTCGACCAGGTCGACCTCCTCGCCCTCGTCATCGTCTTCCTCCTCCACCTCCTGCTCTCGGCGGCCTACCTCATCGGGAGCTGGTCGCGCGGAGGGAGGAGCCTCGGGATGGCGATCCTCGCGCTGCGCGTCGTGGACGAGCGGGAGGCCGAGGAGATCACCCTCACCGAGGCGGCCCAGCGGTTCGTCCTCCTCGGCATCCCCTCCGTCCTCGTCGTCGTCTGGTGGTACCTCCCGGTCGCGATCGGGTGGCTCGCCCTCATCGGCGGTGGCATCCTCCTCGGCCTGCTCGCCGCCACCGTCCTGCGGGACCCGGTGGGGCAGGGCTACCACGACCGGATCGCCGGCACGGTCGTCGTCAAGCCGGCACGCCGCGCCCGCTGACACGGGCTCCATCCACCGTTCATCCACGTCCTCGCGAACGCGTGGATAACCGGAGGCCGGACGGCCGGATCCGTGGAGAACCTCCGTTGACCCGGCCGGCTCGACCCGGCATCGTTCTCCCAGCCCGGAGGGGCAGCCCGGTGGCGCGAACGGACGGCGACTCGCTCGTGGTCCTGGCGCCGGCGGCACGATGGTCCGAGAGCGGTGCGATGGCGCCGGATCCCAGCGGGTCCGGAGCCGGGTCCCGCCTCCGGGCGGCGGGCCGGCGTGGCGGTCTCTCCGGGCCTTTCCCTGCCCGGCCGGTCCTGCCCGCCGTACCGGAGTCCTCATGACCGCGATCCCCGGGCCGCGCGCCCTCGCTCCCCGCCTCGACCAGCTCGCCGCCGCCGTCCGGGCGCGCAGCGCCCTCGTCCCGAGGATCGGGATCGTCCTCGGCTCCGGGCTCGGCCGGCTCGGCGAGCGGATCGAGGATCCCGTGGCGATCCCCTACGCGGAGCTCCCCGGCTGGCCCGCGCCCACCGCCCAGGGCCATGCCGGGCGCCTCATCCTCGGCCGGCTGGACGGGATCCCCGTCGCCTGCCTCCAGGGGCGCTTCCACTGCTACGAGGGCCACGACGTCCTCACCGTCGTCGAGCCGGCCCTCCTCCTCGGCCGCCTCGGCGCCCCGGAGATCCTCCTCACGAACGCCGCGGGCGGCGTGGACCCCACCTTCACGGCGGGGACGCTGATGCTCATCACGGACCACCTGAACCTGACCGGGCGCTCGCCGCTCCTCGGCCCGAACGACGACGCCGTCGGTCCGCGCTTCCTCGACCTCACCGCGGCCTGGGACCGCGATCTCGCCGAGCGCCTGCGGGTGGCGGCGCGGAGCGAGGGCATCCCTCTTGCGGAAGGGACCTACGCAGGCCTCCTCGGCCCGACCTACGAGACCCCGGCGGAGGTGCGCATGCTCCGGACGCTCGGAGCCCACGCGGTCGGGATGTCCACGGTCCTCGAGGCGATCGCGGCGCGCTGGGCGGGGATGCGCGTGTGCGGGATCTCGCTCGTCACGAACCCGGGCGCCGGGATCTCGCCGACCCCGCTCTCCCACGCCGAGGTGATCGCCGCGGCGGATGCAGCGGGGCCCCGTCTCGAGGCCGTGGTCCGCGCCTTCCTCCGCGAGCTCCCGGCTCCCTGACCGGCCGGCGGGCCGGGCTCAGCGGACGGGGAGGTCCCGTCCGGCGGCCTTCGCCGCCGCGCGCTTCTCGGACCACGCACCGAGGACGGAGTCCTTGTGCGGCCGGATCGGGCAGTGCTCGTCCCGGTTCCGGTCCTCGTCGCAGTAGCCGAGCGGGACGCACTTCGGGGCGAGGAAGGCGCCGAGGAAGGGGCTCACCGTGAAGACCTCGTGGCGGATCAGCTGGAAGAGCCGCCGGATCTCCCACTGGGCCATCGTGCACAGGCGCAGCCCTGACATGTGGATGAGCGCGCGCAGGTTCGCGGTCATCACGAGGTTCGTGCGCGTCGCGTTGGGCATCACGAAGCGCGCGTCCTCGCCCGGGATCCCCGCCTCCAGCAGCTCCCCGTAGAAGGCGAGCGAGTCGTCCAGGGCATCCGTGAAGCGCTCGCGCAGCTCCGGGTCGGCATCCGCGATCGAGCCCGGCACCATGTAGGCGGGCTCCCGGTACTTCAGGTAGCGCTGCGACTGCTGGTCGAAGGCGAGCCCGGCCCGATGGCGTACGAGCTGGTGGGAGAGGGTGCGCGTGACGCCCGAGATCGCGAAGGTGAAGACGATGTGCTCGATCGTGGAGCCGTGCCCCGATTCGATGACCTTCCGGACCAGCTCCTGCTGCTTCTCCGGCGTGACGCGGCCATCCGTGGCCCGGTCGAAGATCTCCTGGGGGTCGAGCTCGGAGTAGCAGGTCCGGCAGGCGGTGTAGATGAGCGGCAGGTACGCCTGGGCCGCCACCTCCGGGGTGGGGAAGAGGAGGCGGACGCGCATCCCGAGATCGCGCACCGCGGGGCTGCGCGGGGTCGCCGAGACGGGCCGGGACGGTTCGCTCACGGTGCGAGTGTAGTCGCTCCTCCGGACGGGCCGGGTGGGCGCGGCTCGCGGCGCCGGAGCGGGCGGGTCCAGGCGATCCACGCCGCACCGGCGAGGCCGAGGAGCGCGCACATCGTCCACAGCGCGGGGACCTCGCCGAGGACGGTGGAGAGCCCGGCGGCCACGAGCTGGGAGATCGCGATCGAGGCGGTGGCGAGCGCGTAGTCCACGGAGAGGACACGGCCGCGCACCTCGTCCCGGACCGAGCGCTGGAGCCCGTAGGAGGAGAGCGTCCATTCCGCACCGCCCCCGAGATGGGCCACGACGACGAACACGAAGGCGACGAGGAGGGCGGGGGCGAGCGGCAGGAGCGCATAGGCCACGGGATAGAGGACGAGGGCGATCGCGATCGCGGTGAGCGCACGGCGGTCGTCCGTCCCGGCCCAGCGGACCGCGAGGATCGGGCCGAGGAGCGCGCCCACCCCGCGGGCCGCGAAGAGGACCCCGATCCCCGCCTCGTCCGCCCCCAGGCGCGAGCCACCGAAGACGGCGAGGAAGATGAGGACGCCGGTCCCCACTCCGAAGGTGACCTTCGTCGTCAGGTAGGCGGCGACCGTCCGGGAGGAGCGGGCGAGGGCGAGCGTGACGGAGATCGAGCTGCGGGCCCCCGCGAAGCCCCCGGGGGCACCCTCCGCCCCACCGCGCCCACGCCCCCGTGCCCCCTGGAAGGGGAGGCGGATCGAGGCGACGAGGAGCGCCGAGGCGAGGAAGGTGAGCGCGTTCACGAGGAAGGCGACGTCGCGCCCGAAGGTGGCCGCGATCAGCCCGCCGACCGCCGCACCGATCGCCAGCATCGTCCCCCACGCCGCGCCTCCGAGCGCGACCGCCTTGCCCAGGTCACCGGGTGCCACGAGGTTGGGCATCGCCGCGGACGAGGCGGGCTCGAAGAAGGCCGCCCCGACCGCGAGGAGCGCGGCGCACAGGAAGGCGATCCAGAGGGTCCCTCCGTCCCGGGCGAGAAGGAAGCCGAAGCAGACGCCGACGCGGGCCAGGTCCGCGACGATCATCACCGTCCGCCGGTCGAAGCGGTCCGCGACCGCGCCGGCGAAGGGGGCGACGAGGAAGAAGGGTCCGTTCTGGAGGACGAGGACGAGCGAGGTGACCGCCGCCGACCCGGTCAGCTCGAGGGCGAGCCCGAGGAGCGCGACGGTCGCCAGCCAGTCCCCGGCGAAGCTGATGATCTGGGCGAGGTAGAGCCGGGTGAAGGCCGGGTTGTCCCGCAGGACCCGGAGGAACGGGCGGGGATCCACGCGCGGGTCAGTAGTAGTCCGAGCAGGAGAGGTAGTACCCGCAGCGGCAGATCAGCTTGCACTTCCGCTCCTCCATCCGCGCCCCGCACTGGGCACAGACGAGCATGAGATCCCCGGGGTCGTCCGGGGCGTGCCCGCCGGGGGCCGTCGCGACGGTCTCCTCCTCCGGCAGGATCTCGATCCGCGGCAGCGGGGTCCCCTCGCTCCTCACCGGCTGCCGAGGACCTCGCGCAGGTGGTCCGTGAGGCCGGAGACGACGAGCTCGTCGCCGGTCCCGATCCGCCGGTCCGGATCGGGGTGGGGCTCCAGCGCCCCGTCCGTCACGACCGCGAGGGTGACCACGCCCTCCGCGGCGAGCTCGCCGACCGTCCGGCCCCCGGCGGGGCTACCGGCCACGACCCGGTGCTGCTCGATCCCGAAGGTGACCGCACCACCCGAGAGCGCCGCGTCGATGAAATCGACGACCGCGGGCCGGACCGCGAGCTCCGCGATCCTCCGTCCCGCCATCGTGTAGGGGGAGACGATCCGGTCCGCGCCCGCGCGCAGGAGCTTCGCCTCCGCCGAGGGGGCCGCCGCGCGCGCCACGATGAAGAGGTCCGGGTTCCGGGTCCGCGCCGTGAGGACGACGTAGACGTTGTTGGCGTCCGAATCGATCGAGGCCACGAGCCCGGCCGCCCGCGCCAGCCCCGCCCGGTCGAGGATCGCATCCTCCGTGGCGTCACCGTCCACGATGAGGTAGCCGTCCGCCCGCGCGCGATCCAGGGAGGCGGGATGGACGTCCAGGATGACGACCTCGCGCCCTGCACGCCGCAGCTCGTGGGCGACGGTCGAGCCGACGCGCCCATAGCCGCACACGATCGTGTGCCCGACCAGCCGGTCGATCCGTTCCTGCATCCGCCTTCGCTCCCGTCGGCCGCTCGCAAGGTCTGCCACGAGCAGCTCCGCCATGATGCCGACTCCACCGAAGAGGAGCGCGGCGCCCGCGAACGCGGCGGCCACGGTGATCAGCCTCCCCACGTCATCGAGCTCCCGGACCTCGCGGAATCCCACGGTCGTGAGCGTGATCGCGGTCATGTAGAGCGCGTCCGAGAGGGACCAGCCGTCCCACAGGACGTAGAGCGCGGTGAAGAGGACGAGCGCGAGGCCCATGAGGAGGAGCCAGACCTGGAGGTGGCGCGCGCGTGGGATGAACCGATGGCGCCACGCGGGCAGGTGAAGGCCGGGGCTCCGGTGCGGGTTCGGGCGCTCGCTCGTCACCCGCGGAATCTACGGCCTCCGTCGCGCGGACGAGCGGGGCGGAGGCCATCCCTGCCCGCTCGTGCTAGGGTCCCCCCGCCAGCCCGGCACGCAGCGTCGCCGGCCGATCGGGAGCAGAGCATGGTCCTCCGGCGCCTCCTCGGCGGCTCCGCCGCCCCCCACGATGCGGACGCCCCGTCCACGCCCGCCGCCGCGGGTCCGTCCGGTGAGACCGCGACCGTCCGCCGGATCGTCGCCTCGCTCGAGGCGCTCCCCGTGGACGAGCGGCGCCGGATCGCCGCCTTCGCCTATGTCCTCGGACGGGCCGCCCACGCGGACCTCGATGTGACGCCCGAGGAGACCGCGCTCATCGAGCGTGCGGTGGTGGAGCGGGGTGGCCTGACGGAGGCGCAGGCGGTCCTCGTCGTGGAGATCGCCCGCAGCCAGGCCGAGCTCTACGGGGCGACGGAGGACTACCTCGTGACCCGCGAGTTCGCGCGCCTCTCCTCCCGGGAGGACCGCGAGCGGCTGCTCCGCACGGCCTTCGCGGTCGCCGGGGCGGATGCCTCGATCAGCGCCGTGGAGAGCGCGGAGCTGGAGCAGATCGGGCGCGAGCTCGGCTTCGCCGCGCCGGAGATCGCCGCCCTCCGCGCCGAGCACCGCGAGCTCCTCTCGTCCGTCCAGGCGCTCCGCCGGATGCGACCGGACGGGGAGGGGAGCGGCCGCTAGGAGCGGCGTCCCCCGGGGGGCATGGCATCATCGGTGGATGCGCGCCCCGCTCCCTGCCGCTCGTCCCGCGCCGCGGCGGCGTGTCCGCCGCTGGCTCCACGGGCCGGAGCTCCCGCTCGCCGATCCCGGGCCGACCGCCCGCACCGTGCGGCTCCCGGACGGCCGCCTCCTCGGCTGGGACGACCTGGGCGATCCGGACGGCGTGCCGGTCCTCTGGTTCCACGGCTTCGGCAGCACGCGGATCATCCGCCACCCCGATGACGGGATCGCCCGCCGCCTCGGGGTCCGGCTCCTCGCCGTCGATCGCCCGGGGATCGGGCTCTCCTCTCCGCGTCCCGGCCGCGCCCTCGCCGACTTCCCCGGCGATCTGGCGCGGATGGCGGATGCCGCCGGGCTCGGCCGCTTCGCGATCCTCGCCTGGTCCGGTGGCGGACCCTATGCGCTCGCCTGCGCCTCGGCGCTCGGCGAGCGTGTCCTCCAGGTGGGCCTGGTCTCCGCGGCGGCCCCGATCGCCGGGCCGGACACGGGGCCCTACGCCACGGGCTTCCACCATGCGGCCCGGGGGGCGGCGGGCGTGGCGCCGTGGATCGTCCGGCTCGCGATGTGGCGCTGGGCGCGTGGGCAGCGCCGGGATCCGGCGGCGCAGCTGGATGATGCGATCGCGGGGATGGTGGCGGCGGACCAGGCGATCCTCGCCGATCCCCGCTTCCGGGACGTGATGATCCGCAACGCCGCCGAGCTCTACCGCCAGGGGGGCCGCGGGCTCTACGACGAGGCGCTCGTGATGGCGCGCGACTGGGGCTTCCGCTTCTCCAGCGTCCGGGTCCCGGTCCGGATCTGGCACGGCGAGCTGGACCAGGCGGTCCCGGTCGCGATGGGCCGCCATCTTGCCGGGACGCTTCCCGAGGCCGAGGCGACCTTCCTCCCCGGCGAGGCGCACCACATCTTCCTCGACCGCTGGGAGGAGATCCTCGGCGAGGTCGCGGAGCGCAGCCGTGCCCGGCTCGCGGCCGGGGCAGCCTGAGCGTGCGTGCGATCGGGCGCCGCCGGCCGGCCCTTCTCGCGGCGCTCCTTGTGCTCCTCGTCGCCCTGCCCGCTCCGATCTCCGCGGCGGAGCCCGCGGGGCGTCGCGCCGCGCTCGGCACGAACCTCGCCCCGGTCGCGAGCTGGTCCACCCAGACCCCCTTCGTGGACGCCTTCCACACCGCTCGGCCGTGGATCTCGAACGCGGAGGGTGCCCCGTGGGGGGAGGGCCCGCCGCTCGACCTGACCCCGCAGGGATGGGTCGCATCGCTCGCCCCCGGCCAGCGCGCGGACACGATCCTGCTCGATGGTGGCGGCTACCCGCCGGGCGAGTACACGATC
Source organism: Chloroflexota bacterium (assembly GCA_017853275.1). GTDB lineage: Bacteria > Chloroflexota > Limnocylindria > Limnocylindrales > CSP1-4 > JAFMJV01. The sequence continues at coordinate 139,554 of JAFMJV010000001.1, forward strand.
CGCTGGACGGGGACGGGTCGGATCGCCTTCCCGATCGAGCCGCCGGAGATCGTGAGCGAGGGGGATCACCGGATCGTCGTCCGCCCGGACGTGCGCGCCGGCCTTTGGCTCTCCATCGTGGAGACCGACCCGGCCGATCCGGTGCGCGGGATCGAGGTCCTCCTTCCCGGCTTCGGCGAGATGCCCGACCCGCCCCTCTACCACCCGCGCTTCCTCGCCCAGCTGCGCGGCTTCCGGGTCCTCCGCTTCATGGACTGGATGCAGACGAACGATCCGGTCGTGGGGAGCGGCGTGGCGGGGCGGGCGCGGATGGACGACGCCACGTGGATGCGCCGCGGAGTCCCGATGGAGGCGATCGGCGCGCTCGCCACGCTCCTGGACGCCGAGCCCTGGATCACGATCCCGCACGGCGCCACGGATGCGCAGGCGCGGGCGCTCATCACGACGCTCGCGGATGCGCTCGACCCGGGGCTCCGGATCTGGATCGAGTGGTCGAACGAGACGTGGAACCCGGTCTTCCCCCAGGCGGCGTACGCGATCGAGCGCGGAACCGCGCTCGCCCTCTCCACGGACGCCTTCCAGGCCGGGCTCTTCTTCCACGCGCGGCGCGCATCGGAGATCTTCGTCATCGCCGCGGATGCGATCGGGAGGGCGCGTTTCGTGGGGGTCCTTGCGGCGCAGTCGGCGAACCCCTGGACCGGCGAGCAGGTGAGCGGCTTCGAGAACGCCGCTGCCGGGGCGGACGTCCTGGCGGTGGCGCCCTATATCGACGGCTATGGCAGCCCGCAGGCGGCGCCCCGGATCCGGCGCCTGAGCGTGGCCCAGCTCATCGCCCGGATGCGCCGCCAGGTGGATGGCCCGCTTCGGCAGGTGACGGAGGAGAACCGGGCGGTCGCCGAGGCGGCGGGCCTCGAGCTCGTCGCCTACGAGGGCGGCCAGCACCTCGTGGGCGTGAATGGCGCCGAGAACGACCGGCGGCTCACCCGGCTCTTCGTGAGCACGAACCGCTCGCCCCTGATCGGCGCTCTCTACCGGCGCTACCTCGCGATGTGGTCCGCGGCGTCCGGCGGCGGTCTCTTCGTCCACTACACGGACGTGAGCCCGTATGGGAAGTGGGGGAGCTGGGGTGCCCGGGAGGACCAGCGCCAGGGGCTCCGGCGGGCACCCAAGGCGGACGCGCTCCACGACTGGATCGCCGACGCCCCGGGCTGATCGCCCGGGGCGTGGTGCGGGGTGCGTGGCGCGGGCCGGAGGGACCGGCCCGGGGGCTCAGATCCGGCCGCGCGGGACCGTGTGCCAGTAGGTCTTGTTGAAGACGATCTTCCCCAGGTGCCAGACCCGGTTCGGCTTCGGTGGCTGGGGCGGGTGGTCGTAGTCGAAGCGGAGGAGCGTCCCCTTCCCGTCCCCGATCTCGAAGAAGCACATCACCTTGCCGGTGTAGACCCCCTCCTTCGCCGCGGGCTCCCGGCCGAGGACCCGTGCCGCGATCCGCTCGGCCACGACCGGCGCCTCGAAGTGTGCCGTGGAGCCGGCCTTGGAGAGGGGGAGGTCGGTCGCGTCGCCGATCGCCCAGATGTCGTCCCGCCCGCGGACGTTGAGGGTCTGCGGGTCGGTGGGCAGCCAGCCCGCCGCCGGGGCGAGGCCGCTCTCGATGACGACCCGGGCCCCCTTGTGGGGCGGCACGAGGATGAGGAGGTCGTAGGGGAGCTCTTCCCCCTCGAGGCTCTGGACGACCTTCCGCTCCGGGTCGATCGCCTCCACGTTGAAGAAGGTGTGGAGCTCTACGCCCTTCTCCGCGAGGATCGGGGTCGCCATCTCGCTCACGCTCTCGATCGTGAAGGCGCGCCCGATCGGCGAGCAGTAGTGGATCTCCGTCCCGTCGCGCAGGCCGCGCTCGCGCAGCTCCGCCTCGATGAGGAAGGTGACCTCGAGGGGCGCCGGCGGGCACTTGTAGGGCATCCCGGCGATGCCCACCACGATCCGCCCGCCGGTGAAGGCGTCGAGCGCCTGGCGGAGCCGTGCGGCCCCCTCGGCGCTGTAGAAGTGGTGCGCCTCGGTCGCGAAGTGCGGGATCGCCTCCGGCAGGATCCGGGCGCCGGTCGCCACCACGAGCTCGTCCCAGGCGAGCTCCTGCCCGTCCGCGAGCCGGACGACCTTCGCCGCCGGGTCGATCCGCTCGATCCGGCCGACGACGAGCTCGATCCGCGCGTCGAGGAGGGAGCGCTCCGGGCGGACGAGGGAGGAGGCCGGCTCGCCGCCCATCGCGATGTACATGAAGCCGGGCTGATAGACGTGGTCGCCGGTCTCGTCCACGACCCGCACCCGGGCGCGGCCCGCGGCGATCTCCGCCTTCAGCTTCCGGCCCACGAGGTTCGCGACGAGCGTCCCCCCGACGCCGCCACCCAGGACGAGGATCTCACGCATCACGCACCTACCGCAGCTTCTCGACGACGATCTCGTCGTAGCCGTCCCGGTCCTCGAGGGCGACGAGCCGGTGGCCCGCCTTCTCGATCCACTTCGGGATATCCACCTTGCTCCCCTTGTCCGTGGAGTAGACGGAGATGACATCCCCGACCGCGCCCTCGCGGATCGCGCGGATGAGCTCCATCAGGGGGCCGGGGCAGTAGCTCCCCCGGGCGTCGACGACGCGGGTGATCGTGGTTGTGGTCATGGAAGGCTCCTTCCCGGCCCCATCGGGCCGCAGGCTCAGATGAAGAGGGAGGCGGTCCCCGGCCGGGTCATCAGCTCGATCACGGTGGCGGCGCCTGCCGGCTCGCCCAGCCCGTCGATCATCTCGTCGTGGGTGAGGCCGAACATGTCCATCGTCATCTGGCAGGGGATGAACTCGACGCCCATCGCGAGGGCCGCCTCGAGGAGCTCGGCGGGCTTCGCCACGTGGTGCTCGTCGCTCAGCTTCCCGATCATCCACGGGCCCATCCCCGCGAAGTTCATCTTCGACATCTTCAGGTGGTGGATCCCGGGCCGCTGCATGAGGGAGAGCATCTTCTGCATCCATCCCTCGCCGGTGATCCGGTGCTCGTCCTTCACGAAGGGGAGGAGGCCCCAGAAGGTGATGAAGACCTTCGTGGGGATCCCGCTCGCGGCCGCGGTGGAGGCGAGGATCAGGGTGGGCATGATCCGGTCGTACTCGCTGCTCCAGGCCACGATGACGAGGCCCTTCGCATCCACCGGCATCCCGGCGGCCGGCTCGGGGGCCGGGCTCGCCATCGGCGGGATGAAGGTCTCGGCGGGGGTGACGACCGTCTCGGGGGTCGGCGCGATCATCGTCATGGCTCGTTCCCTTCCGGCCGTCAGGCCTTGCGGATGAGGAAGCGGTAGACGCCGTCCGCCTGCGTCTGCTCCACGAGGGCGTTCCCGGTGGTGCGCGTCCAGGCGGTGAAGTCCTTGAGCGATCCCGGGTCGGTCGCGAGGACCTCCACGAGGGCGCCCGAGGTGAGCGTCCGGATCTGCTGCGCGGTCTTCACGATCGGCATCGGGCAGGAGAGGCCGCGGGCATCCACGGTCGCGTTCGGTGCGGTCATCGTTCCGTCCTCCGGCTAGATGAAGAGGATCTGACCCTCGCCCGCGGCGAGGTAGAAGGAAGTGACGCCCTCGACCCCGTCCACGAGGGGGTCGAGCTCCGCCTCCGTGATCCGGAGGAGGTCCATGGAGAGCGAGCAGGCCTGGATCTCCACCCCGCCGAGCTCCTTCGCCTGGCGCAGGGTCTCCGCCCAGCTCGCCTGGCCCGCGGCCCGGAGGGCATCGACTGCTTCCCGTCCCGCCGCGCCGGCCTCGGGGGCGAGCCCGTGGTCGGCGTCGATCCGGTCCTTCCGGAAGGCATCGAGCGCCCAGTACTGGAGGAAGAGGTGGACCGGCCGGCCGAGCGCCGCGGCGCCCGCCGTGAGGACCGCGACGGCCTGGAGCCGGTCGTCGGTCCCGGAGAAGCAGACGATGGAAAGGGTGGGGTCGCTCATCACGCGCTCCTCGGCAGGGGAGCTCCGGGTCCCCGTCCGTCGGCGGGACCGCCGCCACGCGGCTCCGCGTCGCCGGCGAGGCGCGCGGAGAGGTCCGCGATCCGGGCGAGGCGGCGGCGCATCACGGCGGCCATCGCGTCGCAGGCGTCCAGGACGCCCGGATCGCTCAACCGGTAGAAGACCTCGCGGCCATCGCGGCCGGCCTCCACGAGGCCCGCCCCGCGGAGGACCGCGAGATGCTGCGAGGCGTTCGGCTGGCTCACCCCGAGGGCGAGCGCGATCGTGCCGACCTCGCAGGGTCCGGAGGCGAGCAGATGGAGGATCCGGATCCGCGCCGGGTGGGCGAGGATCCTGCAGGTCTCGGCCATCAGCTCGTGCAGGGTCTCCATGCGCCGATCATCGATGGATGCGCACGTGCGCATGAGTGGCCGAGGTCCCGAAGTGGCGGTCCGTTCCGACCGGGCCGTCCGGCAGGCCCGGGCGCTGCCGCCGGGCCGTTCGTCACGCGGGGCGGCGGCCCGGGGCGACGAGGACGGAGCTGCGGGCGTGGGCGAGGACGCTCCGCGCGACGCTGCCGAGGACGAGCCGGTCCAGCCCGGTCCGCCCGTGGCTCCCGATCGCGATGAGGTCGGCGTTGCGCGCATCCGCCTCCTCGATGATCGTCCGCGCGGGGTCGCCGGCGCGGACGGTCCAGCCCACCGTGCGGCCGTCCCCGGAGAGCCGCTCCGCGGCATCCCGGGCGATCTGCTCGTGGTGGAGGCGGCCCTCCTGCTCGGCCGCCTCGCGCGCCGCCCAGGCGGTCGCCGCTCCCACCGGGAGAAGCTCGCGCGCCGCGGTCTCCCCGGATCCCACGACGCTGAGGATCTCCACGGGGAGGTGGTCGAGCGGGTGGATCCGGACGAGCGCCTCCTCGGCAGCGCGCGACGGGTCCGAGCCATCCGTGGCGAGGAGGATCCGGCGGAGATGGTCGCGCCGGCTCACGAGGACGGGAACCGGGCAGGCGTCGATGAGCTCCGCGGCGACCGACCCGAGGAGCGCCGTGCGGATCGCCCCGTGCCCGCGGCTCCCCACGATGACCAGGTCGGCCCCGAAGGCGGCAGCCTCGGCACACAGGATGCTCGAGGGCCGTCCGGCGATCACGGCGCTCTCCACGCTCCGTCCCGGACCCGCGAGGCGGCGGGCTTCCTCCGCGACGACGGCCTCGAGCTGGGCGCGGAGCGCGTGCTCCATCTCGGCGGCGGCGCTCGTGCCGCCGATCATCCAGGGGCCTGCGATCCGGGCCACGTCCAGCCCGAGGATGATCCGGAAGGCGGTCCCGGCCGGCCATGCCAACCCCGCCGTGAGCGCGAGCGCCGTCCCGGCGCCCGCCGATCCATCGGTTCCCACGAGGATGCGCATCGTCTCCCTCCTGGCGGGATGAGGATGCGCCACCGCGGGTCCCCGGGTCATCTGCCGGATGGCCCGGGGACCGGCCCGTTCGTCAGGGGGCCGGCGATCCGGCGGCGGCGATCCGGGCATCGATGAGGGCGAGGAGCTCCACGGCGTCGGGGACGCCCGGGAAGAGCTCCCCGTCGATGACGAGGGTCGGCGTCTGGGTGACACCGAGCGCCCGCCCCCGCTCCACGTCGGCCTTCACCGCGGCGATCAGCGTCTCGTCGTCGAGGAGGGCACGGAAGGCGGCCTCGTCCAGCCCGAGAAGACCGGCCATCGCGACGAGCCGGTCCCGCGAGAAGGCGCCCTTGTTCTCGCCGTCCTGGTTCTCGAAGACGAGGGCGTGCATCTCCCAGAACTTCCCGTCCAGCTGCTCGGCGGCGCGCATCGCGACGGACGCGTCGAGCGACTCGGGGCCGAGGAAGGCGTAATCGTTGTAGGTGAGGCGGACACGGCCGTCCTTCACGGCGCTCGCCACGATGAGCGGCTCCACATCCCGGCTCCACATCCCGCAGGCGGGGCACTGGGGGTCCTCGAAGAGGTCGATCGTGACCGGTGCATCGGCGGCACCCAGGGTCCGCCCATCGCGCGCGATCCCGTCCGGCAGGGCGGCCATCGGCGTCCGGAGCGGCTCACCACCCGAGGGGGGTGCGGTGAGCATCCCGCCGAGGACGATGACCACGCCGACGACGAACGCGGCGAACGTGGCGAGGACGACCGGGCTGCGCAGGGCCGAGCCCCCGCCTCCCGTGGACGGTGCATGGGCGGCGCTGCGCTCGGCGGCGCGCCGCTCCTTCCGCGTGGGCCGGGGCTGGGGGCTTGTGCTCATCGGATCCCTGAGACCTCCTGCAACCAATGCCAGCTTTCCAGGCGCTCCGCCTGGGTGGCGACGAGCTCCGCGCTCGGCGTGCCGTCGGGCGTGAAGTGTGGCGCGAAGCGCCCCTCCGTCCGGGCGAAGGCGAGGAAGTCGACCGGCGTCCCGTCCGGGAGCGCCGCCCAGTCCTCCTTCAGGGCCGGGTTCCCCTGGAGCGAGAGCCGCTCCCGGAGCGTGGGCCCGCGCCGCGGATCGTAGGTGAAGAGCGGGAAGGTGCGGGATTCCACCGCGAGGCGTGCCTGGCGGTTCGCCGCGTCGTCCGCGATCCCGTGCTCCGGCTGGCACGGCGTATAGGCCACGATGACCGCCGGGCCCGGGTAGGCGTTCGCCTCGAGGATCGCCCGGTAGAAGTGGTTGATGTGCGCCGGCGTCGTCTGGGCCACGTAGACCTCACCGTGGGCGAGGATGATCCGGCCCAGCTCCTTGCGCCGCTCCGAGCGCCCGTGGAGCTCCTTCCCGTACGCGGAGAGCTTCGTGATCTGGCCCCCGAAGCTCGCCGTGGAGGCCTGGCCGCCGGTGTTCGAGTAGGCCTGGGTGTCGAGGACGAGGACCTTGATATCCGCCCCCGAGGCGACCATCCGGGAGAGGGACTGGAAGCCGATGTCGTACATCCCGCCGTCCCCACCGAGGACCCACAGCCGGCGCTCGGCGTGGCCCGCCTGGTCCCAGCGGGCCCGGATGCCGAGGGCATCGGCGGGCGCGTTCTCGAAGAGCGAGTTCGTCCACGGGACGAGGTAGGGGTTGAAGGGGTAGGTGCTCCCGTAGACGGTGTTGCAGCCGGTCGCGGCCACGATCCCCATCGAGCGGGGCCCATGGACCTGGAGGGTCGCCGCGACGAGCATCCGGATCGCGCTCGCCTCGCCGCAGCCGGAGCACGAGCCCGCCCCGCCCACATAGCCGAGCGCGTGCTCGCCGAGCATGAGATCCGCGAGGACCTTCTCGTTGCGGTAGATCGGCGGCGTCGGCGGGAGCGCGCGGAAGAGGCGCATATCGCGGAGGAGCCGCGCGAGGACCGTCTCGCCCGAGGCATCCGTCGCCGACTTCCCGGTCATCGCCAGGGCCTCGTGGCCGAGCGCGGCACAGACCTCGACGCACTCCGCGCAGCCCTTGCAGTGGACCGGGTCGACGAAGATCCCGAAGGCAGCCGGCGTCTCGCCGCGCCGCTCCGGGACCTCCGCGAACTTCGCGGTCCGCGTGAAGTGGGCGCGTGCGGTGACCGCCGCGCGCGCAGGGTCGGGCTCGCCGTCCGCGAAGGCCGCGATCCGCGGGCCGAGCTCGGGCTCCGGGACCGCGATGCCGAGGATCGCCGTATCCGGGCAGGCGGTGACGCAGGCCATGCAGCCCACGCAGCGCTCGGCGAGGAGATCCGGGATCCGCGGGGCGAGCCCCGAGAAGTCCCGGATCGCCGCCGTCCCCGGGGGGATCAGGCTGCGGGCGACACCGGTATCGGCGGGGAGCTCGCGGTCCGCGATCCCGCGCCGGTACGCGGGGATGACGGATGCCGCGAAGGCCTCCACGTACGCGCTCACGTCGAGGAGCTCCTCCACGTGGGCCTGGAGCCGCGCCTCGTGATGCTCCTTGGGCTCCCCCGCCGCCTTCGCGAGGGGGTCGAGGGGGGCGGCGCCGGCGCCGGCCGGAAGGTGGGTCACGGGGGGCGCCCCATGGCCGTCGTGGGCGGTGGCGGGATCGTGCCGCGTGGTCATCCCCGTTCTCCCACGATCGCCCGGACGATATCGCTCGTGGAGATGACCCCGATCGGCGTCCGCTGGTCCGGTCCCACCACGATCAGCCGGTGGACGTGGGCGCGCTCCATGAGCGTCGCCGCCTCCTCCAGGCTCATCGTGGGATCCGCGGTGAGCGCGGGGGCATGCATCAGGTGGCGGACGGCGAGACCCGGCCAGCGGCTCCAGAGGTGCTCCGTGGCCCGCGCGCGAACGAGGTCGCTCTCCGCGAGGACGCCCACGAGGAGGCCGTCGCGGTCCACCACCGGGAGGCCGCCGATCTCCTGCTCCTCCAGGACGCGGGCCGCATCGGTCAGCGGTGCGTCCGCGTGGATCGTCACCGGCTCCGGCGTCATCACCTCACCCACCGTGGGGCCGTCCTGTCGCGTCGTCATCGCGTTCCCTCCGATCCGGTCCTCGCCGCGCCGAGAGCGGCCGTCACGTCGATGAGCCCGTCGTACGCCGCCCGGATGAGGGCGAGGTTCGCGTCCACGACGCTCCCGCCCCGCTTCCCGAAGTAGCGGGCGAGGACCCCGCGCAGCGCCCCGAAGAGCGCCTCGCCGGTGAGCCCGGTCCGCTCCGCGAAGGGGGCGAGCCGGAGGAAGACGCCGACGAGCGCGACCCCCTGCATCCGGACGACGAGGTCCGGCCGCGGCGCGTAGCGGCGGGCGAGGGCCGCCGTGTCGAGGGCGGTGAGCCGGATGCCTCGGGCGAGGATCTCGCCGCGTGCTGCGGCCGGCAGGCTCGCCCAGACCGCCTCGGGGTCGGCGAGGGGGCTGGCGAGGAAGACGGTCCCGCCGTCCACGAGCCCCGCGAGCGGAGCGCCATGGTGGAAGGCGGCGACATCGTGGACCGGGACGAGCTCGACCTCGTGGAGCTCCGCGTGGCCGCGGATCGGGGCATCCGCGATCGTCAGGTAGTAGGTCGTGGGGAGCCCCTTCTTCTCCGACCCGTAGCGCGGGTAGGCCTGGACCCGCAGGCCGAAGAGGTCGCCGCACAGGGTCGCCACGAGCTTGTTCGTGGTCACCGACCCGAACCCGCCGATCGAGTGGCCGCGGACGCTCCAGGCGCCCGCGGGGCGGAGCTCGAGCCGCTCGGCGGGGAGGGCGAGCGGATGGCGGATGCCGAGCGCGAAGTAGGGGCGGCTCGCCATCGCCTCCGGATCGGCGAGATGCGCGTAGACCGCCGCGAGATCCCCCGCGGTGACGTCCCGCGAGCCGAGCCCGGCTGCCCCGGAGACGACCCGGGGGACCGGCCGGCCGGCGAACGCGCGCTCGAGAAGGGCGCTCCGGACCTCCCGGGTCAGGGGGTTCCAGGCGGCCATCGGTTCGTCCGTCCGCTCGAGGACCGCGACCGCTCGGGCCTCCCCGAGCGCGTCCGCGATCGCGGCGGCCGGGAAGGGCCGGAAGGCGGTGATCGCGAGGGAGCCCACCCGCTCGCCACGGGCGCGCAGGTGGTCCACCACGGCGGGGAGGGTATCGGCGATCGTGCCCATCGCGACGACGATCCGTTCCGCATCCTCGCAGCGGTCGGCGGTGACGGGCGCCACCGTCCGGCCGGTCAGGCCGCTCCACTCGGCCATCGCCGCACCGAGGTCGCCGAGGATCGGGTCGGTGTAGGCACGCTGGCCGAGCCGCCCCTTCATGTAGCTGTCCTGGTTCTGGACGACGCCGCTCATCAGCGCCTCCGCGGGATCGAAGAGGTCCCGGATCCGGTCCCGGGGGTCGCCCACGAAGGAGCGCAGGAGCTCGTCCTCGGGGAGGAGCGCGTTCTCCAGGGTGTGCGTGGTGAGGAAGCCGTCCTGGGCCACGATGAACGGGGTCTGGGCCTCCTCGGCGACCCGCCGCGCGATCGCCGCGAGATCCGCCGCCTCCTGGACGTTCCGGGCGAAGAGGATCCCCCAGCCGGTATCGGCCACGGCGTAGACGTCGTCGTGCCCGGCGTGGATGTTCAGCGCCTGGCTCGTGAGCGCCCGCGCGCCCACGTGGAAGACGACCGGGAGCCGCTTCCCGGCGATGACGAAGAGGACCTCCTTCATGAGCACGAGGCCCTGGCCGGCGGTGAAGTTCGTCACCCGTCCGCCGGCGAGCGCGAAGCCCTCCGCCGCGGTCGCGGACGAGTGCTCCGATTCCGGCTCGAGGAAGCGGAGCGGGGTCCCCCAGAGGTCGGTCCGGCCATCCGCCACCGCGGCCTGGTAGATCGCGGCCATCGTCGTCGAGGGGGTGATCGGGTAGGCGCAGCAGCCCTCGCTCAGGCGGGTCTCCACGTGGGCGACCGCCTCGGAGCCATCCACGATCGCGGGGATCCCCGGCCAGCGGGGGGAGGCGGGGCTCGGCGCCGCTGCCGGCGCGGGTCGCTCGGGGGCTGCTGCTCTGCTCATCGTGCCCCGAGGATGGCGGGCGCCCCCCGGCCCCGGGATGGGACGCCCGGCCCGAAGGTCCCGGGCCGGACGGCCCCCGCGTCAGGGAAGGAAGTGGGAGCTCCGGGCGGCGGCGGTCAGGCGCTCCCGGAAGTCGGGGTGCGCGATCGCGATGAGGGCCCGTGCGCGCTCCGCGATGCTCCGGCCGTGGAGCTCGGCGACGCCCCACTCGGTGACGACCGTCTGGACATGGCCGCGGGTCGTCACCACGCCAGCCCCCTCGTGGAGGAAAGGGACGATCCGGCTCTCCCTGCCGTCCAGGGCGGTGGAGGGGAGGGCGATGATCGCGCGGCCCTCCTCGGCGAGCGCGGCACCCCGGACGAAGTCCATCTGCCCGCCGATGCCCGAGTAGAAGCGGGAGCCGATCGAGTCGGCACAGACCTGGCCGGTGAGGTCGATCTCGATCGCGGAGTTGATCGCGGTCATCCGCCGGAAGCGCCGGATCACCGCGGTGTCGTTCGTGTAGTCCACCGGGCGCATCTCGACCATCGGGTTGTCATGGACGAAGTCGTAGAGGCGGCGCGTCCCCATCATGAAGGCGCTCACGACCTTGCCGCGGTTGATCTCCTTCCGGGCGCCGGTCACCGCCCCGGCCTCCACGAGATCGACCATCACGTCCGTGAACATCTCCGTGTGCACGCCGAGGTCGCGCTTCCCCGTGAGCATCCCGCCCACGGCCGCCGGGATCGCCCCGATCCCCATCTGGATGACCGCCCCGTCCGGCACGAGCTCCGCCACGTGCGCCCCGATCCGGCGCTCCAGGTCGCCGATCTCGGGCGGCCGGTGCTCGTGGGGCGGCTCATCCACCTCGACCGCGAGGTCGATCGCATCCCGGTGGACGAAGGCATCGCCGAGCGTGCGCGGCAGGGCCGGGTTCAGCTGGGCGATGACGAGGTCGGCCGCCTCCACCGCCGCGAGCGTCGCGTCGATCGAGGTCCCCAGCGAGCAGAAGCCGTGCGCATCCGGCGGGGTGACGTTGATGAAGGCGATATCGAGCGGGACGATCCGCCGTCGGAAGAGGCGCGGCAGGTCGGAGAGGAAGGCGGGCACGTACTCCGCCCGCCCCTCCGCGATCGCGCGCCGCGCGTTCGGCCCGATGAACATCGCAAGGTGGCGGAAGTGCCCGGCCATCTCCGGCGCGAGATGCGGCCCCGGCCCCTCGATGTGGAGGTGGACGAGCTTCACGTCGCTCAGCTCCGGGGCGCGCTCCACGAGGGCGGCGAGGAGGCGTTCCGGGGTGGCGCTTGCGCCGTGGACCCAGATCGACTGGCCGGACCGGATCCCTGCCACCGCTTCCGCGGCGCTCACGATGCGCATCGCCGACCTCCCGTGCTCCTTTGCTCCGCCCGCCTCAGCGGGCGACGATGACGGTCGTCGCCGCGTGGGCGGCGAGATGGGCTGCGACCCCGTGGCCCTCCCCATCGGGGGGCCCGTCCGCGCCGACGATCAGGGTGTCATACCCGCCCTCGCCGGCGAGGCGTGCGATCGTCGCGGCCGGGTCGCCCGCCGGTTCGATGAGCCCGGCGTCGATCCCCTCCGCCCGGAGAAGGTCGCGGGCTTCCACGAGCATCCGGGCGTGGACGATCGCGGGCTCCACGTCCGCGCGCCCACCGGTGCCGAAGCCCTCCGGCACCACCGAGACGACATCGACCCGGGCACCGAAGGTCCGGCCGAGCCGGCCGGCGAGGAGGAGAGCGCAACGGCCGCGCTCCCCACCGTCGTATCCCACGAGGATCTTCTCCATGACCCGCCCTCCACGGCCGGGAACATCCCGTTGCCGCGTGATGGGTCGAGAGTCGCCCGCGGTGGGGTGAAGCCGGGAGGGCCGGGGGGCCCGCGGTGTGGTGCCGGTCGGCACCACGGGGGCGTGCCGTGCGGCGGGGGCGGCCCGGACGAGCCGGACGGCCGCCCTGGAAGGGCGGCCGTCCCATCTGCGCCGCGGAAGACCAGAGGCGTCAGTCGAGCGGGTCGCCATCCCCGGCCTGGATCAGCCCGAGCGCGCCGCGGCCGACGAAGTTGAAGGCGTGGGTGACGATCGGGTAGAGGCCGTCCTCGGAGGTCGTGAGCTCGACGATCGCCCCCTGGGCCGGGGAGAGGTCGACGGCCTGCGCGCCCCATCCTCCCGTGTTGCCGCGTGCCAGGACCACGCCCTCCTTGATGACCGTGTCGAAGATCGTCCCGACCACGTGGAAGGAGCTGTCGATCGACGGCCCCGCGTCCAGGATGAAGATGCGCACGCGTCCGCCCGTGGGGACCGCGATCGGATGGTCCGCGTACTGGTTCGCGACCCCGTTGAAGACGACCCAGTCCGGTGCCGGCGCAGCAGCAGCCGCGTCGAGGAGGCCGGCCGGCTTCCCCTGCCCATCGAAGTACCACTCGGACTGGACGAGCGCGATCTCGGCATCCACGGGCGGCAGGCCCTCCGCAGGCTCGACGATGACCATCCCGAACATCCCGTTCGCGATGTGGTGGAGCGCGGGAGCCGTCCCGCAGTGGTACATCCAGACCCCGGCATAGTCCGCAGTCCAGGTGTAGAGCTTCTCCTCGCCGGGGGAGATCGAGGTCATCTCGTCGTTCCAGGCGACCTGGCTGGCATGGAAGTCCACCGAGTGGGGGAGGCTGTTCGTCGCCGGGTTCTTCAGGTGGACGCGGATCGTGTCGCCCACCTTCACCCGGATCGTCGGTCCGGGGACCTGGCCGCCGAAGGTCCAGACATCCATCACGTAGCCGGCGGCCACCGTCATCGGCTTCTCCTCCACGATGAGGTCGATCTCGTGGACCGTTCCCGTCAGGAGTGCCGGGGCGGCGGCATCGAAGGGGAGGTAGGCGGGAGCGGCCGGGTCGGGATCGGGGAGCACCGCCCCCGGACCGCCGTGGTCGCCACCCGGGTTCGGGGTGGCCGCAGGTCCGGTGCCCGCGACGTGGACCTCGCCGCTCATCCCGCCCTCCCGATGGCCCGGGATCGAGCAGATGAAGGTCGTACCTTCCGCGGGGATCAGCACCTCGATCGGAGAGGAGGCGGCACCCGGCTCGATCGTCCCGGTCGTCGTCCCGTCCGCGAACGTGAGATCGTGGATGACCGCCCCGTCGTTGCGCAGGATGAAGCGGTAGCTGCCGGGCGCCGGGACCTCGATCGCCAGGGGCGCGTAGCCCAGCTCGAAGGCGCTGATGACGATCGGCTCGCCCGGCACCGGGTCCGCTCCGGCCGCGGGGATCGGCGCTCCACCCCCGAGGAGCGCGATGGTCGCGAGGAGCACCCCCGCCAGCCGTCGGTTCGGTCGCATGATCGATCTCCTTCCCCCGGTGGTCCGGGTGGTCTAATATGTAGCAAGAAAGTTATAGTTCTTCACAGGGGGCCGGACCGGCCCGGAGGTCACAAGGGGAGGGGCCGGATGGCACGGGAGTCACGATGCGTCTCGAGGTGACCCGGCGGGGTGCGTACGCGGTGCGCGCGATGATCGATCTCGCTCGGGCGCCGCATGGGACGGTGGTGAGCGCAACGGAGATCGCCCGCCGCATGGGGGTCCCGCGCGGGTTCCTTCCCCAGGTGATGGGCGACCTCGTCCGCGCGGGGATGGTCGTCCCGCAGCTGGGCAGGGGCGGTGGCTACCGCCTGGCGGCCGACCCCGCCACGATCACCCTCCTCGCGATCATCGAGGCAGTGGAGGGCGACACGCGCCGCCGCGAGTGCGTCTTGCGTGGCACGGGATGCGGGAGCGGACCTCTCCCCTGTGACGTCCATGCGACGTTCGCGGCCGCGGAGGAGGCCTTTCGGGCGGAGCTCGGCGGGGAGACCCTCGCCGCCGCCGCAGGCCGCGGAGCGGGAGGGGAGGGCTAGTAGCTCCCGCCGGGCTTGTGCTTGGCGACGAAGGCGGCCGCCTGCGCACGCCGCTGGAGGTTGAGCTTGGAGAGGATCGAGCTCACGTAGTTCTTCACGGTCTTGTCCGAGAGGAAGACCTCCGCCGCGATCTCCTTGTTCGTCTTCCCCTCCGCGACGAGGAGGAGGATCTTCTGCTCCTGCGCGGTGAGCTGGGCGAGCTCGTCCGTGTAGGCACCCGTGGCGATCCGGCGCACGCGCTCGAGGACCTTCTCGGTCACCGCCGGGTCGAGGAGCGATTCCCCGCGACCCACCGCCTCCAGGGCGCTCACGAGATCGCGCGCCCGGACCTGCTTCAGGAGATAGCCGCTCGCGCCGGCGACGATCGCGGAGAGGACCGCCTCCTCGTCCGGGTAGCTGGTGAGCATCACGACGCGCGTGCCGGGGTGCTCTGCGCGGATCTCCCGGCAGGCCTCGATCCCCGACCCGTCCGGCAGCCGGACGTCCATGACGATCAGCTCGGGCCGGAAGCGGTCCGCCATCTCGATCGCCTCCGCGACCGATCCCGCCTCCGCGACGACCTGGAAGGTCTCGCGGCGGTCCAGGAGCGCGACAAGCCCCTGGCGGACGACCTCGTGGTCGTCCACGACCATCAGACGGAGGCGGTGCGGGGTCGCACCGGGGCGGCTCGCCTCGGTCATGGGCTGGGGACCTCCTTCAGCGATCGCCGACAGGGAGGCGGAGGACGACGCGCGTCCCGTCCCCCGGGACGCTCGCGATCTCCAGCGTCCCCCCGATCGATTCCGCCCGGGCGCGCATGTTCACGACGCCGCGGTGTGCCGGCCCGTGGTCGGCCTGCGGGTCGAAGCCGCGGCCGTCGTCGCCGATCACGAGCGTCAGGATACCCTGCCCGGCCGAGAGCTCGACGATGGCGTTCCGCGCCCCCGCATGGCGGGCGACGTTGCTCAGCGCCTCGCGCGTCAGCTGCACGAGCTGGACCGCGACCTCGCCGTCGACCTCCACGTCATCCGCGGCGTCCACCCGGAGATCCACCGCGGAGCCGCGCCGGAACTCGTCCGCGAGCGCCTCGATCGCGCCCACGAGCTCCACGTCCCCGAGGACCTCCGGGCGCAGGCCGAAGATGAAGTTCCGGATGTCGCGGATCGTCCCGTGGATCGCGTCGATCGCCTGCTCGATGCGGCGCTCGGCGCTCTCCGGGTCCTCCCGCATCTCCTCGCCGAGGTCCTCGAGGGAGAGGCCGACCGCGTAGAGCGACTGGATGATCCCGTCGTGGAGGTCCGCGCCGATCCGCTCCCGCTCCTCCACGACGGCGAGCCGGCCGAGCTCCGCATGGAGGCGCGCGTTCCGGATCGCGATCCCGGCGTGGCGCGCGAAGCTCTCGACGATCTCCTCGTCCTCTGCGTCGAAGTCCGCCCCGTCACGCTTCTCCGTGAGATAGAGGTTCCCGATCGGGCGTCCTTCGACGCGCACGGGGACGCCGAGGAAGGCGTGCATCGGCGGGTGGCCCCCCGGAAAGCCCGCGGCGCGCGGGTCGGCCATCAGGTCCGCGAGACGGATCGTCCGGCCCTCCGTGACGACGACCCCGAGGATCCCCAGGCCGCGCGGGATATGCCCGATCGCCCGGCGGGTCGCATCGTCCATCCCCGACGTGATGAAGCGATCGATCCGGCCCCGGGCATCGGTCGTGGCGAGCGCGGCGTAGCGGGCGCCCACGAGCGGGCGGACCTCGTCCACGATGACCTGGAGGACCCGCTCGAGGGAGAGCTCCGCGACGGTCGCGGCGGTGGCGGCGTCGAGCGCGGTCACCCGCCGCTCCGCCTCCTGCGCGGCGATCCGGTCGAGGGCGAGGTCGAGCGCGAGCTCCGTCACGTGGACGGCACGGAAGGCCTCCGGGGTGCGCCGCGCGACGCGCAGGACCCCCGCGGAGCGGTCGTCCGCGCCGGCCAGGAGCCCGAGCGCGGTCCCGCCCGCGAGCGCCGCGTCGTCCGCCTCCGGGGTGAGCGGGAGCAGGGCGGGCCGCAGCCCGGGGAGGGCGATCTCCAGGCGTGCCGGGAGGTCCGCCGGGAGCCCGAGGAGGAAGCGCGCGGCATCCGCGACGAGCGCGACCGTCGGGGCGTCGGGCGGGTCCTCCGCGATGCACAGGAGCGGGGTGAGGAGCGCGGCGAGGCCGTGCGCATCACGGCGGACCCGGGATCCGAAGACGGGGGAGGTCGGCATGCTCATCCGGCCCACAGGGTACCAGCCCCCTTCGGACCGCCCGCCATCGGGTGACCAACGGCCCCCCTCCTTCGGGACCCTCGTCCCGGTCCGGCGGCCGCGCAATCCGCGAGCATCCCGCCCATGAACGACCAGCCCTCGACCCCGTCCACCTCCCCCTCCGCCGACGCCGCCCCCGCGACGGATCCGGCGACCCACGGCCTCGCGCGCCGCTCCTTCCTCAAGGGGGCGGCGGTGGCGGCCGGCGGTGTCGTCGCGGCGACCGTGGCGGCGCCCGCCCTCGGCGCGTCCCGCTGGGGCGGCGCCCCGCTGCGTGGCGTCCTGCCGGCCGCGATGGAGCACGGCACGACCACCGCCCAGGGTGCCTCGCCCTCCACGGGCGAGCCGGTCCCGGAGGGCTGGACCGAGCACGACGTCGCGGCCCGGGAGAAGGTGCGCCGGTTCGTCGGCGGTCTCGCCGGCCCGCTCGGGCTCACCGAGTACCTCGGCGAGATCCCCGCGGACGTCCCGCCGGAGTTCACGAAGGTCGTCCACGGCAACCAGCCGCTCGAGCCGACCCTGGACGGGGACGTCAAGGTCTTCGACCTCACGATCGACGAGATGGAGTGGCAGATCGACGCCCGGATGGCGCCGGTGAAGGCGCTCGGCTACAACGGGATGTGGCCCGGCCCGCTCCTCCGGGTCGTGGAGGGCGATCGCGTGCGCGCCCGCTTCACGAACAACCTTCCGGAGACGACCGGCGTCCACTTCCACGGTGTCGAGTTCGAGGACTTCCGCCAGGACGGGATCCCCTTCGTCACCCAGCTCCCGATCAAGCCCGGGGAGACCTTCACCTACGAGTTCGTCGCCCCGAACGCGGGCTCGCACATGTACCACTCCCACCACAACGCGACCGACCAGGTCGGCCGCGGGCTCCTCGGCGCGTTCATCGTGGAGCCGAAGGACGAGGCGGAGCGGCCGGCCGCGAAGTACGGGGCGACCCAGGACATCGTCTTCATCCACAACGACTCGCTGGGCGGCTTCACGATCAACGGCCACGGCTTCCCCGCGACCGCCCCGATCGTGGCCAAGGTCGGCGAGACGATCTACATCCGCTACATGAACGAGGGCGTGATGATGCACCCGTGGCACACCCACGGGTTCCGCCAGCGGATCGTGGCGCGCGATGGGAACCCGCTCGGCACCGCGGAGTTCTACGCCGACACGCTCGGCGTCAACCCCGGCGAGCGCTGGGATGCGGTCGTGGTCTGCGACCGTCCCGGCGTCTGGGCCTTCCACTGCCACATCCTCCCCCACGTCGAGGGGCTGGACGGGATGTTCGGCATGGTCACCGCGCTGGTCGTCCTGCCGGCCTGATGTTGGCGCCCGCGGCCGATCCCGAAGCCCACGCGCCCGGCCCGGGACGCGAGGAGCACCGCTCCTTCCGGACGGTGCTCCTCGCGAGCGACCTCGGCCCGTCCTCGGAGGCCGCGACCCGCCACGCGATCGAGCTCGCCGCGCGCCTCGGCGCGCGGCTCCTCGTCGTCCACGTGATGGACCACCGGCGGCTCGCCGGCGACGGGTTCCATGGCCGGGCGGACCAGGCGCGCGCCGAGCGGGAGGTCCTCCTCCTCGAGGTCGTCCGGCGCGCGCGGCATGCGGGCGCGGACGCGGAGTTCCTCATCTGGAGCGGGGAGCCGCAGGCCGCGATCGCGGCGGCGGCGGAGGCGGAGCACGCCGACCTCCTCGTCGTGGGGAGCCACGGTCGTGCCGGGATGGAGCGCTCGATCCTCGGCTCCGTCTCCGATCACCTCGTCCGGACCGCCGGCTGCCCGGTCCTCGTCGTCCGGTCGCCGGACCCGGAGGCGGTCGTCGCCTGAGCAGCCGGGGGGTCCGTCGGTCACCGGCTTCGTGACCTTCGGGACCTTCCCTTCGCGGGACGGCCGGAGCATCCTGCAGATCGCCAGGGGAACGCGTCACGGACGAGGATGGGGGAGCCGGCCCGGATGGGGGCTCGGAATGGCACCATCGTCTCCCGCCGGTGACGCAGCCCCTGGCTCTTTCGTGCCCGGCGTCAGGGGATGGGGAGGGCGACCTGCTCACCGACCCCGAGGATCCGGACCGCCGTCTCCGGTGCGAGCTCCGCGGCGAGGCGCAGGAACGTATGCGGCGGATCGGTGCGCGTGCTCGGGCGGAGCCAGCGGAAGCCGATCGGATGGAGCGTCCCCCAGTGGATGGGGATCGCCGCCCGGGGCCGGAGGAGCTGCAGCGCACGCGCCGCGCCGAGGGGGTCGAGATGCTCGTCCTCGCGCGCCCGCGGGCCCCAGCCCCAGACCGGCATGAGCGCGAGGTCCAGGCCGGCGGCATAGCGCTCCATCCCGGCGAAGTAGGCCGTATCACCCGGGAAGTAGACGCGGTGTGCACCGTCCAGGAGGAAGCCGACGGCGAGATCCGACGCCGAGAGGGGGCGCGGCAGGCCGCGGTGGAGCGCCTCCGTCACCTCCACGCCCACCGGGCCGACGGTCGTCCGGTCGCCGGGCCGCAGCTCGGTGACGTGCCGGAAGCCGCGGGCGCGCAGGCGGCCGCCGAGCCCCGCCGGAAGGAGGATCGGCACGTCCGTTCCGAGGAGCCGCAGGGAGCCGAGGTCGAGGTGGTCCCAGTGCGAGTGGGAGATGAGGACCGCGTCGACGTCATCGCGACCGAGCGCGGCAGGGAGCGGCTCGGCACGCACGAGCGGCCCGACCCGCCGGCGCAGGATCGGGTCCGTCAGGATCCGCCGTCCCCCGGTCGCGATGAGGACCGTGGAATGGCCGAGGAAGGTGATCGTCGTCCTGCTCGTCTCCATCGCGGGGAGTATCGGGCAGGCGCCACCGTTCCGCGGCGGATGCCGGCTCAGCGGACCACGAGGACCGTCCGTCCCGGCTCGCGGCCCCCGGCCACATCCCTCGCCGCGATCGTCACCACGACCCGCCCCACGCGGGCCGTGCGCGGGATGAGGAGGGTCGCCGTGGCGCGGTACGGGTCATCCAGGACCGTCCGCAGCGTCCGTGCCGCGAGCCCCGGGATGACGACCCGCAGGGTGGGTGCTGCGCCGAGCCGCTCCGTGGAGCGCAGGACGAGCTCCACCCGGTCGCCCCGTGACGGGGTCCGGTCCGAGACCGCGATGCGCCACGATCCGACATGGACACGGACCTGCGAGCGGAGGGTCCCCGCGGCGGTCTCGGCCGCCACGACGATCTCGTAGTCCCCCTCGGGGACGAGGCGTCCCCGGTCATCCCGGCCGTCCCAGGCCCAGCCGAGGTTCCCGGCCGGCAGGGGCCGGTCGGCGTAGCGGGTGCGCACGACCCGGCCGTCGCGACGGACGGTCCAGGTGACCCGGGCCTCGGCGAGGAGGCGCGCCTCCAGCGAGACGGATGCGGCGAGGCGATCCCCGTCCGCCGGGTCGATCGCGTCCACGTCCGCCTGCAGGCGCCGGAGGGCGGTGAGGACGAGGACGGGGACCGTGCTGGTCCGCCCGACGTTCCCGGCCCGGTCCCGCGGGGTGAGCGCGATCGTGTAGCGCCCGTCCGGGACGCGCGCGCCGGCATCGTCACGGCCGTCCCAGGCGGTCCGTCCGGCCCCGTCCGGCTGGGACGAGCGTGCTGTGCGGACGACCCGGCCGCTCGCGTCGCGGACGGCCATCGTGACCGTGGCGGGCTCCGAGAGCCGGCGCTCGATGACGAGCCGGTCCCCCTCGTCGTCGTCGTTCGGCGAGAAGGGGACAGGCCTCCCCGTGACCCGGCTGAGGACGGGCGCATCGCTCGTGCCCGCGCCGTTCACCGCGAGCACCGGCGCCCGGTCATCCGGTGGCGGCGGCGTGCCGCGCCACTCCGAGGCCCGGAAGCCGAGGCTGCCGGTGAGGGCGCGGAGATGGCCCCAGCGGGGATGCGGATCGAGGTGCGTGCGCGCCCCCGCCGTGGCGGGTGAGTCGCGGGTGTAGTCATCCTTCCCGATGAAGCCGTCGTAGGCGGTGGGGGAGTCGCTCGCCGCGATCATGAAGATCTCGTCCATCGAGAGGTCGCTGCGCATGAGGAGGCGCGGCAGGTCCACTCGCTGGGGCCATCCCCAGGCGAAGACCGCCGCGGCGCCGAGCGCGAGGAAGGTCGCGGCGTAGCCGGTCACCCGCTCCACGGCGAGATCGCGATCGAA
Source organism: Chloroflexota bacterium (assembly GCA_017853275.1). Classification (GTDB taxonomy): domain Bacteria; phylum Chloroflexota; class Limnocylindria; order Limnocylindrales; family CSP1-4; genus JAFMJV01. Next base: position 160,195 of record JAFMJV010000001.1, read on the forward strand.
GACGGGGCCGTCGTCACCCTCGCCGTTCCCGGAGGCGAAGCAGAGGCGGTGGAGGAGGACGATCGCGTCCGGCGCAGGCCGCAGCTCCTCCTGGATCGGTGCCGTGCCGTAGTAGCGGGTCGGCCCGGTCGTGCCGCAGGTCCCGTCGCACGGGTTCAGCCCCAGGCCGTTCTTCGTCTCGGGGTTGTAGGGGGGATGGACGCTCGGCCAGCCATTCCCGTGCCCCAGGTAGACGATGAGATCCGCGCCGGCTACCGCTGCCTTCACCCGCTTCCACGTCGCGTGCGGGGTGAAGACCCGGACGACCTCCATCCCCACCGCCTCCGCCTGCCGCGCGATCCGCTCGCCCTCGGAGAGGAACTCGCGGGTGGAGGAGGAGGCAGGTCCCACGATCACCGCGGCGCGGGGTGGCTCCGTGGCTGCCCGGGCGGGGGAGGCTGCTCCGGGGAGAGGGAGCGCAGCGCCCGCGGTCGCGACGAGAAGGGCCGCGATGAGGGCGCGCAGCGCGCCGCGGGTTCGGTGGACGGACGGGTCTGGAAGGGACGCCCGCTGGGCGCCGCCGGCGCGGTCTCGCAATCGATCTCCTCCATGCCGGACGGAAGCCATGACGGGATCCGGTCCGGGGGCGGGTGATGGAGGCGTTGGGCGCGCCGGGGTGGAGGGTAGGGCATCCGCGCCGATCCGTCTCCCGCCGCGTCCCGGCCGCTCTTTCCCCGGCGGGAGTACCCTCACGCCGATGTCCGCCGCCCACGCGCCGATCCGCCCGGCCCCCGTCCTCCCCCGGCACGACCGCCCGGAGCGCGGGCCAAAGCCCGCCGGGGCGCTCCGGTGATCCGCGGCGGACGGCCGGCGGCCATCGGTCTCGCCCTCGCCCTCCTCCTGCCGCTCCCGGCGGCAGGGCAGGAGGCCACCCCCTCCGCCGCGCCGGCACCCTCCGCATCCGCCGCACCCGCCCCGATCGACCCGGCGCGTCTCCCGGCCGGCTTCGAGCGCTACCTCGAGCTCCTCGCGATCGTGCGCGAGCACTACGTCGGCGCGGACGGGCTGGACGATGCGGCGCTCGTGGAGGGATCGATCCGCGGCCTCGTCTCCGCGCTCGGTGACGACGGCCACACGACCTGGCTCTCACCCGAGGAGGTGGCCGCCGAGGATGCCTCGCTGCGTGGCGAGGTGAGCGGGATCGGTGTTCTCGTGGACGACCGGTCCGGGGTCCCGGTGATCGTCTCCGTCATCCCGGGCTCACCGGCCGAGGCAGCCGGCGTGCGGACCGGCGACCGGATCCTCGCGGTGGACGGGAAGCGGACGGACCGGATGGGGGAGGGCGAGCTCGTCGGGGCGGTGCGAGGGGAGCCCGGGACGACCGTCACCCTCCTCCTCGAGCGGCCGGACGGGCGCCGGCGGAGCCTCCCGGTGGAGCGCGCTCTCATCGCCGTCCCCAGCGCCGAGCATGCCCTCATCCCGGGGACCGGCATCGGCGTCATCCGCCTTCTCCAGTTCGATTCCGGGGCCGCCGAGGAGGTCGCGGATGCCCTCCGCGCGCTCCGGCGCCAGGGGGCCGAGGCCTTCGTCCTCGACCTCCGTGGCAACCCGGGCGGCCTGCTCGACGAGGCGGTCGGGGTGGCGAGCCTCTTCCTTGCGGACGGGACGGTCTACCGCGAGCGATCGCGGGACGGCTCGGTCCGGGAGGTCCCGGCGCGCGGCGATGCGGTGGAGGCGGAGGCGCCGCTCGTCGTCCTTGTCGATGCGGGCTCGGCGAGCTCGGCGGAGATCGTCGCGGCGGCCCTCGGGGAGTCGGGTCGTGCCGTCACCGTCGGGGAGACGACCTTCGGGACGGGGACGATCCTCGGCTTCTTCGGGCTCTCCGATGGCTCGGCGATCCGGCTCGGGACGCAGCGCTGGGAGACGCCCTCGGGCCGCGACCTCTACGCCGAGGGCCTGACGCCCGAGACCGTCGTGGAGCGGGCGCCGGCCGGGCGGACGATCGGGCCGTCCGAGCTCGCGCGGCGCGGGCCGCAGGGCCTGCGTGGGGCGGGGGACCCGCAGATCGTGCGCGCGCTGCGGATCCTCCGGGAGGCGCTGCGGGAGCGTGGATCGACCGGCGGCGCGCCCCGGACGCTCCGCGTGGTGGCCCCGGCCCGCCTCTCCGACGTGCCGGTGGAGCGGACCGCCGAGGGACCCGCCCGTCTCTGACGCGGCTCAGCCGCGCGACACCTCGAGGATCCGGTAGCGGATCGTCCGGGCCGGCGTCTCCACGGCGACCTCGTCCCCGACCGCGTGGCCGATGAGCGCGCGGCCCACCGGCGAGACGTTCGAGAGGCGTCCCCGCACCGGGTCCGCCTCCGTGGAGCCGACGATCTGGAAGGTGGTCCGCTCTCCCTCCACCTCGGCGACCACCGTCGCGCCGAGCGCGATCCGGCCGCTCTCCTGGGTGTCGATGACGACGGCGGTCCGGAGCATCTGCTCGATCGCCTGGATCCGGCCCTCGAGGAAGGACTGCTCGTTCCGGGCGGCCTCGTAGTCCGCGTTCTCGCGCAGGTCGCCGAGCTCCCGTGCGTTCTTCACCCGGAGGATGACCTCCGGGCGGCGGATGGTGGTCAGCTCCTCGAGCTCGGCACGGAGCGCGTCCAGGCCCTCCGCGGTGAGGTGGGTCACCTCGGCGGTGGCGGGAGCGGAGCCACCCGCGGCACGCCGCGGGGCACTCCGGGTGGCGGTGGCGCGCGTGGCCCCGGTCTTGGAGGTGGAAGAGGAGCGGCCGGTGGAGGCGGCAGCGCGCCGGAGCGTGGCCCCGGGCGCGGGGGGCGCCTCGCCCTCGATGATCGCGCCGGTGAGGCCGGTGGGGCGCTTCTCACCGGTCGCGGATTCCAGGTTGGCCCACGGGAGGATCGGGCCGGCCGGGAGCGCGGCTCGCTCCTCGTCCGTGAGGGTCGCCGCGACGGCTGCGGCCACGGCATCCTCCGCCTCTTCCGGGGCTTCCGTCTCCGCCCACCAGATCCGCAGCGCACCGGGCTCGGCGAGCGTGCGCAGCCAGTGCCCGCCGCTGTGGGGCTTGCGGTAGCCGAGCGGCGTCTCGCTCATCGCGCGCACCCGGCCTCCGATCGTCTTCGCCGTGCGGCCCACGTAGAGGACGTGCTGGCCCGGCAGCCACCAGCGGCGCAGGACGTCCGCGAGGCGCCCGGCATCCGGGCGGACGCCGTCCAGGGTGATGCCGGGGACGAGCGCAAGCCAGGCGCGGACCTGGTCGATATCGATGGGTGCGACCGTCGAGGGCATCGGGAGCTCGACGAGGAAGATCCCCGGCCGGGCACAGCCGACGGGCTGCCCCCAGCGGACGGGTCCGTCGACCAGGAGTCCGATCTCGCGGAGGAGGGTGGGAGCGGTGAGCGGTCGGGTGGGCATGGGTGCAGCGTGACAGGTCTCCGCGATCAGCGGCGGCCGCGCCCTCCACCTCGGCCACCGGAGGGCCGGCTCCCGCGTGCCGGAGGGGTCGCGCGCGGGTCGAGCTCGAAGCCGCGGATCTGGCGCAGCGGGAGATCCCGCTTCAGGAGCTTGTTCACGGCGACCAGCTGCTCCTCCTCGTCGAGGGAGACGAGGCTGATCGCATGCCCCTTCATCCCTGCCCGCCCGGTCCGGCCGATCCGGTGGACGTAGTCCTGCGGGTGATAGGGGAGCTCGAAGTTCACGACCTGGGGGAGCGCCTCGATATCCAGGCCGCGCGCGGCGACGTCCGTGGCGACGAGGACGCGGACCTCCCCGCTCTTGAACTCGTTCAGGGCGCGCTCGCGCTCCGACTGGGAGCGGTCCCCATGGATCGCCGTGGCATCCACGCCGACGCGGTCCAGCCACGAGGCGAGACGCCCCGCCATCTGCTTGGTGCGCGTGAAGACGAGGACCTGGTGGAGGTCGCGGGAGCGGACAAGGTGGGCGAGGAGATCGCGCTTCCGGTCCGCATCCACGAGGTAGGCGACCTGCTCCACCGATTCGGCGGCGGAGACCTTGGGTGCGACGTCCACCTCGTCCGGGTCGCGGAGGATCGTGTTCGCGAGCGCCTTCACCTCCGGCGCGAGCGTGGCCGAGAAGAGGAGGTTCTGCCGCTTCTCGGGAAGGAGGGCGATGATCCGCCGGATATCCTCGATGAAGCCCATGTCCAGCATCCGGTCCGCCTCGTCCAGGACGAGGACCTCGACCTGCCCGAGGTTGACGGTACGGCTGCCGGCATGGTCGAGGAGCCGCCCCGGCGTGGCGACGAGGATCTCCACGCCGCCGAGGAGCGCCTTCTCCTGCGGTCCCATGGGGACGCCGCCGTAGACGACACAGGGGCGGAGCGGCACGTGACGGCCATAGGCGCGGAAGGACTGCTCCACCTGGACGGCGAGCTCGCGCGTGGGGGTCACGATGAGCGCGCGCACCGGGTGGCGCGCGGGGGAGAAGCTCGTGTTCGCGTGGGCCTTGAGGCGCTGGAGGATGGGCAGCGCGAACGCCGCCGTCTTGCCGGTCCCCGTCTGGGCCCGCGCGATCAGGTCCCGTCCGGCCAGCGCGATCGGGATCGCCTGCAGCTGGACCGGGGTGGGGGACGCGTAGCCCTCCTCCTTCACGGCACGAAGGATCTCGGGTGCCAGCCCGAGGTCATCGAATGTCTCGGTCACGTCGCCTCATTCTCGCCGCGCTCCACCTGGCTCGGTCCGGGAGCACGTGGCCCGGGCTCGCCATGTGGCGCGGCACCGACCGAGAGGTGCCGTTGAACGTCTCGTGAGTCTAGTCCGAAATCCCCGCTCCGGTCGTGGAGCGGCGGAGACGGAAGGCCGGGCCGCCACCCAGCCCCTCGGCGGGCGTCCCGTAGCGGAGGATCAGCCCGACCGCCACCTCGCGTGCCTCGGCGTCCCCGAGCGGCTCGGCGATCCGCTCCTCGCGCGCACCGGCGCGCTCGATCGTGCAGCGCGGCGTCGCGCGCAGGTTCTGCGCCCAGCGAGTGGTCTCGTCCCGTGCCGCCACGAGGAGCGACCCGTCCGGCTCCTCGAGGAAGCCGACCGGTGTGCGCCGCGGCAGGCCGCTCCGGCGGCCGGTCGTCTCGAGGAGGAGGACCCGGCCCCAGGCCACGAGGTCCGCGCTCATGGGGTCATCGGCGGTGCTCACGGGATCTCTCCCTGCGGCGAGGGGAAGGGCTCCGGCGCGGGCTCACCCGCGAGCACGGCCGCGAGGATCGCCTCCGCGCGCGCGGCACCGAGCGGGCGTCGATGGAGGGTGGCCACGGGCGCTTCCGCGTTCAGGCGTGCGACCGCGGCATCGTGGTCCGTGACGAGGGAGCCGAGCTCCCGGCCGAGCCGCGTGGCGGCCCCGGAGGGTGCGCGCTCCGCGCGCCGGAGCAGATCGCGGATCGCATCGCGGAGCCGGCGGACCTCCTTGTCCGCCTCGATCCAGGGGGGTGCTGCCCCCGCGTTGCGGAGGAGGTGCCAGGCGAGCGCCATCTCACCCGCATACGGATCGGGCGCGACGCGGATCGGGCGTCCGTGGAGGGGGAGATCGGTGAGCTCGCCGCGCTCCTGGGCCTCGCGGATCAGCCGCTCCACGAGCGGCTCCCAGGAGGGCCCGATCGCGATCCCGCCCTCGGCGTCGCGGCGGACGACCGGACCCGGCCGGCCCCCGGGGCCGCGCGGGCGTCCCGAGCGGTCGCTCATCGGGTGGTCTGCGGCGCGGCACCCGGGCGTGCGCGCCGTTCAGTCCCCGGCGAGCCCCGGGGAGCCCGCCGCGACCCGGCGGAAGTAGCCGCAGATCGGGCAGGCGGCCGTCCGGGCCGAGGGGTCCACGACGAGCGCCGTGGCGCAGCCGTTCGTGGAGCAGATGAGACGGGTGCGGCCCGTCCGGCGGACGCGCCGGCGGGCGGCAGGGCTCGTGAACGAGCCCGTGAAGCGGGTGGACATCCTGGTGAGACTCCTTCCGGGGCCCACGCACCGCATCTGCGGCGGGACACCCGATCTGCCGGATCGCCCGGCTCCTGACAGGAGCGGCGACCGTGGCGGTGTGACTGGTCACGGTGTCCGGCGGGAGCGGAGGTTCTGATGCTCTGACCTGCGCGGGACATCCGTCTTGCGAGAGTCTACCCGGTATGCCCGGGATGCGCATCCGGGGCGTGGAG
>JAFMJV010000079.1 GCA_017853275.1 Chloroflexota bacterium
GAGCGGATCGAGGTGACCGTGGAGGTGAGGTCCACGGTGAGCTCGCGACGGCGCTTCACATCCTCCCGCAGGGCGCCGGCCATGCGCGCCACGGAGCGGAGGAGCGCCCCCGTCTCGTCCCCGCCGCTCCGCTCGATGCGCACGGTGAGATCCCCGTCCGTGATCCGGTCCGCGGTCTCCGCGGCCAGCCGGACGCGGCGCCCCACATAGGTGGCGGCGCCCACGATGATCGCGGTGATGCACAGGATGATGACCACGAGGCCCGCGATGAGGATCCACATCACGCTCGTGGCGCGGGCAGCCACCACCGCCTCCGGCGCGATCGTGATCGCCGTCCAGCCCGAGCTGGGCACGCTCCGCGCCGCCACGTAGATCGGGCCGCCGGTCTCGGGGTCCGTGGCCAGGACGGCGCCGCGCGCGAGCAGCTCTGCATCCGTCCGGCCGAAGAGCTCCCGGAGGATCGGGTACCAGGGCGTCGCTTCGATCGTCTGCAGACGGATCGCCGGATCGACCGTGCTCGCGATGATCCGCCCCCGCGCGCTCACGAGGATCGCGTCCGAATCGTCCGGGCTCTCGAGGTAGGGGAGGTTCTCCGCGAGGAGCGCATCGAGGTCCATCAGGGAGCGGTCCGCGCCCGCGATCCCCACGAGGCGGTCCTCCACGACGATCGGGACGGTGTGCTCCACGATGAGGATCCCGAGGTAGTCGTAGGGTTCCGTGACCATGACCGCGGTGCGCAGCTCCTCCGTGGGCTCCGGCGCGCTCCAGTCGGCGCTGAAGCCCCCCTCGATCGTCACCCCGGCGTCCTCCGCCACGCGCTCCCAGCGGTTCTGCACGCCCCGGTAGTAGAGGCTGCTCTCCATCCCCGTCAGGGTCTCCAGGGTGAGCGCGGAAGGATCGGCCGGATCGCGGCGGACGAGGTAGGGGAGGAAGCGGCCCGTGGCGTCCATCGCGAGCGGGGGCAGGTCGGAGGCGAGCGACGCTGCATCGTTGCCGTCCGCGTCCGGCTCGTAGGCGATATCCGCGCCGAGGATCTGGGGGAAGCGCTCCAGGACGCCCTCCACGAAGGAGAGGGTCGCGGCCCGGTCGCCGAACATCCCGCGCTCCTGGGCGAGCGCCATCGTGCGGATGACCGATGCGGCGAGGATGTTGTCCTGCTCGATCGCGGCGGCCACCGCGCCGGCATGGTCGATGAGCATCGCGCGGCCGTCATCGAGCGCGACCTCGCGCGACCGGACGACGATCAACGCGCCGACGACGACGGTGATCGCGATGAGCGGGACGAGCCCGAAGAGGATCGTCTTCCGACCCAGCGACATCCGCGCGAACGCGCTCCCGCCCTGCTCGTCCATCGCGTGCACGATACCCCGCCCGTCCAGCGCCGCGGCGGCGCAGCCGTGCCCGACCCCGCAGCCCGATCCGGCCCGTCGGCCGCGAACCCGGGACATCCATCTGCTAACGTGCGCCGCAATCAGTGATAATGCGTCGCACACCAGTCTGAATACCCCCCCCGAGCGAGGACTGCCGTGATCGCTTCCCATCGCCTCCGCCGCTGCATGACGCCGCTCGCGCGCCGCGGCCTTGCCCTGATGGCGGTCCTCGCCGCGGGGCTGGCGGTCTCCGGACCCGTCGCTGCCGGCACGCCCGCCGAGCTCCTCGTGAACGGGGGTTTCGAGCAGGGCACCACCCAGACCGGCTGTTTCGGTCCGCTCATCGATGCCGGCCTCGTCGACGGCTGGGAGACGACCGACCCGCAGAACGTGCTGGAGTACTGGTCCACGGATGCCGGCAACTGCGCCGGCTTCTCCAGCGGTGCCCCGCAGACCGCGTACGCGGGGACCTACTGGAACGAGCTGAACGCGACGAGCGTCGGGACCGGTCTCTACCAGGACATCATCACCGTCCCCGGGACCAAGATCCGTTGGTCTGTCGCCCACCGCGCGCGCGGGAGCTCCAGCACGGACGTCATGCAGGTCATCCTCGGCGCCGGCTGCGGTGACGGTCAGAACGGCCTCACCGCGCTCGTTCCGGACACCTACAACAGCAGCCCCACCGGCCGCGATCCCCAGACCGGCTCGACCTCGCTCTCCGATGGCTCGGGATCGTGGGGCGTGTGGAGCGGTGAGTACACCGTCCCGGCCGGCCAGTGGTTCACCCGCATCTCGTTCAACGGCGTCTCCTCCACCCTCGGCTCCGGGGCCGGCAACTTCATCGATGAGGTCTCCGTCATCGGAGAGGTGGCGCCGGCCACGATCCAGCCGTGCGAGCCCCTCCTGAAGATCACCACGACCTCCGGCCGCTACGGGAACCCGCTGACGCTCGCCACCGCCGGTGGGCTCGGGTCCGGGGAGGTCACCTACGTCGTGGACTCGGGGCCATGCACCGTGGAGAGCGGCGTCCTCATCGCGACCGGGGCCGGTGACTGCTACCTCACCGCGACCAAGGCATCGGACGGCACCAACCCGGAGACCGCCAGCGACTCCACGAAGATCACGATCGCCAAGGCGCGTCCCCTCTGTCTCGTCATCGGGTACGACGTGACGTACACGGGGAACAAGCGGACCGCCAAGGGGAGCTGCGTCGGGGTGGAGGGCGACGGCGCCCTCACCGGTCTCGACCTCACCGGCACGGAGCACACGAACGCCGGGACCTACAACGGAGACCCGTGGACCTTCACGGACACCTCTGGCGACTACCTGAACGCGAGCGGGACCGTGGACAACGTGATCGGCAAGGCGATCCCGGACTGCTCGATCACGCCCTACTCCGTGACCTACGACACGACGGAGCAGACCGCCACCGGCGCCTGCCTGGGCGTGGACGGCTCGGTGCTCACCGGTCTCGATCTGACCGGCACGGAGCACACGGACGCGGGCAGCTACCCGTCCGACCCCTGGTCCTTCACGGACACGACCGGCAACTACCGGAACCGCTCCGGGACGGTCGCCAACCGGATCGCGAAGGCATGGCCGGACTGCGACATCACGCCCTACTCCGTCACCTACGACGCGACCGAGCACACGGCCACCGGGACCTGCACCGGCATCGGTGCGGACGGGGACCTCGGCGGGCTGGACCTCAGCGCCACGGCGCACACGAACGCGGGGATCTACGCGAACGACGCGTGGACCTTCACGGACGCCGGCGGCAACTACCGCAACCGCTCCGGCAATGTCCTCAACCTGATCGAGAAGGCCGAGCAGGCCCCGCTCACCGTGGACCAGACCGACGGGATCACGGGCGTGCCGCTCGTCCTCACGACCAGCGGTGGCAGCGGCACCGGTGCCGTGACCTACCACGTGGAGACCGGCCCCTGCCGGATCGACGGCAAGGGACGGCTGCGCGCCTCCGCGGCGGGTGAGTGCACGGTGGAGCTCACCAAGGCCGGTGACGGGAACCACCTCCCGGCCACGGTCGTCGCGACGATCACCTTCGTCGGTGACGGGATCACCTCGATCTCCCTAGTGACGACGACCCTCCAGGCGGAGTACGCCCAGACCCCGGGCGGCACGCTCGACTTCCGCTACCTCGTGACGAACGATGGCGATGTGCCCCTCGCGGGTCCGGTCACCATCGACGATCCTGCCGCGGCGGATGCGGTCTGCCCGGCTCTCGGCACGGTGGGCGACCAGGACGACGTCCTCGATCCCGGCGAGGAGATCGAGTGCGCCGGCAGCCACGTGGTGGACCAGGGCGACATCGAGGAGGGCCGGATCGCCCGGACCGTGACCGCCTCCGCGGGTGACGAGGATGTCTTTGCCGACGCGAGCGAGGAAGTGACGATCCGCGTGGCTCCCACGTTCCTGATGGTCGTGGACCGCTCCGGATCCGTGGGGCTCGCCGCCCGAACCACGATCGATCGCTACAACCGGATCCTTGAGGGGTGGCAGGAGAAGAGCCGGCTCGCGCCGTTCTCCCTCACCTTCTTCAACACGGAGGGGATCTTCCGGCGCTATGTCGGTCGGCGGATCGAGACCGTCCCCCCGCTCACCCCCGAGACCTTCCGGCCGGCCGGCGGGACGAACCTGTACGACGCCCTCGCCACCGAGATCCGGCGCCTGCGCGACTCCGGCCCGTACGGCCGGGTCACGGTGGGGATCATCACGGACGGCCGGGACACGGCGAGCGTCCGCGAGACGCGCGCCTCCGTCTCCCGGCTCATCACCCGGATGAAGCGCCAGCTCGGCTGGACCTTCGTCTACGGGGACGCCACGATCGCCACGATGCGCAGCGTCCCCGCTGAGGAGGCCGGGCCGGTCCGCTGACCCCACCGCTCTCCGGGCGCCGCCCGTCCACGGGCGACGCCCGGTCCGACCGCGCCGAGGGTCAGGCCATCACCTGGTCGTGGCGTGCGTAGAAGTCCGTCCACTCCTTCGGCGTGAGGGTGCGCCCGGAGGCCTGGATCTCCGCGAGCTCCAGGAAGAAGCGCTCGCGGGGCGGCCCGGGCGCGAAGAGGATGAGCATCGCGGCATCCTCCGCGCTCTCGTTCCGGAAGGCGTGGATCCCGCCCTCGGGCACGTAGAGGAAGTCCCCCGCCGCCGCCCGCCGCCAGGTGGTCCCGGCGTAGACCTCCATCTCGCCCGCGAGGATGAAGAAGGCCTCCGAGAAGGTCCGGTGGAAGTGCGCCTTCGGGCCCCCCGATCCTGCCGGCGCGTCCCATCGGAAGAGCCCGTAGCGCCCGTCCGCGATCGACCCGGGCGCCACGAAGCGCGCCGCTGCCCCGGTCCCGAAGCGGGCCGTCTCCACCGCGTCCGCGCCCACGGCGGTGAAGGCGTCCGTGCCGTCGCCGAGGTAGGACATCAGCGCGTCTCCGCGTGATCCGCCACGTGCGGGTCCACGTGGTGGCCGATCATCCGCCACGCCCCGCCTTCCCGGCGGAAGAGGTTCGTGGAGCGGGCGGCCACCTCCGAGCGGACCCCGCCGATCACCACGTGGCCGCGCTCCAGGCCCACCGCCGCGCCGAGGTCGCCCGAGGCGAAGAGATGGACATCACGCGGACGGACCGTCCCGCTCTCCACGATCCCGGACTGGGCGACCCAGCCTGCCTCGATCGCCCGCCAGCCCACGACGAGATCACCCATCGGCCCCATCTGGGTGACGTCCTCCGCGTGGGACCAGATCGCCTGCATCGGCCCGGGATCCCCCCGGAAGATCGCGTCCAGGGCGTCGTAGAAGGCGTCCTGCGCTGCGGCCAGGTCGTGGTGCTCCATCCGATCGGCTCCCGCCGGTGCCGCCGGCATGCGTGGCCGGACCGGCCATCGGGACATGCGGGTGAGCACCGCCTCCACCATGCCACGGACCGGGAGGTGCCGCCGGTCCCGGGCGCTTCGCGTGCCACAATGGCGCCACGGCAGGGCATCGCCCGGCCGACCAGGAACGCAGGTGCAGGATGGGCCGTTCCGCGAGCCAGGGGGATCCCGCGCGATCGCCCCGTGCTGCGTCGCCTTCTGCACCCGGTGACACGATCCCGGTCGTGGGGATCGGCGCCTCCGCCGGTGGCCTCGAGCCGATCGAGAGCTTCCTCGCCGGGATCCGGCTTCCCACGCCCGCCGCGTACGTGGTGGTCCAGCACCTCGATCCCACGCAGGAGGCGCTCCTCGCCGGGATCCTTGCGCGCCGCACCGCGATGCCCGTCGTGGAAGCCGCCGACCGGATGGCCGTGGAAGCCGGTCACGTCTACGTCATCCCGCCCGGCCGCGATCTGACCCTGGAACGGGGCCGCCTGCGGGTCCGGCCACCGGCGGAGGAGCGGGGGCTCCGGCTTCCGATCGACCGGTTCCTCCGTTCCCTCGCGGCCGATCGCGGACCCCGCGCCATCGGGGTGATCCTCTCCGGGATGGGCTCCGATGGGACGCTCGGCCTCCGCGCGATCCGTGAGCATGGAGGCGTGACGCTCGCCCAGGAGCCGGAGAGCGCGCTCTTCGACGCGATGCCGCGGAGCGCGATCGAGGCCGGGGCCGTGGACATCGTCGCTCCTGCCGCCGGGCTCCCGGACCGCGTCGCCGAGATCCTCGGGATGCACGCTGCGCCCGGGCCGGTCGGAGCGGAACCGGGTCCGTCCTCCGGTGATCCGGTCGCCGAGGTCCTCGAGCTCGTCCGCCGGCGGACCGGCGTGGACCTCTCCCTCTACAAGCGGAGCACGATCGACCGCCGCCTGGAGCGCCGTCTCGGGATCCACGGCGTGACGAGCGTGGATGCCTACCTCCCGATCCTGCGCGCCAACCCGGACGAGGCAGCCCTCCTCTTCCGGGAGCTCCTCGTGGGCGTGACGAGCTTCTTCCGCGATCCCGCCACCTGGGCCTCGCTCGCGGAGACGGTCCTGCCGGCGCTCCTCGCGGATCTCGGGGAGGACCGGGTCTTCCGTGCCTGGGTCCCGGCCTGTTCCACGGGGGAGGAGGCGTACACGCTCGCGATCGTCCTCATCGAGACGCTGGAGCGCGTGGCCCCCGGGTGGGGCGGATCGATCCAGATCTTCGCCACGGACCTCGACCCGGACGCGATCGACCGGGCACGCCGCGGCCTCTACCCCGCGGGGATCGAGGCGGACCTCACGCCCGAGCGGCTCCGGCGCTTCTTCGTCGCGGAGGACGGTGGCTGGCGCGTGGGCCGCGAGATCCGCTCGCGCGTCGTCTTCGCGACGCACGATGCCACCCGGGACCCTGCCTTCACCCGGCTCGACCTCGTGAGCTGCCGGAACCTGCTCATCTACCTCGGCCCGGATCTCCAGCGGGC
>JAFMJV010000080.1 GCA_017853275.1 Chloroflexota bacterium
GCCGCCTACCAGTACGTCCGGAAGGTCGCGGCCACGGACGGCCGGAGCGCACCCACCGCAGAGGCGGTCGAGAAGGCCGTTGCGGAGATCACCGCCGCCACCGAGCGGCTCCTCGCCGCCCTCCCGCCCCGCAGCCGCCCGCCCGCGATCGTGCCCCCGAACCGGCGCCGCTGAAGCCGGAGCCCCCGGCCGTTCGTCCGGTGGCCTCCACCCTCTTGACCGCCACCACCCACGCTGGCATCGTCCGCGGCGGAGCGAACGAAGCCGTCCGTTCGCCGAGCGGGAGGAGCCCATGTCCCGGTCGATCCGTCAGCGTGCGTCCGCATCGTCCCGGGGCGGTCTGCGCCTCGTCCTCGCCGCGATCCTTGCGGCCGGCGCCCTCGCCGCCCCTGCGGGTGTGCTCGCCGGCGGCGGGTCGCTCGACTCGTCCCCCGCGGAGCTCGTCCGCCTGGGGGACCGCGTCCTCTTCCAGGCGCGCACGGACGGCGTCGGCCGTGAGCTCTGGATCACCGATGGGACGGATGCCGGGACGACCCTCGTCAAGGACATCCGCCCTGGCTCGTCCAGCTCGAGCCCGAGCTTCCCCCGGGCCTTCCAGAACGAGATCGTCCTCTTCGTCGCGAACGACGGGGTGAACGGGGACGAGCTCTGGCGGACGGACGGGACGAACGCCGGGACCGTGCTCGTCAAGGACATCAACACCGCTTCCGGGACCGGCTCGGGGATCGAGCACATCGTGGTGGCGGGCTCTTTCGCCTACTTCGCCGCGGATGACGGCGTCCACGGCAGGGAGCTGTGGCGGACGGACGGGACGACCGCCGGTACCAGGCTCGTCCGGGACGCGAACCCCGGCGCCACGGGTGGGGTCGACCAGCCGCTCATGCTCGCCGCCCTGGGGACCCGGCTCTTCTTCACCGCGGATGACGGCGTCCACGGGCGTGAGCCCTGGATCACCCGCGGCACAAGCGCCTCCACCCGGATGATCCGGGACGTGCTGCCCGGCGTGGACGGATCCGGCCCGAACTACCCGGCCACGATCGGGCGGCTCGTCTGCTTCGGCGCCACGAGCGCGACGCGCGGCGAGGAGCTCCACTGCTCGGACGGGACGCGGGCGGGGACGCGCCTGGTGCGCGACATCCGGCCTGGGTCCTCGGGATCGATCCTGGACAACCTGACGGTCGTGGGCCGCGTCCTCTACTTCCGCGCGGATGACGGGTCGAACGGGCCGGAGCTCTGGCGCTCGGAGGGGACGCGCAGCTCCACCCGGCTCGTCCGGGACATCGATCCGGGGGCGGAGGGCAGCGATCCGGGGCAGCTCGTCCGGCGCGGATCGCGGGTGGTCTTCAGCGCGGATGACGGGGAGCACGGCCGGGAGCCCTGGGCGTCGGATGGGACGCGGCGCGGCACGATCCTCCTTCGGGACATCACCCCCGGCGAGGATCCGAGCGGACCCTCGGTCCTGACGGCGGTGGGCGCGCAGGTCTGGTTCGCCGCGGAGGACCCGTCCGCCGGCAGCGAGCCGTGGCGCACGAACGGCACGAAGGCGGGGACGCGGCTCGTGGATGACGTCGCTCCCGGGATCACCGATTCGGACCCCTACGCCTTCGTCCGGCTCGGCACGATCGTCCTCTTCTCCGCCTTCCACCCGATCTTCGGTCGCGAGCTCTTCCGGAGCGATGGGACGGAGCTCGGGACCTTCATCGTGGCGGACATCGCGGCGCCCTGAGCCCCCGGGCCGGCCGTCTTCGCCGGATGCTGGAGGAGCGGGCGTGGCCGCGCCTTCCGGACGGGGTCCGCGGCTCCACGATCGGGCGCGCGGAGGAGGACGCGATCCTCGGCTACGGCCCGGACGGCGCGTGATCCTGGACAGCTCGGCGATCGTCGCGATCCTCCTGGACGAGCCGGGCGCCGCGGCGCTCATCGCGCGGCTGGAGGCCGCGGACCGGGTCGCGGTCGGTGCCCCCACGATCGTGGAGGCCGGGATCGTCCTCCGGGCGCGGGCCGGGCCGGTCGCGGCGGAGCTCCTGGACGATCTCGTCCGGACGCTGGAGGTGGCCGTCATCCCCTTCGGTGCGGACCACGCCGCGGAAGCGCTCCGCGCGTGGGAGCGCTTCGGGCGTCGGAGGCACCCGGCCGGCCTGAACCTCGGTGACTGCGCGGCCTACGCGGTGGCGCGGATCGCCGGGCTGCCGCTCCTCGCCACCGGTGCGGGCTTCCCACGCACGGACCTTGCTCTCGCATAGTCCGGCGCCCCCGTTCCGGCTGATACCCTCCCCGCGGCAGGCGGGATCGCCGTCGGATCCCGCATCGGACATCGCCGCAGGAGGAGTGGGGATGCGTCACCGATCGCACCGGATCGTCCACCGGGCAACCGCCCTCATCGCAGCCGTGGCCGCGCTCGCGCTCGCGATCCCGGCCGCCCCGGCTGCCGCGCTCTCGCCCACCGCCTGCCGGGTGACGAACCTGCGCACCGGCAAGGTCACGACCACGCTCGCGCCCGCGGTCACCGCCGCCAAGGCACGGGACACCCTCACGATCCGCGGCACGTGCACCGCGAGCCTGATCATCGAGAAGCGGATCGAGCTGCGCGGGGTCCGCCCCGGGAACGCCGGCGTCCCCACGCTCATCGGCGGCGCGGCGGGCTCCGTCCTCTGGATCGGCGAAGCCGGGAACGTCCGTCTCCGCAGCCTCACGATCACCGGCGGCACGGGGACCTCCCAGGGGGACCAGCGGAACGGCGGCGGGATCCTCGTGGACGGCCGGGTCGTCCTCGTGGGCGTCCACGTGACGAACAACGCGGTGGACGGGGACGGCGGCGGGATCTTCGCCTTCGGCGGAGCCGTGGTGATCGGCGGCTCCAGCGTCATCGATCAGAACGCGGCCGCGGACGGCGGCGGCGTGGCCATCGGTCTCGGGACGCTCAAGGTCGCGGGCTCCGCGCGGATCGCGGACAACGTCGCCACCGGGCTTGGTGGCGGGATCCTCATGGGCTTCGGCAACCTCCTCGTCACCGGCACGGCCGTGGTCACGGGGAACACGGCCGGCGGCCGGGGCGGCGGCATCGCCATCGGCGGTGGGTCCACCGCGATCGGTGGCGACGCCCGGATCACCCAGAACACCGCGAACGCGTCGCTGGGTGCGGGCGGCGGCATCTCCATCACCTCGGATGCCGTGGTGACGATCCGCGAACGCGCAGAGATCACCGGCAACGACGCCCCTAACGGATCCGGGGCCGGCATCTCCGTGGCCGGCACGCTCTCGCTCACGGGCGAGGCCCGTGTCTCGGGGAACCAGGCCTTCGGCTACGGCGGCGGCGTCTGGCTGGAGACCTCCTCCGGCGGGAGCGCGCTCCTCATGACCGGTTCGAGCACGATCACGATGAACGTGGGGGGCGGTCTCGGCCGCGTCATCGGGACGACCTACAACGACGCCGACTGTGGGACGCGGATCGTGAACAACGTGCCCGCGAACTGCCAGACCTTCGTCATCAAGGTCGGGGGATGATCACCCGGCCCGGATGACCGCCGGGGTGTTCTAGCGCGCGCTGAAGCCGGAAACCTCGGTGCGCAGGTCATCTGCCGCACCGAGGATCGAGGCGATCCCCTCCGCCGTCTCGGCCTGCGCCTCCGCGGTGCGGGCGTTCTGATCGCCCAGCTCCAGCATCGCGTCCGCGATCTGCCGGGCGCCGATCGCCTGGCCCTCGATCCCCTCGTGCATCGAGCCCATCCGCGGCTCGAGGTCGCGGACCTCCTCGATGATCGCGGCGAACTGCTCGCCGATCTGGCGCAGCTCCTCGCGCGCCGCGCGCACCTCGTCGCTGAACTTCTCCATCCCCATCACGCCGGACGAGACGGACGACTGGAGCTCGCCCACGATCTCCCCGATCCCCGCGGCGGCCGTGGCGGTCTGGTCCGCGAGCCGGCGCGTCTCCCGGGCGACCACGGCGAAGCCGCTCCCGGCCTCCCCCGCCTTGGCCGCCTCGATCGCGGCGTTGAGCGAGAGGAGGTTCGTCTGCTCGGCGATCCGGGCGATCGTCGTGGTCACGTCGCCGATCGAGGTCGCCCGGTCGTTCATCACCGCGAGCCGCCCGGCGATCGTGGCCGTGGCCGCGCTCATCCGCTCCATCGCCTCGCGCATCCGCGCCAGCCCGCCCTGCCCGTCCGATGCCGAGACGGCGGCATCGTGGGTCCGGCCCGCCACCTCCGCGGCGGTGGTCCGGAGGTTCTCCGTGGTCGCGGAGATCTCGCGCGCGGCCGCCACCACGGAGATCGTGGACGCCGATTGCTCCTCCAGGAGCCGATCGAGCCGCTGTGACGCGGCACCGAGCCGGTCCGACGCCACCGAGACCTCCTCGGCCGAGCTGCTCACCCGGCCCACGAGGCCCGTGAGCCGCTCGAGGAGCCCGTTGAGCGCCGCCGCCACGCCGCCGATCTCGTCCCGGCGCGTCACGCTCAGGCGTCGCGACAGGTCGCCGGAGCCCGCCGAGAGATCGGCCAGCTCGCGCCGGACGAGCCCGATCGCGGCGAGCACCGGACGCTGGGCCACGACATGGGCAAGCACGACGGCCGCCGCCAGGGCGAACGCGACGATGATCGCGAGGACCACGAGGATCCGGTTCCGCTCCGCGACCTGCTCCACCCCGGCCCGGGTCCGCTCGCTGACCATCCCCTCGCTCACGGCGATGGGATCCATGATCAGGGCCTTGTCCGCCTCGTACTTCGCGTCGTGCATGATCCGCACCGCGAACTCCCGGTCCGGCGGACCGGTCCGCGTGTAGTCGGCGAGCTCCGTGCTCGTGCCGCCGATCTCCTCGGTGAAGCGCCCCTGGAGCGCCTGGAAGGCCGCAGTCTCGGTGGCCACAAGGCCGTTCGAGCTGGCCTCGGCCTCGGTGAGCCTGGCGAGCTCCTCCTCGGTGAAGCCGATCTCCTCCATGAGCGTCCGCAGCGGAACGACCGCCCCGTCCGGCCGCGGTGCCTCGCCATTGCGGACGGCGAGGACGTTCCAGTACGCGTCCTCGTAGGCGGTCTCGCCGGTGACCACGTAGAGGCGCGCCAGCCGCGTCAGCTCATCCGAGCTCCGGCGCAGCTCCGCCGAGAGCCCCAGCGACCCCTTCTCCACCGCGATCGCGTTCCGCAGCTCCCCCTGGCCCTGGAGGAGGAGACCGGTGAGGCCCACGAGCGCGATATCGAGGGCGATGATCACACCCGAGAAGAGCAGGAACTTGGCCCGGATCGTCACGCGGTACCACTCCCGTCCGTGGTTCTTTGACCGCTTCCTGCGGCCACGTCGCTCCCCGGCACCTTACGCCAGCAGGGCAAGGGGTGTGCCCCGCCCCTCAGCCCCCGCGCGTCTCCCGGTAGACCGCCACGATCGCGTTCGCGTGGCCGTGGCCCATCCCGAAGCGCTCCTTGAGGTACGCCACCTGCTCCATGTGGCGCGCGTCCGCCACCGCGTCCAGCTCGCGCATCCACTCGGAGATCGGCCGCCCGTAGCGCTTCACGATGGACGGGAAATAGGACGCCGGACCGGTCACCTTCTCCGCCACGCGGGACCTCCTAGACGTTGAAGCGGAACTCCACCACGTCGCCGTCCTGCATGACGTACTCCTTCCCCTCGATCCGCGCCTTGCCCTGCGCGCGCGCCGCCGCCACGGAGCCCGCCGCCACGAGATCGGGGAAGGAGATCACCTCCGCCTTGATGAAGCCGCGCTGGAAATCGGTGTGGATGACCCCGGCCGCCTCCGGGGCCGTGGCGCCCTTGCGGATCGTCCAGGCGCGCGTCTCCTTGGGGCCAGCGGTGAGGAAGGTCTGGAGCCCGAGCGTGTCGAACGCCACGCGCGCGAGCGTGGAGAGCCCCGATTCCTCCACCCCGATCGACTGGAGGAGCTCGAGCGCCTCCTCGTCCGAGAGCTCGGTCAGCTCCGCCTCCGTCTTGGCGTCCAGGAAGACCGCCTTGGCCGGCGCCACGAGCGCGGAGAGCTCCGCCCGGAGCGCCTGGTTCGCCAGCTCGCCCGCGTCCACGTTGAAGACGTAGATGAAGGGCTTCGCGGTGAGGAGGAAGAGGTCGCGCAGGAGCTCGCGGTCCAGCCCGGCCGCGAAGACCGTCTTCCCGGAGTTCAGGACCCGCTCCGCCTCCAGCGCCGCATCCAGGTAGACCTGCTTCCCCTTGTCGCCCTTGATCTCCTTCTCCAGGCGCTGCTTCCCCTTCTCGATGCTCTGGAGGTCCGCGAAGATCAGCTCCGTCTCGATCGTCTCGATGTCGCCCTTCGGGCTCACCCGCCCGTCCACGTGGACCACGTCCGGGTCCGTGAAGACGCGGATGACCTGGCAGATCGCGTCGCTCTCGCGGATGTTCGCGAGGAACTTGTTCCCCAGCCCCTCGCCCGTGCTCGCCCCCTTCACGATCCCCGCGATATCCACGAACGAGACGGTCGCCGGGATCGTCTTCGCCGAGTGGAAGAGCTCCGCGAGCACGCCCAGCCGCTCGTCCGGCACGCCCACGACGCCGACGTTCGGCTCGATCGTGGCGAACGGGTAGTTCGCGGCGAGGACCTGGTTCTTGGTCAGGGCGTTGAAGAGGGTCGACTTCCCGACGTTCGGGAGGCCGACGATTCCGATCGTGAGGGCCATGCCCCTGATTCTAGGGGAG
>JAFMJV010000081.1 GCA_017853275.1 Chloroflexota bacterium
CGCCGCGCTCGCTGCGCTCGTGGCCGCATCCCTCGTCACCGCGGCGAGCCCCGTCGCGGCGGCCGTGGACCCGATCGGCGAGTGGAAGCTCGCCGGGAACTACCGGAACCTCGCCGGGACCTCCCTGACCCTGGACGGCGTGAACGACCCGTCCTTCGTGAACGGGGACGTGAACGGCAAGAGCCGGAAGGTCCTCTCCTGGAACGCGGCGGACTACGAGCAGGGGCTCACCCTGAGCGGGATCCGCGCCAAGGCCCGGAAGACCTACACGATCGAGGTCACGGTGGCGGCCCAGTGGTCGTCCTACTTCTGGACGCGGATCATCGCGTTCGGCCCGCCGGACCAGAGCGAGGGGATCTACTCCAGCGGCGGGATCATCCGGATCTACCCCCAGAAGGCGGATGAGTCGGGCTTCGTCATGGAGGAGGACGGCACCTTCTACCGGATCACCGTGACGCGCAACGACGAGACGAAGCGGATGAAGCTCTTCGTGGACGGCGAGCTCCGCCTCACCTACGTGGACAGCACCGACCTCTACCTCCTCCGCGACGGCGAGGCGAGCTTCTTCCTCGACGATGACGGGGACACCGGGATCGGTGAGGCTGCGGGCGTCCGCTTCTGGAGCGAGGTCGTCCTCCCCGACTGAGGGAGCCTATGCGGACCGGTCCGTCCAAACGGATCGAGAGGGGGAGCGACCGGAAGGTCGCTCCCCCTCTCCCGTTCCTGCCGGCTCCCGCTCCAACCCCCTGCGGTCGCCCGCGCGCGGGCCTCCGGTCAGCCCTCCGGGAGCCGGAGGACGTAGCCCGCGCCGCGGACCGTCTGGAGGAAGCGCGGGTGCGCGGGATCGTCCTCCAGCTGGCTCCGGAGCCAGTGGACGTGGACATCCACGGTGCGGGTCTCGCCCGCGTAGTCGTAGCCCCAGACCTGCTCGAGGAGCCGGTCCCGGCTCATCACGATGCCGGCGTTCCGGACGAGGCAGGCAAGGAGCTCGAAGGCCTTCGGCTTGACCGGGAGCGCCACGCCTTCCCGGAGCAGGCGGTGCCCGGCGAGGTCGATGGTGACCGAGCCGAGGACGAGGAGCGGGGGACGGGCCGGCGGCGTCTCAGCCGGGGCGGGCGCGGCGGCGGCCTCCACGCGCCGGAGCTGCGCGCGGACGCGGGCCTGGAGCTCGCGGAGGCTGAAGGGCTTCGTCACGTAGTCGTCCGCGCCGAGCTCCAGCCCGACGATCTTGTCCACCTCCGAGTCGCGGGCGGTGAGCATGATGATCGGGACCCCGGAGCCACGGCGGATGATCCGGCAGACCTCCGTCCCGGAGAGCTCCGGGAGCATGAGGTCGAGGAGGACGAGGTCCGGGGACTCGTCGCGGAAGCGGACGAGCGCCTCGCGGCCATCCGCCGCGGTGACGACGCGGATGCCGTCCGCCTCCAGGGCCTCCGCCACGGTCTCACGGATGAGGGGCTCGTCGTCCACGACGAGGACGGTGCGCGGGCTCACGTCGCGATCATGACGGCCGCGGATCAACGCCGCGTTATCGGAGGACCTCGAGCGCGGCATCGATCCGGGCGAGCGTCCGGTCCCGGCCGAGCGCGACGAGGGTGTCGAAGAGGGGCGGGGTCGCGGTCCGTCCGGTGGCGGCCACGCGGAGCGCCATGAAGAGGTCGCCCGCCTTCCAGCCGTGCGTCTCCGCCGCGGCGCGGAGCGCGCTCTCGATCGGCTCGGCCTCGAAGGCAACCGGATCCGGCACCGCGAGGATCCCCCGGGCGACGCGCAACCCCTCCGCGGTGGTGGCCGCATCCCAGCGCTTGGGGACGAGGAGGGCGGGATCGGCGATCGGCTCGTCCAGGAAGAAGAAGCCCATCACGTCGCCCGCCTCGCCGAGCCGGCCGATCCGCTCCCGGATAAGCGGGAGGAGGGGGACGAGGTCTTCGGTGGCCGGGACCCGGCCGGGGACCCCCGCAGCGATCCGCGCGCCGAGCTGCTCGGCAAGGACGGGGAGGAGCCGCTCCACGAGCTCCGCCTCCGGGAGCCGCCGGATCCACTGGCCGTTCAGCCACTCGAGCCGCTCGCGGTCGAAGACCGCGCCGCTGCTCTGGACCCGCGCAAGGTCGAAGCGCTCGATCAGCTCCTCGACGGCGAAGACCTCGTCATCCGATCCGGATGACCAGCCGAGAAGGGCGAGGTGGTTGACGATCCCCTCGCGGATGAAGCCCTCCGCCCGGTAGGCCGCGACCGCGGTCTGGCTCTTCCGCTTGCTCATCTTCGTCCGGTCCGGGTTGAGGATGAGCGGGAGGTGGGCGAAGGCCGGGACCTCCACACCGAGCGCGCGGAAGAGGAGGATGTGCTTCGGGGTGTTCGAGAGGTGGTCCTCGCCGCGGATCACGTGGCTGATCGCCATCGCCGCGTCATCCACGACGACGGTGAAGTGGTAGAGCGGGGTCCCGTCCGAGCGGAGGATGACCAGGTCGCCCCCGAGCGCCGAGGTCTCGATCTCCACCCGGCCGCGGACGATGTCGTCGAAGGCGACCTTCCCCTCCCCGATCCGGAAGCGGACGACCGGCTTCCGCCCCTCCGCGCGGAGGGCGGCGCGTCGCTCGGCGGTGAGGCCCGCGCAGCGGCCCACGTAGCGCGGCGCCTCCCGGGCGGCCTCCTGGGCGGCACGGTCCGCGGCGAGCTCGTCCGGCGTGCAGAAGCACTCGTAGGCCTTCCCCTCGGAGAGGAGCCGCTCCGCCGCCTCGCGGTAGCTCGCGATCCGCTCCATCTGGCGGTAGGGGCCCCAGGCACCGCGCTCGGGAAGGGTACCCACGGCCGGACCCTCGTCCCAGTCCAGGCCGAGCCAGTGGAGACCCTCGAGGATGTCGCGCTCGTGCTCCACGCTGGAGCGGGCGACATCCGTGTCCTCGAGGCGGAGGATGAAGGTCCCGCCGTGCCGGCGGGCGAAGAGGAAGTTGAAGAGCGCCGTCCGGGCGGTCCCGATATGGAGGGGGCCGGTGGGGCTCGGGGCGATGCGGCAGCGGACGGTCATGCGCAGAGTGTGCCCTGCCGCAGGGCGCGGCGCTCGGCTGCGGTCCTAGCCGCGCCCGAACGCCCGGAAGAGACGGCCGAGGCGGGTGCCGCCGTCCGCCGCCGGGGCCGCGGCCGTGGGCGCGGGATCCGGGATCGGCACAGGGCGGGGTGGTGGAGCCGGTGCCGGAGGAGCGGGCCTCACCGGCTCCCGTGGAGCGGGAGGCGGGCTCGCGGGATCGTGATCGAGGGTCGTCCGCGGCGCACCGGGTCCGGGGGCACGACGCCGGAGGAGATCCTCCGCGGCGGCACGCCGTGCAGCCTCCTCCGCGGCCGCTGCCTCCTCCGCGGCGAGCCGGCGCGCCTCCGCACCGAGGACGTAGCCGCTGCCGCGACGGCGGAAGGATCCACCGCGCGGCAGCTCCTCATCGCCGCGGCGGAAGTGGCGGCGAGCGGCCATCGACCACGCAGCGCCGGAGGAGCGGCTGTAGACATCGGGATCGTCGCGGGGGTCGGCGGGCGCCGGCGGCGGACCGTCCGCGGGGCGCGCCGCGGATCCTCCGGCCGGCGAACGGCGCGGGTCGCGCGGTGCGGGACCGGCCGCGGTCCCGGTCTCCGCGGGGCCGGCGCTCCCCTCCTCCGTCCGCGGCCGGAAGTCTTCCCACCACGGGACGCCGGACGCGGACCAGGTCCCCGTGCGCATCCCCGGCGCGCGGTCCGGATCCCCCCACGTCCCGGCGTGTCCCGCGGGCTCTTCGGCGGGGCGGGGCGTGGCACGGGCCCGGGCCTCGCGGGCAGCCTTCCCGGCACCCCGTGTCCTGCCCGCCCCGGGGCGCGTGGCGCGCCCGCCGGCCGGGTCGGTCGCGCGGACCGGGGTGGCGGCATGAGCGTCATCCCAGCGCTTCCGGCGGAGGGGATCCATGAGGAGGTGGTAGGCCTCCTGGATCGCGAGGAAGCGGACGGTCTCGCCGCCCGGGGCGTCCGGGTGCCAGCGCTTCGCGAGCCGGCGGTGCGCGGCCTTGATCTGCGCCTCGGTCGCCCCGTGCGGGACGCCGAGCGCGCGGTAGGGGTCGGCGGTCCGGTCTTCGGGCACGTGACCGGTTCGGCTCAGCGGGGCTCCGGGATGGGCGGGAGGGGGACCGCGGGGATCGCCTCCCAGATGAGCGATCCGTCCGCGGCGCGGGCGGAGGGCCGGTGCGCCGCGGCGAGCGCGCGCAGGTCCTCCGCGTCCAGGATCCGCAGCCGCGCGAGCGCGTCCACGGTGGCGGCACGGCTCGCGCGCCCCGTGGGATCGCCGTCCTCGATGCTCAGGGCGAAGCCGGCCGCCGGGCTCGCCACCCCGCGCGCACCAGGGAGGAGACCGACGCCGCGGAGTCCCTCCGCGCCGCCCTTCGCGACGAGAGCACCCGGCTTCCGCTTCATCAGCTGGGTATCGAGCGAGGCGACGCCGGCGACCATCTCGGGTGCCGCAAGGATCGCGTCCCGGATGCGCAGGAGCGCGGGCACGGTGAGCTGGAGCGCCCGGTCCCGGCCCGCCCCGCGCTCGGGGTCGGCAAGGAGCGCGTAGGCACGGGCGACCTCGTCCAGGCGGACGGCGTACGTGGCGAGCCCGCAGTCGTCGATCCCGGTCTGCAGCTTCGCGGGCGGCGTCCGGAGGATCCGCGCGACGACCGTCCGGATCGCCTTCTGGGCGGGGTGCTCGGGGGCGTCGTAGTCATCGATCGACCACTCCCCGTGGCGGGCGAGGAGGAGGCTCGCCGCGTGGAAGCCCGAGCACGGGTGGCGGAGGACGCCCGGCCCTTCCCCGTCCCGGAGGAGGCGCGCGTGGGTGGCCGGGTCGGTCGGCATCGCCGCGCTGCAGCGGAGGCTCCCCGGGGTGAGCCCGGCCCGCCGGAGGAGGGCGATGAGCGTCCGCACGTGGCGGTCCTCACCGGCATGGGAGGCAGCGAGGATCGCGAGCTCCTCGTCCGAGATGCGCAGGGCTTCCACGGCACCCGATTCCACGAGCGCGACGAGGCTGAAGGGCTTGACCGCGGAGCGGAGGGTGACGGGAAGGGATGGATCGCCGACCGCCGTCTCCACCTCGCCGTCCGTTCCCACGAGGACGAGGTGGCCACGGTGGCGCGATTCCACGATCCCGGCGCGCCGGACCTCCACGAGGACCGGCGGCGCGGGGACCGGTTCCGGGGTCGCGGCGGTCCTGGCCATCGGCGCGATGGTAGCGCGCCATCGCGGACCCGCCGAGGCGGCGGTCGGGATAGAATCCGCCGAGCCCGTCCGACCGCCCACCGGAGGCCCCGAATGCCCGCGTCCACGCTCCCCCCGACCCTCCACGTCTCGCGCCATCCGGCCGTGCTGCACAAGCTCGCGCTCCTGCGCTCCGTGGAGACCGAGCCCAAGAAGTTCCGTGAGCTCGTCCGGGAGATCAGCTGGCTCCTCGGCTACGAGGCGCTCGCGGATGCGCGTGTGAGCCCCGTCCCCGTGCGCACGCCGATCGAGGAGATGGAGGGGCACCGGCTCGCCGACCGGATCGGGCTCGTGCCGATCCTCCGGGCCGGCCTGGGCATGGTGGACGCGATGCTGGAGCTGATGCCGACCGCGCAGGTCTGGCATCTCGGGCTCTTCCGCGACGAGCGGACGCTCCGGCCGGTGGAGTACTACAACAAGCTCCCGGACCGGGCGACCGTGGACCTCTGCCTCATCCTCGACCCGATGCTCGCGACCGGCGGCTCGGCCACGGCCGCGATCGAGGTCCTGAAGCACTGGGGCGCGGCACGGATCAAGCTCGTCAACCTGATCGCGGCGCCGGAGGGGGTGGACGCGGTCGTCCGCGCGCACCCGGATGTGGAGATCCATACGGCCGCCCTGGACCGCCAGCTGAACGAGAAGGGCTACATCATGCCCGGCCTCGGGGACGCGGGCGACCGCCAGTTCGGGACGAGCCACTCCTGACGGGACTCCGCCGGGGCGTCTCCTAGAGCGAGAGCGAGCGGACGGGGCTCCAGTCCGAACGGGTGGCGGGCGCGCTCACCTTCTCCAGCCGGGACCGGAAGGTCCAGGTGCCGCGGGACGGTGGCGTCCAGGTGAAGGACGCCGAGGTGGTCGTCCGGATCGTGGACCAGGCGCCGCTCCCCTTCCGCGCCTGGATGACGGATCGCCAGCCGGAGGGGAGACCCTCCGCGACGACGATCCTCGCGCGCACCGGTCCGGTGAGCCGGGTGAGCCGGACGGGGACCGCGACGGAGCCGCTCATCCCCGAGCCGTGGAGCTTGCACAGGTAGCGGAAGGTGCCCGCGGCCGGGACCGCCCAGCTGAAGGTGGCGCCGGGCGCCATCCCCCCGTCCGCGCCGCTCTCGAAGAAGAGGAGCGGGGCCGTGGCGTGGACGTCGTGCGGGATCGTGCTCGTGTTCTCCCAGCGGACCGTGTCGCCGATGAGCGCGGTGAGGCTCGCGCTCACGAAGAGGCTCTCGTTCGTCATCGTGACCGTACGCGTGGCGGCGCTCACGGGGAGCGCGGCGAGAAGGAGCGCGAGGGCCGCGACGAGGGGCGCGGAGGCGGACCGGCGGCGGAAGGTGGCCATCGCCGGGACGGTAGCACGAGGTCCGCGCGGTGCGCC
>JAFMJV010000082.1 GCA_017853275.1 Chloroflexota bacterium
GCGGATGGCGCATCCGCGATCACGCGCGTCGTCCCGATGCCGACCGCCCGCGAGCGGAGGGCGGAGCTGCGCCGGCAGGCGATGGAGGTCCTCTCGCTCATCGAAGGCGGGTCGCCCGAGGAGCCCGAGGCCGCGGATGCCCGAGAGGCCCACCGCGCGCGGCTCGTGGCGATCGCCGATGCGCTCGCGACCTCCGCGGATGCCGCGCGGGCGCAGGGGCTCGACCCCCTGACGCTGCGTACCCTCACAGCGGATGCAGGCGCCGGGGCGAACCTCCTCTCCGTGGCGCCGCTGCCGCCGAGCTTCAGCTACACCCAGCTGGACACGTACGAGCGGTGTCCCACGATGTTCGCCTTCCGCTACGTCTACCGGATCCCCACGGGCGAGGTCGCCTCCGCCCTCACCTTCGGCGTCACCGCGCACAGCGCCTTCGAGCGCTTCACGAGCGAGCGGCGGCGGCGCCTGGCGGCGGGTGAGCCACCGCCCACGAAGGAGGAGCTCCAGGCCTGGTTCCGGGAGGAGTGGCGGCCGGAGGGCTTCCCGGACCGGACGGCGGAGGAGAGCTACCGGCGCCGCGTGGGCTCGATGATCGACGGCTTCTGGGAGGACGAGCTCGTCTCATCGAGCGAGGCGCTCCACGAGGAGCTCTCCTTCGAGCTGAGCCTGGACCCCGGGGACGGGAGCCCGAAGGTCCGGATCGGCGGCCAGATCGACCGCGTGGACCGGCTCCCGAGCGGCGGGATCGACGTCATCGACTACAAGACGGGGAAGATCCGCAGCCAGAAGGACGTGGACGAGAACCTCCAGCTCTCGCTCTACGCGCTGGCCGCGCGCGACGCGCTGGGCCTCGGGACCCCCGAGCGCGTCACCCTCTACTTCACCGAGGAGCGCACCCGGCGCAGCACCCAGCGGACGGAGGAGCAGCTGGACGCCGCCCGCGCCGAGCTCCTCGCCCGCGCCGCCACGATCCGCTCCGGCGACTTCCGCGCCACGCCATCCGAGCGCGCCTGCCACTGGTGCGACTTCCGCCGGATCTGCCCCAGCCGCGAGGGGTAGGGGCGGGAGGCGTCAGCCGCGGGCGATCGGCCGGCCCGGCGTGGCGTGCACCGGCGCGCGATCCGTACGCTACGCGCCACCGAGCGTGCCGAAGGTGAACGTCCGCTGGACGAGCTCGTCCGTGACCGGCGCATTCGTGACCTCGCCCGCCACCCCGGCGAAGTCGCCCGTGCCACCGATCACGGCCGCCGCCGGGAGCGCACCTTCGCCCTGCCCGGAGGTGCCGGGCAGGTCGTCGAAGTACCCGATGGTGGCGATCGTCCCGGAGCCCGGCACGTCGATCAGGGTCAGGCCGAGGCCGCGCACGAGCGTGGTGGTGTCCACGACCGTCAGGTAGCCGTAGGACCCGCCCACATCCGCACCATCGGCGTCCGTCACGGTGCAGTGGCGCGCCCACACGTCACCGGGCGACGAGCCGATCGGATCACCTGTCCCGAACGGATCCGCGGCGACGCTCATCGCCCCCTGGACGAGCGACGGCGCGCCCGTGGCGGGTGACTCTCCGGGGACCGCGATGCGCGTCAGCAGAAGCGTCCCGGTCCCGTCCGCCCCGCGGATGAGATCCACCTGTCCCCGTGCTCCGGCGAACTCGCCGATGCCACCGATGATCGCGAGGCTCGCCGGCCGGCCGGCGAGCGATGACCCGTCCGCGGGCCCACGGGTGAGCCCCGCCAGGAAGAGCGTGCCTCGATCGCCGAGCTCGAGCGCGGAGACGGAGATCGTCGTCGCCGTGGGGTCACCGGCGGCAAGCGGCAGACCGACCACGGTCGAGGTCCCACGCAGGAGGCCGGTGCCACCGTCGGGCAGGGCGACGGCGGCGACGCTCACCCCGAGATCGCCCCGCGAGAGGCCGGCCTCGCCGGTCTCCACGAGCTCGCCGGCCGGCGCACCGAGCGCCAGCTCCAACGTCTCCGCGACGGGGTCGCCGGCCCCCGCGAGCTGCATCGCCTGCTCCCACGACCCATCCTCGGTCACGGTGGAGCGGACGACACCGCGCACTCCGGCGTAGAGGCCGGTGCCACCCACGATCGGACGGTCGACGAAGACCCCGGCAGGCGGAGGCGCGTCCGTGACGAAGAGGAGGCCGGCGATGAGGATCGTGTCTCCACCGCCGAGGTCGATCGCGGTCCAGCCGACTCGCTTCGTGAACGGGTCGTCACCCTCCGGTCCGGAGACGGCTCCGTTCATTCCGTAGAGCATCCCGGCACGCCCGTCGGCGAAGGAGATCGGGGCCTGGTAGAGGCGCAGCCCGCCGACCGACCCGGGTGACCGGACGACGTCCGTGGCATCGGCCGGGGCCTGCAGGACCGTCAGCGAGGCAGGGCCGCTCGCGCCGACGGCGGCGGGGAGGGCACCCACAAGGAGCGACACGCCGATGCCGACGGCCAGGGCGCGTGCCCCTCGTCCGGGGGAACGCATGGGTGGAGCTCCTTCGTCGTGCGGTGTGCGCCATGCCCGCGGACGGCGCCTCGAAAGAACGGTACCACCCCGTTCACGGAGAGGACGGCGGCGGGGAGCGGCGGCATCTCCGTCCCCGCGGGCATGCCGGGCACGGGAATCGCATACGGCCGGGGCACCACGCGCGATCGCGTGCGGCCCCGGCCGTATGCATTGCCTGCTGCCCCTCTACCGGACGCCACCCGGCGCCCGGCAGAGGCGTTGGGTGCCCCCTAGAGGCAGTAGTCCCAGACCTGGATGTCCGCCGCCGGGGCGCCGATCGGGCCGTTCGGCGCGACGTTGTCCCGGACGTTCACCGTGGCATCCACGCCGGTGAAGCTCGCGGAGCAGTGAGAGATCCCGGCGCCGTTCTGGTCGCCCAGGTGTCGGTTGCCGCTCACGTGCGCCGAGTCGGCGATGGTAAGGGACGTGCTGCTACTGAGCCGGAGGCCACCGCCGTAGTACGCCGCCTCGTTGCCGGACACACGCGCCGTGCCCTGGAGGATGAGGGTGACGTCGCTGTCCGTGACGATGCCGCCGCCCGACTCCTCTGCGACGTTCCCGCTGATGCGCGCCGCGTCGCTGAGGGTGACCGTCATGGAGCCATCGAGGCTCAGGCCGCCGCCGCTCATCCGGCTCGTGTTGCCGGAGATGTGCGACGAATCGTTGAGGGTGTAGGCGCCGTCCTCACAGCCACCCTTGATCCCGCCACCGATCGCAGCCTGGTTACGGAAGATCCGGCTCGACCCGTTCATCTCCAGGTCCACGTTGCAGAGCTCGAGGCCGCCACCGACGTCGCTCGCGTTCCGGTCGATCGACGCGAAGTCGTTCATCGTGAGCGATGCGTTGTCGAGGTTCAGGCCCCCGCCCGCCTCGTCCGTCGCGGTGTTGCGGTCGATCCGCGACCGGTCGTTCATGACGATCGTGAACCCCTCGCACTGCGCGCCGATCCCGCCGCCGTCTTCGTCGAGCGCCTGGTTCCGATCGATCCGCGCGTTGTCGTGCATCTCGATGAGACCGCCCTCGCAGGCCTGGATGGCGCCCCCGTCACCCTCCTCGGCGATGTTCCGGGTGATCCGGCTGTCGCCGAACATCCGCAGCGTCGCGTCCCACATGTAGATGGCGCCGGCGCCCTCCTCATAGGCGTAGTTGCGGCGGATGATCGTGTTCCCCGAGAGGCGGAGGGACGAATCAGTGTCGAGATAGATCGCCCCGCCTCGGTCCGCGAGGTTGTCCTGGACGAACACGTCCCGCAGGTGGAGCGAGGCGCGATCATCGACGTAGATCGCGCCACCGCGCGAGCCGGACCGGCCGTGGCTGATCGTCAGGTTGCGCACGGTGACAGAGGTGTCGGGGCGCACGAAGAGGACCTGCGTCCCGCTGGATCCGGTGAGGACCGGCCGGCCGGGCATGTAGGAGAGCGGGGCCCCGACGATCGTCACGTCGATGCCGATGATCGTCCGCCCGGGGCAGGTACCGGCGACGGCGAGGACGTCCCCGTCCTCTGCTGCGGCGACCGCGTTCGCGAGGCTCCGGTGCAGGGTCTCCGTGCGCTCCACGATGACGATGCACGTGACCGCAGCGGGGGCGATCGGCGCGGCCGTCTCGAGGGCGGACACGGGGGCTGCGAGAGTGGCCGCTGCCACCGAGGCAGCGAGCAGGGGCAGGAAGCGACGACGCATGAGACTCCTCCACGGCAGTTTGATTGGTGAGCCGAATATAGCGTCCATCCGCGCCACGCAGCAATCGAACGTAGCCCGGCATCCGCCGTCCGGCTGCGCCTGCGTCCCGCTCGCGAGGATGGCGAGTCCCGGGCCACCCGCGACCGCCCGCGGCCCGCTTCCGGATCTGCGCATGAACGCGCGTCCAGCGATCCGGCGGGCAGCTCTTTGCGGCTATGTCCTCCGGTGTCCGGGACGATCGCACGCGCAGCGCGACATCCTGCTCACGCAGAGAAGGGGGGAAGTGGAGCGGGAGAAGGGATTCGAACCCTCGACATTCTGCTTGGGAAGCAGACACTCTGCCAGCTGAGTTACTCCCGCTCGGGAGGACGTGGAGTATAGCGGGGGCCTGTCCGGGGGTCCACCCCCCTCCCCTTTCCACCAGGCGCGCCCGGCGGATCCGGGCTGTCCCCGGCGGTGGCGCCTACGCGAACCGCTCGGCGAGCCAGGCGAGCTTGGCCCGGTCGTGGAAGCCCTGGCCGCCCTCGTGGTCGTTGAACGGGTAGACCTCGATCCGCTTCTCGCTCCCCGCCCAGCTGTTGTACGCGGCGAAGACCGTGGAGGGCGGGCAGATGAGGTCCATCAGCGCCGTGGAGAAGAGCGCGGGTGCCGTCGCCCGCTTCGCGAGGATCGCGCCATCGAAGTAGGCGAGCGTCCGCAGCGCGACCTCCACGTGATCGCGATGCGCCTTGAGGTACCGCGCGATCTCCGCGTACGGCGCGGCGTCCGTGATCGTCACGCCGCGCGGGAAGTCGCACAGGAACGGCACGTCCGGCGCCACGCCCGCGAGGTCCGGCACGAGGGCGCCGGTTGCGATCGCGATCCCTCCGCCCTGGCTCACCCCGGTGACGGCGACGCGCGACCCGTCCACCGCCGGGTGTGCCCGGACGGCCTCCACCGCGCGGACGGCATCGGTATAGACGCGCCGGTAGTAGTAGCCCGCCGGATCGAGGATCCCGCGCGTCATGAAGCCCGGATGGAACGGCGCACCCACGGGATCGGGATCGGGCGTGTCGCCGACCTGCCAGGTCGACCCCTGCCCCCGGGTGTCCATGACGAGGTGCGCGTAGCCCGCGAGCGCGAAGAGGAGATCCTCGTGGGGGAGGCCCCGGCCGCCCCCGTAGCCGATGTACTGGACCACGGCCGGGAGCGGCCCCGGCCGGCCCGCCGGAAGCTGGAGCCAGCCCCTGACCGGGTGGCCACCGAACCCTGCGAAGGTGACGTCGTAGGTCTCCACGAGCGCGAGGTGGTTCTCGACACGCGTGAAGGTGGCGCCGAGCTCATGGCGGCGCGCATCGGCCAGGGTGGCGGCCCAGAAGGCGTCCAGGTCGGCGGGCTCGGCGAGAGCGGGACGGTACGACCGGAGCTGATCGATGGGCAGATCGAACTGGGCCACGTTGCCTCCTCTGGACCGGGCCCGTCCGCCGGGCGACCGCGCAGGTGGCGAGGATATCGGCTCCGGCACGGATGCCCGGGCACACGGCAGCACCGGGGATCCCGCCGCGTCCGGCGGCCCTAGGGGATGCGCACCGTCCCCGGCGGAGGCTCCCCGCGCGCCACCTGGCTCCCCCACTGCCGCTCGAAGGCGCGCCCCGCACGGAGCATCGCCCACCAGCCGGCCGGCGTGTGGAGCGTGCCCGGCGGCGAATAGGGCGTGGTGTTCACGTCCAGGACATGGATCCGCCCGTCACCCCGGTCGCGGGCCACGTCCAGCTCGGCCACGTCGATCCCCATCTCGCGGACGAGCGCCACGATCCGCGCGATCTCGTCCGGCCGGAGCACGGAGCCGGGCGGCACGGACCGGGCGGGGAAGCCGGTGTCGCGGAAGCGCTCCTCGATCCGCCGCCGCTTCCGGAAGAGCGCGGGGACCTCGTCACCCACCACGAGGACGCGGATGTCCTCCACGATCCCCGGTGCCACCTCGTTGTCCACCACGCGCTGGTAGACGCGGCCGGGCTCCGGATCCGCGATCGGACCGATCCGGATCACCCCATCGTGCGTCGCGTTCTCGTCCGACTTGTCCACGAGCGGACCGAGATGGGTCCGGGGGTCCACCGCGGTCCCGTAGCCGAAGACCGCGAGCATCGCCGCCTCCACCCGCTGCTTGGAGATGTCCAGCCCGGCACCGTTGATCGTGGTCCGGGCCGCGGGTCCGGGGCGCGTGGCGATCGTCGCGTGCTCGTGTCGCCAGGCGAGCAGGCCGGGCGGATCCACCGGCCCCACGAGATCGATCCCCCGGACCCGCGCCAGCTTCCAGAGGAGATGCGGACGCGTCAGCTCGCCGGGACCGATCGGGAGGAAGCGCGGGCCGTGCCGGCGCCGCTGGAGCGCGTGGGCGAGCGGGAAGAAGGCGTACCAGGCGTTGTGCCTCCGGTTC
>JAFMJV010000083.1 GCA_017853275.1 Chloroflexota bacterium
GACGGGGACGGCGAGGCGCTGGGCGACGGGGACGGCGATGGCGAGGCGCTCGGCGACGCGGTCGGGCTCACGCTGGGCGATGGCGACGGCGACGGGGACGGGCTGGGCGACGGAGACGGCGATGGCGACGGCGAGGCGCTGGGCGACGGAGACGGCGAAGCCGAGGGGTCGACGACCGTGAGCAGGACGGCGGTGGCCGCCGCTGCGCCGCCATCATCCGTGGCGGTCAGCGTGACGAGCGTGGTGCCGGCGACCGCGTACGTGTGCGACGCATCGCAGCTCGTCCCATCCCAGGTGACCGACTCGGAGCTCCCGTCGCCCCAGTCCACGGAGCAGGTGACGACATCCGCCACACCGCCGTCCGTGACGGCCGTCGTGAGGTCGACGGAGGTCCCGAGATCCACGGCATCCCCGCTCACGGGGGCCGTGATCTCCACCTGGGGCGGAGCGTTCTGGACGAAGAAGTCGACGTCGTCGTCGAAGACGGAATCGCTGGGGTCCGCCCAACCCTCCACCCGGGCCACGTACTCGCCCTCGTTCGGACAGACCGCCACGGCCACAGGGATGGCACCCGCCCCTGCGATCGGCTGGTCGCCCCCCGGGCTGACCGAGCAGGTCCCCGGCGTCCCGTTGATCCCGGTGACCGTCCACACGACGTAGCTGGTCGCGGGGTCGGCGGCCCAGCCAAGGACGCTCGCATCGAGGAGGATCTCCTCGCCCTCGCTGCCCATGAAGGCCGGTCCGGTCGGCAGGCCGCCGCCGCCACCGCCGGGCGGGGTCGGACCCGGGGTCGGGGTGGGCGCGGGGATCGACCCGGAGCAGTCGGGGTCCTCGAGATCCGCGAGCGTGTCGTCGTCGTCGTTGTCCACTCCGTCGTTGCAGGACTCCGGCGGCGTCACGGTGAGCGAGCCCGCCTTGATGAGCACCACGGAGTCGAGGATCGGGTCGCTCGTGTCCGCGATCGCAAGCCGCAGGTGGTTCGTCTGCCCGGCGTTCACGGGCGCCTGGCAGATGAGCTCCACGGTCAGCCCGTCCGACTCGATGTTCAGCTCCACCGGCGGGGGGCTCCAGAAGCCGTTGTCCCGGTAGAGGCTGCTGTTCACCGTGGAGTTGATCGTGTCGATGGAGATCGGATCGCCGCCCTGGGTCACGGCGCAGTTCGTCCCGTTCACCCAGAAGGCGAAGACATCGTTGAAGAGGTTCACCCACTCGAGGTACTCCTCCGACCCGAAGACGTAGGTGAAGTAGACGGTGGAGGCCGTGGGCACGAAGTCGAGCTCGAGGACGGTCCGGTCGAAGGTGGTCGGGTCGACCGTCGCGGTGTTCTTGATGATGTCGTCCAGGGCCGCATCGTTCGGGCCGCCCATCGCGCCCGTGGTCCCCTCCGACTTGTTCGGTCCCACGATGTCCGCGATCGAGCCGCTGGAAAGGACGATCCCGTCCGTGAAGGAGACGATCGAGGGGTCGTTCAGGTGGATGAAGCCGGCCTGCACGGACGACCCGACGAAGCTGACGTTGGAGACGGTCACGCCGCTCCCCGCCAGGTCCTGGGCGAGCATCGTCGCCGTCACGGTCCCCAGCGAGGGGTGGAGGCTCCCGATCGACCAGGTCTGGAGGCCGTTCGGGACGGTGGTCGTCGCGGCGAGCGTGGATCCCGCCGGCAGCGCGAGAAGGAGACCGAGCGCGAGGGCGACGACCGGGCGGATCCGGGCGGATCGGGCTGCGCTCGAGCGGGACACGGGTCCTCCACGGGGAAGATGGGCAGGGAAGGGACCCGTTCGGACGAACGGGGACCCGCCGTAGCGCCATCATCGCCCCCGCGGACCCGCAGTCCCCGGGACGAAGCGCCATGTCGTGATGGGCCGTTCGGCCCATCACGGGCCGGCGTCAGCCCGCGGGCGACGCTGCGGGAGAGGGAGCGGGCGCCGCGGCGTCGTGGCGGAAGAAGGCCTGGAGCTCCATCGTCACGTCGTCCGCGAGGGAGATGACGATCATCGAGCGCGGCTTCTCCATCCCGAAGTCCTCCCAGCGGAAGGTGATCGACCCCGCGACGCCGATGATGTCGCCCTGCCGGATCGTGGCGAGCGGGATCGTCACGCGCTGGGTGACGCCGTGGATCGTGAGGTCCCCGACCGCCTCCACCGTGCGCCCCTCCCCCTCTGCAGGGAGAGTGCCGAGCTCGATCGGCTCGGCGAGGACGAAGGTCGCGGTGGGGTACGTGGCGCTCTCGATCCCCTGGTTCGCGAGCTGGCCATCCCGGCGGCCGTCATCGCTCTCGAGCGTGGTGAGGTCCACCACGAGGTCGGCCGCGGTGAGCGTGGTCCCCGCAAGGGTGAGGGAGCCCGTGATCTCCGGCGTGCGGCCCACCGCGGTCACCCCGCCGATCATCGCGAGCTCCTCCTGGACGCGGTAGCCCGCCCAGCTGCCGGAGAAGTCGCCCGCGGCGTAGTCGAAGGAGCCGATGGAGGGGTCGATCGTCCAGGTGCCATCGAGGACGACGGCGGCCGGGTCGCCGGATGCGGCGGGGGCGGGCGACTGGGCGAGGGCCGCCCCGGGAAGGACCGTGGCCGCGATCGCAGCAGCCAGGGCGAGGGAACGGACGGAACGGTTCACGGCAGGCCTCCGATGCTCAGCGGGTGGGGGCGGCGGGGATCGCCGGGGCGGCCGGTCCCACCGGGGGCGGCCCGGAAGGGCGGAGGAAGAGGAACCAGGCGCCCCCCGCCCCCACGGCGATGACCCCGGCAAGGGCAAGGACGACGACGATCCGCCGCCACGGGCGATGCGGCCGCACGGGGGTCCCGGATGGCTGCGACATCGTGCTCCTCTCCGCGGCCACTCTCCGGCCGCCTCCCTCTCTTCGCGCCGGGGCACGTGGCGGACGGGGGCGACACGACGGCCCCGTCGCCCACCGGCGCCGCGGGCCGTGCCGCGCTACCCTGCCCCGGTGCCCGTCACCGGACGGGACGGGAGAGCGCTGGAGGGACCGAGAACGTGGACGCCAACGGAAGCCGCACGGTGATCGAGACCCTCCTCGCCGCCGGGCCGGCCGCCGATCCCACGAACCCCCTCCTTGCCCCCTGGACCGGCCCGTACGGTGGTCTACCGCCCTTCGACCGGGTCCGCGCCGA
This sequence comes from Chloroflexota bacterium, assembly GCA_017853275.1. GTDB lineage: Bacteria > Chloroflexota > Limnocylindria > Limnocylindrales > CSP1-4 > JAFMJV01. The sequence continues at coordinate 3,129 of JAFMJV010000083.1, forward strand.
GCATCTCGCCCCGGCCCTCCGGACGGCGATGGCGGAGAACCTCCGCGAGGTCGCCGCGATCGCCGCGAACCCCGAGCCGCCCACCTTCGAGAACACGATCGCCGCGCTCGAGCGGGCCGGTGCCCTCCTCCACCGCGTCCTCCCCGTCTATGCGCTCTGGGCGGGCAACCTGAGCGACGCCGCCGTCCAGGCCGTGGAGGTCGAGATGGAGCCGGTCCTCGCGGCCTTCGGGGATGCGATCGTCCAGGATGCGGCGCTCTTCGCGCGGATCGCGGCGGTCCACGCCGGACGCGAGACGGCCGGTCTCGGCGCGGAGCAGCTCCGCCTCGTGGAGGTGGTCTGGCGCCAGCACGTCCGTGACGGCGCCGCGCTCGCGCCCGACGCCAAGGAGCGCCTCGCGGCGATCAACCAGGAGCTCGCCGTCCTCTACACCCGGGTCGGCCAGAACGTCCTCGCGGACGAGGAGAACGAGGCGGTCTTCCTCACCGATGCCGCCGAGCTCGCCGGGCTCCCCGAGCCGCTCGTGGAGGCGGCGGCGGCAGAGGCCGCCACCCGCGGCCGCCCGGGCGCATGGGCGATCGCGAACACCCGCTCGTCCGTGGAGCCCTTCCTCGCCGGCTCCCCGAACCGCGCCCTGCGCGAGCAGGTCTGGCGGATGTTCGTCACGCGTGGCGAAGGCGGCACCACGGACAACCAGGCCGCGATCGCCGCGATCCTCCGCCTGCGGGCGGAGCGGGCGCAGCTGCTCGGCTTCCCGACCCACGCGCACCGCCAGGTCGTGGACGCGATGGCGAAGACGCCGGAGCGGGCGATGGAGCTGATGGAGGCGGTCTGGACCCCCGCCCTGGCGCGGGCCCGCGAGGAGGTCGCGGACATGCAGGCGGTCGCGGACGCGGAGGGCGCCGGGATCGTCATCGAGCCCTGGGACTACCGCTACTACGCGGAGAAGGTGCGCAAGGAGCGCTACGACCTGGACGATGCGGAGGTGACCCCCTACCTCCAGCTCGACCTCCTGCGGGACGGGATGTTCCACATGGCGCGGGAGCTCTTCGGCTTCGACTTCCGCCCCGTGCCGGAGGGATCGGTCCCCGTCTTCCACCCGGACGTGCGCGTCTGGGAGGTGACCGGGCGCGGCGGACGGCCGGTCGGCCTCTGGTACTTCGACCCGTACGCGCGGCCCGGGAAGCGCTCCGGCGCCTGGATGACCGGCTACCGCGAGCAGGAGCGGATGGACGGCGCGGTGACGCCCCTCGTGTCGAACAACTCGAACTTCCTGAAGGGCGCCCCGGGCGAGCCGGTCCTCATCTCGTGGACCGACGCCACCACGCTCTTCCACGAGTTCGGCCACGCGCTCCACGGCCTCGCCTCGGATGTCACCTACCCCACGCTGTCCGGTACGAACGTGGCACGCGACTACGTGGAGTTCCCCTCGCAGCTCCTGGAGCACTGGCTCTCCACGCCGGAGATCCTCTCCCGCTACGCCCTCCACGTGCGGACCGGGAAGCCGATCCCGGACGCTCTCGTGGAGCGGATCCGGCGCGCGGAACGGTTCAACGAGGGCTTCCGGACGGTGGAGTTCCTGGGCAGCGCCCTCGTGGACATGAAGCTCCACCTCGCCGGCGACCGGCCGATCGATCCGGCGGCCTTCGAGCGGGAGACGCTCGCCGCGCTTGGGATGCCGCGCGAGATCGTCATGCGCCACCGGACGCCCCAGTTCCTCCACATCTTCTCCGGGGACGGCTACTCGGCGGCCTACTACAGCTACCTCTGGTCGGACACGATCACCGCGGACGCCTGGGAGGCCTTCACGGAGGCGGGCGGCGCCTGGGACCGCGCCGTGGGCGAGCGGCTGATCCGGCACGTCTTCTCCGTGGGCAACACGATCGATCCCGCGGACGCCTACCGCGCCTTCCGCGGCCGCGACCCGCGGATCGGGGCGCTCATGCGCAAGCGCGGCTTCCCTGTCCCGCCGGAGGCCTGACGGGCCGCGCCCCCGGCCCCACGGATGCCGCGCCTCCGGCTCTCCGGTCTCCTCGTCGATGGCGCGCCCCTCCGGCGCGACCCCGGCTTCCGCGCGCTCTGGGTCTCGCAGAGCGCGAGCGCGGTCGCCCGCGAATCGATCCGGCTCGCCCTCCCCCTCCACGCCTATCTCCTCACCGGGTCGGCGGCGGCGGCCGGGATCCTCTCCCTCGTCCAGCTGATCCCCGGGCTGATCGCCCCGCTCGCCGGCGGCGCGCTCGCGGATGCGGTGGACCGCCGGCTCCTCCTCGGCCTCTCCCAGGCCGGGCTCGGCGCAGTGGCCGTCCTCCTCCTCCTCGTCGCGCTCCTCCCCGAGCCGCCGGTCGTCCTCCTCTTCCTCGCCGGCGCGCTGATGTCCGTCCTCTTCGGGATCGAGCACCCCGCGCGGATCGCCTCCGTCCCCCGGCTCACCCCACCGGAGCGGCTTCGTGCTGCGCTCGCCCTCTCCGCGCTCGCCTTCCAGGTCACCGCGATCGTGGGGCCGGCCGTGGCCGGGATCCTCGTGGGCGCCTCGGGCTTCCCGGCCGCCTACGCCTTCGCCGTCCTTGCCTACCTCCTCGCCACGGCCGGCTCGCTCCGCCTCCCCGCCCTGCCGCCGAGCGGTGACCGGCGGCCCGGCATCGGGATGATCCGCGAGGGCTTCGCCTATGTCCGCTCGCGGCGGATCATCCTCGGGACCTTCGCGATCGATATCGACGCGGTCGTCTTCGGGCTCCCCGTGGCGGTCCTCCCGGTCCTCGCGATCGAGGCCTTCGGGATCGGGCCGGCCGCGGTGGGGCTCCTCGCGGCGGCGCGCGGGGCGGGCGCGCTCGGCGCGGCCCTCTTCTCCGGCTGGGTCCCGGGTGTCGTGCGGGTGGGACGCGCCGTGCTCGTCGTCGTCCTCGTCTACGCGCTGGCCACGTGCGTCGTGGGGCTCTCCACCGGGCATCTCTGGCTGGCCGTGGCCGCGGTCGTGGTGGCGGGCGCCGTGGATGTCCTCTCCGCCGTCCTCCGCGCCGCGATCATCCAGCACGTCACGCCGGACGAGCTGCGCGGGCGCGTCACCGCGATCCACGTCCTCCTCGTGACGAGCGCACCGCGCATCGGGGATATCCGGGCGACCTTCATGGCGGAGGCCTTCGGGGCGACGACCTCGCTCCTCGCGGGCGGTCTCCTCGCGATCGCGGGCGTCGCCGTGGTGGACCGCCTGTGGCCCGAGCTCCGCCGCTACCGGGAGCGGGACCTCCCGGCGGGGGGCGGCTGATCCGGG
>JAFMJV010000084.1 GCA_017853275.1 Chloroflexota bacterium
GCGGCCGCGCGCTGGGCCGGATCGAGGAGGCCGCTCGCCACGAGCTCATCCAGCGTCTCGCCGAGGACCGTCCACGCGTCGGGGTCGTCCGCACCGGCCGTCTTCACCGCGCAGCGGCCGAAGGCGGCGTCGAAACGTCCCGGCTCCTCCACGGCGAAGGCGAGGTAGGCCCGGGCGATCGCGCGGAACCGCAGCCGGGCCGTGACTCCCGGATCCGGGGCCGCGTGCACCGCATCCCGGGCGGCGATCATCCGCGCCGCGAGCCGCTCCCGCGCGCGCCGGCTCGTGGCTGCCCGGAGATGCTCCAGGTCCGGGAAGTGCCGGTAGAGCGCCGCGGGCGAGACGCCTGCCGTCCGCGCGATCTCCCGGGCCACGAGGCCCTCCATCCCGCCCACGGCGACCTGGCGGTCCGCCGCATCAAGGATCGCCGCGGGCAGATCGCCGTGGTGGTAGGGGCGCGTCCGTTGGGTCGATGTGAACATCGTTCACATCATACCCGGACGGGCGTCGGCCGTCGCAGCCGGTGGTGTGGTGGTCGACGACTCCCACGCGCCGGCCACGTGGATCCTTGCCGACCGGTCGGGGAACAAGGTCTGTATCGCCGCGTGGCCGGATGGCGCGATCGACCCATCGGAGGCCGATGCCGGCTGACCCGAGCCGGTCAGCGCTGCGCGTCACCCCAGCCATCCGCCACGGCACGGAGATGCGCGTGACGCGTCTCCAGCTGCGCCGCGGAGGCGGTCACCCAGGCCCGATGGGCCGCCCCGGTCGGATCGGTCGGACGCCCTTCGGCCTCGCGATGGTGCTGGAGGGTCATGTCATAGGCGTCGAGCGAGGCCGCATCGAAGTAGGTGGGCTTCTTCCCGTGCCGGCCCTGGCCCGCGGCGCTGATCGTGCAGGTCGCCCGGCCGGGATCGAGGACCATCGGGGGGACCGGATCGGTCTCCACCACGATCCGCGCGACCTCCTGCTCGAACCAGTACGCAGGCCGCCGGTCGCCCGGAGCGGAGGCGGTCCGCGCGACCTCCGCGTCCACGATCGCCCCGTGGCGGCGCGCGGCGGTCCCCGGATCGAGCACGCGCGACGGCCCATGCAGGATCACGGTGCGGAGATGGCGATGGTCATCGCGGATCACCATGGCCCCGTCCGGGTTCGACCACAGCTTGGCTGCATGTCCGTGGATGAAGTTCCCGGGGTGATACGGGACGAGGAGCACGTCGCGGCCGTCCCGCTCCACGAGGTAGGCCACGCTCCCCACGTCCCCGTTGCGCGGCGACCCACCGGGCAGTCCGGTCGAGGAGACCGTCACCTGGAGCATCTCGAACTGCGCTCCGACCAGGTCGGCGAGCGGATCGGCCGGGCTCCAGGCGGCCGCGGCGGGCGCCGGGGCGTCCGCGCCCGCCGGTCGCTTCACGAAGAGGTTCTGCGAGCACTGGGTGAAGACCTCCTCGGTCCCGCCGGCAAGGAAGAGGAGGGTGTCGCCATCGCGGGCGGCAGCGTCCACGGCGTCCCCGAGCACCTCGGGCCCGAGACCGTGCTCGGCGGCGAGGCCGGCCGCATCGCGACCGACGACGCCGTAGAGCGTGATGTGCAGCCCCATCGCGTCCGGGTCGGTGGGATGGAGTGCGAGGACGGCCAGACGTCCGGTGGCGAGCGCGGCGTCCACCACCTCGAGCGCGCTGCCCACGCTCGATCGCGCGACCCCCACGGTGCGCTTCGTGCGGGTCTCGACCGGCCGGCCGCCGATCTCGCGACCGAGAGCGGGAGGCAGCGGACCGGTGCCCGCCAGCCAGCGGCCGAACGACGCCCCGCACGCCTCCACGAGCGCGCTCGGAACGGGGACGGCGATCGCGACCGACCGCTCGTCGAGCACGAGGATCGGCGCGATCCCCGCCCTCCCACCGACGACGGCAGCGCGTGCCGTCCGGCGGCGTCGCAGCGGCGACCCCTGCGCCCGCGTCCCCGTGCCGAGGAGCGCATGGGTCGCGGTCGCGGCGAAGGACCCCATCGTCGGGTTCAGCTGCTGGCGGTAGTTCCGGGCGTAGAAGTCGTCCGCGCCCTGGGCGATGACCTCGATCTTCGATCGCTTGCCGGGTGCGGACGGCGTCCACGCGCCCACGAGGTGCTGGAGCACATGCTCCGCGGCGGGCCCGGGCGTCCCGGGACGCCGGAGGTACGCTTCCGCCGCTCGCTCACGGACGCCCGTGGGTGCCGCGCCGATGAGGCGCACGCGCCAGGTCCGCGCCTGCTCCGGATCCCGCATCTCTCAGCCTCCGCCGTGTCCGTCCGGGGACGGATCGTCCCGAAAGACGACCGCCGCAGGGCCCCCGATCTCCATCTCCACCATCATCCCGCCGTCCTCGTGAGGAGGGTGAAAGCGTAGAGGCTGTCGGGAGCGCCTGCGTACCGGCGCGTCGTCGTCGCTATGCCGCCGGGGGGAGCACCACGTGCAGGACGACCCACCACGTGTCGTCCATGGCCCGGAAGGCCGTGACGCGCTGTCCGGTCGTGGTCTTCTCCACGCCATCGACGGTCTCGACCGTCTCGACGGTGTAGCTGACGACGAGCGAGTCTCCGTCCCGGGTGGCGCGGACGTTCGAGATCGTCGTCGCTCCGACCGGCGGCGACGACGCGATCACGTCCTCCCGGGTCATGGAGCTGCCGTCCGGGAGGATCCGCTGGAACTCGGGTGCCAGGATCTCCGCGAGCCCGGCATAGCGCTCGGCGTCCGGCTGCTGGAGGATCGCGAAGAAGTCGGTCACCGCCGCGGTCCCGGTGGCCTCCACCTCCGCCGCCGACTCGCCGGCCGCGGGGGAAGGATCGGCAGCGAACGCCGGCGCGGCGATCGCCAGCGCGAGAGAGGCGGCCATCGCCAGGACGAGGTGACGGGCGCGCGTCGCTCGCGCGACGCGGGGGCTCGGGGAAAGCGACACGATCGGGTCTCCTGTGCGACGGCGTGCAAAACGCACCGACAGGAGTGGAACCCGCCACACACCTCGATACAATCGTGCCCGCACGAGAGCCCGGGGGTGCACACCCCCGTGACACGCGGGCGCACCATCAGGAGGTCGTGCTCACGTCTCCCCTGTTGCCCCGCGGGGACGCCGCGACGGCCACCCGATCCCTTGTGGTCATCGGCCTGACCGCCCTGCTGGCGGCCACATCCGTCGCGCTCGTGCTGACCGCCCCCGTGATCGCCTTCCCTGAGCTCAACCTGCTCGCTCGCCCGTTCCTCGTGGCGATGCCGGCCATCGCCGGGCTCGTCTGGTGGCGTCGGCGGCCGGATTCCCGGACCGGCCCCCTCCTCATCCTCCTTGGCTGGCTCTCCGCGGTCGCCACGCTCCAGCTGACCCGAGACGGCACCCTGGCCCAGGTCGGCCTCCTCGCCGACGTCCTGATGCTCACCATCCAGGCGCTCCTCGTCGTCTCCTACCCGAGCGGCCGCCTGCGGACGGATCTTGAGCGCGTCGCGGTGGCTGCGCTCGTCGCCGGCCTCGCGATCGGGCTGGTCAGGACCCCGTTCGCGCCGGTCGTGCGGCCGATCGACTTCCTCTCGGCATGTGCCGACGCCTGCCCGCCGAACCCGCTCTTCATCGGCGACCGGTTCGGGATCACGGTCGGCCCCGCGCCCTACCACGCGCTCATGGTCGCCGGGTACGCGCTCTTCGTGGCGATCCCGGTGCTCCTCGTCTGCCGTGCCCGCTGGCGGTCCGCGAACCGGCGCGAGCGCGCCGCCCTCTGGCCGCTCGTGCTCACCGCCTACCTCCTCTTCCCGGCCCGCATCCTCGCGGGGGTGGTCGTCCTCGCATCGGGTGGCGACACGGAGACCTTCCTTCCGATCGCCGGGCTCTCGTTCGCGCTACGACTCCTCTTCCCGGTCGGCTTCCTCCTCGCCATCCTGCGCGCCGAGCTGCTCGCGAACCGGGCGGTGGCCGATCTCGTGGCGAGGCTCTCGGCCGGCGATGACCGCTCGACGTGGGCCGGGACGATCGCCGATGTGATCGACGATCCCACCGTGCGCGTCGCCTTCCGGCCGGCCGGCGAGCTCATCGATACGACAGGTCGCCCGATGGGGCAGGTTGCGGGTCCGGGGCGCGTGCGACTCGCCGTGGACGATGGCGACCGGCGGATCGCCGTCATCGAGATCTCCGACACCCTCCGGGATGACCCGGAGCTGCGCGCGGCGGTCATCTCGGCGACACGGATCGCCGCCGAGACCGCCGAGCTGGTGGACGACGTGCGCGCCTCCCGCTCACGGCTCGTCGGCGCCGCCGATGCGGAACGGGAACGGCTCGGCAGGGATCTGCACGACAGCGCGCAACAGCGTCTCGTGGCCCTCCGGATCCATCTCTCGCTGGCACGCGGCCGGCTCGGCCCGTCGGGTGATGACGCCGGTCTCGCCGACCTCGATCGGGACCTCGGGGAGGCGCTCGAGGAGATCCGCTCGATCGCGCTCGGCCTCTACCCCAGCCTGCTCGCGCGCGACGGGATCGGGCCGGCGCTCCGCTCGGTCACCCGGGGTTGGCAGCTACCGGTCCAGGTCGTGGCCGACCCGGTCGCGCGCCGGCCGGAGGAGGTCGAGGCGGCCGTCTACTTCGTCTGCCTCGAGGCGCTCCAGAACGTGGTGAAGCATGCCGGGAATGCCACCCATGCCGTGGTGACGCTCGCCGACCGGGACGGCGCGCTCGAGCTCTTCGTCGGCGACGACGGGGCCGGGTTCGATCCGGACGCCGTCGCTCCCGGCGCCGGGTTCAACCACATGCGCGACCGGATGGCTGCGATCGGCGGCGGGCTGAGGATCGATGCGGCGCCCGGGCAAGGGACCCGCGTGCGGGGCTGGACGACATCATGAGCCCGCCGATCCGGGTCGCGGTCGCCGATGATTCCCTCCTCATCCGCTCCGCCCTTCGGGAGCTCCTGGGCACGGTCGACGACGTGCTCCTTGTGGCCGAGTGCGCGGACGGAGACGAGCTCCTCGCGGCGATCGGGCGGACCGCGCCGGACGTGGTCATCACGGATATCCGGATGCCGCCGGGGGGCGATGGCGAGGGGATCCGCATCGCGAACCTCCTCCGCGAGTCGTCCCCATCCATCGGCGTCATCGTGCTGAGCCAGTACGAGGAGCCGTCGTTCGGCCGGGAGCTCCTCGCGAAGGAGGCCGCCGGTCGCGGCTATCTCCTCAAGGCCGGCGTCCACGAGCGCGACCAGCTCACCGCCGCGATCCGCGTGGTCGCCTCCGGCGGGACGGTGATCGACCCGTCCATGGTCCGCCGGCTCCTCGCCGACGAGACCCGGCGCGACGACCGTCTCGCCGACCTGACCCCCCGCGAGCTCGAGGTCCTCGCGATGATGGCCGAAGGGCGGAGCAACGCGACGATCGCGCACGCCCTCGTCCTCACGAAGCGCGCGATCGAGAAGCACATCGGGTCGATCTTCTCCAAGCTCGGCCTCACCGAGGAGGAGATCGTCAGCCGTCGTGTGGCAGCGGTGCTCCTCTTCCTCGAGGGGACGCGCCAGGGGCGCTGACCGGCCCGGGTCCGGCTGTCTGTCCTCGTCCATCGCCCGCACGAGCACTCACCTGCAGCTCCGCGCGGGTCGCTGCGGCGACGGTGTCGTCGCAGTCGGGTCCGAGGTCCTTGCACGCGAACGATCCCATGGTCACACCTGGCCTCACCTGGGCCGGGCGCGATCTGCACCCGGGCGCCGAGTCTCGCGTCGTGCCCGTGCATGCTCCAGAGCCGGTCGGCAGGGATGACGATGCGGACCTGTTCCGGGTGCGTCGCAGGATCGGCCGGCGTCGTCGTGCCGGCCCGCTTCCGGCCTGGGCATCGGTGCTCGTCCCGACCGTGTCGCTCGAGTCGGGGCGCCGATGGCGGTCAGCACCACCGGAGGGATCGCGGGATAGGCTGGGACGATGCGCAAGCTCCTCCTCACCTCTGCCGGGATCACCAACCCCAGCATCCACGCGGCCCTGCTCGAGCTCCTGGAGAAGCCGATCGCCGACTGCTCCGCCCTGCTCATCTCCACCGCGAGCTATCCGCTCCGGACCGGACCGCAGTCCGCCTGGAACTTCATCGTCGGCCGGGAGCCACGGACGCCGATGGCCGAGCTCGGCTGGAAGTCGCTGGGGGTCCTCGAGCTCACGGCGTTGCCCAGCCTCGGTCCCGAACGGTGGCGTCCGGCCGTGGAGGCGGCCGACGTCCTGCTCGTGAACGGGGGCGACGGCATCTATCTCGACCGCTGGATGCGGGAGTCCGGTCTGGCGGCG
>JAFMJV010000034.1 GCA_017853275.1 Chloroflexota bacterium
CGACCACGCCGACCACGCCGACCACGGCCACCGGCATCCCCACGACGAGGGTGAGCGGGTCGCCGTCCTCCTGTGCGGCTACGGCGAGGTCGAGGACAACGACGACCTGACGGAGTACAACCGGCTCGGGCTCGAGCTCCTCGTCAGCAAGTCGATCCGCTTCCCGGACAAGGTCGTCCCCTTCCTCTCCCGGCGGCTGGCCAAGAAGGCGCGCAAGGAGTACGAGCGGGCGAACCGCTTCATCTCCCCGCACAACGCGATCTTCCAGCGCCAGCGGGACGGGCTTGCCGCGGCGCTCCACGAGCGCTACGGCGAGCGCGTGGAGGTCTTCACGGCCTTCAACTTCTGCGATGGCTACCTGCCGGAGCAGGTCCTGCCGAAGATCCGCGCGGCGGGCTTCGACCGGATCGTCGTCTACCCCTTCCTCGTCGTCGATTCGGTCTACACCGGCGGCCTCTCCTTGGAACAGGTGAACAAGGCGATCGGCGAGGACGTGGGCTGGGTCCGCGAGGTCCGCTACCTGCCCAGCTTCTATGAGCGGGCGGAGTACCACGAGCGCCTGGCCACCCACCTCCGTGCCGGGGTCGCCCCGCTCCGGGACCGCTACACGACCTCGCAGATCGGTGTGATCCTCCTCAACCACGGCTGCCCGATGCAGGCGAAGGGCTTCGAGACGGGGATCCGCGAGAGCGAGCTCCTCTTCCACTCCGTCCGGGAGCGGCTGATCCACGAGTTCCCGAACCTCACGATCGGCTGGATGAACCACAACACGCCGGGGAAGTGGACGCAGCCGGACATGCTCCAGGCGGCCCGGAACCTGATCACGACCGGGGCCCGCTCGCTCGTCTTCATGCCCATCGGGTTCGTCACGGACAACCACGAGACGATCCTGGACGTGGGCTACACGCTGGAGAAGCTGAAGGTGAGCCATCCGGACGTTCCCACGCACCGGCTCTCGAGCCTGAACGACGACCCGGAGCTCCTCCGGATGGCGGCGGACTGGATCGCGCCGCTCATCGACTCCGCGGCCGCCTGACCGCCCGGTGATCCACCGGACCGCCGCCTCGCTCCACCGCCGGCTCGCGCCGCCGCGGGTCGCGCACGCCCACGACGGTCACGATCACGACGGGCTGCCCACGGCGCGGCCGGTGGTGCCGGCGCGTCCGGCACGGCGGATCGACCCGCACGGCGTGGTCCCCCTCCCCTTCATCCCGCTCGGTCCGGCGCGGACCGCGGAGCGAGGGAAGGCCGCCGAGCTCCCGGACCCGCGCCCGGCCGGCGCCAAGGCCGCCTCGCTCGCATGGCTCAGCGGTGCGGGGGTGGCCGTACCGGCCGCCATCGCCCTCCCGGCGGAGACGGCAGCGGCGCTCGCGGGTGGCGATTCGCTCACCCGGCACATGGTGGACGGGGCGCTCGCCCGCTGGCTCGATCCGGCCTCGCGCTACGCGGTGCGCTCGTCCGCGGACGTGGAGGACGGAGAGGTCCGTTCCTGGGCGGGCCAGTTCACGACCCGCCTCGACCTCTCCGCGGACGAGGTCCGCGCGGCGATCGCGGAGGTCGCCACGCCGGGGACCGAGCGACTCCGCGCCTACGCGGAACGGACCGGCGAGCGGCGTCCGCCGAAGATCGGGGTCGTGGTCCAGGAGATGGTCCCGGCCCGGGCGGCCGGCGTCGTCTTCAGCCGCAACCCGCTGAGCGGCCTGGATGAGGTCGTCGTGGAGGCGGTCCCCGGCCTCGGGGCCGCGCTCGTGGACGAAGGGGTCACCCCGGATCGCTGGACGTGGCGCTGGGGCGCCTTCACGGCACAGCCCGCGGACCCCCACGTGGACGATGCACCGATCGAGCAGGTCGTGCGCGAGACGCTGAGGCTCGCGAAGGCCGCGGGCCGGCCGCTCGACCTGGAGTGGGCGTGGGACGGGCGGACCCTCTGGTGGCTCCAGTCGCGCCCGATGACCGGCCTCGATGGGGTCCGGATCTATTCCAACCGGATCTCCCGCGAGGTCTTCCCCGGCCTGATCCCGACCCTCGTCTGGTCGATCAACGTCCCGATCGTCAATGCCGCCTGGATCGAGCTCCTGGAGCGTCTTGCCGGTCCGCTGGGGATCACCCCGGAGCTGCTCGCGCGCCGGATCGGCTGCCGCGCCTACTTCGACATGACCACGCTCGGCGACGTCTTCACCGCGCTCGGGATGCCGCGCGAGGCGCTGGAGCTCCTCCTCGGCCTGCCGCGCGGCCCGGAGGCGCCGCGCTTCAAGCCGAGCGGCCGGACGTGGCGCCACTTGCCGCGGATGCTCCGTTTCTCCGCCTTCGCGCTGCGGGCCGGAGGCTGGGGGCGGGGCGAGGTGCGGGCGCTCGCCGCCGCCGCCGAGCGCCTGGAGCGGACGGACCTCGCGGCCCTGGACGAGCGTGCGCTCCTCGCGCGGATCGACGAGGTCCGCGGCCTCGTCCGGCGCGGGGCGATGGCGAACATCATCATCCCGCTCCTCATGCTCGGCTACGGGCGCGGGCTGGACCGGTCGATCGCGCGGGCGGGGCTCGATCCGCTCGCCGCCGACCCCGCCGCGGAGGTCGCAGACCGCCGGACGTGGGACCCGAACCCCGCTCTGGACGAGCTGCGGGCGACGGTGGAGGCCCTCCCGGCCACGGCGCGGACCGCCCTGGAGGCGGACCCCGACGGCGCGCTGGACGAGGAGCCCGCCCTCGCCGGCCTGCGAAGCGGCGTGACCGCCTTCCTCGACCGCTTCGGGCACCTCTCGCCGAGCGGAAACGACCTCTCCGTGGCGCCCTGGCGCGAGGACCGTGCCGCGACGGTGCGGATGATCCTCGCCCATCCCCTGCCGCGCGAGCGGAGCGGCCCGCGGGTGGATCGCGCCGCGCTCATGGCGGCCACCCCGGCGCCGCGCCGGCCGCTTGCCGGCTTCCTGTGGGGGCGTGCAGGAGAGATGCGCGTCCTGCGGGAGGCGGTCAGCTCCACCTACACCCGCGTCTACGGCCTCCTCCGCGGCAGCATCCTCGTCCTCGGGGAGCGACTCGTGGCACGCGGGCTCGTCGACGCCCGCGAGGACCTCTTCCACCTCACCCTGGACGAGATCCGCACGCTCGTGGAGCGCGGCACGCTGGACGGAGAGAGCGCCCGGACGCGGATCGCGCAGCGGCGGGCGGAGATGGCGGAGGCGGCGGAGCTGATCGCCCCGGAGACCGTCGTGGGCGATGCGTTCGTGCCGCGCCGCCGGGACGAGCTGATCGGCGCTGCGCTCTCCGGTGTCCCCACCTCCCGGGGCTCGGCGCGCGGGACGGCGCGGGTCGTCCAGGGCCCCGCGGACTTCGGGCGCGTCGGTGACGGCGAGATCATCGTCATCCCCTTCTCCGACGTCGCCTGGACGCCCCTCTTCGCACGCGCCGCGGGCGTCGTCGCGGAGGCGGGCGGGCTCCTCTCGCACTCCTCGATCGTGGCCCGCGAGTACGGGATCCCGTGTGTCGTCTCCGTCAGCGGCGCCTGCGCCGCGATCCCGGACGGGGCGACGGTCGTGGTGGACGGGGTCGGCGGGAACGTGCTCGTGGAGCGGGAGCCGGCCGCTCCCTGACCGGGCGGACGCCGGATCCCGGCGGTCTCCTCAGGCGGTGGGTCCGGGGGATGGCGCGAGCCGGTAGCCCACGCCGCGGACCGTCTCCACGGCATCGGGGAGACCGGCGTCGGCGAGCTTGCGGCGGAGACGGCCCACGGTGACATCCACGACGTGACCGTCCGAGTACCAGTCGCCCCAGACCCGGTCGAGGAGGGCGTTCCGGTCGAAGGCCCGGTCCGGCGCCCCGGCCAGAACGGCGAGGAGGTCGAACTCGGTCTTCGTGAGGGGGAGCTCCTGGCCGCCGACGCGCGCCCGGCGTGAACGCTCGTCGAGCTCGAGGGCGCCGACGACGAGGGACGGTGTCCGCTCCGATGCGGGCGTCTCCGCGCGACGGATGATCGCGGCGAGGCGCGCCCGGAGGACCCGCGGGCTGAAGGGCTTCGTCAGGTAGTCGTCCGCGCCCATCTCCAGGCCCAGCACCTCGTCGAACTCGGCCCGGCGCGCGGTGAGGATGAGGATCGGGACCGCCGAGCGCTCACGGATGGCACGGCAGATGTCGTATCCGCTCTCCGCGCCCAGGCCGAGATCGAGGATCACCGCGGCGATCGGGCCGGCGCGCACGATCCGGAGCGCATCCGCCCCGTTGGCCGCCTCCACCACGTCCCGGCCGTCCTGCGTCAGCGAGGCCCGGATGAGCGCACGGATCTCCGGCTCGTCGTCGACGACGAGGACCGGCGCTGAGCCTGGATCCGTCATGGCATCACCCCCCGGGCTGCCGGCGGAGGACCGGCAACGCTGCGGGGAGTCTACCCCGGGTCAGCGGGTGATCAGCTCAGGGAGGCGAGCCCCACGAAGAAGAGGACGGCTGCGAGCCAGACGAGGAAGGCAGAGAGACGGATCCGGGTTCCGTCCGGCTCCCCCCAGCCGTCGTCCAGGGTGGTCTCCCCGCGGATCGTCTTCCTGGCGCTCATGACACTGCCCCCGATGGCTGCCGTCCCGCCCCGTTCGGGGCCCCGACGACCGGAGGCGGCACATCCGTGCGGCCTGGATGCCGAATCTCGTGCACGCATCGGGACGGAGCATCGGCATCCGTCTCTCCGGACCATCTCAGGGAGGTCACGCAACGACCCGGACCCGGGGCGGACCGAGAGACGGAGGTGACACGGGGCCGTGAGCGGCCTGTGATGACGCCGCGGCAGTGGCGGAGCGACGATCGGGCTCCCCCACCGGCACGTCACCCTCGGCCGAGCGGGGAGATCGATCGGTGGAGGGTGCGGCACGTACGGACGGAGCCCGTGCGGCAGGAGGTCGAGGATGATGAGCAGGGAGGACCGGCTGAGCCAGGCCGCACGGCTGCGGCTGCTGGCCGAGCTGACGGAGCGGATCGGCCGCGAGGTGAAGACGATGGACGGCCCGATGGCGGGGGAGATGTCCCGCGTGGGACATGCCCTCGGGACGGCGACCACGGATCTCCAGGGGATCGCGACGCGGCTCGACCGCCGCAAGGGTCCGGCCCGCTGATCCATCCGGCTCCGAGAGCGGGGTCGCGGCCGATGCTCGCGACCCCGCTCTGGCATCATCCCCCGCGTCGTCGCCCGAGCCGCGGGTGACCCCCGGGGAGGTCGATCGGATGCCTGCTTCTCTTCACGACGGATCGGCCCGCCGTGCGCGGCGCGCGATCGCCCTCCTCCTCACCCTCCTCACCCTCGCCGTGGCGCTACCGGCGGGCGTCCTCGTCACCGCGGCGGCGACCCCGCGCGAGGTGACCGGGACCCTCTCCACCAAGGACCCCGTCACGTTCGGAGCAGGGGCGGTGGCGGTCGTGGCGATCGTCGATCGCTCCGTGCGCGGCGGTGAGGGCGTCATCGTGGGGGCACGGCGCTTCGCGGCGTCCGGGACGACCCCGATCTCCTTCGCCGTCTCCGTCGATCCGGCGCGGATCGACCCCGGCCACAGCTACCAGGCCTTCGCCACGATCATCGACGGCACGACCCGTCGCGAGACCGCGGAGGGGGTCCCGGTGATCACCGGCGGACCCTCGACCGGAGTCGACCTGCGCCTGCGCAAGGCCGCCGGGAACCAGGGGGCGGTGGTCACCGGTTCGATCGCCATGAAGGACAAGGCCGCCCTCTCCGGCAAGGCGCTCGCCTTCGCCGCCCTCGTGGACCTCGACAGCGGCCGGACCGTCGCCTGGACGACCGTGCTCCCGGCGGGGACGCCGCCGATCCCCTTCGCGCTCGGCTACGACCCGGCCGGCGTGGATCCCGGTGCCCGTCTCGGCGTGTGGGCCGCGATCGTGGACGGGAAGACGGTCCGGGAGGCCCCGGCGGTGGAGCCGGCCCTGGATGGCGGGAGCGGTGACGCCGGGACGATCGTCGTCGCCTTCGCCCCGGCGATCCCGCCGGCCCCCAGGCCGACCCCCTCCCCGACCCCGCCCCCGGTCGCCGTGCCGGAGGTCCGCGGGCTCACCCAGGACGACGCGACGGGAGCGATCGTGGATGCCGACCTGCGCGTCGGGGAGCTCCTCCGCCGCTACAACGCCACGGTCCCGAACGGCCGTGCGGTGAAGACGAAGCCGGCGGCGGGGACGCTCCTCGCGCCGCGCACCCCGGTCAAGCTGACGGTCTCGCGCGGTCCCTCACCGAGCCCGAGCCCGGTCCCCAGCGCATCCCCGGCTCCCACCGCCGCCCCGGCGAAGAGCCCGAAGCCCTCCGGCTCCCCGGCGCTCGTGGCCGTCCCCCAGGTCCGGAACCTGCCGGAGGCGGATGCGATCGCGCGGATCAACGCCGCGGGCCTCCTGCTGGGCACGCGCGAGCGCCGCGCGAACGGGAACGTGGAGGCCGGGAGCGCGATCCGCACCGCGCCCGAGGAGGGGACGCGGGTCGCCGCCGGCAGCCGGGTGGACCTCATCCTCTCCACCGGCCCCGCCCCCACGCCGACCCCGGCGCCGGTGAGCATCCCGAACCTCCGCGGCCGCTCGGAGGCGGATGCGGTGATCGCCCTGTCGGAGGCCGGGCTCGGGATCGGGGAGCGCCGCTCCGTCATCAACGCGTCCGTGGCAGCCGGCCTCGTGGTCCGCACGGAGCCCGAGGGCGGGACGCGCGTCCCGCCGATGACGCAGGTGGCGATCGTCCTCTCCGCCGGACCCTCGCCGAGCCCCACCCCGGCTCCCACGCCGACGCCGGCTCCTCTGCCATCGCCGACCCCGGCGCCGGTCTTCGACGCCTACCTCTCCGGCCTCCTCCTCGCCCCGCCGCCGGCCGACGGCGAGGTCGCGCGCGACGTGACGATGACGCTCATCGAGGAGACTGCGGAGGGGACCCGGATCGTGCCCGCCGCGGCCTACCTCGCGGATGGCGCCTCCCCGCAGGCGTTCGTCCTCGCCTACCCGGCCGACCGGATCGACCCGGCGGCCACCTACCGCGTCCTCGCGGCCCTGACGGAAGGTGACGCCACCTGGTTCACCCCGTCCGCCACGCTCGCCATCGCGGGCGGCCGCCCGGTGAGCGGGCTGATCCTCCCGCTCGAGCGACGGGAGGATCTCCGGGAGGGTGAGGTGACGGGCGTCGTCATCGGGCCGCCCTCCACGCTCTCGGAGACGGCGACGCTCGAGGTCCTCCTCGTGCGCGGGGATACCGGCGCGGTCGTGGGCTACGGGGCGGAGAGCGCGGCCGAGGCGCCGCTCCTCTTCGCGGTCCCGTTCCTCGTCGGTGTGATCGACCCGGAGGTCCCCACCCTCGCGGTCGCCCGGGTGACGGACGGCGACCAGGTCTGGACGGGGCCGGGGGTCCCGGTGATCACGCTCGGGGCACCCTTCCGGGTGGTCATCGAGATCGCGCCGGACGCGGGATCCGCTCCGCTCGACGCACCGGACGCCTGACCGCGGGCCGCGATCCGGCCCGGCGGGCGCTCAGCCGGCGGGCCGGATCGCGAGGAGCCGCTCCTCCACGCGCATCACCGCGGCGCGCGCGGCGAACTCGACGTTGGACCAGTGGGCCATCGTCTCCTCCGGGGTCCGCCCCGCGACGTGGACGACCCCGTCCGGCGTGAAGATGAGGACGTGCTTCGCGCCGCGCGCCTCGGCCCGCTCGCGCATCGTGGCGATCGTGGTGGGGAGGCGTCCGGGCAGGAGGTCATCCGACGGAACGAGGCGGTCGGCGAGATCCGGCACGCCGCGCTTGCGCATCATGCTCGTCGTCTCCGGGAGCGCCATCCCCTCCGCGAGGAGGTCGCGGAGATGGAGCGCGACACCGCTCACCGCCGCGGTGGCGCCGGGGACCGCGGCAAGGAGCGCACCGTGGAGCGGATCGGGTGCGATCTCCGGCGTGGCGGGCTCGCCGAGGAGCCGGGAGAGCGCCGTCCGGGCCTCCATCGACCGGTCGCCGGCATCCGTGCGGATCGTGGCGAGGAGGTGCTCCAGGCTGCCCAGCCGGCTCTCGAGGAGGCGGCCGAGGAGGGTCACGAGCGGATCGCCGGTGGAGGCGGGGTCGATCATCGGATCCCCTCCGCGGCGGCCGTCCGGAGCCGGAGCCGGACCCGTGCGTGCTCGAGCGCCTCGCGCAGCCGCTCGACACCCGCGAGGTTCGTCGCCGTGTCGCGGGCGACGGCGATGATCCCGTGGGTGGGCGAGATCGAGACCGCCCCATCCGCGCGCGGGACGGCGAGGAGGAGCTCCTCCACCCGGCTGTCATGGGGCTCCGTCTGGGCGGGGAGCCCCTCCTCCAGGCGGACGACCGGGACGCCGTAGGGAGTGGCGCTCGCCGCGATGACGCCGGGCGCGTGACGGACGATGAGCGCGAGCGCCTCGGGGAGATGGAGGTGGAGGACCGAGCCGAGCTCCGGGTCCGCGCGATAGAGGCGGAGGTGGAGCCCCGTCTCCCGCGAGACGCGGCGCGGGTCGCCATCCCGGACCCCGCCATCCAGGTCGTGGATGACCATGTCGTCCGGGGAGAGGCGCCAGCCATCGTTCTCGGAGGCCATCGTGGGGGTGGTCACGACCTCATCGCCGATGCGCACGCTCATGTTCCCGCCCTGGAGCTCGGTGAGCCCGCGCGCGAAGGCGAGGTGCGCGGTCCGTGCCACCACGATCCGCGCCGCCCGGCGGCGCGCAGCGAGGTCCGGGTCGGTGGGGAGGACGCTGGTCACCGTGCAGATTCTACGACGCCGGGGACCACGCGTGGGCGAGCGGGTCCGCGACGCGCGCACCGGCGTCGGCGAGGGGGATCGCTTCCGTGGCATGGAGCGCGAGCCGGAGGGCACCGATCGCGGCCGCCTCGTCCGAGGCGAGCGTCCAGACCGGACGGCCGAGGAGAGCGGCCTTCAGGCGCAGCGAGCGCTCCTGCCCGGCGCCGCCACCGACGACGACGATCCGATCCACCCGTGCCCCCGACGCGGTCCACGCCTCCGTGAAGCGGGCGAGCACCTCCGCCCCGCTCTCCATCACGCCGGCGAGGAGGCCGGCCGGGTCCGACCCGGCCGCGAGTGCCGCACGGAGGGCATGCTCGTCCAGGGGTGCGCTCCGTCCGGCGGGCTGCTCCGGGAGGCTGCGCAGGAGCGGCTCGATCCCGTCCGGGCTCGCCGCGCCGATCGCGCCGAGGAGGAGACCGACCGGGACGCGGGAGTAGGCGAGGAAGGTGCCCGGCAGGAGCCAGCGATGGACGAGGCCGCCGACCGCGGTGGCGGCGGTGCGGCAGGTCGCGAGCGGCCCGACGCCCGCCATGTGCTCATACGTGCCCGCGATGTTCACAAGACGCTCCTCCCCGGGCGCGGCGGCACCGAGGAGGGCGCAGGCGTTGTCCATCCCGCCGAGGACGATCCGGGCGTCCGGCGCGAGCCCGAGCCGGCGGATGACCGCGGGGAGGATCGGCCAGCTCGTGGTGGATGGGAGGATCGGCGGAAGGGCCGCGTCATCGAGCCCGGCGGCGCCCAGGATCGACGCGCTCCAGGCGTCGCTCTCCAGGTCCATCGCCATCGTCCGGGACGCCCACGACGGGTCCTCCGCGTCCGCGCCCGCGAGCGCCGCGAGGAGGTAGCCGCGGAGCGATCGGAGGCGGTGGAGGCGCGCCGCCCCGGCAGGCTCCGCCTCCCGCCACCAGAGCCAGTGGAGGAGGGTGGACGCGAGGTGCGCGTCCGATCCGGTCTGACGGAAGAGGTCCGGGGCGGCGATCCCCGTGCGCTCCACCAGACCGGGACCGGCGAGCGGGCGCGGGTCGGCCGGGGAGAGCGCGTCGCCCAGGGGGGCGCCGGCGGCATCCACGGGGACGGCGGCCGTGCCCAGGCAGGAGAGGACGATCGTCCGGACCGGGGCGGGGGCGCCGGCAGCGGCTTCCCCGATGAGCGTCTCGGCCACGGATCGCACCGTCTCCGCGGGGAAGGCGTGGCGGAGCCCGGGCGCGGCGTCCACCGGCGTGGGTGCCGCGTGGACGCCGTCCAGCGCACCGGCCGCGTCCGCGCGCACGACCTTGATGCGCGAGGTCCCGAGGTCGACGGCGAGGAGGCTCACCCGGAAAGGATGGCGGAGCGCGGGCCGGACGGCTCGTCGCACATGCGGCGCTCCTCTATGCTCGCCGCATGGGGAGGCGAGCCGACCGCCGTGGGGACCTCGTGGCACGGGGGAGCACGGCGGACATCTACGCGTGGGGGCGCCACGGGGTCGTCAAGGTGCTGCGGGCGGGGATCCCGGTCGCCTGGGCGGACCGCGAGGCGGAGGTGACCGCGCTCGTCCATGCCGCAGGGCTGCCCGCCCCCGCGACCGAGGGGGTCGTGGAGGTGGAGGGCCGGCCGGGGATCCTCTTCGAGCGCGTGGATGGGGTCTCGCTGTGGGACCGGATCCGCGCCGATCCTGCCGCGCTCCCGGGGGCGGTGGCGCGCCAGATGATCTCGGCACCGCCGCTCCGCCGGCTGGGCAGCCTGGACGAGGTCGCGAACGTCGTCGTCTGGCTCCTCTCGGACGAGTCGTCCTACCTCACCGGCGAGAACCCGCACGTCAGCGGCGGGCTCTGAGACCGGGGGGCCTCGCGGCCCCGACCGCTACGATGGGTCGGTGACCGACCCTGCCGCACACCGTCCCGTCAACCGCTTCTCCGGCCTCACGGCCCTCGCGGGCCTCGGCGCCTTCGTCCTCGTCCTCGTGGGCGCGCTCGCGCTCCGCGAGGTGGCGGACCTCCTCGTCCCCTTCCTCTTCGGGCTCTTCCTCGCGCTCATCGCGCTGCCCCTCGTCCGGTCCTTCGAGCGGCGCGGGGCGAGCCCCCGCGCGGCGCTCGCGCTGACGATCGCGGTCGTCCTCCTCGTCATCCTCGTCACGGCGGTCGCCGTCGCGCTCTCCGTGGCACAGCTCGCCTTCGAGCTGCCGCGCTACGAGAGCCGCTTCCGGACCCTTGTGACCGACGTGCAGACGCTCCTCGCGGGCTTCGGCATCGAGACGGACGCGAACGCGCTCGCCGCGATCGTCTCGCCGGGTGCGGTGGCGGGGATGGTCCGGCCGATCGTCTCGGCGGTCTCCGGGATCGGCGTGACGCTCTTCGTCCTCGCCTTCACGACGATCTTCGCGCTCGCGGACAGCCGCTCGCTCCGGGAGCGGGCGCAGATCGCCTTCGGCATGGACGGGCTCCTCCTCCCCGGCGTGGAGCGCTTCGGCACGGAGCTGCGGCGCTACCTGCTCGTGCGGGCCCAGCTCGGCCTC
The DNA here is from genome assembly GCA_017853275.1 of Chloroflexota bacterium. Lineage (GTDB taxonomy): Bacteria > Chloroflexota > Limnocylindria > Limnocylindrales > CSP1-4 > JAFMJV01. Next base: position 11,248 of record JAFMJV010000034.1, read on the forward strand.
TTCGCGGCCGTCCTCGTCCTCATCCTGATGGTCGTCCTCGGGGTCCCCTTCGCGCCGCTGTGGGCCTTCTTCACCTTCGCGGCGAGCTTCATCCCGAACATCGGCTCGATCATCGCGCTCGTCCCACCCGCGATCCTCGCCTTCCTCGACGGCGGTCCGGTCCCGGCCCTCCTCGTCGTGGGCGGCTACACGCTGATCAACATCCTCCAGGACTACCTGCTCCAGCCGCGGATGATGGGCACGGAGCTGAACATGAGCCCGCTCGTCGTCCTCGTCTCGCTCATCAGCTGGACGTGGGTCCTGGGCGCGGCCGGCGCGCTCCTCGCCGTGCCGCTCAGCGTGGGGCTCCTCCTCATCCTCGAGTCGTCACCCGCCACGCGGGGGATCGCGGCGCTCCTCCGCGCCCGGACGGACCTGCCACCGGAGGCAGAGGGTCCGCCCGAGGCCGGGAGCGCGGGGGAACCGGCCGGGGCCTGACGGCGCGCTAGGCGCCCATGTAGATCCGGCGCGCGATCGCATCCTCCAGGCTGAGCCAGCGCCGGCCCGCCTCGTCACCCGCACGGTGGGCAGCCGCCCCGTCCCGGAGGGCGCGGAGCCGCTCGAGCGGCAGGCGCTGGTGCGCGTCCAGCTCCTCGGCGATCGCCACGAACTCCCCGGCCGCGTCCCGCCCACCAAGGAGCGGCGCCACGTCCCGGGCGAGGAAGCGCTCCCAGGTGAGCGTGGGCTCCCAGGTGAAGCGCGCGAAGGCCAGATAGGAGATCTCCACCGTGGCGGTGTACGGCGAGGGCTCCCCCCAGACGGTGAGGCCGGTCATCCCGCGCTCTGCGCAGAGGGTCGCCATCTCGGAGAAGACCCTGGCGTTCAGGGCGTAGCGCTCCGTCCGCTCGTCGCCGTTCCACTGGCAGGCGAACTGGCAGCGGATGACGTTCGGCTGGGTGGGCAGCGACTCCACGTAGGACCGGGTCAGCTCGCGCTGGATCCGGCCCCAGTAGGTGCGGTTCGTCGTGTGCTGGTAGACGCCGCCGTGGGGGAGCCGCCTCTGCGCCTCGTGGGCGACCGGGTCGAGCAGGTTGTCCCACTGGATCTCGGAGTAGATCCAGGCGTCCGGGCGGATCGCCTTTGCGGTCCGGTAGAGGCGCGGGAAGTTGTCCGCCATATCCGTGTGCGACCAGTAGTCGCCGTGGACATCCTTCCGGCGCGCCGCCTCCGCCTCGTTCGCACGCCGCGCCACGCAGCGGTCGCAGCCGCAGACGCCGTAGTCACCGGCCTCGATGTTGATGCCGCCGATCTCGAAGGTCTCCGCGAGCCAGGCGACCCCCTCCTCCATCCAGGCCATCGTCTCGGGCGCCGAGGGGCAGGCAGAGAGCGTGTAGTCCGAGCGCGGGAAGTTGAGCGGGAAGGCGAGGTCCGCGATCTGGAAGCCGACCCCCTTCTCGAGGGTCGCCGCATGCTGCGGGTTCGCGCGCAGCCAGGTGGCGAGGTTGTAGCGGTGATCGCCCTCCCAGTAGACGCCGCCGTACGAGCCGATCGCGATCCCGGGCAGGATCCGGACCCCGCGCTCGGTGGCATAGCGGCAGAGCTCCTGCGACGCCTCGATCCCGCCGTGGGTATCGCGCAGGAAGCCGAAGATCACGACCGCCGCGATCCGGTTCCGGGAGCAGAAGTCGACGCAACGGCGGAAGTCGTCCAGGAAGCCGCGGGGCGGCTTGCCGTAGGGGTTGAAGACCCCGATCTCCTGGACGCCGATCTGCGACAGCTCCCAGTTCGTGGAGTGGTCCCAGTTCCAGAAGGTCCGGTAGGCGAGGCCGGGCGCCTGGGCGATCGGCGCATCGGGGAGGGCGATCCGGTCCGGGTGACCGCCGGCCTGGGCGATCAGCTCCTCCGCGCCGTAGATCACGCCGGAGAAGGGCCCACCCGCGATCGTCACGCGGGGACCCTCGGCCACGATCCGGAAGGCCCCCTCGGCGAGCCCTCGATCCTCCGTCAGCACGACGGCCGCCCCGTCCGCGCCCGTGCCGTCCTGCCAGCGGATGCCGGGGAAGGACTCCCGGAGACGGCGCGCGGCATGGATGTGGCGGTCGGCGCCGAGGATGGCGACCGACCCGTTCAGCGTGACCTGGGATGCCATGACGGAAGCTCTCCTGCGGCGGGCTCGGACGAGCGCATGGTGCCGCATACGGACCGGAGCGGCGCGGCGGCGCTATCGTTGGACGACTGCGGCGACCGCCCGCTCATCCGACCGCACCCGGAGACCCCACGATGCGCATCGTCACCTTCCGCACCGCGCCCGGCGCCCCGCTCCGGAGCGGCGTGCGCACGGCCGCCGGGATCGTCGACCTCCTCGCCGTCCACGCCGCGGGGACGGCCGCGGACTGGGCGCCCACACCGGCGGAGGTGGAGGCGCGCGGCCTCGCCGGGATGACCGCCCTGGGCACGCTCGTCGCCCGCGCGGGGAGCGTCCCCGGCGCCGTCCTCGATCCTGCGACGGTGGCGCTCGGGCCGTGCGTCAGCCGGCCGGAGAAGATCGTCGCGATCGGCCTCAACTACCGGAAGCACGCGGCGGAGACCGGGATGGAGATCCCGAAGTTCCCGATCGCCTTCAACAAGTTCAACAACGCCCTCTCCGCGCACGGCGAGACGGTGATGATCCCGCCGGAGACCGCGAAGGCGGACTACGAGGTGGAGCTCGCGATCATCATCGGGAAGCGCGCCTCCCGCGTCTCCCTGGCTGACGCCCTGGACCACGTCTGGGGCTACGCCACGGCGAACGACCTCTCCGCGCGCGACCTCCAGTTCCGGACCGCCCAGTGGATGCTCGGCAAGACCCTGGACGGCTTCCTGCCGCTCGGGCCGGATCTCGTGACCCGGGACGAGGTGCCGGACCCGCAGGCGCTCGGGCTGCGTACCTGGCTGAACGGCGAGCTGCGCCAGGACTCGAACACGAACGACATGATCTTCTCGGTCGCGGAGATCGTCTCGTACTGCAGCCACTACTTCACCCTCCAGCCGGGCGACGTCTTCGTGACCGGGACGCCGGCTGGCGTCATCGCGGGGATGAAGGATCCGGTCTGGCTGAAGGGCGGCGACGTGGTGGAGGTGGAGGTCGAGGGGCTCGGCCGGCTGCGCACCACGATGGCGCAGGGGTAGCGGGGTCCACGCCCGTGCGTGACGTCGTGGATGCGCTCGAGGAGCGGTCGATCCCGTGGTACCTCACGGGATCGGAAGCGCTCGCAGCCTACGGCGAGCCACGGCAGACGCTCGACACGGACCTCGTGCTCGCCACGACGCCCGAAGCCCTCGGATCCCTCGCCTCTGCGCTGTCGGCGCGCTGGACCTATGCGGAGCCGATCCACGTGGGAGGCCGCTGGATGGCCTCGCTCATCGACCGCGACGCGCTCGCGAAGGTCGACCTCGTCATCCGCGATGCGGACCCGTGGGGTGCGGAAGCGCTGCGCCGGCGCCGCCGGTGGGACCACCCGGTCCATGGGCAGGTCTGGGTCTCGACCCTCGAGGACCTCATCCTCGCGAAGCTGGAGTGGTCGGACGGGACGTCGGAGCTCCAGCTTCGGGACTGCCGTCGCCTGCTCGCGCTCAACGCGGGGGTCGTGGATGACGCCTACCTGGAGCGGTGGGCGGCAGCCCTGGGACTCTCCGCGCGCCTCGAGGAGGTCCGCCGTGCGGCCTGACCCCGGGCGGGCGCTCCTGGACGACGCGCTCCGCGCGCGGACCCCGGCGGAGCGTGCGCGGCGCGGGCAGGCGCTGCGAGAGCAGGGGATCGCCCTCGTCTGGCAGCAGCTCGATCGCGCGGGGATCGACGATCCGATCGGACGGGTCGCCTTCCTGCTTGACCGGATGTACCCGGAGATGCCCCCCGTCCACCGCGAGCAGATCCGTCGCCGGCTCGCCGCGGACCTCGCGGCCGGGAGATGGGACGGACCCCGGCGGCCTGCGTTCGTCGGGGACGCGGTCGAGGGCTGAGGCCGGCCGCTCAGCCCGCGGCGATCCCCTCCGTCGCGAGGAGGACCCGCTTTCGCGCCAGGCCGCCGGCAAACCCGGTCAGGCTCCCGTCCGCGCCCACGACGCGATGGCAGGGGACGATGACCGCGATCGGGTTCCGCCCCACCGCGGCACCCACGGCCCGCGCGGCGCCGGGGCGGCCGATCTGCCGCGCCAGGTCCGCGTACGAGACGGTGGTTCCGTAGGGGATCGTCCGCAGCGCCTCCCAGACGCGCACCTGGAAGGGCGTCCCGCGGAGGGCGAGGGGGAGGTCGAAGACCGGGCGCTCGCCGGCGAAGTAGGCATCGAGCCGGCGCGCCGTCTCCGCGAAGGGCGCCGGATCCTCGACCCAGCCCGGCTGGACGGAGCGGGCGTGCGCCGCACCCTCCATCTCCAGCCCGATGAGCGTGATGCCGCCGTGGCCGTCCGGCTCCCCGATGAGAAGGAGCGGCCCGATCGGCGAGCCGTGGTACGCGTAGCGCAGTGCGGCTTCCATCCACCGAGGATGGCACCATCCGGCGCTGGCCGCCGTGGCACGGGCGGCGGAACGGGCCGCGCGGTCCGCTCCAGCGGGGAACGCGCCGGTCTGGGATGCTTCAGGCGACACGACGGGGCGGATGACCCCGCGAGCTCAGGAAGGGATGCCCACCCCGATGACCAGCTTCTTCGATTTCCTGCTCATGATGATCTACGCGTTCTTCCTCATCATGGCGATCTCGATCTTCTTCCGCTGCCTCATGGACATCTTCATGCGGAACGATCTCTCCGGCGGGGCGAAGGTCGGCTGGCTCATCCTCATCTTCGTCCTCCCGCTCCTCGGCTGCCTCATCTACCTCCTGCGCCGGCCGAAGATGACCGCGCAGGACGTCCAGGCGATGGCGCGCGCGGAGGCCGCGGCCAAGGCGGTGGGGAACGTCTCGCCCGCGGATGAGCTCGCGAAGCTCACCCAGCTCCGCGACTCGGGCGCGATCTCGGCCACCGAGTTCGACGCGCTCAAGGCGAAGATCGTCGCCTGACCCGGCGTCCTCCGGGACGCCAGGGAAGCCGGCCCCTCCTCCGGGATGGGCCGGCTTCGTGATTCCGGGGGATCCGGGGGTGGACGGGCGCTACCATCGCGGCCATGACGAGCTTCGGACCGGGCGTCGCGCTCATCGTCAACGACATCCAGAACGACTTCGTCTCTCCCACGGGCGGCCTCTCCGTGGCCGGGGCGCCGGCGATCATCCCGGCGGTGAACGTGCGCATCCTCTCCGCCCGCGCGGCGGGATCGCTCATCGTCTACACCCAGGACCAGCACCCGCCGGTGACGCCGCACTTCGCGAAGGACGGGGGGACCTGGCCGGTCCACTGCGTCGCCGGGACGTGGGGCGCGGCCTTCGATCCCTCGCTCGTCATCCACGGGCCCACGATCCCCAAGGGGGTGGCGGGGGAGGACGGCTACAGCGGCTTCACGATGCGCGACCACGCCACGGGCGCGGACGTCCCCACCGCGCTCGATGCCTTCCTCCGCGACGCCGGCGTCCGGAAGATCGTCGTGTGCGGGATCGCGACGGACTACGTCGTCCGGGCGACCGCGCTCGATGGCCGGCGGCTCGGCTACGCGGTCTCGCTCCTCACGGATGCGATCGTGGCGGTCGATCTCGTCCCCGGGGACGGCCGGCGGGCGATCGCGGAGATGGCGGAGGCGGGGGTCCGGATCGTCTGAGGGGTCCGGCACGGACGCAGCGTCGGACCGTCGCGGGCCACGGCGCTGCTAGTCTCCCGCTTCCGGGATCGCGGCCCAGCCGGGTCGTCCCCGGAAGGAGGGAGGGAGGAACCCCGATGACACGCCGGCTCATGGTCCTGCTCGGCACGAAGAAGGGCGCCTTCCTCCTGGACGTGGCGCCGGAGCGGCGCGCGGATCCCGGCGCGTGGCGCCTCCGCGGCCCCTTCTGCGAGGCGTGGCCGCTCAACCACCTCGTCTTCGATCCCGCCACCGGGGCGATCCACGGGGCGGGCGGGAACCCGTGGTTCGGGCCGGCCGTCTGGCGCAGCGACGATCTGGGCGGCACCTGGAGCCACGCATCCGAGGGGCTCACCTTCGGGGAGGGCGAGCCCGCGGTGACGAACGTGTGGCGCGTGACGCCGGCCCATGGCGCCCTCTACGCGGGCGTGGAGCCGGCGGGCCTCTTCCGCTCCACGGACGGCGGGCGGAGCTGGAGCCATGTGGCGGGGCTCCGGGCGCATCCCTCCCGGCCCGGCTGGATGGAGGGCGCCGGCGGCCTGATCTGCCACACGATCCTTGCCCACCCGAACGATCCGCTCCGGATGTGGGTCGCGATCTCCGCCGCGGGCTGCTTCGCCACCGAGGACGGGGGCCTCACCTGGGAGGCGCGGAACCGGGGCGTGGCCGCGGACTTCCTGCCGGACCCGGACCCGGAGACCGGCCAGTGCGTCCACCGCATCGCCCACGCCGCAGGCGATCCGGAGCGGCTCTGGCAGCAGAACCACTGCGGCGTCTACCGGAGCGATGACGCCGGGCGCTCCTGGGTACGGCTGGACGCTCCCCTCCCCTCCGAGTTCGGCTTCGCGATCGTGGCTCACCCGCGGGACCGCGACGCCGCCTTCACGATCCCGCTGAAGGATCCCGACCAGGGGCGCTTCATGCCGGACGCGCGGATGGCGGTCTGGGCGACCGGGGATGGCGGCTCCACCTGGGAGGCGCGCCGCACCGGCCTTCCCCAGGAGAACGCCTATCTCTCCGTCCTTCGCGGCGCCTTCGCGTCGGATCCCCTCACGCCCTTCGGGCTCTACGCGGGGACGAGCAGCGGGGCCCTCTTCGCGAGCGCGGACGAGGGCGGGACGTGGACCCGGATCATCGACCTCCTGCCGCCGATCCACTCCGTGGAGACGGCGCTCGTGGACGCCTGAGAGCGCGCACGATGGCCGAGCTCCTCCTCCCCGCGGGGCTCGTGGCGCTCTTCCCCGGGATGCCGCGGCGGATGACGGTCAGCGGGACGAGCGTGCGGGAGATCGTGGACGGGCTGGAAGCGGAACGGCCGGGGATCGCGGACCGGATCCGCGTCCCCGGGGGCGAGCTGCGCCCGAACCTCCGGGTCTTCGTGGACCGCGAGCCCGCGTCGCTCGCCACGCCGGTCGGTCCCGCGTCGGTCGTCCAGATCCTCCTCGCGACCGCGGGCGGGTAGCCCGGGCGGGGCACGGAGCCGCAGCGTGCGCGTGCTACCCTCCCGCCGCGGGTGCCGCAGTCGCGTGCCCATCGCCCAGGAGGAGTTCCCCGATGTCCTCGTCGTTCGCCGGATCCCTGCCTGCCACGCGCCGGCGGCGCTCGGTCGCCGCCCCTGCCGCTGCGCTCCTCGCCCTGACGATCGCCGCGGTCCCGGCCTTCGCCGCCGATCCGGTGGTCACGGACGTCCCGGCCGGGAAGGTCCCCCTCGGGCTCGCTCTCTCCCCGGACGCCGCCACGGCCTGGGTCGTGGATATCGTGGGGAAGACGCTGATCCCCGTGGAGATCGCCACGGCCACGGCGGGAACGCCGATCGCGGTGGGTTCCTACCCTGCGGACGTCGCGATCTCGGCGGACGGGTCCACCGCATGGGTCCCCGATACCTCGGGGCGGACCTACCTCGTCGACCTGACGAGCGGCACGGTGGCGGGGGAGATCCCCGGCGGCGACTTCCCGTTCGCGGTCGCCCTCGACCCGTCCGGTGAGCGCGCCTGGGTCGCGACCGCCGGCTACGAGGCGCCGTCCACCACGGTCGAGATCCTCGACCGCGCCTCGCTCTCGGTCGTGGGCACGATCGACGTCGCGGAGCAGCCGGTCGCGCTGGCGCTCTCCCCGGATGGGAGCATCCTCGCGGTCGCCTCGCTCGCCGGCGAGGCGGTCACCCTCATCGACACGGCGAGCGGCACGGCGACCGCGACGGTGGCGGTCGGCGGCGGAGCGCGCGCGGTCGCCTTCTCGCCGGACGGGAGCCGCCTCTACGCCACGGCGAACCGGCAGACCCCGATCGACGAGGCCGGACGTCTCGTGGTCATCGACCCGCTGACCGGGGAGATCGTGAGCGCGGTCGGGCTCGGTGCCCCCGTCCACGGGGTCGTGGTGAGCCCGGACGGGACGCGGATCGTGGTCGCGAGCCGCACCCGGACCACGGGCGAGCTGATCGTCCTGGATGCGGTCACGGAGGAGGAGATGATGCGCGTCCCGGTGGGCGCGGATGTCCGTGACGTCATCGCCGGCGGCGAGCCCGGTCTCTTCCTCTCCGCGAACCGCCGGGGCAGCGGGATCTCGATCGTGGACCTGGACCCGGAGGGTTGACCGCCCGGGGTCCCGGTCCGGGACCCCGGTATCCGGAAGCGCCGCGGGTCAGGGGGCCATCCCTCCGCCGGACCGCTCTTGTATCGGATTCGAAACGCCCGCCGACCTGCTACCCTCTCGGCGCAGGAAGCGGCCGCTCAGGGCCGCCCGGCGATGCCCGGTCACCCGCCTCCCGGAGGTCTCCGATGCGCTCCTTCCCGCGGACGCTCCGCGCGCTCTCCCCCGTCATCCTCGCCGCGGCGCTCATCGCCCCGGCACCGGTCCGGGCTGCCGACCCGGTGACGTTGAGCGTCGATTCGCCGCCCCTCACGATGACCCTCCTGGACATGCGGGAGGAAGGCCCCTCGCTCGGGGATATCCGCGTCTTCCACGCCCCCGCGGTGGCGAGCGACGGGCGCATGGGGACGCGCTGGTTCACGAGCATCACCCACGACGAGATCGACGCACAGGACCCGACCGAGGACCGCTTCGGCCTCCTCGTCCTCGACTTCGGGGCGGATTCGCTCGTCCTCGCCGGTGTCACCTCCGTGGACGCCGCGGGGGCGATGCTCACCACGGGCGCGCCGCTCCGCCGGGCGATCCTCGGCGGGACGGGCACCTTCGCCGGTGTCCGCGGCGAGGCGGTCACCACGCGCAATGAGGACGGCTCGTATCGCGACGAGCTGACGATCCTCGGCCTGGGGATGACCGAGGTCACCGAGACGCTCCGGTACACCACCGCCGGCGGGGCGCGCAGCGACCTGGACATGGACGTCGATGGCGCGATGGGCGCGGGGGATCTGCGGGTCATCGATCTGCCCTTCTCGATGGAGGACGGCGCTGCGGGCCGGTCGCTGGGCGTCCACCTGGGGATGGGGATCCCGGATGACGAGCGCGGCGGGCGCCCGCAGATCGGGCTCCTCGTGAACGACTTCGGGAACGGCGACAAGCTCTTCGCCGCCGGCATCAGCTTCGTCGCGGAGGACCGCCGCCCGCCCATCCAGAGCCCGCTCGACCGCGCGATCATCGGGGGAACGGGCCGGTTCGCGGGCGCGCGCGGAACCCTGACCTCGACCCACGTGGGCGATGGCGTGGTGGAGTACGTGGCGACGCTCCTCGCCGGGACCCCGGACGGTGCGGCGACCGGGATGGCGCCGATCGGCGAGGGGGTCTCGGTCCTCCGTGCCGATGAGGACCTCCGGGACGACGGGGTGGGGCTGGGCGACCTGCGGGTCTGGCAGGGCCCGCTCACGGTGGACGGCCGGCCGGGCATCACGGACGGCCTCTACGTCATGGTCGCGGAGCCCACGGACGCGGATCCCATCTTCCGCCGGCTCGGCTTCCTCGCCTTCCGGCTGGACGATGGGTCGCAGCTCATCGTGGCCGGCACCGGCGAGTTCGACGAGTCCGGGGATCCGATCGCGCTGGACGTCCCCCTCACCCGGGCGGTCGTCGGCGGGACGGGCGACTTCCTGGGTGCGTCCGGGACGCTGACGATCACCCGCGTCGGAGATGACGCGTTCCTCTACGCGTTCGACCTCGTCGAGTGATTCCGGGTGGCCCCTCACGGGGGGCCACCACATTCCGCTAGGCTCGCGCGAGCACGGGGCCCTTCCGCGGGTCGCGAGGTCCGGCCCGGCCCGTGTGCCGGAGGTTCCTCGTGCGATCGATCCCGCGGGCGTCCCGCGTCCTCACCCTCGGACTGGTCGCCGCCGTCCTGATCGGACCGGGTGCGGCCCGCGCCGGCGAGCCGGTCCGGCTCGTGGTGGAGAGCGCGGAGCCGGCGGTGACGGTCCTCGCACGCGACGCGGGGACCACCTCCCTCGGTGACCTGCGCATCCTCCGGTCGCCGGCCTCCGCAGACGACGGACGGAGCGGGACCCGTTGGAGCGTGGAGATCGTCAACGCGCTCCCGGATTCCACGGACCCCGCGGAGGACCGGATCACGCTCGCGATCCTTGCCTTCGGCACGGAGACGCTCGTCCTCGCCGGGGTGACGACGAGCATCCCCGCCGATCCGGGCACGCCGCTCGTGTGGGCGGTCCTCGGAGGGACCGGGGCCTTCGCCGGCGTCCGCGGCGAGGCGATCACGACGACCGCTCCGGACGGGACGACGGAAGACCGGCTGACGCTCGCCGGGATCGGGATGACGGAAGCTGCGGAGAGGCTCGTCCTCGTCACGGATCCGGCGCCGGCCGCGGGGACCGGACCGGAGGCGGACCCGGTCCGGACGGCGGAGCGGACGCTCGTGGATGGCGCGGGAACGGGCGCCGGCACCGCGCGCGCCGTCACGATCGGCCTCGGTACGGAAGGTGCGGAACCGGTGGCAGCCGAGCTCGGGGTCATCCAGCTCACGTCGGGGGAGCGGATCTTCCACGCAGGGCTCCTGCGGGACGGGACGGCCGGGACCCGGGAACGCGCGATCATCGGCGGGACGGGGCGCTTCGCCGGCGCCCGCGGGGCGATCGGGAGCACGGACCGCGGGGACGGGACGACGGAGCACACGATCACCTTCTTCGCCGGGAGCCCGGATGGGGCGGCGAGCCTCGGTGCGCTCCGCTCGATGCTCACCCCGCGCACGCCCGCCCCGGTCGATGTGGACCGCGACGGCGGCGGGATCGGCTTCGGCGACCTGCGCGTCTGGCGCTCGCCGGCGATCGTGGACGGGGTCCCCGGCGGCGCATCCGAGGGGGTCTTCTTCCTCGTCTCCGAGCCCACCGAGGCCGACCCCCGCTTCCGGCGCCTCGGCCTCCAGGTCTACCGGATCCCGGAGGGCGGGACGCTCGTGGTGGCGGGCGAGTACGAGTACGACGCCGCGGATGGCCCGATCCCGGGGATGGCGCCGATCGAGCGCGCGGTCGCGGGCGGGACGGGGCGCTTCTCGGGCGCCTCCGGGACGGTGACCACGGTCCGCGAGGGCGACGATCTCTACTCGCACCTCTTCCAGGCCGCGGACGGCGGATGACCGACGGAGCCGTCCGGACGATCCTCGGCGTCGACCTCGCATCGGTCGCGGAGCGGACGGCCGCCTGCCGCCTGGGGCGGGGGCCGGACGGGCTGCGCGTGCTCGGCGTGGAGAGCGGCTGTACGGACGACCGGATCGTGGATCTCGCGGCCGGCGCGCGGGTGGTCGCGATCGACGCCCCGCTCGGGTGGCCGGAGCCGTTCCTCCGGGCGGTGAGCGCCTACGCCGCAGGGGACGCGTGGAGGTGGCCGGAGCCGATCCGGACGCTGCCCCCCGGGAAGGAGGGCGAGGAGGCACGGAGGGAGGCCACCCGGCTCCTCCGCTTCCGGGCCACGGACTTCGACGTGCACGAGAAGACGGGGATCTGGCCGCTCTCCGTCTCCTCGGACCTGATCGGGATCGTCGCCTTCCGGGCGGCCGGGCTGTGCACCCGGCTCCGCTGGGGATCGCCGGCCCGCGATGGATCGACGGACGTGATCGAGGCGTATCCGGCGGCCGCGCTCCAGACCTGGGGGATCGACCGGAGCGGCTACAAGGAGCCCGGGGCGCGCGCGAAGCGGGGCGAGATCCTGGACGCGCTGATCCGCCGCCATGAGCTGGAGATCGGGGGCTTCCGGGAGGCGCTGGTCGCGGATGACGACTGCCTCGATGCGCTCGTGGCCGCCCTCGTGGGCGACGCCTACGCCGACAAGCGGACCGAGCCGATCCCGCCGGAGCACGAGGAGCGTGCCCGCACCGAGGGCTGGATCCACCTGCCGCACCAGGAGACGGACGCGCACCGCGGATAGGGCGATGCCCCCGGGGACTCCCCGGGGGCATCGTGGTCCAGGTCGGGATCGTCCGGCGCCGCGCGCCGGGGGTCAGATCGCGGTCCCGCCCCGTTCCCCGGTACGGATCCGGATCACCTCCTCGAGCGGGAGGATGAAGATCTTTCCGTCCCCGATCTCGCCCTCGCCGTGCCGGGCGGCGGCGAGGATCGCCTCCACCGTGGGCTCCACGAAGGCGTCGTTGACGGCGATCTCCAGGCGGACCTTGGGGATGAGGCCCGGGCGGACCTCGTTCCCGCGGTAGATCTCCGGGTCCTCCTGCCGGCCGTGGCCGGTCACCCGGCTCACGGTGATGCGGAAGATCTCGGCATCGATCAGCGACCGGTGCACCTCATCCAGCTTGTCCGGCTGGATGATCGCGACGATGAGCTTCATGAGGATCGCCTCCGCTGATCGCTAGTTCAGGTTGAGCAGGCCGTAGCCATGCTCACCGTGGAGCTCGTGGTCCATGCCGGCCTGCTCGCCCCTGGCGCCGAGGCGGAAGCCGAAGAGCTTCTCGACGAGGACGACGAGGACGATCGTGACGCCGGCCGCGAAGGCGATCGTCACGGCGACCCCGAGAAGCTGGACACCGAGCTGGGAGATCACGTCCCGGCCGGCGGGCATATCGACGGCGCGGATGAAGAACGTGAGGAGGATCGCACCCGCGATGCCTGCCACACCGTGGATCCCGAAGACGTCCAGGGAGTCGTCGTAGCCGAGCCGGTTCTTCAGCTGGATCGCGCCGTAGCAGAG
>JAFMJV010000085.1 GCA_017853275.1 Chloroflexota bacterium
CGGACGCGGTCCCGGGATGACGAGGAAGGACGGCGGAGCGCAGGCTCCGCCGTCCTTCGCTTTCCGGCCACGTGGCGTACCCTCCGGGCCACCAGCCTGGAAGGATCCGATGCTCGACGCGCTCGCCCCGATCGCCGCCGCCTGTGACCTGTCGATCCCGCCGGAGCACCGGCGCCGGATCGGCATCATCGGGGCCGGGGCCATCGTGGACGTCGCCCATCTCCCCGCCTACCGGCGCGCGGGTCTCGAGGTCGTCGCGATCGCGGACCGCGACGTGGCGCGCGCCCGGGAGGTGGCCGCACGGCACGGGGTCGGGCAGGTCCATGCGGACGCGGAGGCGCTCCTCGCGGACCCCGCGGTCCAGGTGGTCGATCTCGCCGTGCCGGCGGCCTTCCAGCCGGAGATCGCGCTCCGGGTGCTCGCGGCCGGGAAGGACCTCATCTGCCAGAAGCCGCTCGCGCTCGACCTCGCCGCTGCGCGGGGGATCGCGGACGCCGCGGACCGGCTCGGCCGGACGGTCGCCGTCCAGCAGCAGCTCCGCTTCGAGGAGGGGGTCCGCGCCGCCCGGGCGATGGTGGCCGCGGGCTGGATCGGGGAGGTGACGCAGGTCACCTTCGATGTCGCGATCGCGACCGACTTCGGCGCCTGGCCGTGGCTCGTCGATTCGCCCCGCCTCGACCTCTTCTTCCACTCGATCCACTACCTGGACACGATCCGCGCCTTCCTCGGCGAGCCGGAGCGCGTCTTCGGCACCCAGGCGCGCCGGCCGGGCCAGGTCCCCCGGGGCGAGACCCGCTCGATCTCCACCCTCGTCTACCCCGGCGAGCTGCGCGCCCTCGTGAACGTGAACCACGAGTTCCACGCCGGCCCGAACCGTGCGGAGCTCCGGATCGACGGAACGGAGGGCGCGATCCGCGGCACGCTCGGCCTCCTCTACGACTACCCCCACGGCCGGCCGGACACGCTCGAGGTCTGGAGCCGGGTCCTCCCCACGGACGGCTGGCTCCCCTACCCGGTGAGCACGCGCTGGATCCCGGACGCCTTCCTCGGACCCGTCCGCTCCCTCCTCGCCGCGATCGCCACGGGCGGGGAGCCGGAGACGAGCGCGCGCGACAACCTGGGCACGATCGCGCTCGTGGAGGCGCTCTACCGCTCGGGGGAGACGGGCGAGGCCGTCATCCCCGAACGGCCCTGATCCGGGAAGTCCGCGTGAAGCGCGCCACGCTACGATGCCCCCGATGATCCGTTTCCTCCACAGCGCGGACTGGCAGCTCGGGATGACGCGCCACTTCCTCACGCCGGAAGCCCAGGCGCGGTTCAGCCAGGCGCGGATCGAGGCGATCGGGCGGATCGGCCGGATCGCGGCGGAGGAGGAAGCGGCCTTCGTCGTCGTGGCGGGGGACGTCTTCGAGACGAACCGGGTGGAGAGCCTCGTCGTGCGGCGCGCCCTGGAGGCGCTCGGGCGGGTCCCCTGCCCGGTCTTCCTCCTTCCCGGCAACCACGACCCGCTGGATGCCGGTTCGGTCTTCACCAGCTCCACCTTCCGGAGCGCGGTCCCCGGCAACGTCGTCGTCCTCGCGGACGGGACGCCGCACCCGGTCCTCCCCGGCGTGGAGGTCGTCGGCGCGCCGTGGACCGCCAAGCGCCACCTGGAGGATCTCGTCGCCCGGACCTGCGCGGAGCTCCCCCCGGATCCCTCCGTCACCCGGATCCTCGTGGGCCACGGGATGGTGCACCAGTTCAACCCGTCGGCCGGGCCGGACACGATCGATGTCACCGCCGCCGAGCGGGCGATCGCCGATCACCGGATCGCCTACCTCGCGCTCGGGGACCGCCACTCCACCACCGCCCTCGGGAGCACCGGCCGGATCCACTACGCGGGCGCGCCGGAGCCCACGGACTACGACGAGATCGCGTCCGGCAACGTGCTCCTCGTGGAGATCGATGCCGGGCGCTGCCGGACGGAAGCGCGCCGGACGGGGACCTGGTCCTTCGCCCGGAAGGCCTTCGACCTGGACGGCCTCGGTGGCGTGGAAGCGGTCGGCGCCTGGCTGGAGAGCCTGCCGGAGAAGGAGCGGACGATCGTCAAGCTCTCCTTCACGGGGACGATCACCCTGCGCGAGGAGGCGCGCCTCGGGGAGATCCTGGACCACCAGCGGGACCTCTTCGCGGCGATCGAACGCTGGGAGCGCCACACCGATCTCGTCGTCCGCCCGGACGAGGACGACTTCTCCGACCTCTCCCTCGCGGGCTTCGCGGCGGTCGCCGTGGAGCAGCTGCGCGCGGTCGCGCTCGGGACGGATGATCGCGCGGCCACGGCCCGGGATGCGCTCGGCCTCCTCATCCGCCTCGCGGGCCCGGGCGAGGTGGAGGCGTGAGGATCCTCCGGGTCCGCCTCCGGGACTTCCGCGGCGTGAGCGCGGAGGAGGTCGTCCTCCCCCGCAACGGGGTCACGATCCTCGCCGGTCCCAACGAGATCGGGAAGTCCACGATCGCGCTCGCGGTCCGGGTCCTCCTGGACGAGCTCGATTCATCCCGCAAGGCGGAGATCAAGGCGCTCCAGCCGGCCGGCCGGGATGTGGGCCCGGAGGCGGAGCTGGACCTGGAGAGCGGCCCCTACCGCCTCACGATCCGGAAGCGCTGGCTGAAGGAGACCCTCACGGAGCTGCGGGTGGACGCGCCGCGCCCGGAGAGCCTCGCCGGGCGGGAGGCCCACGAGCGGCTCCGCCGGATCCTGGAGGAGAGCACGGACCTCGGCCTCTGGAACGCCCTCCGGGTGGACCAGGGCGGATCGCTCCTCCAGGCGGAGCTCGCCGGCAACGCCACCCTGTCGGCGGCCCTGGACCGGGCCGCGGGCTCCACGCCCACGGGCGGCCGCGAGGAGAGCCTCTACGACCGCGCCCAGGCCGCCTACCGCGAGTGCTGGACGGACGGCGGCAAGGAGAAGGGCACGGCAGCGGAGCTGACCAGCGCGCTGGAGAGCGCGGGGCGGACCCTCGCGGAGGTGGAGGAGCGGATCGCGCGCGTCCAGCGGGACGTGGAGCGCTTCGCCGCGCTGGATGGCGAGCTCCGGGACCTGGAGGTGGACCGCGAGCGTGGGGATGCCCTCGTCCGGGAGCTCGAGGCGGAGGAGCGGACGGTGGCTGCCCTCCGGGGGACGGTGGACGTGGCGGAAGCGCGCGCGGATGGGGCGGCACGGACCCGGGACCGGATGGACGCCGCGATCGCCGAGCGGGCGAAGCTGGCGGCGGAGCTGGAGCGGGCCACGGCCGAGCGCGACCGGCTCGCCTCGGAGGCCGCCGCGCGAGCGACGGAGGTCGTGGCCGCGCGCGAGGAGCTCGCCCGCGTGGAAGCAGCCGTGACGGAGGCATCCGCGGCCCGCGAGGCCGCCGACGCCCTGGAGCGGGGCCGGCGCACGGAGCGGGACCGTGCCCTTGCCACGGCGGAGCTCGCCCGGCTGGAGGCCGTCCGCCAGAGGGTCACCGCCGGCCGGACCCGTGCCGAGCAGCTGGATGGGGAGATCGCGGGGATGCCCGCGGACGCGACGCGCCTTGCCGATGTCCGGACCGCCGCGGAGGCGCTCCGGATCGCCCGGGCCCGCCTGGACGTGGGGGCTGCCTCCGTGGAGGTGGAGGCGCTCGGTGCCGGCGAGATCGCCCTGGACGGCCAGACGGAGGCGCTGGCCGCCGGCGAGGTCCGGCGCCGGCCGGTGACGGGGCAGCTCGAGGTCGTCCTGCCCGGCCGGCTCCGTGTGACCGTCCGCTCCGGGAGCGGCGGGGACGCCCTCCACGCGGCCTTCGCGGATGCGGAGCGCCGGCTCGCCGAGGCGTGCGCGGCGATCGGCGTGACGGACCCCGAGGGCGCGGAGGCTGCGGCCGCGCTCCGTGCGGATCGCGTCGCGGAGCGGACCGCGGTCGCCACCGAGGCGAAGGAGGCGCTCCACGGGGTGGACGCGGAGCGCCTCCCGGACCTGGATGAGCGGATGAGCCGCCTGCGGGCCACGCTCGCGGTCGCCCCGGCGGCGAGCCTGCCGCCCCTGGCCGCGGACGAGGTCGCGGATGGCGGGCTCGCGGCCGCGGCACGGCGCGCGGAGGCCGCGCGGGAGCGCGAGCAGGAGGCCCGGGCCACGCGGGACGGCACGGCCACGCGCGTCACCGGGATCGCCGCGGATGACCACGAGAGGCGCGTCCGGCTCCAGGTCGCCGGAGATGCGGTCGTGGCGGCGGAGACGCGCCTCGCCGCCGCCCGTGCGGAGGTCGCGGATGCCGACCTGGACGCGGCAGGCGCCGAGGCACGGACGGCGGCGGAAGCGGCAGTGGCGGAGCTGGAGCGCGTCCGTCGGGAGCTCGCAGCGGCCGCCCCGGAGGCGCTCGAGCTGCGGCTCCGGAACGCCCGCCAGGTGGCGCAGGACCTCGCCACCCGCCGTGAGCAGCTGCGGGACGAGCGGACGATGATCTCCACGCGCCTGTCGGAGGCCGGGGAGGCGGGGCTGGCGGCCCAGCGGGATGCGGCGCTCAGCGCACAGTCCGTGGCGGCGGATGCGGTCGCGGACTGGCGGCGGCGGGCGGACGCGCGGAAGCTCCTCTTCGACACGCTCCGGCAGGCACGAGAGGCCGCGCACCGTAGCTATGCCGGACCTCTCCGGGAGCGGATCGAGCAGCTCGGGTCGGTCGTCTTCGGGGACGGGTTCTCCGTGACCCTGGACCAGGAGCTGCGGATCGTGGAGCGGACCCTCCACGGCCGGACCATCCCCTTCTCGCAGGTGAGCGGGGGCGCCGGGGAGCAGATGGGGCTGATCGTCCGGCTCGCGGCGGCGATGATCGTGGAGCCGGACGGGGTCCCCGTCATCCTGGACGATACGCTCGGCTTCACGGACCGCTCACGGCTGGAGAAGATGGGGGCGATCCTCGCCCTTGCGGGACGGACGACCCAGGTGATCATCCTCACCTGCGATCCGGACCGCTTCCGCCAGGTCGGTGGCGCCACGGTGATCCAGGTCGGGACGGAGCGGGTCTAGCCGCCGCCCGGCGCGGCAGGCGGGCCGGTATCGTGCACGGATGAGCGTCGTGCCGAGGCTGCTCCATCGTGCGCGGCGCGGTCGTTCACCCGGCGTGCGCGGCTCCCGCCGGATGGCCGGCCGGTCGATCCTCGCCGCGGGGCTTGCGCTGGCAGCGCTCCTTCCCGTCGTGGCCGGACCTCCGGGCGCCGGCGCCCAGGGCCCCCTCGCGCTCACCCTGACCCCCGATTCCGGGCGTCCGGGCCGGACGATCGCGATCGCCGGGTCCGGCTTCAACGCGAACGGGGTGGTCCGCCTGACGTGGGATGCCGGGGGGCGGACGGAGGAGACGATCGACGCGGTGATCCGCGACGGGGTCACCTGGCAACGCACGTGGACGATCCCGTCCGTCACCCCGGGCGGCTACGTCATCCGCGCCTGCGAGCTGCGCTTCCTCGGAGACGCGGTCGCCTGCGATCCGGACCGGATCGTCGATGCCGTCTTCCGGGTCGTGCGCCCGGATCTCACCCTTTCCCGGAACCGCGCCCGGGTAGGCCTTCCGTTCACGGTCGTGGGGCGGGACTTCATCGCGGGGAGCGCGTTCGTCGTCGCCTGGGATCCGGGCGGCCGGACGGAGCAGATCCTGCTCACGGGCCGGACGGATGGATCGGGCGGGTTCAGCGGACGCGCCCGCGTCCCCACCGTCCTCCCCGGCCGTTACCGGATCGTCGCCTGCACCGCGCGCGGCTGCGACGGCCTGGACCGCGCGAGCACCTCCTTCACGGTCATCGTCCCGCCGACCCCGGATCCCTCGGCGACCCCGCGGCCCACGATCCGCCGCACGTTCGTCCCGGACACGAAGACCGCGCCCGACGAGGTGAGCCCGGCTCCCCTCCCGACCCCGGCTCCC
>JAFMJV010000035.1 GCA_017853275.1 Chloroflexota bacterium
GACAACGTCGGCGACTGCGCCGGCCGTGGTGCCGACCTCTTCGAGTCGACCGCCGCCGAGAACATCGGCGCGATGATCCTCGGTGTCGCGGCGTACAAGATCGCCGAGTCCGCCGGCTGGCCGAACCCGACCGCGTGGATCTTCTTCCCGCTCGTCGTCCGCGCCTTCGGCCTCCTCGCGACGATCGTCGCGATGTACTTCGTCCGCGGGTCCGAGGACGAGGACCCGATGAACATCCTCAACCGCGGCTACTGGGCCACCACGATCCTCTCGGTCGTCGGCCTGGGCATCACGACCTACGTGATGATGAACACGGGCGTCGCCACCGGTGCGAACGGGATCCCCGCGTGGATCTGGTTCTTCGCCGCCGGCATCGTGGGCCTCATCACGAGCATCGCGTTCGTCTACATCACCCAGTACTACACCGCCGGGGCCTGGCGTCCGGTGAAGGAGATCGCGGAAGCCTCCAAGACCGGCCCCGCGACGAACATCATCTCCGGCACCGCGGTCGGCTTCGAGACGACCTTCGTCACCGCGATCACGATCGGCATCGCGCTCCTCGCCAGCCACTGGCTCGGTGAGCAGGCGGGCCTGGTGAACGAGAACGGCCACAACGTCGGTGGCATCTTCGGCACCGCGGTCGCCACGATGGGCATGCTGATGACCACCGCGTACATCCTCGCGATGGACACCTTCGGCCCGATCACGGACAACGCGGGCGGGATCGCCGAGTTCTCCAAGTCGGAGGCCGGCGCCCGCGAGATCACGGACCGCCTGGATGCGGTCGGCAACACGACGAAGGCGCTCACGAAGGGCTACGCGATCGCGTCCGCCTCGCTCGCCGCCTTCCTCCTCTTCAGCGCCTACATCGACAAGGTCAACCTCATCCTCGAGCGCCAGGGCAAGGCGCTCATGGAGGCGGTCAACCTCGCGGACGTGCGCGTCTTCGTGGCGGCCTTCCTCGCCGCGATGCTCGTCTACTTCTTCAGCTCGCTCGCGATCCGCGCGGTGGGCAAGACGGCCCAGGCGATCATCGTCGAGGTCCGCCGCCAGTTCCGGGAGATGCCCGGGATCATGGACTACACCCAGCGCCCGGACTACGCGCGCGTCGTGGACATCACCACGCGGGCTGCCCTCCGGGAGATGATCCTGCCGGGTGCCGTCGCGGTGGCCTTCCCGATCATCGTCGGGCTCCTCCTCGGCTACGAGGCGGTCGCGGGGATGCTCATGGTGGGCACGATCGCGGGCGTTCTCCTCGCCACCTTCCTGAACAACGCAGGCGGGGCGTGGGACAACGCGAAGAAGTACATCGAGTCGGGCAACCTGAAGGATGCCGCCGGTGCCGTCCTCGGCAAGCGCACGGATGCGCACGCCGCGGCGGTCGTCGGCGACACCGTGGGCGACCCGTTCAAGGACACGGCGGGCCCGTCCCTCCACGTCCTCGTCAAGCTCCTGGCGACGATCACCCTCGTGTTCGCGCCGCTCTTCATCCGCTAGGGTCGGACGGGCCGGGCCCCACCGGGCGCCCGGCCCACCCACGGCATGGAGCTGATCCTCGCGGCGATCCTGATCGGGATCGTCCAGGGCCTCACGGAGTTCCTGCCGGTCTCCTCGTCCGCGCACCTCACGATCCTCCCGCCCCTCCTGGGGTGGGAGGATCCTCTTTTGAACAGCGCCTCCTTCGTCGTCATGCTCCACGTGGGCACGCTCGCGGCGCTCCTCGTCCACTTCCGGCGCGACCTCGTCGTCCTCGCCGGCGCGGGCATCGCGATCCTCCGAGAGCGACGGATCGGGGAGGTCCCGGAGCGGAGGCTCGTCCTCCTCCTCGCCCTCTCCGTCATCCCCGCCGCCGTCGTGGGCGCGCTCTTCGAGGACGTCATCGAGACGCTCTTCCGGGAGCGGCTCGTCACGATCCCCGTGATCCTCGCGGTGGGTGCGCTCCTCCTCTGGCTCGCGGAGCGGGTCGGCCGCCGCGACCGCGGGATGACCGAGCTCGGTGCCCGCGGCGCGCTCGGCATCGGGTTCGCCCAGGCGCTCGCCCTCGCGCCGGGGATCAGCCGGTCCGGGATCACGATCGCGGCCGGCCTCTTCCTCGGCCTGCGGCGCCAGGACGCCGCGCGCTTCGCCTTCCTGATGGGGATCCCGATCATCGCCGGGGCCGGGCTCTGGAAGGCCCGCGAGATCGTCGCGACCCCCCCTGCGCCCGATGAGCTCGCCGCGCTCGCGGCCGGGATGCTCGCGGCAGCGATCTCCGGCCTCATCGCGATCCGCACGCTTCTCCGCTACCTGCGCGACCACTCGCTCGGGATCTTCATCGCCTACCGGCTCGTGGCCGCGGCGATCCTTCTCGTCCTGATCCTCGCGACGGGCCGCTAGGGGCAGGGGAGGGGCCCGCGCCGGTTGACGCTCCGGAGCGGGTCGCCGTACACTTTCCTTTCCTGTCCGCCGCCCCGTTCGCGGTCCGGCACCGGACGCTCCCCGACCCGTGACCGTGCCGCCCGCACGGACGCGACCTTGGAGACCTCAGCTTGAACAAGCCCGCGTACATCTCCCGAGAAGGTCTGGAGAAGCTCCGCGCCGAGCTGGACGAGATGGTGAACGTCCGCCGTCCGGAGGTCGCCGCGCGGATCGCGGAGGCCAAGGAGCACGGGGACATCTCGGAGAACGCCGAGTACGAGGACGCCAAGAACGAGCAGGCCTTCATCGAGGGCCGGATCCAGACGCTCGCGTCGCTCATCAAGAACGCGGTCCTCATCGACGAATCCCACTCCACCACCCACGTGCAGATCGGCTCCACGGTCGTCCTGCGGGGTGCGACCGGGGACGAGACCTACGCGATCGTCGGCTCCACGGAGGCCTCTCCGGCGGATGGCCGGATCTCCAACGAGTCGCCCGTGGGCCGGGCCGTCCTCGGCAAGCGGAAGGGTGACCGGGTGACCGTGGTGGTCCCCGCCGGCGATCTCGTCTACGAGGTCGTGGAGATCCGATAGCCGGCACCGGTCCGGGAAGGGAGCGCCGCCATGTTCTGGGCGGATGAGCTGGCCGCCTCGCTCGAGGGGCCGCAGGTCGTCAACGATTCCAAGACGCCGTCCGGCACGGTCCACGTGGGGAGCCTCCGCGGCGTCGTCCTCCACGATGCGATCGCGCGGGCGATCGCCGAGCGCGGTCTCCCGGTCGAGTTCCGCTATGGCGTGGATGACCTCGACCCGATGGACGCCCAGGCGCTCCTCACCCCGGATGCGGTGGACCGCTACATGGGCGTCCCCCTCTCCGTCGTGCCGGCACCCGAGGGGAGCCCGGCGGAGAGCTACGCGCGGCACTTCGTGGGGGAGCTCTTCATGGGCACCTTCGCCGGCCTCGGGATCCACCCCACGATCTACTGGATGAGCGACCTCTACCGCGACGGGACGATGGATCGCTTCATCCGCGCCGCCCTGGACGAGGCACAGCTCGTGCGCGAGATCTACCTGCGCGTGAGCAGGGTCGAGAAGGCCCCCGGCTGGCTCCCCGTCTCCGTCATCTGCGAGGCGTGCGGAAAGATCGGCACCACGCTCGCGTCGGACTGGGACGGAGAGACGGTCGCCTATGCCTGTCTGCCCGAGTACGTGACCTGGGCGCGGGGCTGCGGCCACTCCGGCCGGGTCGTCCCGGCGGCGGGCCGTGCCAAGCTCCCCTTCAACGTGGACTGGGCGGCCAAGTGGACCCTCTTCGGGGTCACCGTGGAGGGCTGCGGGAAGGACCTCGCCACCCGCGGCGGGTCCCGCGACCGGACGGATGCGATCAGCCGCGAGCTCTTCCGCCGCGAGCCCCCGCTCAACGTGCCCTATGAGTTCCTGAACATCGGCGGCCGGAAGATGTCCACCTCCAAGGGCCGCGGCGCCGCTGCCCACCAGATGGCGGAGCTCATCCCGGCGGAGCTCCTCCGCTTCCTCTTCCTGCGCCACCAGCCGCGCCGCGCGATCGAGTTCGATCCGGAGGGGGACACGATCCCGGGGCTCTTCGATGAGTTCGACCGGATCGCGGCCGCCGTGGCCGGACGCCCGGTGAGCGGCCAGCTCCCGGCGGACCCGGAGCGGATCTTCCGCGCCAGCCTGCTGGACCCGGCCGCGGACGCCGCGGTGGAAGCCGGTCGCTTCCGCCCCCCCTTCCGCCACCTTGCGCTCCTCGTCCAGGTCCCCGGCGTGGATGTGGCCGCGCGGATGGCCGCCGAGAAGGGTGCGCCACTGGATGCGGCGGAGCAGGCGATCCTCGAGGAGCGGACGCGGATCGCCCGGCTGTGGCTCGAGACGCTCGCCCCGGACCGGTACCGGATCGCCGTCCGGGAGGACCTCCCGGAGGAGGTGGCGGCGCTCACGGAGGCGCAGCGGATCGTCCTCCGCGACCTGGGCACGATCGCCGCGGACGAGCAGCCCACCACCGGAGACACCTGGCAGGACTGCATCTTCCGTGCGGCCCAGGCGCGCGGTGTCTCCTCGGGTGACGCCTTCGCCGCGGTCTACGCCGCCTTCCTCGGCCGGGCGAACGGCCCGCGCGCCGGATGGCTCCTCGCGAGCCTGGACCCGGCGTGGGTCGGCGGGCGCCTGGCCGCAGCGGCGGAGGTGACGGCATGAGCGTCGGGATCCAGCGGCTCCGCGAGGACGCCGAGACCGTCCGGCGCGGTGCGATCGCCAAGGGCGAGGACCCCACGCTCGTGGACCGCGCGATCGCGCTGGACGTGGAGCGGCGGGACGCCCAGGGGAAGGCGGACGCGCTCCGCGCCGAGAAGAAGGCGACGAGCGAGCGGATCGGCGCCGCGATCAAGGCGGGTGCTGCGCCCGGTGGGCCGGAGGTCGCGGAGCTGCGTGCCCGCTCCGTCGAGCTGGATGCGCGGATCGGCGCCCTGGACGTGACGGTGGATACCGCCGCCACGGAGCTCGATGACCTTCTCCTCCGGATCCCGAACCCGCCGGACCCGGATGTCCCGGTGGGTGGAGAGGAGGCGAGCGTCATCGTGCGCTCCTGGGGCGACCCCCTCCCGCACACGGAGGAGGGCCCCGGCGGGGTCCGGATCCGGCGCCCCCACTGGGAGGTGGCCGAGGAGCTGGGGATCATCGATCTCGCTGCCGGCGCCAAGATCGCCGGGTCCGGCTTCCCGCTCTACCGGGGCGCGGGCGCCGCGCTCCAGCGGGCCCTCATCGACTTCTTCCTGGACGTCCACACGCGCGAGAACGGGATGACGGAGGTCTGGCCGCCCGTCGTCGTGAACACCGCGTCGGCGCGCGGGACCGGGCAGATCCCGGACAAGGAAGACCAGATGTACGTCATCACCCGGGACGAGCTCTATCTCGTCCCCACCGCCGAGGTGCCGGTGACGAACATCCACCGCGACGAGATCATCGAGGCGGACCGCCTCCCGATCCGCTACGTGGCGTACACCCCCTGCTTCCGGCGCGAGGCGGGCGCGGCAGGCGCCAGGACCCGCGGCATCCTCCGCGTCCACCAGTTCGACAAGGTGGAGATGGTCTGCTTCGAGCGGCCGGACGCGTCCGGCGCGGCGCTCGAGTGGCTGACCGCCTGCGCGGAGACGCTCCTCCGCCGGCTCGGGCTCGCCTACCGCGTGAAGCTGATGGCGACCGGCGATATGGGCTTCACCCAGGCCAAGAAGTACGACCTCGAGGTCTGGGCTCCCGGCGTGGAGGACTGGCTCGAGGTCAGCTCCGTCTCGAACTTCCGCGACTACCAGGCGCGCCGGATGGCGATCCGCTGGCGGCCCGAGCCCGGTGCGCGGCCGGAGATCCTCCACACGCTGAACGGCTCCGGGCTCGCGCTCGCACGGGTCGTCGCCGCGATCCTCGAGAACGGGCAGCAGCCGGACGGGAGCGTCGTCGTCCCGGAGCCGCTGCGGGCGCGTCTCGGAGCGCGACTCGGCGGCTGAGCCGGACCGCTCGCCCCGCCCGGGCGCCTGTGGCACGATGCGGCACGGAGAGGTGGCCGAGCGGTCGATGGCAGCGCTCTTGAAAAGCGCAGGGCTCACGCCCCGTGGGTTCGAATCCCACCCTCTCCGCCACCCCCTCCGGTTGACGCTCGGCACCCCCGCGCCTAGACTCCAAGGGAACGCCGGACGACCCCCGCGGGCTCTCTCCCGCACCGTCCGGCCAGGGACCGTCCGCTCATCCCGTCGGGGGGATCGGCCGGTCCGTTCTTCTTGTCAGGGGATAGAGCCGCACGTGACCGATCCCGTCCAGGGCGCCCTTGCCTCCGTCGTCGGTGGGAAGCACCTGAGCGCCGCCGATGCCGAAGCCGCGCTCGGAGCGATCCTCGATGGCGCCACGAGCCCGGTCCTCATCGCCGCCCTCCTCGTCGCGCTCCGCGTCCGCGGCGAGCAGCCCGCGGAGCTCGCCGGCTTCGTGCGCGCCCTGCGGGCGCGCGCGATCCCCGTGGATGCCCCGGCCGGGACGGTGGACACCTGCGGCACCGGCGGCGACCACTCGTCCACCTTCAACGTCTCCACCGCGGTCGCGATCGTCGTCGCGGGCGCCGGCGTCCCGGTCGCCAAGCACGGCAACCGGGCCGTCTCCTCCACCTCGGGGAGCTCGGATGTCATCGCGGCGCTCGGGATCCCCATGGAGTCCACGGCCGAGGAGGCCGGGACGGCGCTCCACGAGGACGGCTTCGCCTACCTCCACGCCCCCAGCTTCCATCCCGGGATGAAGCACCCCGGCCCGGTCCGCCGTGAGCTCGGCATCCGGACCGCCTTCAACCTGTGCGGGCCGCTCGCCAACCCCGCCGGGCCGCGCCGGCAGCTCGTCGGCGTCGCGGATGCCGCCGTCGCCGCCACCGTCGCGGAGGCGCTCCGGATCCTGGGTAGCGAGCGTGCCTTCGTCGTCCACGGCGCCGGCCTGGACGAGCTCCCGCTGGACGGAGAGGGCGTCATCCACGACGTCCGTCCCGAGGGCGTCACCGTGCGCACCGTCACCCCGGAGCAGGTCGGCCTCCGCTCCGCCCCGCGGAGCGCGCTCGTCGTCTCCGGCCCGGACGAGAGCGCCGCCCGCATCCGGGCGATCCTCGCGGGGACGGAGACGGGTCCGGCCCGGGACATCGTCGCCCTCAACGCCGGCGCGGCCCTCGAGGTCGCGGGCCGTGCGGGAAGCCTCGGCGAAGGGGTCGCCCTCGCCCTCACCACGATCGCCTCGGGCGCCGCGCAGCGGATGCTCGATCGGATCCGCGCCCGTTCGGGCGCCCAGGAGGAGCGCGCATGAGCGGATCGCGCCGGGTCACCGGCTCCGTCGTCCGGGAGATCGCGGACCGCCGTCGCGCGGACCTCGAGTCCGAGCTCGGCTCGGTCACCGCCCGGGAGCTCCTCGCGCGCGCCCGCCACGCGCCCGCCGTCCGGCCGATCGCGGACCGGCTCGGCCAGCCGGGGATCCACCTCATCGCGGAGATCAAGCGCCGCTCTCCCTCCGCCGGCCTCCTTCCCGGCGGGGAGCTGGACGTCGCCGCTCGTGCCCGTGCCTACGAGGCGGGTGGTGCCGCCGCGATCTCCGTCCTCGTCGAGCCCCACTCGTTCGGCGGCTCGATCGCGGACCTTGCCGCGGCGCGGGCCGCCACCAGCCTCCCGATCCTCGCCAAGGAGTTCGTCGTCGATCCGCGCCAGCTCCCGTGGCTGCGTGCCGCGGGGGCGGACCTCGTCCTCCTCCTCGCCTCGCTGCACCGGCCCGCGGCGCTCGCGCGGCTCGTCCGCCAGGCGCGCGACCTCGGGATGGAGCCGCTCGTGGAGGCGCACGACGATCGGGAGCTGGATGCCGCGCTCGCCTCGGACGCGCGGCTCATCGGGATCAACAACCGGGACCTCCGCACGCTCGCGGTGGACCCCGAGACCTGCCTCCGGCTCCGGCCCCGCGTCCCCGGTGACCGGCTCGTCGTGGCCGAATCCGGCCTGCGCGACAGCGCCACCGTCCGGCGCTGGCGGGCGAACGGCTTCGACGCGATGCTCGTGGGCGAGGAGCTGATGCGCAGCGGGTCGGAGCCCGCCGCGGTGAGCGCACGGACCGCGACGCTCGTGGCGGCAGGACGCCAGCCGGCCCCCGGCGAGGACCCGGCCACGGATGGGCGCCGCGCCTGGGTGAAGGTGTGCGGCGTCACGGATGCCGCCGGGACGCGGGCGGCGATCGCCGCGGGCGTGGATGCCATCGGCCTCAACCTCGTCCGGGGCACCCGCCGGGCCCTGGAGCCCGCCGAGGCTGCTGCGCTCGCCGCGGTCATCCGCGAGGCGCCGCCCGCGATCCGGCCCCGGGTCGTGGCGGTCGTCGCGGAGCCGGATCCCGAGGTCGCCACCGCGCTCGCGCAGAGCGTCGGCGCGGAGATCGTCCAGCTCCATGGGGACGAGACCCCCGAGGCGGCTGCCCGGATCCCCCTCCCGATCATCCGCGCGATCCGGATCCCCGCGGCCGGGAGCGAGAGCGCTGCGGATGCCGCGGATGCCCTGATCGCCGAGGCCCGGCGCTGGCTCGCGCTGCCGAACCTCCTCCACCTCATCGTGGATGCCGCCCACCCCACGCTTCCGGGCGGGACCGGTCGCGGGGTGGACCGCGCGCTCGCCGCCGCGGTCGCCCGTGAGGTCCCGGTCATCCTCGCGGGTGGGCTGGATGCCGCGAACGTGGCGGAGTCGCTCCTCGCGATCCCCGCGATCGGCGTGGACGTGGCGGGCGGGACCGAGGCCACCGGCCGCGCCGCCCTCGACCGCCGCGGCCGGCCGCGCAAGGACCCCCTCCGGGTCGCCCTCTTCGCGAAGCGCGCCCGCGCGGCGCGGATGGACCTTCCCGTCGTCCCCTTCCGGCCGACGCCGGTCGATCCGGGGCTCATCGAGCCGGATGCGCGCGGACGCTGGGGCGTCACCCGCCGCTTCGGCGGTCGCTTCGTGCCCGAGACGCTCATGGCGGCGCTCCTCGGCCTCGAGGCGGCCTATCTCGAGATCCGCGAGGAGCCGGCCTACTGGGCGGAGCTGCGCGAGCTCGGGCGGCGCTATGTGGGCCGTCCGACCGCCCTCTACCGCGCGGACCGCCTCGCAGCGGAGCTCGAGCGCCGGGCCGGCCGCGCGCCGGGCCGTCTCCGGATCTACCTCAAGCGGGAGGACCTCTCCCACACCGGCGCGCACAAGATCAACAACGCGCTCGGCCAGACGCTCCTCACCCGGCGGCTCGGCAAGTCGCGCGTCATCGCCGAGACGGGCGCCGGCCAGCACGGGGTCGCCACCGCCACGGCGTGCGCCCTCCTGGACCTCGAATGCGTCGTCTACATGGGCGCTGAGGATATCCGCCGCCAGGCACCGAACGTCCTCCGGATGCGGGCCCTCGGCGCGGAGGTCCGCCCGGTCACCTCCGGGACCGCGACCCTCAAGGACGCGGTGAACGAGGCGATGCGCGACTGGGTGACGAACGTCGCCACCACGCACTACGTCCTCGGATCCGCCGTCGGACCCCACCCGTACCCGGCCCTCACGCGCGATCTGCAGCGCGTGATCGGGGACGAGGCGGCCGGTCAGATGCTCGCCACGGAGGGTCGTCTCCCGGACGCGGCGCTCGCCTCGGTCGGTGGCGGCTCGAATGCGATCGGCCTCTTCGCGCGCTTCATCGGTGAGCCGGGTGTCCGGCTGATCGGGGTAGAGGCGGGCGGCGAAGGGCTCGCCGCGCGGCACGCCGCAGCGCTCGCGGGCGGCTCCCCGGGCGTCCTCCACGGCTCGATCTCCTACCTCCTCCAGGATGCGGATGGCCAGGTGGAGGAGGCACACTCGATCTCCGCCGGCCTCGACTACCCCGGGATCGGCCCTCAGCACTCGGCGCTCTACGAGGCGGGCCGGATGGAGATCCTCTCGGCCACGGACGACGAGGCCCTGGAAGGGATCCGCGTCCTCACCCGGACGGAGGGGATCCTGCCCGCGCTCGAGCCCGCGCACGCCATCGCCGCGCTCGGGACGTGGCTCACGGGGAGCACCCACCTCGCCCCGCTGGCACCGGACGCGCTCGTCCTCATCGGCCTCTCCGGTCGCGGGGACAAGGACATCGCCGCGATCGCCGACCGGCTCGCCGCCGGATGGGAGGAGCCCAGGTGAACCGACCCCAGCCGATCGAGAAGGTCCCCAGCGTCGCGCCGCGGACCGCGGGTGGCGAGCGGATCGCGGCCGCCTTCGCCCGGGCGCACGCAGACGGGCGTGCCGCCTTCATCCCCTACGCCGTGGCAGGCTTCCCGGACCCGGCGCGCTCGGAGGCGGTCGCGCTCGGCATCATCGATGCCGGGGCGGACCTCGTGGAGATCGGCCTGCCCTACTCGGACCCCCTCGCGGACGGAGCCACCCTCCAGCGGGCGAGCCGGGCCGCGCTCCTCGCGGGGACCACGCTCGACCGCTCCGTGGAGCTCGTCACCCGGATCAGCGCGGCGCGGCCGCAGATCCCCGTCATCGCGATGGGGTATGTGAACCAGGTCATCGGGGGCCGCGACGGGTCCTCCGTCCTGCGCCGGCTCGGCGCGGCGGGCGTGAGCGCGATGATCCTCGCCGACCTCACCCCGGACGAGGGCGCGGAGCTCGAGGTGGAGGCGGCCTCCCACGGGATGTCGATCATCTACCTCGTCACCCCCACCACGACCCCCGAGCGGATGCGGATGATCGCCTCGCGGAGCGGCGGCTTCCTCTATGCCGTCTCCCTGGCCGGCGTGACCGGCGCACGCCGCTCGCTCCCGCCCGGTGTCGTCCGCTTCCTCTCCGGTGTGCGTGCGATCAGCCCCGTCCCCGTGGCGGTCGGCTTCGGCGTCTCGCGACCCGCGCACGCACGGCGTCTTGCGCCCGTGGCGGACGGGGTGATCGTGGCGAGCGCGCTCGTCGATTCGCTCGGGCCCGACGGGAGCGACCTGCCGCGGATGACCGGGCTCGCCCGCGAGCTGCGCGAGGCGACGCGCCGGAGCGCCTAGTGTCCGGCGGCCGGACCTCCGCCCGCCAGCACGCTCCGGACCGCATCCACCACCTTCGCGTGGAGGGCGGCGGGCGCCGCCACGATCCCGCGGTTCCCGAGGAGCCGGCGCCCCGTCGTGAAGTCGAGCGGCCGGCCGTCCACATCCGAGACGACCCCGCCCGCTTCCTCCACGACGACGACGCCCGCAGCGTGGTCCCAGATGTTCTCCCGGTAGTCGCCGCGCGGGATCCGGAGGTAGATCTCCGCCTCGCCGCGCGCCACGACCCCGTACTTCGCCTGGCTGTCCATCCGGATCGGCTCACGGGCGATCCCCAGGCGGGCGGCGATCGCCGCGGCCTCGTCCTGGGCGCTGTGCGCGGCTTCCACCGATTCGGCGTAGCGCGCCGCCGCCGTGGACGTCACGCCGGAGACGCGGATCCGCCGCCCGGGGGTCGCGGGGTCATCCAGCGAGCGCTCTTCCGCTCCGGCCCCGCGCTCGGCGAGGAAGAGGGCACCGATCCCGCTCCCGTCCGAGCGCGGCAGGTTCGGGCAGCCGAGGATGCCGAGGACGGGGACGCCATCCTCCACGAGCGCCAGCGCGATCGCGTACTGCTCGTTGCGCAGGAAGCCCTTCGTCCCGTCCACCGGGTCGAGCGTCCACCAGCGACCGGCGGCACCCCCCGCGGCCCCGCCACGATCGAGCGCCGCGGCGATCGCACCGGCCGAGAGCGCGGGCTCCACCGCGGCGATCGCCAGCGCGACCGCGTCCGCGATCGCGGGGTCCGCGAGCGAGGCGGAATCCTCCTCGCCCACGAGCGGATCGGCGGGGAAGGTGGCGGCGAGCGCCCGGCTCACGATCACCTGGGCACCCAGATCGGCCACGGTCACCGGGGAGCGGTCCGCCTTCTCCTGGCGGAGGCGGTCGTCGAAGGCGTCCCGGACGGAGCGGCAGAGAAGGGCGGCCCGTGCGACCGCCGCGATCGCGGTCTCCCGCTCGGCGCCGCGACCGCTCACGCGGCCTCCGGGCGGCAGGTGGCGAGAGCGGCGGCGAGCGCCTCCGCCTCCGGCCGGCGGCCGGTCCAGAGCTCCACCATCGCGGCCACCCGGGCGAGGAGGAGGTCGTCCCCGCCGAGCGCGTTCGCGGCACCTGCCCGGCGGGCCGCTTCCACGAGCGCGGTGGTGGGACGCGATGCATCGGCGTCCAGGACGAAGAGGTCGGGGACGAGGAGCGCCTCCGGGACGGGCGACCCCGCCGCCGGGTCCTCGGCGGAGCCGGCATCCACGAGGAGCTTGGTGCGCGCGATCTCCGACTCCAGGACCGCCTCGTGCCACGGCCGGGCACGCAGCTCCATGTGCGCCGAGCTGCGCGCGAAGTGGCGGACGAGCCCCTCGGCGCGGTGAAGGCGATGGTCGAAGACGACGATCGAGAGGAAGCCGCTCGTGATCAGGGTATGGACGACCGCCCGGCCGGTCCCGCCCGCGCCGAGGACGACCGCCGCCTTCGGCAGGCGCCGGGCGCCCACGAGCTGGTCGAGCGCCCCACGAACGGCGGCCCCGGTGAGCGCGTGGCCCACGACCCGGGTCCCCTCCGCCGAGAGCGTGTCCGCGGCACCGATCGTCCGGGCATCATCCGAGAGCCGGTCCGCGAGCCCCGCGACCTTCTCCTCCAGCGGCGCCCCCACGACGGCCCCCAGGACCCCCTTGCCGCGGACCGAGCGGACCGCCTCCACGAGCGCCGGTCCCGTGGGCGTCGTGGCCTCGGGCGTGACCTCGACCCCGACGAGCGCGAGCGCCGCCGCGACGAACGCGGGCTCGGCCGCGCGAGCGGCAGGGGTTCCGAGGACGAGGAGGCGTCTGCTCATGGTGGACTCCAGGGAGGACGGGCGCGAGGTGCCGGTTCCACGGTCCGCGGGGGACCGTTCCGCCCCGGGTCGATCCGTCGCCGGAGCACCGCCAGGGAGGCTCCGGACGTCCGGGTTCCGCTCCGGGGCGTCTGGGCGGGATGATACCCGGACGGTCGCCGGACGCGTGCTATCATCCCCTCCCGTCGGAGGGAGAGGTCGCATAGAGGCCTAGTGCGGCGGTTTGCTAAACCGTTGAGTCGGGTAACCGGCTCCGAGGGTTCGAATCCCTCCCTCTCCGCCATTCCAGCGCCCGTAGCTCAGTGGATAGAGCGTCAGGTTGCGGACCTGAAGGTCGTGAGTTCGAGTCTCGCCGGGCGCGCCAATCTCCTCTCGCCGCATCGGACCCCCGGTCTTCGCCGGGGGTCGTTCCATGCCCGGCGAGCGCGGACCAGGCGAGCCCCAGGAGGGTGAGCGCCCCGGCCGTGGCCGCCGGCAGCCAGGCCACCCCGAGGACGATCGCGGTCATCGCACCCGTCATCCCGATCCGCGCCCGGGTCCCGGCCGCCGGCCAGGCGAGGGCAGCGACGGGGAGGAGGAGCGCGAGGTAGTGGTACCACCATGCCGCGGGCAGGAGGAGGACCGCGGCGACCGCCG
This sequence comes from Chloroflexota bacterium, assembly GCA_017853275.1. Lineage (GTDB taxonomy): Bacteria > Chloroflexota > Limnocylindria > Limnocylindrales > CSP1-4 > JAFMJV01. The sequence continues at coordinate 13,421 of JAFMJV010000035.1, forward strand.
GGACGGTCGCCTGCCGTGACCCCGCGAGACCGGGCCGGCGCCGGACGGTGACGGCGGCAAGGACGGAGAGCCCGAGCGCGGCCACGATCGAGAGCGCGCGCAGGAGCCCGGGCACGGGCTCGGGGAGCCCGGCCCGCCCGGCGATCGCCCAGGGCGCGAGGTTCGTCGCCTGGCCGGCGTCGCCCCCGGCGAGGTTCGGCAGCACCCTTGCGTAGTCCGCCCATGCGCCGGGTGCGAGCAGGAGCGAGGGGAGGGCGATCGCGGCCACCACGAGCATCCCGCCGAGCGCGCGCCGGCCCCCGGCTGCCACGGCCGGGACCCAGAGGACCGGGACGACCTTGGCAAGCGTCGCGGCGGCGGTCGCACCGCCACCCGCCGCTCCCCCTGCCGCGAGGAGCGCGACCGCGAGCGCAAGGAAGCCGCTCACGTTCCCCTTCCAGAGCGTGTCGAAGACCGGCAGGAACCAGGCCGTGGCCGCCGCGCACCAGGCGAGCCGCTCCAGGCTTCGCGGCGCACCGCCGAGCCCGGTCGCCAGCCAGGTCGCGGCGAGGACCGCGAGCCACTGCGCGATCGCCCAGGCGGTCACGACGACGGGGTGGGGGAGGCCCGCGACCGGGACGAGGAGCTGTGCGAAGAGGGGAGGGTAGAGGTAGCGGCCCACGCCCTGCGCCGCGAAGGATCCCCCAGTCTGGTCCGCGGCGTAGAGCGCCGTCCCCTCTCCGATCCGGCGCGCGGCTGCGAGGTAGGCGTCCAGGTCGATCGCCACCTGGCCCGCGGGATCCGCCGCCTGGCGGGCGAGCAGGGCGAGGGTGAGGCCGGTGCCGGCGAGCCAGAGCGCGACCGCGATCGCCGTCCGGCCGCGCGGGGCTGCGAGGACCCGGAGGATGGGGATGCCGCCCGCCCGGCTCATCGGACCTGCGACCCGGGGCGTCCGGCTCGGGGCATCCCCAAAGAGGCGGATCCGGACGCGCCACTCGCCCGGGGACCCAGGACCAAGGCGCCGTTTCCCCCGACGGACGTCACCCCCGCAGGTGGCGTCCTCGCCTCGGTCCGGTGTCGCCGGGCCCTCCTCCACGAGGGCAGCGCGTCCGGATCGGTCGGGAGCATAGGGGGTGGCGGTGGCGGCGTCAACGGGGGAGTGACGGCGGCGATCAGCGCACCTCGGCGGGGAGCCCCGTCTCCATGCTCCGGTAGCACGAGAGGGCGATCCGGACCGCCCCGAGGCCGTCCTCACCGGTGCACAGCGGCGCCCGGGTGCCACGCACGGCGGCCACGAATGCCTCCACGGCGCGCACGTGGTCCGAGCCCGCGGGCTCCTCCCAGGCGGTGATGGAGGGCTCCCCCCAGGTCGCGTTCCCCGGGGACCGGAAGGCGTGGCGCAGGACCGGCCGGCCGGTCCGGTCGCTGTACTCCAGGGAGCCCTTCGTCCCGTAGACCGCGAAGGCCATCTCCCAGCCGGTCGCCGTCCAGGCCGTCTCCACGCTCCCCAGCGCCCCGCTCGCGAAGGTGAGCTGCGCGACCGCGGTGTCCTCCACCTCGGCCTCGAAGCCGAGCGTCGCGCCGGCCGCGCTCACCCGCGTCACCTCGCCGCCGAGGTGGCGGGCGAGGTCGAAGAGATGGCATCCGTTGTCCAGCAGGGTCCCTCCGCCCGCGAGCGCGCGTGTCCGGAAGGTCGGGGGGACGCTCGCCGCCCCGCCCCAGTCATGCGCCTGGCGGAAGCGCAGGAAGGCGATCCGCCCCAGCGCCCCCTCCGCGACCATCCGGCGCGCTCGCGCCACGGCGGGGTTCGCGCGGAGGTGGTGGTTGACCTGCAGGACGACCCCCGCACGGGAGCAGGCGGCGATCATCGCCTCGCCTTCCTCCGGGGAGAGGGAGACCGGCTTCTCGCACAGGACGTGGATGCCGCGCTCTGCGGCCGCGATCGTCACCGGCCCGTGGGCGGCGTTCGGGGTGCACACGGAGATCGCCTCGATCCCCGGGTGCCGGAGGAGCTCCTCGTGGGACCGGTAGGCCGCCGTGACCCCCCACTCGGCGGCGCGTCGCGCGAGGGTCGCGGGGTCCGGGTCCGCGATCGCCACGATCTCCGCGCCGGCGGCACGGTACCCGTCATGGTGCTGGCGGGAGATCCCCCCGGTCCCCACGATGCCCACGCGGAGCGGCGCCGTGGCGCTCATCGGGTCGTCTCCCGCGGTGCCGGGTTGCGCGCCTCGGTGACATCCATCCGGATCCTCCGTCCGGCCCACGCGGCGGCGTTCCCGATCACGCGCAGGATCTGCGGGTCGTGGAAGGTGGGATGCGTCTCGTGGCCCGGCTGGAAGTAGATGACCCGGCCGAGCCCGCGCGACCAGGTGCACAGGCTGCGGAAGACCTCGCCGCCCGGGAACCAGCCGATCATCAGGAGCTCGTCCGGCTCGGGGATATCGAACCGCTCGCCGTACATCTCCTCCTCGGCGAGCTCGATCGTCTCCCCGATCCCGTCCAGGACCGGGTGGCCGGGCCGGAGGTTCCAGAGCCGTTCATGGCGTGCGTCCTCGCGCCACGAGAGGCTGCACGAGGTCCCCATGAGGCGGCGGAAGGGCTTCGAGAAGTGCCCGGAATGGAGGACGATGAGCCCCATCCCGCCGAGGACCTCCCGCTGGACCCGGTCCACGATCCGCTCGTCCACGTCGTCGTGGGCGACATGACCCCACCAGATGAGCGTGTCGGTCGCCGCGAGGACCTCCTCGCTCAGGCCATGCTCCGGGTCGGCGAGGGTCGCCGTCCGGATCTCCAGCTCGGGCCGGCCGGCGAGCCCGTTCGCGAGCGCCCGGTGGATCCCGTCCGGGTAGATCCGGCGCACGGGCGCATCCCGCAGCTCCTGGATGTGCTCGTTCCAGATCGTCACGCGGGTCATCGGCTCTCCTCTCAGGCTGTGGTCTCGATCGGTGCGGAAGATGGGGCGGACCGCCCTGGGAGGCGGGATAGAAGGGCACGCTCGATCTCGCGCCGCCGGAGCGCCACGCTCCCGGCAAGGAGCGCAAGGCTCCCCGGCCAGATGACGGGCATCGCGAGGAGGACGCCCACCGGGAGGAGCCAGCGCGCATCCCGGCGCGCCGCCCAGGCGATGACGAGGAGCGCGACCGGGAGGCGGAGGAGGAAGGGGATGGGGATCGAGCCGGAGACGGTGGAGGCACCCGCGCTCGCCCGGAGAAGGTCGACCCACGACCGCCAGGCATCGGGCGCGAGGAGGGCGGAGAGCCCCGTCACCGCGAGGGTCGCGATCGCCGCGAGGAAGAGCGCTCCCCACTCGCGCCGGACGAGGAACCAGAGGAGCCCGACCCCCGGCGTCACCTTCGTGAGGAGCGGGAGCGCCCACGCGCCCGCCGCCCGGAAGCCGAGCACGACCGCGCCCGCGAGGAGGATCGTGATGTTGCCACCCCACAGCTCCGGGAAGGTGAGGACGACGAGGGGCGCGAAGAGGAGCGGCCCGGAGAGCGCCCGGAGCGCGAGGAGGAGGAGGCCGGTCCACGCGACGAGGAAGGGCGTCCAGGGAAGGATCCGCAGGGGTGCCAGCGCCTGGAGGAAGGCAGGCGAGTAGAGGTACGCGCTCTCCGCGCCCACGATGCTCCCCGCGTACGGATCGTCGAGCGGCGCGCTCCAGTAGGCGCGCGCATCCTGCCCGGGGCCGAGCCCGATCGGGTCGAAGGGCTCCGCGGTGAACGCGATCAGGGCGAGGAGCGCGACGGCGAGGACGACCCCGGCCCGTGCCAGGAGGCCGGCCATCCGGGGCCGCTCCCCGCCCGGGATCAGGCCCGGGTCCCCAGCGACTCCCCGAGGAGGAGCGGGTGACCGAGGAGGCCGCCGTAGATCGGCCGCAGGCGCTCCGCGTTGTACATCTTGCCGACGTTCACGCTGCGCGCGCCGAGCTTCGGGTCGGGGAGGGGAGCGTGGGCGTACTTGCCGTCCACGATCGCCATCATCCGGCCGTGGACCCCGTCCGCGATGAGGTCCATCGCGACGTTCGCGAAGGTGATCGCGACCATCTGGTCGAGCGAATCGGGCTCACCGGAGCGCAGGTCGTAGGTGAGCTCGGAGAAGACCGTCTCGATCCGCGTCCGTGCCTTGATCTCCGCGGCGAGGATCTCCGCGATGTTCGCCTTGTGGCGGTGGCCGAAGGCGTCCGCCTCGCCGACCTCCTGGATCTTCCCGCCCTCCCAGATCGCGCCCTCCGCCGCGATGACGAAGGCGTAGCGGCTGGGGTTCGCGCGGTGGTCCTCCACCATCAGGCGGCACAGGTGGTCGAGATCGAAGGGCGCCTCCGGGATGAGGCAGCGCGCCGAGGTCACGTAGGCGGTGTAGAGCGCGGAGAAGCCCGCGTTGCGCCCGAAGATCCGGAAGACGCCGACCCGCTCGTGCGAGCCGAGCGTGGTGCGCTGGCGGTTGATCAGCTCCTTCGCGCGCGTGACCGCGCTCGAGAACCCGATGCAGTACTCCGTCCCCTGGACGTCGTTGTCCATCGTCTTGGGGATCGCGATGAGCGGGACCCCGTGGTCCGAGAGCGTCTGGGCGAAGCTCAGGGTGTCGTCGCCGCCGATCGGGACGAGGACATCGAGGCCGAGCCGCTCGATGTTGTCCAGGACGACGGGGGTGAGGTCGTAGATCCCGTCCCCGGTCGCCATCGTGGCGGCCCGCTCCGGCGCGAGGTGAGCCGGGAGCCGCTCCGCCTTCATCTTGCGCGGGTTCGTGCGCGAGGAGTGAAGGACGGTCCCCCCGGTCCGGTCGATGGCCCGGGTGTTCACCCGGTCGAGCGGGATGATGTACGCGGGGTCGAGCTCGGCCCCCGGGCGCTGGTGGGTCAGGCCCTCCCAGCCCCGGCGGATCCCGATCACCTCGTAGCCGAGGTCGGTCGCCCGGTAGGTGACGCTCTTGATCACGCTGTTGAGGCCGGGGACATCGCCGCCCCCGGTGAGGATCCCGATCCGTCGAGGCTTGCTCATCGGTCTGCTCCGCGCGCTGGTCGGCCGCGTCGGCCGGCTCGGCCGCGTCGGCGTGGGCTATCGGCCCGATGGTAGCGCGGGACCCCCCGCGGTGTAGGATTCCGTCCCGTGAACTACGAAGCGCACATGCGCTCTGCGATCGCCGCCGCCGAGGAGGCCGCCCTCCGTGGGGAGCTCGCGGACGGTGCCGTGGCGATCCTGGACGAGGCCCTCGTGGCGACCGCGAGGGACGGCGTGGCCACGACCGGCGATCCGACGGCGCACGCGGTGATCGGGGTCGTGCGGGCTGCCGCGCGGCGGCTCGGACGGGGATCGCTGGCCGGCGTCACGGTCTTCTGCGTCGCCGAGCCCTGCGCGATGTGCGTGGGCGCCCTCCTCGCCGCGGATGCGGACGGTGTCGTCTTCGCGATCCCCGACCCCCGCGCGGGCGCCTGCGGCGGCGCCCTCCAGCTCCCCGTCCCGCCCGGCCGGGTCCGCGGCCTGCGGATCGTCTCGGGGATCCTGCGCGACCGCGCGGCGGAGCTCCGGCCGGACCTGGACGATCGCCCGGCAGCGCGCACGCGCGCCATCTCCTGAGGGGGGATCCCCTCCGCCGGACCGGGACGCGCCGCTTTGCTATCCTCTCTCGCGGAGAGGTGTCCGAGTGGTTGATGGTGCCGCTCTCGAAAAGCGGTGTGCGAAAGCACCGTGGGTTCGAATCCCACCCTCTCCGCCATCCAGCACCGGGCCTGCGCGGCCCCGGTGGGTGACCGGCACGGCCGGATCGCCGCCCGCGGAGAGGTCGCCTAGTGGCCGAGGGCGCCGCACTGGAAATGCGGTATGGGGCAACCCATCGAGGGTTCGAATCCCTCCCTCTCCGCCACCCCCTTCCTCCCCCGTCCGGGGTATCATCCGCAAGCCGTGCTAGGCGGGGAGCCAGCGGTGCCCTGTACCTGCAATCCGCTCCAGCAGGGCTGAATCCCCACCCGAGGCCCGCGTTCGCGGAAGCCGGCGGAGCGATCGATGATGAGGACCGGGTCCCGCGCAGCGACGGCGCGTGAACCACGTCAGGTCCGGAAGGAAGCAGCGTTAAGCGCTGACCGCCGGGTGCCGCGGAACGGCCTGGTCCGAGTCGTTCGTTTCGATGGGCCCACGAGCGTCATCGGTCGACGGTGGGTGCACGGCATTTCCTTCCCTTCCGGCGAGCGCCGGCGTATGCGGAGGCGCGGATGACGAGCGAGACGGTGTCCGGCGTTGCCGGGCCCCGGCACCGCGCGCTCTACCGGCGCTTCCGTGCCCAGACCTTCTCCCAGATCGTGGGCCAGGGGGCCCCCGTGGAGACGCTCCGCAACGCGGTCCGGCTCGGACGGCTGGGGCACGGCTTCCTCTTCGTGGGCCCGCGCGGCACCGGCAAGACCTCGATGGCCCGGATCCTCGCCAAGGCGGTGAACTGCCTGGACCCCCGGGACGGAGAGCCGTGCGACGCGTGTGAGCCGTGTGCCGCGATCCGTGAAGGCCGCGCGCTCGACGTCGTGGAGCTCGATGCCGCGTCGAACAACCGCGTGGACGACATGCGCGAGCTCCTCCCCCGCGTCTACACCGCGCCCGCGGACCTGCGGCGCAAGGTCTTCATCATCGATGAGGTCCAGCGGATCAAGGAGGGCTGGGATGTCCTCCTGAAGACGCTGGAGGAGCCGCCGGACGGCGTCCTCTTCATCTTCTGCACCACGGACCCCGGCCAGATCCGGCCGGCCGTCGTCTCCCGCCTCCAGCGCTTCACCTTCCGCCCGCTCACGCCCGCCGAGATCGCCGGGAAGCTGGAGCGGATCCTCGCGTCGGAGGAGCGCCACGCGGAACCGGAGGCGATCGCGCTCATCGCCCGTCTCGCGGCGGGAGGCATGCGGGACGCGGAGTCGATGCTCGACCAGGTCCTCGCCGGGGAGGCCGACCCGATCACCGCGACGGTGGTCGGCGACCTCCTCGGGGTCGCGGACGCCACGCTCGTGGACGGGTTCATCGATGCGCTCGCCGGCGGGGACCCGCTGGCGGGGATCGCCGTCCTCGAGCGCCTTGAGGCCGACGGACGGGATCTCGCCGGCTTCGCGGACCAGGTCGTCGTCCGCCTCCGGGAGCGGATCGTCGCGGCGCTCGGCCCGGGCGCCGCCGAGAACGGACCGGCTCTCATCGCCGCAGCCCGGCGGCTCACGGGGGTGGACGGGGGTCGCGGAGCTCCCGGAGGCGAGCGCTGGCAGCTGGAGCTCGCGCTCCTCTCCGCGACCGATCCCTCCTCCGCGTCACGTCCCCCGCAGCCCGCCGCCACACCGGCCCGGGGCACCCCGCCCCCCGCGGCTGCTCCGCCGGCTCCGGCCACCGAGCCGCCCCCGCCGGTCCGGATGCCGCCGGTGAGCCCGCCCCCGGCAGCCTCCGCCCCGGCTGCGGAGCCTTCCGCCCCCGCCCCCCGGGCGGCCGTGGCGCCGGCGCCCGCCGCGGCAGCCCCCGCCCCGCCCCCGGCTCCTCCTCCCGCTCCGGCCCCGGAGAGCGCGCCATCCCCGAGCACGCCCCCGCCCCTCGCGGCCGCTCCCGCCCCGTCTCCCGCCGCTTCCCCCGCACCGTCCGCCGGCGATCCGGCCCTCGGTGCCCTGCTGGAGCGCTGGCCGGAGATCGTCGCCCACGTGGGCCGCAACCCGGCGAACCGCCCGATCGTGAGCGCCTGCCGTCCGGTCGAGATCCGGGACGGCGTCCTCATCCTCGGGTTCCCGGAGCAGCAGCCCTTCCTGCGTGACCACGCGGAACGCCGCAAGTCGGCGATCGAGGAGGGGATCCTCGCGGTCCTCGGGCGCCCGCTCGGGGTACGCTGCGTCGTGGCGAACCTCGAGCTCCCCGAGCCGGAGGGCGCCGATCCGGATCTCATCGCGCACGCGCGGCGGATCTTCGAGGGAGACCTCGTCGACCCCGCGGAGATCGGCTGAGCAGGCGGCACTGGAGGGACCATGGGCTACGGGAACCTGGCGAAGATGGCGCAGCAGATGCAGGCCGAGATGGCGCGGGCCGAGCAGGAGCTCCAGCAGCTGAAGGTGGAGGGAAGCGCCGGCGGTGGTGCCGTGCGCGCCACGGTCACCGGGAAGCTCGACCTTCTCTCCATCGAGATCTCCCCCGAGGTCGTCGACCCCGAGGACGTGGAGATGCTCCAGGACCTCGTCACCGCGGCGGTCGGAGACGCTCTGGGCAAGGCGCGCAAGGCGGGCGAGGAACGGATGGCCCGGGTGACCGGGGGTCTCCGCCTGCCGGGGATGTGACCGACCGATGAGCTCGGTCGTGGAGCCGGTCGCCCGGCTCATCGACGCGTTCGCGCGACTGCCGGGGATCGGCCCCAAGACCGCCCAGCGCCTCACCTTCCACCTCCTGCGCGCTCCGGAGGCGGAGGCCCGTGCCCTTGCGGCCGCGCTCGTCGCGGTCCGCGACGAGGTGATCTTCTGCGAGCGCTGCTTCAACATCAGCACCCAGCCGCTCTGCCCCGTCTGCCAGGACCCCGGCCGCGATCCGGACCGCCTGTGCATCGTGGAGGAGCCGCTCGACGTCCTCGCGCTGGAGAGGACCCGCGTCTTCCGCGGGCGGTACCACGTCCTCCATGGCGCGATCAGCCCGATGGATGGGATCGGCCCGGACCGTCTCCGGATCCGCGAGCTCATCGCCCGCGTCGCCGAGCGCTCCGCCGCGGGCGAGCCATTCGCCGAGGTCATCGTGGCGACCAACCCCACCCTGGAAGGCGAAGCGACCGCGATGTACCTCGCGGAACGGCTCGCCGGCCAGGTCGGCAGCGTCACGCGGATCGCGCGCGGCCTGCCCGTCGGCGGCGACCTGGAGTACGCCGATGAGGTCACCCTCGTGCGCGCGCTGCAGGGCCGGCGCGCGCTGGATGCAGACCGGGAGGGTCCCCGATGAGCTACCTCGTCAACGAGCTCCTGCTGCGCCTCGTGAAGCCCGCCGCCGCCCTCGTGCTCGCTGCGCTGCTCTACCTGATCGCCACCGGCCCCCTGGGCGAGCCCGGCTCGGTCCTCCTCGCGCTCGTCTGCTGGATCGCAGCCGCAGCCGCCATCACGCTCATCGAGACCGGCGTCATCTAGCGTCCCGGGGTGATGCGCAGGTCCGCTTGACGGCCCGGCCGACACCCGCTATCGTTCCCGTTTGTCGCCCGGCCTCCGGTCGGGACCCCCGAGAGTCAACGCTCCGGGGAACGACGGTCGCCACGGTGGCTTGACAGTCCCCCTGCAGCGTGTCATCCTGTATGGCCGTGCCGGGTGGACCTCGGATCACCTGGGCCGCACCTTAACAGTTGAAGAGTGGCAAGCAATCTGCTTGATGCGAGCGGGTAGAACCCCGAACCAGGAACGGTCGCAAGGCCGGACCAGATCGATTCGGAGAGTTTGATCCTGGCTCAGGATAAACGCTGGCGGCGTGCATGAGACATGCAAGTCGAACGGGTGACTCGGGCTTGCTCGAGTCGCTAGTGGCGAACGGCTGAGTAACGCGTAGGTGACTTGCCCCGAAGTGGGGAATAACTGCCCGAAAGGGTGGCTAATACCGCATGTGATCGCTCGTTCATTCGGGCGATCAAAGCCGCAAGGCGCTTCGGGAGAGGCCTGCGTCCGATTAGCTCGTTGGTGGGGTAACGGCTCACCAAGGCGACGATCGGTAGGTGGTCTGAGAGGACGATCACCCAGACTGGGACTGAGACACGGCCCAGACTCCTACGGGAGGCAGCAGTCGGGAATTTTGCGCAATGGGGGAAACCCTGACGCAGCAATACCGCGTGTGGGATGAAGGCCTTCGGGTCGTAAACCACTTTTCTCGGGGACGATAATGACGGTACCCGAGGAATAAGCCACGGCTAACTACGTGCCAGCAGCCGCGGTAATACGTAGGTGGCAAGCGTTGTCCGGATTTACTGGGCGTAAAGCGCGCGCAGGCGGTGAATGAAGTCGAAAGTGAAAGCCCCGGGCTCAACTCGGGAACTGCTTTCGAAACCAGTTCACTTGAAGGCGGAAGAGGGAAGTGGAATTCCGAGTGTAGTGGTGGAATGCGTAGATATTCGGAAGAACACCAGAGGCGAAGGCGACTTCCTGGTCCGATCTTGACGCTGAGGCGCGAAAGCTAGGGGAGCAAACGGGATTAGATACCCCGGTAGTCCTAGCCGTAAACG
>JAFMJV010000036.1 GCA_017853275.1 Chloroflexota bacterium
GAGCGGATCGAGGTGACCGTGGAGGTGAGGTCCACGGTGAGCTCGCGACGGCGCTGGACGCCGTCCCGGAGCCGCTCCACCATGCGGCCGATGGCACGCAGGAGGTCGCCGGTCTCGTCCCCGCCGGCATCGCCCATCTCGACCGTGAGGTCGTTGGCCGCCACGCGGTCCGCGGCGGTCGCGGCGATCGCGACGCGCCGGCTCACGTAGCGGGCGGTCCCGGCCATGATGAGGACGACGAGGAGAAGGATGAGGCCGAGCCCCACGATGACGGTCGTGAGGATCATGTTCGCCTGCTCGAGCACGATCGCCTCCGGGGCGATCGCGATGACGTACCAGCCGGTGGAGTCGACGCGGTAGCCGGTGTAGTAGAGAGCTCCGTAGCCCTCCACGTCCGCGATCTGGGCGCCGAGCTCCTCGAGCTGCGCGTTGGACTTCCCGTAGACCGCCTCGAGGATCGGGGCCCAGATGCCGGTCGCCTCGATCGTGAAGAGCCGCTCATCCGCCACGATCTGCCGGTCCTTCACCTCGGAGATGACGCGGCCACGGGCGCTGACGAGGAAGGCGATCCCGTGCTCCTCGTAGGGGACGGTGTCGAGGAGGACCTGGTCGATCGATTCCAGGGAGCGGTCCACGCCCGCGATCCCCCAGAAGCCGAAGGTATCCGCGGTCTCGCGGACGACGATCGGGTAGGTCTGCTCGACCATGAGCATCCCTTCGTAGACGTAGGGCTCCGTCACCATCACGGAGATCCGGGCCTCCTCGGTCGGCTCCGGCACGACCCAGCGGGCGCTGACGCCACCGGGAACCTCGATCCCCTCGGTCTCCGGGCGCATCTCCCAGCGGTTCTTCACGCCCCGGTAGTAGAGGCTGCTCTCCATCCCCACGAGCGGCTCGAGGGTGATCTGGGGCGGGTCCCGGCGCACGAAGTACGGGAGGAAGCGGCCGGTCTCGTCCATCGATTCCGGCGGCAACCCCGGGGTGAGGAGGCTCGTGGCGTCCTGGGCGTTCGGCTCGAAGCCGAAGTAGGCGCCGAGGAGCGAGGGGTTCGTGGCGAGGACCGCTTCCGCGTACTTCAGGAGCGCGGTGCGGTTCGTGCGGATCTCCGGGACCGCGAGCGCCATCGCCTTGGGGATCGCGATCGCCTGCTCGTTCGCGGCGTTCACCTGGGCGCCCGCGAGCGCGGCGCGGTCGTAGAGGGTCCCCTCCCCGTCCGCGCGGAGCGCGTCGAAGGAGAGGACGGCGATGAGATAGCCGACCACGAGAAGGCCGAGGACGACGGGGACGAGGCCGAAGAGGAGGACCTTGGTCCGGAGCCGCAGGCCGCGGGCTCCCCGCTGAGCGGGCGCGTCGTTCATGGGCTCGAACGATAGCGTACCGTGCAAGGGGGCGAGCGCCGACCGGGGGCTCGACGGCGATGAGCGGGTTCGAGGCGAGGGAGGATCGGATGGACGGACGGGTCGCGATCGTGACGGGCGGGGCGCGCGGGATCGGCGACGCGATCCTCCGGGCGCTCGCCGCGGCGGGGCACCGCTGCTGGGCGATCGACCTCGGCGAGCCGGAGGAGCCGCTCCCCGGCGCACGCTACCTGCGTGCGGACGTCACGGACCGCGCGGCGATGGCGGAGGCGATCGCGACGGTCGCGGGCGAGGAGGGGCGGATCGATGTCCTCGTCAACAACGCGGGGATCCAGCGGGTCGGCCTGACCGAGCGCTTCGACCCGGAGGTCTGGCGCCAGGTGATCGACGTCCACCTCTTCGGGATGTTCCACGCGACCGCCCTCGTCCTGCCGCACATGAAGAAGCAGCGCTCCGGGGCGATCGTCTCGGTCGCCTCCGCCACGGCGTTCGTGGGCTCGCCGGGGCGCGGCCCGTACACGGCGGCGAAGGGCGCGATCGTCGCGTGGACCCGCTCCCTCGCCGTGGAGACGGCGGAATCGGGCGTGCGGGTCAACGCGATCGCACCCGGCTACGTGCTCACGAAGCTCGTCCAGCAGGGGATCGACGACGGCTCGATCCCGCTCGCGGACGTGGTCACGGAGATCCCGATGCGCCGCTTCGGCACGACGGGCGAGATCGCGGGTGTCGTCGCCTTCCTCGCCTCCGATACGGCGAGCTACATCACCGGTCAGACGCTCGTCGTGGACGGCGGCTGGACGGTCCAGGGCCTGCGCGACCGGCCCGACTGGCTCCGGGCGGAAGGCTGAACGGGGGCGGTGCCGGTCGCCCGGCACCGCCGATCGCTCATCGGCCGGCGGCGACCGTCGCCTCGGGGGCGCTGACGACGAGCGTCCAGCCCGCGCTGGAGAGCCGCTGTGCGGCGACGACCTGCCGTGCGCCCGTCACCGGGTCGGCGGTCACGCGCGCGCCGGCCGCGGTCAGCTCGTCGGCCGAGCGGCCGTAGACGGCGGCGAAGAGCTCGGCCATGGGGGTGGACTCGATCGGGCGCATCACCTGCGACCGGTCGGCGGTGCTCGCGATCACGCGGCCGCGCGCGCTGATCAGCCACGCGGACGCATCGTCGTAGGGCAGGAAGGCGCCCAGCAGGGTGCCGATCGAGGAGAGCGAGCGGTCCACGCCCGCGATCCCCACGAAGTGCCCGCCGATCACGATCGCGTGGGTCTGCTCCACGATGTGGAGGCCCTGGTACTCGTAGGGCTCGGTGACCATCGTGGCGGTCCGGGCCGCCTCGCTCGGCGCGGGCTCCGACCAGTGCCTGCTCACGCCCCCGGCGATCGTCACGCCCTCCGTCTCGGGGCGCAGCGCGAAGCGGTTCTTCACGCCCCGGTAGTAGAGGCTCGTCTCCATGGCGCGCAGGGGCTCGATCGTGAGGTCGTTCGGATCCGCGGCGTTGCGGCGGACCACGTAGGGCAGGAAGCGCCCGGTCTCATCACAGGCGCCCGCGAGCGCGGGCGTGCCGGCTGCCTCACGGTCGTGGCCGTCCGCGTCCGGCTCGTAGCCGACGTAGGCGGCAAGGACCCCCGGCACCGATCCGACCACGGCGCGCGCGTACGCGACGAGCGCCGCGCGCGAGCCGAAGAGGCCGTACTGCTGCGCGAGGGCCATCGTCTGCGAGACGATGATCGCCTGCTCGTTCGCTCGCTCGATCTGCGCGGCCGCGAGCCGCGTCATGTCGACGAGATGGTGGACGCCGGGCGAGGGGGAGGTGGGGGTGCTCATCGCGTCACCCTACGGCATCCCGCGCCGGACGTTCCGGTCGAACGGCGCTTCCGTACGCACGACCGGGGCCGGTCAGCGCCCCAGGTCCGCCTCGGTGAAGCGGTAGCGCAGGACGCACGCCTCGTCCACGGTCACGCCGAGCCCCGGGCCGGCCGGGACGGAGACCCAGCCATCGACCTGGCCGATCGGGTCGCGGACGAGCTCATGCTGCATCGGTGACGGGACGGGCTTCAGCTCGAAGAGCAGGGTCGCGGGTGCCACCGCTGCGAGGTGCAGGCTTGCCGCGGTGTTCAGCGCGGAGGACCACGAGTGGGCGTTCCACGCCTGGCCGGCGGCTTCGGCCATGCGGATGACGCCCAGGGTCCCCGTCACCCCCTCGGCCTTGCCGGGATCGATCATCACCACGTCGAGCGCGCCGCTCTCCACGAGGCGCCGGTAGTGCTCGGCGTGCCAGCCCTTCTCGCCGGTGCAGATCCGCGTACGGACCGCCGCCCGGATCGCGCGGTACCCGGCGATGTCGTGCTCCGGGAGCGGGTCCTCGAACCAGAAGAGCCGCTGGCCATCGTCGATGCGGCGGATCATCCGGATCGCGTGATCCGCATCCCAGCCGGCGAGCGCCACCACGTCGAGGATCATCTCGGTCTCGGGTCCGATCGCCTCGCGCACCGCGGCAGCGACCGCCAGGTCACGCCGCTCGTCGCGGCCGAAGGCGATCGAGAGGTCGTGGCCCCAGCCTCCCTTGACGTACCGGTAGCCCTGGGCCACGAAGCCGGAGAACTCCCGGCCGATCCGGTCGAGGTCGTCCGTCGCGAGGATCGTGGAGGCGCACGCGGGCAGGCGGTCGCGGACCGCGTCGCCGAGGAGCGCGTGGACGGGGAGGCCCGCCGCGTGGCCCGCGAGGTCCCAGAGCGCCATGTCGATGGCGCTGATCCCGAAGGTGACGATCCCGCCGTTGCCATCCCAGTAGGTGGCGTCGCGCATCCGTTGCCAGGCCGCCCGGACATCCGCGATCTCGCTCCCCAGGAGGAGGGGCGCCAGGCGGCGCTCCACGATGAACGCGGTCGCGAGGGAGACCTCCTGGGCGCCGGTGATCGCCTCGCCCCAGCCCACGAGACCGTCCGCGGAGGTGACGCGGACGAGCGTGAGGGAGCGGATCTTCCCGTCGTTGTTCGGCTCCGGGTAGCGGACCGCAAAGGCGTCGATGCGCGCGATCCGGAGGGGGGCGCGGGGCTCGCGCGGGGCCGCGCTCACCGCTCGTCCCTCCGGCCGCGATGGAGCTCGTCGTAGAGCACCGCCGCGAGGAGGATCCCGCCCTTCACCACCTGCTGCCAGTAGGAGGGCACGCCGAGGAGGGTGAGCCCGTTGTTCACGATCCCGATGACGAGGAGGGCGATGAGCGTGCCCGCCAGCCGGCCGCGCCCGCCCGTGAGCGAGGTCCCACCGAGGATGACCGCGGTGATCACGTCCAGCTCCACCCCGAGCGCCGCGCTCGGCTGGGCGTTCCCGGTCCGGGCCACGAGGACGAGGCCGGCGAGCGAGGCGAGACCCCCGCAGGTCACATAGAAGGCGAGACGCCAGCGGTCCACCGCGACCCCGGAGAGGCGGGCGGCCCGCGCGGACGACCCGATGGCATAGGCATAGCGCCCGAAGATCGTGCGGGGCATCGCCCAGCCGAAGACAAGGAAGGTGACCGCGACGATGACGATCATCACGGGGATCCCGAGGATCGCGCCGGTCCCGAGGGAGAGCCAGGCTGGGTCGGAGATGACGATCTCCCGCCCGCCGGAGACCACGTAGGCGAGGCCGCGGACGATCGCGAGCGTGGCGAGCGTCGTGATCAGGGGGTTGATCCGGGCGTAGGAGATGATCGCCCCGTTGACGAGCCCGATGAGGATGCCGAGCAGGATGCTCGCCGCGAACGCGACCGGGAGCGGCACACCGAAGCCGAGCAGGAAGGCGGCGGTCATCCCCGCCGCAGCCATCGTGGAGCCGACGGAGAGGTCGAAGCCGCCCGCGATGATGACGATCGTCTCCCCCACCGCGACGATCCCGGTGATCGCCACCGCCTTCCCGATGTTCAGGAGGTTCGTGGAGGAAAGGAAGTAGGGCGAGGTCACCGCGAGGAGGACGAAGAGGATCAGGAGGGCGGCCACGAGGCCCGGGTTGACGCCACCCTCGGCCGGCCGGAGCGCCGAGCGCAGCCGGCTGACCGTCGAGACCGGACGGGTCGTGGCGCTCATGCCGCGGAGACCCGGTCGCCGGTCATCAGCTCGGTCATCCGGGCCATCGTCTGCTCCGCCGGCTGGGCATGGGGCTGGAGGCTCCCCACGACCGTCCCCTGGCGGACCACGACGATCCGGTCGCAGACGTGGAGGATGTCCGTGAAGCGGTGGCTGATGAGGAGGATGCTCACGCCGCGCCGCTTGAGCTCCTCGACGAGGCCGAGGAGGACGCGGATCTTCTCCGCGGAGAGGGCGGCGGTGGGCTCATCCATGAGCAGGAGCCGCGGCTGGAACTGGAGCGCCCGGGCGACCGCCACCATCTGGCGCTCCCCGCCGGACATCGTCCCCACGAGACGGCCGGGGACGAGGGAGAGGCCGAGCTCGGAGATCATCCGCGCCGCCTCCGCGGCCATGCGCTCCCGATCGAGGATCCGGATCGGGCCGAGCCGCCGGCGCAGCTCCCGCCCCAGGAAGATGTTCGCGGCGACGTCCAGGTCGTCGCACAGGGCGAGGTCCTGGTAGATCATCTCGACCCCGGCGCGCCGGGCGTCCGCCGGGCTGCCGAAGCTGACCGGCGAGCCATCCAGGTGGAGCGCGCCGGCCGTGGGCGCGTAGACCCCCGAGAGGATCTTCACGAGGGTCGACTTGCCGGCCCCGTTATCCCCGATCAGGCCGACCGCCTCCGCGGCCCCGATCTCGAGATCCACGTCGCGCAGGGCGGTGACCGACCCGAAGGTCTTGGTCACGCCGCGGAGCTCGAGGAGAGGTGCCATGGAGGCGGTCGTCCGGGATCCGGTTCCGGGTCAGGGGTAGACGGAGCCGATGGAGGCGCCGTCCAGGAAGTCGTGCTGGAGGTGGACCTCCTGCGGGACCGCCTTCCCCTCGAGGAGGTCGGCGGCGATGGAGATCGCGTAGTCCGGGTACCTCTCCGGGTAGTAGGCGACGCAGCCGAGGAAGTGGTTCGCCTCCGTCGCGCTCGCCTTCGTGGAGGCCACGCCGATGTCGTCGCATCCGAGCCCGACCGCGTAGCCCTCGCGCCCGCTCTGGGTGAGCGCCTTGGCCACGCCATCCGCGCGCGCGTCGTCGATCGAGGTGGAGAGGACGTAGCCGGCGTCGGGATGCGCGGTCAGCCAGTCGGTCGCCTTGGTGAGCGCCTGGTCGGCGGTCCCGGCGTCGAACATCTCGCGCGCGATCCGCTCCGGCGCGACCGCGCCGCAGACGGTCTGGACCCCATCCGCGAAGCCGGCCAGCCGCTGGTTCGCGCCCTCGCCCTCGCCCGGGTTCTCGCCGAGGAGGATCCAGACGTCCGCGCAGCGCCCGTCGGCCTCCGCCTTCCGGCCGGCCGCCTCACCGCCGATGAAGCCGGAGGTGTAGTTGTCCGCACCGAGGAAGATCTGGTTCGGATGGACGACGTCGATGGAGACCGCGGGGATCTTCGCGGCGTCGTAGATCGAGGCGACCGCCGGGGCCGCGCCGGACTGCCAGTTCGAGTTGATGACGAAGGCGGGGCCCTGCGAGGCGATCTGCTCCGCACAGCCGACCGCCTTCTCGGCGTCGAACTCGTTGTCGCAGTAGGCGACCTCGAAGCCGTGCTCCGCGCCAAGGGCGTAGACCCGCTGGTTGATCGAGAAGGAGAACGGGATGGCGGCCCAGCCCTCGGCGAAGCCGACCTTCGCGCCCGCGGGGAGCGGGCGCGGGTTCGCCACGTAGGGAGCGGATGCATCGCCCTCGACGACGACGTAGCGACCGCTCTCCGCGTCATACGCCCAGAGCTGGAGCTCCTCCGGCAGAAGGGCACCCGCGATCCCGCCCTGGCGCTGCGGGGTGAAGCCCGCATCCTGATCGTGGACGGCCCCGCCCGACGGGACCGCCGGCCGTCCGGCCGCCCCCGCCGTCACGAGCGCGATGACGCCCAGCACCACGAGCCCGCGCGTTCCGCGACGGGCGAGCCGAACCTCCGGCATCCCTCTCCTCCTCCGGCGCGCGATGCGCCGATCTCACGGCCGATCGGCGGAGAAATCGTTTCCCCACGGCCTTCCCGCAAACGGTAGGACGTGGGCTGCCACCGTGTCAACCGGTTCCGCGCACGCCATACTCCCCGCATGGAGCCGTCGGGAGGAGACCAGCGGTCCCGGAGGGTCGGCATCCGCGACGTGGCCGAGCGCGCGGGGGTCGGCATCTCCACCGTGTCGCGCGTCCTGGCCGGCCGGACGAACGTCCGGCCGGAGCTGCGCGAGCGCGTCATCGCCGCGGCCGGGGAGCTCGGCTACCAGCCGGATGTCCTGGCCCAGAGCCTCCGGCGCGGCAAGACCCGGTCCGTCGGCTTCATCGCGGACGACCTCTCGAACCACCTGATCGCGGATATCGCGACCGGGGCGGAATCGATCCTCCGCGCCCACGGCTACTCGCTCCTCGTGATGAACTCGGAGCTCGACCCGGAGCTGGACGCGGAGAACATCGCGGTCCTCCGCTCCCGGCGCGTGGATGCGCTGATGATGTGCCCGGTCGAGGAGGCCCACGCGGCGACCGTGGAGGCGCTCACGAGCCTGGAGATCCCCCTGTGCATCGTGGAGGGGGATCAGCCCGCGACCGTCCCGGCGAGCTACGTCCTCTCGGACCATCGCGACGGGATCCGGCGCGCCGTCCGGCACCTCGTCTCGCTCGGGCACCGGCGGATCGTCCTCCTCACCGGACCGGACCGCTACCGATCCGCGCGCGAGCGCGCCGCGGGCCTCGCGGATGTCGCGGCCGCCGATCCGTCGCTCGCCCTGGAGCGGGTGGCGATCGAGCTCTCCACGGAGGACGGGGAGCGGACCGCGAGCGCGCTCCTCGCCCGACCCGCACCCCCGACCGCGTTCGTCGTGGGCGGCGCCCGCCTCCTCGTGGGCGTCCTTCGCGCCCTCGAGACCGCGGGCCGGGAGCCGGGGAAGGATGTGGCGATCGTCACTGCGGACGCCCACCCGATCGCGAGCGTCTTCCGGCCCCCGCTCGCCACGGTCATGCGCGACCCGGCGGCCGTGGGCCGCGCGGCGGCGGAGATCCTCCTTCGGCATATCGCCGACCCGGCCGCGCCCCCGGAGACGATCGTCCTCGGGACGAGCTACGTCCCGCGCGCCTCCGCGAGCCCCGCTCCGGGGCGGTAGTCACCCACGGGCAGCGCCTCCGGGCGCGTCGCGAGCCGCGCGGCCAGGACCTCCGGGGCGACCGGGGCGTGCGCGAGGAGGAGCGGACGCCAGGAACGCGAGACGAAGCCGATCGGCGCGGGCTCGGGGGAGCCGGGAGCCCGGGCGAGGTCCGGGAAGGCGCGGAAGAGCCCGGCGATCCCCTCGCGGACCTCCATCCGTGCGATGTGGGCGCCGGCGCAGTGGCGCGGCCCGACCGCGAAGGCGAGGTGGCCGCGGAGGCGCGGCCGGTCCGGGTCGATCTCGCCGGGTCGCTCCCACCGGACCGGGTCGCGGTTGGCGGCCCCGTTGACCGCGAGGACGCGATCGCCGGCCGGGATCCGGACCCCTTCGACCTCGACCTCCCGGGTCGCCCGGCGGGCGCGCATGTGGGTGACGGTGGAGTGACGGAGGACCTCCTCGATGAAGAGATCGAGGCGCTCCGGGTCGGCAAGGATCCGGGCACGGACGAGCTCGGGCTGCTCCAGGAGGCGGTGGACGGCGGTCGTGAGGAGGAAGGCGGTCGTCTCGGAGCCGCCCTCGAACATGAACTTCGCGTTGTCGATGACGTCCTGCTCATCCCAGTCCGGCACGATCGTGCGGCCCACGGACCAGAGGAGGCCGATGAAGTCCTCCGCGGGCGCGTCCCGGCGGGCGCGGACGGTCTCGCGGAGGATCGGCTCGAGCTGCCGGGTGGCGACCACGGCCGCGGCACGCGCGTCGGGGTCCTCCCCGTACGAGTGGCGCCAGGCGAGGACCGCCTCCATCCACGTCTTCGCGCGATCGAGCTCCTCCTGGCCGGCGTCCGGGAGCCCGAGGACGCGGGAGATGACCGCGATCGGGAGAAGACGGGCGAGCTCCTCGTAGAGCTCCAAGGTGGGCCGTCCGGCGACCGCGGCGATCCGCTCGCCGAGGAGCGGCCGGACCGCCCCGTCCGCGAGCGGCGCGATCGGCTCCGGACGCCAGGCATGGGAGACCGCGCGGTGGAGGGTCGCGTGGTCGTCTCCGAGGAGCGATCGGATGTCGCGCCGGCCCACGATCCGCTCCGCGTCCGGCAGCCCGCCGGTGGGCTCGGCGAAGAGATCCTCGTTACGCAGGACGAAGGTGCAGCCGGCGTGGGTGACCACGAGCCAGGCGCGCATCCCCTCGTCCCAGGTGACCGGGCCCGCCGCGCGGATCGCCTCGTAGGCAGGGTACGGGTCCACGTCCTTCAGATCCCGGAGCGAGACCGGGGCGAGCGGCCGCGTCGTCATGGGAGGCAGGTCGCCCATGCGCTCGCCGACCCGGCCGGCGTCCCGGGGAGCCGGTGGAGGCGGACCCGCCACCCGTCATCCGGCGTCCGGTCCGCGTCCGGTCCGTCGAACGGGCCGGACGCGAGAAGCCGCACCTCCGCTGCCGTCCCCTCGATCCAGGCACCGCCGCCCACGACGTGGGTCTTCCGGGTGCAGCGGACCTCCACGGTCGTCGTCGTTCCGGCATCCGCGGCGCTCTCGGCACCGTGGCGCGTGGTGAGAGGGCCGGCACCGATCGCGCAGACGCCGTAGACGTAGAGCCCGCCGATCCCGCCGAGGGTGTCCCACGCGGAGATCCACCAGGCGTCCTCGAGCGTCGCATCCGCGTCCGCGTCGTCCGCGGGCCAGGAGGCGGCGAGCCAGCTCCCGGTCGTGGCGATCAGGCCCCCGCCGGAGACCATCGCCCACGCGTCCGTGGGGCACTCCGCGCTGCCGTACCGAGAGGCCGCGCCATCCGGCAGCTCGCTCCGTGCGTAGGCCAGGCCGACCGCGTCGTCACGCAGGCAGATCGACCAGCTGCGGACGCCCTCCCCGCCCTCGCCGAAGCCACCTGCCTCCCAGCCATCGTCCCGGTCCGTGTCCACGTCCACCGTGGAATCGCCCGATCGCGTCACGGCGAGCCAGGAGGCGTCCGGGTCTCCCAGGACCGCCGCGCCCCCGCCGATCGCCCGCCATCCCTGCCCGCCACAGCCGGCGAACGCCTCCCCGAAGCGAGCCCCGCCGTACGCCGCGGTGTCCACGCGATAGCGGAAGCGCCCGGCCGTGCCGAGATCCCGATCGCCCGGGTTGTAGGCGACGCCGCCGGCGAGGGCGAGGTTCGGGAGAGCCAGAAGGAGCAGCGCGACCGTAGCCGCGACGCGGCGGAGCGACATGGGGCCTCCGGTGACCGCCCTCTTGCGGGGCGGGGGCACCCGGAGGATAGCCGGGGACGGACGCCGCCGACGACCGACCCGAAGGTCCCGCCGGGTCCCGGCCGAGGTGGGCCGGGACCTGCGCGGCCGGAGCTAGGCCGCGGGATCCTCCCGGCGACCCTCCGCTCCCGGACTCCCGTCCCCGGGGAGGACCGGAACGAGGCGGATCGCCATCAGGACGAGGAGGACCGCCACGACGGTCGCGGTCACGCGCACGAAGGCGACATCGGTGGACCCGTCCGCCTGTCCACCCATGGCAACGATCGCAAGGGTGATCCAGGCCCGCCCGGTGCTGTGGCCGCCGAGCAGCTCGTAGAGCGCGATCGCCGCGGCGGCGAACACGACCAGGACGAGGAGACCCGGCGGAAGATCGGCAAGGACGAGCGCGACCCCGGCGACCGCGCCCGCCACCGTGGCGATGACCCGGGTGAAGCCGATCCGGCGCGTGGCGACCGGGTCGGGCTGGAAGACGGCGACGATCGCGCTCACGAGCCAGTAGCCGTGACCGTCCCCGGCCGCCGCGATGAGCCACCCGGCGGCGAAGAGCGAGATCCCGAGCGCGGCCGCGTAGCGGACCGCCACGGGTCCGGGGGCGACCGGGACCCCCGTCCCGGTGCGTCCGCGAAGGATGAGGGCGGCGGCGGCCGTGAACCAGAGCCCACCCACGAGGGTCCCGGCGAGGACCGGCAGCCAGGCGACGGGACCGCCCGAGGCCGCCTCCGATGCGAGGACGAAGGCGACGGCGATCGGGGCGCCGAGGAGGACGGGCTGGCGACCGCGGCCGGTGGCCAGCCCGGCGGCGACGCCGAGGATCGCCATCCACAGGGCGATGACGGGGACGAACGGCGGAAGCGAGAGCGCCACGAGCGCAGAGCCCACGGCCGCGAGGGTGGCCAGGAAGCCGTCCCTCGGACCGATCCGGATCGTGGCCGGAAAGGCGGCGAGCGCGCCGACCATGACCGCCCGGAAGAGCCCCGGGGGGCCGCCGAGCGCCACGCCGAGGGCGGGCACGACGACGAGGAGGCCGAGGATGGCGGCGACGAGGAGCGCGCGCCGGCGGTCGATCGAGGGGCGCTGGATCACCGCGGGAGGGTGACAGACCCGCGCACGGGCCGCGGGATCGGTCCGGTCAGGCCCAGCCCGGCCGGTGCGCCGGGACGGGCTCGACGCGGCCGGACGCCGCGCTCCGGAGCGCGGCCTCCACGAGCTCCACCGTGTGGGCGCCCATCGTCGCGGGGCTGGCATCCGTGGGGGCGCCGCCCTTGGCCACGGCGAGGAGCTCGCGGATCGGGCCGCGCGGATCGTAGACACCCGCCCCCGGCGGAAGCTCCGCCCGGACGAGCTCGCCCTCCGCGGGTCCGAAGGCGACCTCGTCGTGGTTCGAGTCGAGGACGAGCTGACCGCCGGTCCCGTGGATCGCCACGTGCCACTCCACGCGGGGGACCGATGCATGGGAGGCGGTCCCGGCGAAGGCACCGATCGCACCGCCGGCGTAACCCACGCTCATCACGTCGTGGAGATCGAGCCCCGGCCGGACCTCCACCGTCCGGCAGTGGATATCCCGGGCATCGAGCCCGGTGAGGAACTCCGCCATCCCGAAGACATGGCTCATCGTCACCGGCGCGGTGCCGCCGCCGGAGACCGCGGGCTCCACGAAGGTCTCCGCCTGGGGGCGGACCCCGCCCTTCGCCGCGTTGTACGGCTCCCCGGTGGTGAGGAGGCCGCGGACGGCCACGTTGATCGCGATGTTCACGTACTCCACGCGGCCGATCCCGCGCTCCCGCAGCAGCGAGCGCGCGGAGGTGACGAGCGGCATGTAGTTCCAGCCGAAGGCGATGAGCAGGTGGCGCCCCGCGACCCGCGCCGCATCGGCCATCGCCCAGGCGTCCTCCGCACGGATCGCGAAGGGCTTCTCGCACAGGACGTGCGCACCCGACGCGATCGCCGCCGTCACCTGCTCGCGATGGACGTTCGGCGGGCTCGCCACGACGACCGCATCGAGGCCGAGCGCGAGCGCCTCCCGCCAGTCGGACGTGGCGTGCGCGGCCCCGAACCGCTGCGCGATCTCGCGCGCGAGGTCCCCGTTCCGGCGATCGACGACGACGAGCTCCACCTCCGGGTCCGCCGCGATGACGGGGAGATGGGTGCTCACGGCCCAGTGCCCTGCGCCGATCACCCCGACGCGGATGCGGCGGCTCACTTCACCGCTCCCGTGGAGAGGCCGCTCACGATGTAGCGCTGGAAGATGACCGCGAGGAGGACGGGCGGGATGAGCGAGATGACCGTGGCCGCGGCGAGCGTGTTCCAGGTGAAGGTCTGGAGGCTCTGATAGCTGGCGAGGAGCGGCGGCACGGTCAGGTTGTTCGTGAGGACGACGGCGTAGAAGAACTCGCTCCACGCCTCGAGGAAGACGAGGAGCCCGGTGGCGACGAGGCCCGGCCGGGCGAGCGGGGCGACGATGAGGAAGATCGTGCGCAGCCGGCCGGCCCCGTCCACGAAGGCCGCCTCCTCGATCTCGCGCGGCAGGTGGTCGAAGTAGCTCTTCAGGAGCCAGATGCTGAGCGGGAGCGTGAAGAGGTTGTAGGCGGCCACGAGCGCCCACGGGCTGTTGATCAGCCCGATCGTCCGGAAGAGCGCGAAGAAGGGGACGATGATCGCGATCCCCGGCACGACGCGCATCGCGAGCAGGAAGAAGTAGCCCGCCCGGCTCCCCCGGAAGCGGTAGCGCGAGTAGGCATAGCCCGCGAGCCCGCCGATGAAGAGGTTGGAGATCGCCACGAAGGTGCCCACGAGGAGGCTGTTGAGGAGCGCGCTCCACATCCGCCCGCCCTGCTCGGAGGTGTACTGGCCGGACTTGTCCGTGGCGGACCCGAAGACCGAGGCGTAGTTGTCCAGGGTGAAGTTCTCGGGGATCCAGTGGGGCGGACGCGCGGTCAGCTCCCCGGGCGTGGCGAAGCTGCTCTGGACGGTGAAGTAGATCGGGCCGAGGATCCAGAGCGCGAAGACGAGGTACGCGAAGTAGAGGAAGACCGTCTGGCGCGCATCGCGCCGGCGGTACCAGGGGACCTTCGGGGCCGTCCCCGGCACGCGGCGGGCCGTGGCGGCCATCAGGAGGCGTCCCCGGGCGCGCGCCCCATCCCGGCATCCGAGCGGTAGAGGAGCCGGACGAAGACCATCCCGACACCGAAGGCGATGAGGCCGAGGATGACGGCGACCGCGGAGCCGGCGCCGTACTCGGCGAAGTTGAAGAGGACCTTGTAGAGGTACATGGAGAGGAGCTCCGTGGCGTTCCCCGGACCCCCCTGGGTCATGATGAAGATGACGTCGAACTGGAGGAAGCCGAAGATCGTGTTCGTGACGAGGACGACGACCCCGACCGGCATCAGCCACGGGAGCGTGATGTAGCGGAAGCGCTGCCAGCGCCCGGCCCCGTCCACCGTGGCCGCCTCGGGGAGCTCGTGGGGGATCGTCTGCAGCGCGGCGAGGAAGAGGAGCCCCGTCAGCGCCGCCTGGCGCCACGCCGCGGCGACGACCGTCATCACGAGCGCCACGCGCGTGTCCGCGAGGAAGGGGATGTAGTCGTCGATCAGCCCCACCTGGTAGAGCGCGCCGTTGAGCATCCCGACGTCGGCGTCGATGAACCACTTCCACATGATCCCGACCATCAGCCACGGTGCAGCCCACGGGATGATGAGGAGGGTCCGGCCCAGGCTGCGCAGCCGGAACGGGACGTTGAGGAGGAGCGCGAAGGCGAGCCCGAGGGCGGTGGAGAGGACGAGGAACATCACCGCGTACTGGAAGGTGATGCCCAGCGAGTGCTGGAAGTTCGGGCTCGCGATGACGCGCTGGTAGTTCTCCAGGCCGACCCACGTGCCGGGCGTGTTCAGGTTCGTCTTCTGGAAGCTGTAGAGGATCGTCTGGACGGCCGGGCCGCCCACAAGGAGGGCGACCGCGAGGGTCGCCGGGAAGGCGAGGAGGAGCCCGAGGCGCCGGTCCCCCCGGAAGAGGTCGTTGGAACGCCGCGACCCACGGTCCGCCGGAGCGGAGCCGTGGGTCGGCGGGGTGAGCGGACGCGGGTCGGCGGTCATCGTGTCGCGCCGGCTCGCGTCCCTCGTCGGTTCCTGGAGACCGGTCGGCTCAGATGCCGCCGGACTGGACGGCGACGACGTCGTCCGCGAGACCCTTGACGGTGTCCGCGGGCGAGGCCTGGCCGAGGAGGAGCGCATGGATCCGCTCGCCGACCTTCACCTGGAACGGCTGGTACCAGGGGAGGGCGCGGGCGCCGACGACGCTCGACTTCGTCGCGAAGACGTCCGAGAGCGCCGCCATGTCGTAGTAGTCGCCATAGCTGGCGGCCACGTCCGGATCGGCGAAGAAGGCCGGGTAGGGGCAGGCGAGCGCCGCGGCGGCCGCCCACGCCTTGAAGGTCTTCAGCTCACCGCTGTTGTCCTTCCAGCCGTAGAACTTCATGAGGTCCCAGGCGGCATCCGTCATGTCGCCGGTCTGGGTCCCCATCTGGATGACCTCGCCCATCTGGAGCGTGTCACCCTTCTCGCCGGGCATCCGGTAGGCGATCGTGACGTTGTCCTTCTGCGGGGCGTCCGTCAGGTCGCGGATGATCTTCAGGAAGTAGTGGTGGAGGACGTAGAACGAGGCGTCGCCGGAGCCCATCAGCTGCGCGAGCTTGATCGGGTCATCCGTGAGCATCGTCTCGGTGGTCAGCTTGTCCGCGAACATCGCGAGCCACCACTCCATCACGCCGACCGACTTCGGGTCGTCCGCGAAGACCGGGTTGCCGGCGTCGTCGAACGGGGTGATCCCCTCCGCGAGGAGGTAGACCATCAGGTACTCCTCGCAGAACTCCTTGATCCAGTACGCGACGTAGGGCGAGGCGACCCCCGCATCCTTCAGCTTCTTCGCCGCGTCGTACTGGTCCTGGAGCGTCTGCGGGACCGCGATCCCGTTGTCCGCGAGGTGCTTCTCGTTGTAGTGGAGGACGTGCGCCGCGGAGAAGTAGGGAACGCTCACGACGCGGCCGTCCGGCAGCTGGTGGCGTGCCCGCGCGGGCTCGAACATGTCCGCGAGCATGTCGTTGACGCCCGGGAGGTCGGCGAGGTCGCGCGCGATCCCGAGGTCCACGAACTTGCCCGAGTTGTAGCAGAAGTTGTAGTAGAGATCGAGGGTCGCGCCGCCCTGGAGCTTGGTCTGGATCGCCGGACCGTAGCCGACGTTCGGGATGAGGCTCAGGTTGACCGGGATCCCGGACCCCTCGCTCCACTCGTTGAGGAAGCCGCGGATCGAATCGGGCTGGAACTCCCAGGCGTTGAACTCCAGCGCACGCGCGCCGGCGGGCATCTCGCCGACCGGGGCGGGCGTGAGCGCGGCGGCATCCTGCGCGCGCGCCGAGGCGTAGGTCGCGAGGAGCGGCAGGCTCGCGGCCCCGAAGCCCATCGCCGTGGCGCGCTTCAGGAACCCGCGGCGCGACACATCGCGGCGGAACATCTCATCCATGCGGTGCAACCTCCTCCGTGACCGACAGGCCGGACCGCCGATGCGGCGTCCGGAACCGTTTTCCCCCCGGGGAATGGTGGCGACCCCGGGCGGCCGCGTCAAGCCGATTCCCGCACCCCGCCGGCGGGCTCCCCTCAGGGCAGCCGGGAAGCGGCGAGGATGTCGTCGCGGCGGGCGAAGGCGGCCGGGAGACCGCCGGTGTGGAGGAAGATGACCGTGTCGTCGCGGGTCAGCTCCCCGCTCCGGACGGCATCGATGAGGCCCGCCATCGCCTTCGCGGTGTAGACGGGATCGAGGAGGAGGGCGTCCGTCCGGGCCGCCAGGCGGAGCGCTTCCAGGCTGGCCGGCGACGAGCGTCCGTAGCCGGGGGCCACGTAGCCATCGCGGTTGTCGATCTCGTCCGGCCGGATGCGCAGCTCGATCCCGAGGAGCTCCGCGGCGCGGTTCGCTGCGTCCGCCACGAGCACGTCGAGCGGGGCGTCGCTCCAGGTGATCGGGGCGATCCCGGTGACGCGGGTGGGCCACCCGAGGAGCCGGGCGCCGAGCTCGATCCCGGAGTGGGTAGGGCCGGCTGCGGCGAGCCAGATCCGCGTGGGGGCGATCCCCGCCGCCTCCACCTGCTCGTCCAGCTCGGCCATCATCCCCACGTAGCCGAAGGGGACGCTCGCGCCCCAGGGGTCGATCTTCAGCGCGTTCCGCCCCTCGGCGCGCAGCTCGTCCACGACCCGGTCGATCTGGAAGCGGAGCATCCGCGTCATCTCCGGCTCGTCCACGAGGCGCACCTCCGCCCCGAGCCAGTGGTCGATGAGGACGTTCCCGGTGATCTCCTTGTCATCCGTGTCCCGGAGGACGAGGACGATCGGGATCCCGAGCCGGGCGGCCGCCGCGGCGCACTGGCGGCTCCAGTTCGACTGGATGTTCGCGCCCGTGACGAGGACGTCCGGCTTCCGGGCCACGAGGTCGGCGAAGACGTACTCCAGCTGGCGTGCCTTGTTCCCCCCGAAGGCGAGGCCGGTGAGGTCGTCCCGCTTCACCCAGATCCGCGGCCCGCCGAGGGCGTCCGAGAGACGGGGGAGCGGCTCGAGCGGGGTGGGGAGGAGGGCGAGCGGGATCCGCGGGTGCGGCGCCAGCAGCGCGCGGATCCGCTCCCGGGCCGCCGCGCTCACCGGACCCGGCCGCGCGCGTCCACCCGCCAGGTGTCCACGAGCGCGCCGTCCTCGGCCACGAGGACCTCGTCCGTGAGGTTGACGACGGGGCAGATGTGGCTGGGCACGATCGCGACCCGGTCCCCGATCCGGAGCTGCGCGCCGGGCGGCGTGGCGATCACCCCGTGCTCCTCGTTCACGCGCACGACATGGTGGTCCGGGCGATCGACGAGCCGGCCGACGATCGGCGGCGCGTCCCGCTGGTTCAGGCGGTCCGACGAGAGGACCTTGGAGCCCGCATCCACGACCGCGCGCTCCGCATCCGGCCGGGAGACGACCGTGGCGATCACCCACGCGGCGACATCCTCGAGCGTCGCCTGACCGTGTGCGACCTGGGTCGCGTCGTAGAAGACATAGGTGCCGGGGCGGACCTCGGTGACGCCGGGGGCGCGGACGTCGAAGCGCGCCGTCCCCGTGCAGCCGAGCGAGACCTCCGGCGCGGGGAGCCCCGCCGCCCGGATCGCCTCCGCCGTCTCGACCATGAGGGCGCACGCGGCGTAGGCCTCGCGCTCCGTCTCCGCCACCGTGGAGGAGCGGCTGAGCGCCTGGCCCTCGTGGGTCTTCACGCCGCGCAGCTCGAGCCCCGGGAGGTCGGCGAGCCGGCGGGCGGTCTCCACCGCGCGGTCCGGCGTGACGCCGACCCGGTCCATCCCCGTGTTGATCTCGAGGAGGACGGGGATGCGCATCCCGCGCGCCGCGGCGGCGCGGGAGATCGGCTCGGCGACCGCAAGGTCATCGAGGCTGACGGAGACGCGCACCCGCTCCGCGAGGGCGAGGAGCCGGGCGATCTTCGCGGCGCCCACGATCGGGTAGCCGATGAAGATGTCGTCCACGCCGCTCGGAAGGAGCGCCTCCGCCTCGCCGATCTTGGCCACCTGGAGGCCGCGCGAGCCGGCCGCGAGCTGCATCCGCGCGACCGCGACCATCTTGTGCGTCTTGGCATGCGGCCGGAGCGCCTTGCCGCCCGCCTTCGCGTCCGCGGCCATCGCGTCGATGTTCCGCTGGAGGACGCCCCGGTCGATGACGACGGCGGGCGTATCCGGGACCGCGTCCAGGACCGCGAGCCGGCTGGCGATCGTGCTCATCGTGCGTGTGCCCTCCCCTTCCCATCCCCGCGGATCACCCGGCCCGGCCGGGCACCGGTGGGCGCATCCGCCCAGACGACCGGCTCGCCGTTGACGATGACGTAGGGGAGCCCCGCGGGCGGGATCCGCGGCTCCCGGTAGGTGCTCCGCGCCGCCACCGTCTCGGGGTCGATGAGCACGAGGTCCGCGGCCAGACCCGGCCGGACGTAGCCCCGGTCGGTGAGCCCGATCCGGTCCGCCGGCGCGCCCGTCATCGCGCGGATCGCGCGCTCGAAGGAGATGACCCCCTCCTCCCGGACGTAGCGCCCGAGGATCGTGGGGTAGGTCCCGGACGCCCGCGGGTGGATCGAGCCGCCCACGAGGATCGCGTCCGTCCCCACCGTCCAGGTGGGGTGCTGCATGACGCGCCGGACGTTCTCCTCGATCCCCGTGAAGGCGAGGATGCTCACGTCCATCCGCTCCTCCACGAGGAGATCGCAGATGAAGCGGCCCACGGCGAGGCCGCGCCGGGCGGCAGCCTCGGGGATCCGGAGCCCCTCGAGGTCCCGGTTCCGCTCGCTCGCCACGCCCGCGATCTGGAAGTCGGCCCACGAGCAGAGGACGTAGGTCCGCGGCCCGCGCTCGATCTCCTCCTCCAGCCCCGGCCGGAGCGCCGGGTCGGCGAGCCGGGCGGCCACCTCGTCCGGGGTGCCGGCCTGGACGCGGGCCGGGATCCAGGCGCCGAGGAAGGTGCTCCCCGCGAGGTAGGGATAGGTGTCCAGGCTGACGTCCTGGCCGGCCGCGCGCGCCGCGTCCAGGCGGTCGAGGATCTCCCCGGCGCGGCCCTTCCAGGGGGCACCGGAGATGTGGAAGTGGCTGTAGTGGACGGGGATCCCCGCCTCGCGCCCGATCGTGAGCGCCTCGTCCACGCTCTCCACGAGGCGCGGGCCGTAGTCGCGGTGATGGGTGACGTAGATCCCGCGGTAGGGGGCGATCGCGCGCGCGATGCCCACGATCTCCCGGGTGTCCGACCACTGCGCCGGGGGGTAGGTGAGGCCGGTCGAGAGGCCGAGCGCGCCGTCCGCCATCCCGGAAGCCGCCATGGCGCCCATCTCCGCGATCTCCGCGTCCGTGGCGATCCGGTCCGCCATGCCGAGGACGGAGAGCCGGAGGATCCCGTGGGGGACGAGGTAGGCGGTGTTCACCGCGGGGCGCGCGGCGGCGAGCCGGTCGAGGTAGCCCGCGACCGTCGTCCAGTCGTAGGCGATCTCCGGCGAGCCGTTGATCGAGCGGATCTGGTCGCGCATGACGGCGAGCGCCTGCGGGGTCGCCGGCGCGTACGAGAGGCCGTCCTGCCCGAGGAGCTCGGTCGTGACCCCCTGGCGGGTCTTCAGCTCGTGCTCCGGACGCTCGAAGAGGATGAGGTCGGAGTGGGCGTGGAGATCGATGAAGCCGGGGGCGACCACGAGCCCGTCGGCGTCGATCCGCCGCCGGGCGCTCGTGCTCGTGAGACGGCCGACCTCGACGATCCGGCCGCCGGCGACGGCGACATCCGCGGCGCGGAGCGGGGCACCGGTCCCGTCCGCGACGCGTGCGCCGCGGATGACGAGGTCGTGCATCAGGCGAAGGTGAGGACGCGGCGGGGGTTGAGCACGAGCATGGCGTGGATCTGCTCCTCCGTGACCGGGGTCTCCTTCCGCAGCCGGGGGAGGAAGACCCGCGCGATGTAGGTGTAGTCGTCCCAGGCGTTCTCGCCCGAGGCGATCTCCAGGCCGTGGGCGACGACCGCGGCGTCGTGGCTGAGCATGACCTGCCCGGCCCAGCCGCGCGCGGTCACGTGCTCCACCAGCCGGAGCCAGTGCTCGTCCGGGTGGAAGACCCGGTAGCCGATCCGGTCGAAGCTGATGTTCGCGCCGCGCCGGAGGAGCCCCTCCGCCTCCGCGATCGCGTCCGGCGCGAACCCCACGTGGCTGATGATCACCTCGTCCGCGCCCACCCCCTCCGCAGCGAAGAGGTCGAGCTGCTCCTGGGACATCGAGTCGGTGAGGTGGGTGATGATCGGGCAGCCGGTCGCGCGACGGGCCCGGGCGGCGGCCCGCAGGATCTTCTCCTCCACCGGGCTGATCCGCCCCTGCCCGGTCGCCACCTTGATGAGCCCGGCGCGGATGAGCGTGTCGCCCATCCCCTCGGTGATCTCGCGGATGAAGAGGTCGGTGAGGGCGTCCAGGTCGAGCGCGGCGGCGATCGGGTGGATCGGGCACCAGCTCTCGTGGAAGAAGCCGGTGCTGCCGATGATCCGGACCGGGCTCCGGCGCGCGACCTCGGCGAAGAGATCGACGTAGCGGCCGCAGCCCACCGGCGTGCACTCCGTCATCGCGCCGAACCCCGCCGCCGCGAGCGCCTCCATCTTGCCCACCATCCGGTCCGCCAGCGCCGCCCGGTCCACGGGGACCTTGGGGCGCCCGAGCATCTCCCCCCAGTCCACGGAGAGATGCTCGTGGATGAGGGTCGGACCGAGCGCGGCGGGGTCGAGATCCCCGGTCAGCGTGCGCACGAACCCGCCCATCCCGACCTCCCTCGCGGACTTCCACCGCGACGACCGCCGCACGGCCGTTCCGCAGCGACCCCGATGATACGAGGTGGCCGGCGTGGGAAAACGTTGCCCTTCGCACGCGGGACGCGCGCCACCGGCCGACGGAGCGCCATCACCGGCCGCTATCGTTGCGGGCCAGGATGGCCGGACGGCCGACGGTGAGGAGGACCCCATGGACCGAGGGACGACGGTGGTCGTCGGCGCCGCGCACGGGATCGGCGCCGCGATCGCGCGCCGGGTCGCCCGGGAGCCGTGGACCGGCCGCCTTGTGCTCGCCGGCCTCTCGGACGAGCGGATGGCCGCCCTCGCCGCGGAGCTCCGGCGCGCGGATCTCGCGGTGGAGGCGATCCACGTGGACCTCGCGGACGAGGCCTCGATCGCCGCGCTCGTCGCGGCCTCCCGGGACGCCGAGCGGGTGGCGATCGCATCGGGGATCTACCTGGGCGGACCCGCCCTCGAGACGACCCGGGCGGAGATGGACCAGGTCTTCGCCGTGAACCTGTTCGGCGTCTTCTTCACCGCCCAGGGGTATGCCCGCGAGATGGTGACCCGCCGGTCGGGCTCGATCGTGGCGATCGGGTCGATCTCGGGGCGCTTCCCGCGCATGGGTCAGATCGCGTACGGGGCGGCCAAGGCCGGGATGCGCCAGGCGCTGCGCGTCCTCGCGCTGGAGACGGTGCCGCTCGGCGTGCGCATCAACCTGATCTCGCCCGGCCCCACGGAGTCGGACATGATGCATGCCCTGATGGCCGATCACCCGAACCTGGACGACCTGGCCGTGGGCAGCCCGGAGGCGTTCCGGCCGCGCGTCCCGGATGCGCACATCGGCCGGCCGGAGCAGGTCGCGGCCGCGGCCGCCTTCCTGCTCTCACCGGATGCCGCCCACATCGCCTTCCACGACCTCTACCTGGATGGAGGCGAGACGCTGGGCATCTGAGCGAGACGGGTGAGGCAGGGGACGGACAGGGACGGGATCGGGCAAAGGGACGGAGGGAGAGGGTCGATGGGCATCGCGACGGAGCTGCGTGGCAAGCGGGTGATCAACGCGCGCGGGTATTCCACCAAGGTGGGTGGCTCGCGCCCCTCCGCCGAGGTGATGGAGGCGATGGTCGAGGCCTCGACCTTCTTCGTGCGCATCGAGGACCTCCAGGCCTCCGCGGGCGCCGTGATCGCCGAGCTCACCGGCGCGGAGGCGGGCTATGTCACCGCCGGCGCCTCCGCCGGGCTCACGCTCGCGGCTGCTGCGGCGATCGCGCGGCTCGACCCGGGCCGCATGAACCGGCTGCCGCAGTCGGACGGGATGCCCAACGAGATCGTCCTCCTCCGCCGGCACCGGAACGACTACGACCACGCGCTCCGTCTCGCGGGCGCCCGGCTCGTGGAGGTCGGCTTCAACGACTGGACCTTCGCCTACGAGATCGAGGAGGCGATCGGCGAGCGGACCGCCGCGGTCTTCTACCTCGGCTCGGACGAGCACGCGAACCTCTCGCTCGCCGACGTGGTGGCGATCGCCCATCGCCACGACGTGCCGGTCATCGTGGACGGTTCGATGGCCCTCCCGCCGGCCGCGAACCTGCGCCGCTTCTTCGAGATCGGCGCCGACCTCGTCAGCTTCTCCGGCGGCAAGCACATCCAGGGACCGCAGGCGAGCGGGATCCTCGCCGGGCGGCGCGACCTCATCACCTCGGTCGCCCTCCAGCACCAGGACATGGACGTCTACCCGGAGATGTGGCCGTCGCGGGGGCTGATCGCGGACCATGTCGTCGTGGGTCCGCCCCACCACGGGATCGGACGCGGCTTCAAGGTGGGCAAGGAGGAAGCCTGCGGCCTGATCGCCGCGCTGCGTGCCTACGTCCGCCGGGACTTCGCGGCGGAGGCGGCGCGTCTCGGCGGATACGCGGACGAGATCGCGAGCGGGCTGGCGGGGATCCGCGGCCTCCACGCCCGGCGCGTGGACGGGCACCTGGTCCCCGGGGCGATGGGCCGGCCGGGGCCGCACGTGGAGGTGGAGGTCGGCCCGGATGCCGGCCTTACGGCCTTCGAGCTCGTCAACCGGCTCCAGGCGGGCGACCCGATCGTCTGTACCTGGGAGGGGAAGGCGTTCGAGGGTCAGGTCCGCTTCTACCCGGACGGCCTGGCGGACGGCGAGGCCTCCGAGGTCGTGGTGGCCGCGCGGCGGGCCTGCGGAGCATGAACGCCGG
>JAFMJV010000086.1 GCA_017853275.1 Chloroflexota bacterium
ATCGGGGGCACCCCGCTCATGCCATGTGGGCTCCGCCGTTCACATCGATCGCCGCGCCGGTGATGAAGTCCGAATCCGCTGAGGCGAGGAAGACCGCCACCTTCGCGACATCCTCGGGCTGCTCGAGGCGGCGGAGCGGGGTGTCCGCGATGTACAGGTCGCGGACCGCGTCCGCGGAGAGGCCGCGCAGCGAGCCCTCCCAGTCCGCCTCGCGGTGCTGCATCCCGGTGAAGACGTAGCCGGGGCAGATCGAGTTCACCGTGATCCCCACCGCGGCGAGCTCGGCGGCCATCGCCTGGGTGAGGCCGACGACCGCGAACTTGCTCGCCACGTAGTGCGGAAGGAAGGCGGCGGCCCCCTTGCGCCCCGCCATCGAGGCCGTGTTGATGATCTTCCCACCGCCCGCCGCCGCCATCTGCCGGACGACCGCCTGGGAGCAGTTGAAGACGCCCTTGGCGTTGACATCCATGTTCAGGTCCCAGTCCCGCTCCGTGAGCTCCAGGAAGCGGCCCATCGTGCTCACGCCGGCGTTGTTGTGCCAGACGTCGATCCGCCCGTGCCGGGCGACGATCGCGTCGATGACGCCCTGGATCGTGGAGCGGTCGGTGACGTCCAGCGTCCACGCGCTCGCCTGCCCACCCGCCGCGATGATCTCCTCCGCGACCGCGCGGGCCCCGTCACCGAGGTCCGTCACGGCCACGACCGCGCCCTCGGCCGCGTACGCGAGCGCGCACGCCCGCCCGATCCCCGTTCCGCCACCCGTGATCCCGATCACCCGGTCCGCCAGCCGCATCCCGACTCCTTTCACCCCCGATCGGCCCCGGCTCCGGTCGGCCCGGGGATCCGTTCCCCGGGGACGATAGCGTCCGCCGCGCCCCCCGGCCGCCCGTGCGGCGTTGACACCGACCGCGCCCATCTGTCACCGTCCGCGGCCGGGGGGTGTCGCGGCGGGCCGGTGACCGCTGCGGTGTCTCGTGGGAAGGGATGATGGAGGCGACGAGGGCGTTCATGGCCGCACGGTGCTCCGCGTGACGGCGCCTGCGGGTGCAGCGCGGCGCCGGCTCGACCCGGGTCGGATCGGCGCGCACGTCGTGCTCATCGCCTCCTCGCTGGCGATCCTCCTCCCGCTCCTCTGGATCGTCCGAACCTCGATCGTCTCCCGGCGCGTGGCGTATCACATCCCTCCCGAGTGGGGCGCCCCGATCCAGCTCGATAGCTGGGAGGCGGTCCTCGTGGACAAGGGCTTCCTCACCTTTTTCGCGAACAGCCTCGGGATCGGCCTCGTCTCGACGGCGCTCGCCCTCCTCGTGGGGGTCCCCGCCGCCTACTCGATCGCGCGCTGGCGCACCGGTGGCTCGCTCGTGCGGGTGGGCGTCCTCGCCACCCAGATCCTCCCCGCGATCACCCTCGTCATCCCGATCTTCATCATCGCGCGGGACCTCGGGCTCCTCGACAGCCAGGGTCTCCTCGCGGTCATGTACCTCTCCTTCAACCTGCCGTTCGTGGTCTGGATCCTCATCGGGTTCTTCCGCGGGCTGCCCGTGGAGATCGAGGAGGCCGGGCTCGTGGACGGGGCCTCGCGGCTCACCGTGCTCACCCGGATCGTCGTGCCGATCGCGCGGCCCGGGCTGATCGCCGCGGGGATCTTCAGCTTCGTCCTCGCCTGGAACGAGTTCCTCTTCGCGTTCATCCTCACCGGCCTCGAGTCGCGCACGCTCCCCGTCGCGCTCGTCGGGCTCATCACCCAGCAGGGGACGCAGATCGGACCGATGGCCGCGGCCACGGTGCTGATGAGCGCCCCCGTCATCGCGCTGACGTTCCTCGTCAAGCGCTATCTCGTCACCGGGCTCACCTTCGGGTCCGTGAAGTAGGTCGTTCATCGCATGCCATCCCGGCGTGCGGGGCAGCAAGGAGGAGAGATGGTTCGCAGCTCATCGCGGAGCGGGTCCGCGCGCCGGCTCGTGGCCGGGGCGCTCTCGGTGGCCCTCGTGGCGGGGATGGCCGGGTCCTCGGTCGCCGTCGCCCAGGACCAGCCGTACGCCGGCACCACGCTGAACATCCTGATGGAGGACCTCACCGAGACCCAGTACATCGCCGACCTCCTGCCGGAGTTCGAGGCGCAGACGGGGATCAAGGTCGTCTTCGAGCTCGTCCCGTACAGCAACATGTACGAGAAGCTCGTCCCCCAGCTCTCCGGCCCCGAGGGCTCGGGCAGCTATGACGTGGTCGCGGTGGACTACTACTGGCCGGGTGAGTTCGCCCGCTCCGGCTGGATGCTCCCGCTCGACGAGTGGATCGCGCGCGACGCGGTCGACCTCTCCGGGATCATCCCCGCCTCCTTCGACGTGAACGGCCGGGTCGACGGTCAGACCTATTACATCCCCTACTACCCGTACCCCATGGGCATCGTCTATCGCACGGACCTCGGCATCGAGATCCCCGAGACGATGGACGAGTTCGTGGAGTACGCGAAGAGCCTGAAGACCGACGAGATCTACGGGCTCGCGATGCAGGGCGCCCCCACCGATCCGATCGCGATGGAGTGGCTGAACTTCCTCTTCGCGAACGGCGGCGACCTCTACGCGGAGGACCTGAAGACCCCCGCGGTGAACGACGAGATCGGCCAGAAGGCGCTCGCCCAGTACCTCGACCTCATCGACAACGCCGCCCAGACCGGCGCCGCCGGCGCGAACCTGGACGATGCGTCCGCGACCTTCGCGGAAGGCCGCGCCGCGATGATGGTCACCTACGTGACGATCTTCGCCGGGCTCTTCCAGAACCCGGATGTCTCCGCGGTCGTGGACCTGTGGGATGTGGCCCCGATGCCCGGCACCCACCAGGGGAACGTCGGCGTCTGGTCGTTCGGCGTGCCCAAGAGCGCGAAGAGCCCCGATGCCGCGTGGGAGTTCGTCAAGTGGGTCACGAGCGAGCCGGTCGCGCGCGCCCGGGCCCTCAAGGGTGGATCGCCGATCTACGGCGCCTTCTACTCCGACCCGGAGATCCTCGCCCTCTTCCCGTACCTCTCCAAGGCCGCCGAGATCCTCGGCGCGGGCAAGGGCCTGCCGCTGATCACGAAGCAGCAGGACCTCGTCGCGACCCTCGGTCGTGAGCTCTCCGAGGCCGCGAGCAAGCGGAAGTCGCCCCAGGAGGCGCTGGACGCGATCGCGGCGAAGCTCGCCGAGCTCGCGGACGAGTAGGACCACGCATCCGGTTCGGGCCGGGATGCCGCCCCTCCGTGGGGCGGCATCCCGTGCCCATCCGGTGATCCCTGCGCCACACCCGGTGAGCCCGTGACCGCCGCCCAGCTCCCCGGCGACCGCAGCCGCGGCCTCGCCATGCGCTGGCGGTTCCTCGTGCCGCTCCTCGTGGCGCTCCTGCTCGTGGACGGCTTCCCGCTCGTCTACGCGCTCGTGGGGAGCTTCCAGCGTTTCCTGCTCTCCGGCGCGGACCTCTCGCGCCCCTTCATCGGCCTGGAGAACTACACGAGCTTCCTCGGCTCGGACGCGTTCGGGAACGCGGCGTGGAACACGATCGTCCTCTCGGTCTCCGTCGTCACCCTCGAGACCGTCATCGCCTTCGGCCTCGCGCTCCTGCTCACGCTGCCGGGTCTCCGCTTCCGCGGCATCTACCTGCTCATCCTCATGGTGCCGCTCCTCCTCAGCCCGGTGGCGGTGGGGCTCTCGTGGCGGCTCATCCTCCACCCCGACCTGGGGATCCTGAACTGGGTCCTCGGGCTGGCCGGGATCCCGAAGATGGCCTGGCTCGCGGACGCGAACCTTGCCCTCCCCACGATCATCGCCGTGGATGTGTGGCACGAGACGGCGGTCCTTGTCCTCATGTTCTACGCCGGGCTCTCCGCGCTTCCCCGTGAGCCGCTGGAGGCCGCCCGGGTGGACGGGGCGGGGGCGATCCGCTCGCTCGTCCACATGACGATCCCGCTCATGGCCCCGATCATCGTGGTGGCGGTCCTCATCCGCCTCGTCTCCGCGGTGAAGACGTACGACCTCGTCTACATCCTCACTCGCGGTGGCCCGGGGACGGCGACGGAGACGCTCAGCTTCCTCATCTGGCGGACGGGGCTGGCCGGCCCGCTCGACATCGGCCAGGCGGCGGCGGGCTCGATCGTCCTGCTCATCGCGATCGTCTTCCTCACTGTCCTCCTCCTCCGGGCGACCGACCGGATCGGCGCGG
Source organism: Chloroflexota bacterium (assembly GCA_017853275.1). Taxonomy (GTDB): domain Bacteria; phylum Chloroflexota; class Limnocylindria; order Limnocylindrales; family CSP1-4; genus JAFMJV01. The sequence continues at coordinate 4,192 of JAFMJV010000086.1, forward strand.
CGTAGGGAGGGAGGCGCGATGACGTCCGGAGAGGCGCCCGTGGAGCGCCGTGACCTTCCCGCCGAGCTCCTCGTCACCGTGGACGTGGCGACCTCCGCGGCGCGTGCCTCTGCCTTCGATCTCGCGGGCCGGCGGCTCCTGGAGACGCGCCGGCCGTATCCCACGACCGGCGAGGAGCCCGGCTGGTCCGAGCAGGATCCCCGGGAGTGGCGCTCGGCGGCGGTCGGCGCGCTGGCGGCGCTCGTGCGCGAGATCGGCCCGCGCCGGCGTGTCCTCGGGATCGGGCTCACCGGGCAGTGCCCCACGATCTGCCTCGTGGACGCACGCGGACGCCCCACGGGCCCCGGCCTGATGTACCGCGACAACCGCGCCGAGGCGGAGGCGGCCTGGATGCGGGAGCGCTTCGGCGATGCCTGGATCCACGAGCGGACCGGCCATCTCCCCGCGGCCTTCCATATCGCGCCGAAGCTCCTCTGGCTTCGCCGCCACCGGCCGGAACGGCTCCGCGAGGCGGCCCTCGCGCTCCAGCCGCGTGACCTTGCGCTCCTGGAGCTGACCGGGGAGGCCGCGACGGACGGGAGCCACGCGGCCGCGACCCTTCTCTTCGGCCTCCGCGCCCGAGCCTGGGATCCCGAGCTCCTCCACACGCTCGACCTGCCGGCTTCGCTGTGGCCCGCGGTCCGGCCCTCGTGGGAGGTCGTGGGGACGCTGCGGCCCGTGATCGCTGCCCGTGTCGGGTTGCCCGCGTCCACCCCGGTCGTCCTCGGTGGTGCGGACAGCCAGGCCTGCGCGCTCGGCGGCGGCGTCGTGACCCCGGGTCCCGTGAGCGAGATGGCCGGCTCGTCCACCTGTCTCAACGCCGCCACGCCCGCCCCGCTCCCGGAGATCCTCGTCACCCACTACCCCCACGTCATCCCCGGGATGTTCACGACCGAGACGGGGATCAATACGACGGGTGCCGCAGCGGCCTGGGCCGCCGATCTCCTCTACGGCGGGCGGCGCCGCCACGCAGGCCCCCGCGACTACGCGCTCCTGGATGCCGAGACGGCCACGGTCCCGCCCGGCTCGGACGGCCTCCTCGCCCTCCCTGTCCTCGGCGAAGGGGAGCGGATCGACCCGCACCTGCGTGCCGCGGTCACCGGACTCTCGCTCCGCCATGGCCGGGCCGAGATCGCGCGCGCCGTCCTGGAGGGCGTGGCGATGACGATCCGCACCCACCTCGCGCTGCTCACCCGGGGCGGCGCCCCGGTCACCGAGCTCCGGGTCTCCGGCGGGGACGCACGTCTCCGTACCTGGAACCGGATCAAGGCCGACGTCACGGGCCTCCCGGTGACCGTCATCCCGGGCGATGCGGCGGTGACCGGCGTGGCGATGCTCACGGGGATCGGGACCGGTCTCTACCGCGATGCGCAGGATGCGGTGGCACGTTGCGTGGATGCCGGCGAGACCTTCCTCCCCGACCCGGGCACGCACGCGCGCTACCGCGAGCTGATGCCCGCCTTCGACGCGCTGATGGCCGCCGCCGAGGTCCGGCGCGGCTGAGCGGTCAGCCCTTGCGCCCCGCGGACCAGA
>JAFMJV010000037.1 GCA_017853275.1 Chloroflexota bacterium
TCCGGACGTACGGCGAGGCGAGGATCACCTCGGACTGGCGCCTGGGATCCGCGATGACGTCCGGGACCGGCTGCGGGTCCGGGCCCGATTCCACGAGGAGGACCTGGCGCGATGGGTCCTCGGAGAGCCGCCCCGCGAGGACGCAGCCCGCGGAGCCACCCCCGATGACCACGACATCCGCGCTCCGCATCCGCGTCATCCGGGCGTCTCCAGCGCCGCGCGCATCCGCTTCGCGACCTCGCCGATCATCGCGCCCGCGCTCGCCCGGAGGATCATCTCGCCGAGGATCGCGAGGCGGCCCTTCACCGCGAGATCCGCGCGGTAGGTCATCACCGTCCGCTCCGGCGCCGGCGCGTCGAGCGCGATCGCCACCGCGGCGGTCATCGTGCTCTTCGTCATCGCGTCCGTCCCGGACATCGTCACCCCGAGGTCATCCGGGAAGTGCTCACGGGTGATGCTCGTGAGGAAGTCGAAGTCCGAGCTCATCGGGCCCACGGACGCGGAGATCCGGCCGGTGAAGGTGCGGTCATCCACCGCGCGGACATCGCGCACGCCGGGGACGCAGGCGGAGAGTCGCTCCGGGTCCAGGAGGAAGGCCCAGACCGCGGGCGCGGGGGCGGCGATCTCGATCCGTCCCTCGAGCTTCATCGCCCCGGATTGTATGCGTTCCGGAAGGGATTGGATATTCCTTCCGGTCTGATGCCGGTCAGCCCGCGGCCCCTGCCGGCGCGGGCTCCGGATCCGCGGGCCCGTCTCCGTCCGCCGCCCCGTGCGCGAGATCCCGGTCCGCCATCCGCCGGAAGCGCGTCGCGGTGAGCCACGCGAGGGCGTAGAGGACGGCCACCACCACGAGGAGCGCCTGGTAGCCGGTGATCAGGGCGAGGTATTCCAGCGCGCCGCCGACCATCGCGCCGAGGAGGTTGCTCGCGAAGGCCATATCCGCCGTCCGGGTATCCCGGAACGAGGCGGTGAAGACGAGGTTCGCGCAGAAGACCGGCGCGAAGGCGAGCGCCGCGGCAAGGAGATAGCGCAGCCACGGCGGGTCGATGAGCAGCGATTCCGGGGGGATCAGCCAGGCGAGCGCAAGCGCCGCGAAGAGCGCGCCGTAGAGGATCGTGGGCCGGCGGATCGGGAAGCGCGCGTTGACGAAGATCGAGAGGAGGACGGAGACGAGGATCGCGAAGAAGGCGAGCGCGTTCACGAGCCAGGTCGTGCCGAAGAGAAGGCTGAAGGAGACGAGGCTGCGCGTCTCGAGGAGGAGGAAGGCGATGCCGAGGACGAAGAAGTGCGGGCTGAAGCGCCGGATCGGGGTCGCCGTCACCTTCGCCGCGAGGAGGACGGAGATGAGCGCCCCGATGAGGATCGCCGCGAGGGCGATGAGGTAGTAGGGCGCCACGAACGGGGTGCGCAGGTAGAGGAAGGGCCAGTCGTCCGTGGCCGGCGTGGGGGCCGCCCCCTCGATCGCGGGGAGCGCATCCACCGAGCTCCCCGGCGGGATCCCGTCCGGCAGCGAGGCGACGAGCGGGCCCGCCCCGAAGGCGGCCATCCGGTTCCCCCAGGCGCGGACGAGCGGGTCGTGGCCGAAGGTGTCGCGGAGCATCGTGCCCAGCTTCGCGATCAGCCATTCCTCGCGGTAGTAGTTGTAGAGGATGAAGATCCCGTCATCCGTGAGGTGGTCGCGGACCTCCGCGAAGGCCTCCTCCGTGAAGAGGAACGATTCCAGGCGGATGTTCGCGGCGGAGCTCACGAGCGTGAGCGAATCGGGGAGGGCGAAGACGACGAGGTCGTAGCGCTCGTCCGTGCTCCGCAGCCAGGCGCGCCCGTCATTGACGATCCGGTTCACCCGCGGGTCGTCGTAGGGGCGGTCCGGATGGCGCTCCACGCCGATCCGCTGGAGCTGCGGGTCGATCTCCACGGCATCGATGGAGGTGGGGTTCGCCTTCTTCAGGGTCATCGCCACGTCCGATCCGGAGCCCGCGCCCACGATGAGGACGTTCTCGAAGGTGCGCTCCGGGAACCAGCGGTAGACCTGCTCGTAGAAGGGCTCCTTGATGCTGTCCGTGGAGTGGAGCGCCTGGTGGGGGATCCCGTTGACGTTCAGGTGCTCCTTGCCCAGCAGGTCCGTCCGGAAGCCGATCCGGTAGTAGGGGGACCAGACCTCGGACGGCTGGAGGGAGAAGGAGACAAGGACGACGACGCCGGCCATCGCCGCGGCGCCGATGACGGAGCGGATCCGGAGAGGCGCGCCGAGGATGAGGAGCCCCACGAGGAGGGCGACGATCCCGAACCAGGCGAGCGGGTCCGTCCCCAGCGCGGACATGAGCGCGAAGGCCGCGATCCCCGCGAGCGAGCCGGTGATGTCGATCGCGTACGCCCGGAGCGGCCGCATGCTCTTGAGCAAGCCGCCGAGCGGGAGCGCGATCGCGGCGAGGACGGAGGTGACGAGGACGACGACGAGGATGAGGACGTCGTAGCGGGTATCCGCCGCGCTCTCCTTGAGCCCGAAGAAGAGCTCGTCCGTGGAGGCGATCTCCACGTCCAGGCGGCTGAAGGAGACGAGCGCCACGACCCCCGCGAGGAGGATCGGGAAGACGAGGAGCGACCAGTCCGCGCCGCGCCGGCCGAGGAGGATCCCGAGGCCGATGCCGAGGAAGCTCGCCATCAGGAGGAAGTTGCTGAAGAAGCCGACGTAGCGGACTTCCGCGGGGATCCAGCGGATGAGGAGGAGCTCGACGAAGAGGATCGCCGCGCTCGTCAGGAAGAGCCGGACCCCCGGGGTGGCCAGGCGGGGGACGAGCGGCCCTCGCGTCGCGTCTGCCGCCCCGGTCATCCCGCCTCCTGTCCCCACGTTCGCCGCCGGGACCGCGCCCCGCCGTCCGGCATCCCGGCGATGGTGGGGCCGGGCCCGGCACCTGTCAACCGCGCCCCGGCCCCCGGTCCGGCGCTCTCGCGCGCGCGCGCGTATGCTCGCCCGATGCGCGACCCCGATCGGATCCTGCCCTACGGATCCTGGCCCTCCCCGATCTCGCCCGCCCGGGTGGTGGCCGGCGCGCGCGCCGCGCACACCCCCACGCCGGACGGTGGGGACCTCTACCTCGTGGAGAACCGGCCGGACGAGCAGGGCCGCTCGGTCCTCATCCGGCGCACCGCGGATGGGGGCTGGGAGGACGTGACACCCGCGGAGACCAGCGTCCGCAGCCGCGTCCACGAGTACGGCGGCCGCGCCTACGCGGTGGACGGCGGCGAGATCGTCTACTCGTCCTTCGCGGATGGCCGCCTGTGGCGGATCGCGGGCCGGGGAGCGCCCGCTGTCCCGCTCACCGCCGAGCGGCCGCTCCGTTACGCGGACCCGGCCTTCGATCGCACCCATCGCCGGATCCTCGCGATCGTGGAGGACCACGCGGAGTCCGACCTGCGCCCGGAGAACGCGATCGCAGCGGTCTCGCTCGCGGACGGCGCGGTCACCTTCCTCGTCCGCGGCCACGACTTCTTCTCCGATGCGCGCCCCTCCCCGGACGGGCGCCGGCTCCTCTGGCTCTCCTGGGACGACCCGCGGATGCCGTGGGACGGGACGGAGCTGTGGGTCGCGGAGGTGGCGGCGGACGGGACGCTCGGGGAGCCGGTCCGCATCGCGGGCGGCCCGGACGAGGCGATCGTCAGCCCCGCATGGGCGCCGGACGGGTCGATCGTCTATGCGTCGGACCGGAGCGGCTGGTGGAACCTCTACCGGCATCGCCCGGGCGTGGCCGGGGATCTCCCGCTCGCCCCGGTGGCGGCGGAGATGGCGGACGCAGCCTGGATCCTCGGGGACCGGCGCCATGCGGTGGATACGGACGGCACGGTGGTGGGGCTCGTCATCCGGGACGCCACGGACCGGCTTGCGGTGGTGGCGGACGGCCGGCTCCGCGAGATCCCCATCGATGCCGCCGCCCTCTCCGGGCTCGTGGTCCGGGACGGGACCGCGTGGCTGATGGCGGGCGGCCCCACCCGGATGAGCGCGCTCCTCTCCGTCGATCTCGCCACCGGCACGGTGACGGAGATCCGCCCCAACGGGACCCTCCCCGTCCCCGCGGAGTGCCTCTCCACCCCCCGCCACCTCGCCTTCCCGAGCGCCGGCGGCCGGACCGCCCACGCCTGGCTCTACCCGCCCCATCTGCCGGGTCTCCGGGCCCCGGAAGGCGAGCGGCCGCCGCTCGTCGTCCTCTCCCACGGTGGTCCCACCGGCCGGGCGCGGACCTCGCTCGACCTCTCGATCCAGGCGCTCACCTCGCGCGGGATCGCGGTCGTGGACGTGGACTACGGCGGGAGCACCGGCTACGGGCGCGACTACCGCCGGCTCCTGGACGGGGCGTGGGGCGTGGTGGACGTGGAGGACTGCGTGGCGGCGGCCACGGCGCTCGTGGAGGAGGGCCGCGTGGATCCCGCGCGTCTCGCGATCTCCGGTGGAAGCGCGGGCGGCTACACCACGCTCTGCGCGCTCGCCTTCACGGACCGCTTCACGGCGGGGATCTCCGCCTACGGGATCGGGGACCTGGAGGCGCTCGCCCTCGATTCGCACAAGTTCGAGGGGCGCTACACGGACCGGCTCGTGGGGCCGCTGCCGGAGACGCTCGCCACCTGGCGGGAGCGCTCCCCGATCCACGCCGTGGACCGGATCTCCTGCCCGGTCCTCGTCCTCCAGGGCGAGGACGACAAGGTCGTGCCGCCCACCCAGGCCGAGGCGATCGTCGCCGCGCTCGCGGCCCGCGGGATCCCCTACGCCTACCTCCTCTTCCCCGGGGAGGGACACGGCTTCCGCCGCGCGGAGAGCCGGCGCCGGGCGCAGGAGGCGGAGCTCGGCTTCCTCGCGGACATCTTCGGCTTCACCCTCGCCGAGCCCGTGGAGCGCGCCCCGCTCATCCGTCCGGCCCGCTGACCTCCGGATCCGGGAACGGCACGACCCCCGGGCGGGTGCCCGGGGGTCGCGAGGGAGGAGGGGAGGAGAAGGCGGGTCAGCCGTTCGCCGAAGCGGGCGTCTCCGCGGGCGCCTCGGCCGGTGCCGTATCGGCAGCCGGCGGGGGCGGGAGGATCCGGATGTGGTGGGCGAGGAAGCCGCCATCCGCGGTGCCGGTGGAGCCCACGAGGACCTCGTCGCCCACCATCACCTCCGCGGTCTCCAGCGCATCCCGGACGGGGTGCTCGGCGGAGAAGGCGATCGTTTCCGTGTCGGCATCGGTGGTGACCGTCACCGACTCGCCGTTCGCGAGCGCATAGGTGAGGGTCCCCTCCGCGACCGCGCTGACCGTGCCGCGCTCCTGGCGCTCGATCGTGAGCGTCCCGTCCTCGGCGAGGAAGAGGCTCTCCATGCGCACGAAGGTCCCGAGCTCCGCGCCGAGGTGGCCGCGGATCGCCTCCTCGATGAGGCCGCCGGGGCCCATCCCGCGCCCGCCGCGGTCGCCGTGCATCTCGCCCTGGCCGGGCCCGAAGCCCCGGCCGCCATCCGGGCCCATCCCCATCCCCCGGTCGTGGGCTGCGACGATCCCGGCGCCCGCGACGCTGAGGGCGAGGATCCCGGTGGCAAGGCCGGCGAGCCGGCGCTTCGTGGTCTTCATCACATCTCTCCTGGGTCCACGGTGGGGCGGTCCGGCTGGACCGCCGGTCACCGGCCTTTCCGGCGACCGAGGAGAACGATGGGTGGCGCGTGTTCGGGCGCGATGCAGCGTGCGTAAGGGCGCGGTAAGGGGTGGAGGGTGCCGGTCGACTCCCGTTCCGGGCGGGTTCCCACGAAGCGCGCTATCATCCGCGGGCGGGGTGGAGCAGCGGCAGCTCGTCGGGCTCATAACCCGAAGGTCAGAGGTTCGAATCCTCTCCCCGCAACCAATCGCCTCTACCGGGAACCCGGGGTCCGCCGCCCCGGGTTCCGCTTTTTCCGGCGTCGCGATCAGCGGACGGCGACGACCGCCTCCACCTCCACGGGGAGGCCGTAGGGGAGCATCTCCACCCCGACCGCGGCGCGCGCGTGCGCGGCCACATCCGGGCCGAGGACCTCGGCGAGGAGGTCGGAGCAGCCGTTCGCGATCTTCGGGGTCGCCTCGAAGCCGGGCGCGCAGCGCATCCAGGCCACGACCCGCAGGATCCGTTCCACCCGGTCGAGCGAGCCGAGCTCCGTCCGGAGCGTGGCGAGGAGCGCGATCCCGCACCGGCGCGCGGCGGCGTATCCCTCCTCTTCCGTGAGCTCCGCGCCGATCCGTCCCCGGGGCCGTTCGCCGGCCGCGTCCGGCGCGGGACCGTGACCGGCGAGGAAGAGCAGGTCACCCCAGCGCGTGGCACGGACGTAGTTCCCGCGCGGCGCCGAGAGCGGCGGCAGGACGATCCCGAGCGCGGCGAGCCGCTCCTCCGCACCGCTCATGCAGGGCCGCTCCCCGCACCCTGTGCGGCGGGGAGGATCGTCTTCAGCTGGATCGCGAGGGCCTCCTCCGAGAGCGGCCCGAAGCTCACCGCGCGGACGATCCCCGCCCCGTCCACGAAGATCGAGATCGGGATCCCGCCCACGCCGCGATACGCCGCGTAGACCGCCTCACCCGGGTCCGCGAGCAACGGCCATGCCGCGCCCTGCGCATCCGCGAAGGCCTGCGCCGAGGAAGGGGCGTCCTTGTGGATGATCCCCAGGATCTCCAGGCCCGCATCCGCGTGCGCCGCGCGCGCGTCGCGGAAGGCCGGGAACTCCTCGCGGCACGGGACGCACCAGCTCGCCCAGAAGTTCACGATCACCGGGCGACCCGCGTAGTCCGCGAGGGAGACGGGCGTGCCGGCCAGGTCCTCCAGCGTGAAGGCGGGCGCCGGCTTCCCGAGCAGCGGTGAGCCCCCCACGATGAGCACGCTCGCACCGGGTGATGCCGCAGGGCGGGCGGGGGCCAGGGGGACGACGGCGAGAAGGACGCCGATCGCGACGGCGATCGCGACGGCAAGGAGGATCGCCGGGCTCCGACGCCCGGGCGCAGGGCCGGCCGGGACGGGCTCAGCCGACGTCGATCACTCCCGCCATGATCGGATGGACGGAGCAGATGAAGGGGTACTGACCCGCAGCGAGCGGATCGATCGCGTACTCGATCGTGGCGATGCCGGTCACGAGCTCGCCGTTGAAGACGACCTCGGACTTGGCGGCGTCCGCGAAGATCTCGATGTTGTGCGGGACCCCGTCCTGGTTGTTCTCGAAGGTGATCGTGAAGGCGGTATCCGCCGGCACCGCGATCTCCGACTGGTCGAAGGAGAGGACGGAGACGGCAGAGACGGTGGGCGTGGTGGTCCGCTCCGGCCCCGTGGCGACCGCCTCCTCCGTGGTGGGGAGGAGACCGAGGAGCGTGGGGGCGAGCGTGATCAGGATCGCGAGCACGCCGATCGTGGCGTAGACGGGGACGAGCGCGTGCGGGAAGACGCGCGCCGGATCGCGCTCCGGCTCCGCGTGGCCGCCCTCCTCGATGTCCGTGAGCTCACGGTTGGCGTCCCGCATCCAGCCGATGGCGGCGACGAGGCCCATGAGCAGACCGCCCACGATGAGCGCCGGCCCGAGGACGAGGCCGAGGAAGGCGAAGAAGAGGCCGACCGGGCCGAGGAAGGGCCACGGTGACGGCGGGGGCAGGTGGACCCCGTCCGGGATCTGCAGCTCGCCCGGCTCGAGCGCGGGGGCATGCCCGGCGTGATCACCGTCGTGGTGGCCGTGCTCGGTGACGCGGTATTCCCTGCCGGCATCCCGGAGCCAGCCCAGGGCGGCGATCACGCCGATCCCGAGCCCGAGCGCGAGGAGGATGAGGTTCAGCCCGAAGACGAGCGAGAGGAAGATCAGCGCTCCACCCGCGGAGCCGACGAGCGGCCACGGCGAGGGATCGGGGAGATGCATCCCGGCGGGCGTGGCGCCGCTCGTGAGCCGGCGCGGGACGCGGGTCCGGTTCCGGGCCGCATTCCGCCGCCAGGAGCGGACGGTCACCGCCACGACGAGCGCGATCAGCCCGAAGAAGAGGAGCGGGATGTACTGGAGGAGCGTGCTCCAGAGCGGGGTGACGATCTGGGAGACGATCCCGAGGATCGCGTCCCAGATCTCGAAGAGCAGGTCCATCAGGCGCCCAGACCCCGGATCACAGCTCTCGCGAGTTCTTGAGCAGGATCATGAAGCCGAAGGCCATCGCGATCCCGAGCGCGCCGAGCATCACGGCACCCGTGTAGTCCGTCCCCGCGGGGAAGAACTCATGCCAGCCCGTGAAGTAGATGACGGCGACGATGAGGAAGATGACCGCGAGGAAGAGCGCGCGCTTCCAGTTGAACATCCGGGTCGTCTCCTCTACCGCAGGACGTAGATCGTGAGGAAGAGCGCGATCCAGACGATGTCCACGAAGTGCCAGTAGTAGTGGACCGCCTCGACCGCGGAATGGTGCTGAGCGGAGAACTGGCCGTTCAGGCCGCGCACGAAGAGCACCGCAAGACCGATGACGCCACCGATCACGTGGGCCATGTGGAAGCCCGTCATCGTGAAGAAGAGCGTCCCGTAGACCCCGGACGAGATCGTGAAGTCGTCGTGGTTGATGAGCAGGTTGTACTCGTAGGCCTGGAGGCCGAGGAAGATGATGCCGAGGAGGAGGGTGATCCCGATCCCGAAGTTCAGGCCCTTCCGGTCACCGACGCGGATGCGCATCGTCGCCCACTGCATCGTGAACGAGGAGATGACGAGGACGATCGTGATCAGGACGGAGAGCCCGAGGCCGAAGGGGAAGTCCCCCTGCCAGCCGATGAACTCCGTGCCCTCCGGCGGGAAGGGCTTCACGGTGGCCTTCACGTTGAAGTACGCCCCGAAGAGCGCCGCGAAGAACATCACCTCGGAGGCGATGAAGAGCATGATCCCCATGAGGGCCATGTCCATGCCCTGCTTGCCGCCGTGCGCCTCCGGGGCGCCGTGACCGTGCGCGGTCTGCTGGGTGGCGCTCATCAGTGGGCCTCCCCGCTCGCGATCGCCGGGGTGCCGTGGGAGCCATCACCGTGGCGCAGGTCGAAGACCGGGCGCTCGGAGCGGACGGGCGGCAGGCTGTCGAAGTTGTAGACGGGGGGCGGGCTGCTCGTGGCCCACTCCAGGGTGTAGCCCTCCCACGGGTCGTCCCCGGCGTCCTGCGGCTTGCGCTGCGTGGCGAAGACGTTCCACAGGAAGGGGAGGACGCTCGTCGCGATGAGGAAGGCGCCGATCGTGGAGAGGAAGTTCAGCTCCGTCCAGCCGGCGTTCGCCGAGTAGTCCGCGATCCGCCGGATCATCCCGTCCAGGCCGAGGAGGTGCTGGGGGAAGAAGGCGAGGTTCGTGCCGATGAAGAGGAGGACGAACTGGAGCTTGCCCAGCCGCTCGTCCAGCCGCCGGCCGAACATCTTGGGATACCAGTAGAAGAGCGCCGCGAAGATCGCGAAGACGGCGCCGGAGACCAGGACGTAGTGGATGTGGGAGACGACCCAGTAGGTGTCCTGGACCATGAAGTCGAAGGGGACGACCGCGAGGAAGGCCCCGTCCAGGCCGCCGATGAGGAAGAGCGTGATGAAGCCGAGGGCGAAGAGCATCGGCGTGTCGAAGCGGAGCTGGCCGCCCCACATCGTGCCCAGCCAGTTGAAGAACTTGATCCCGGTGGGGACCGCGATGAGGAAGGTGAAGAAGCTGAAGAAGGGGAGGTAGACCGCGCCGGTCGTGAACATGTGGTGCGCCCAGACGCTGAAGCCGAGGGCGCCGATCGAGGCGGTCGCGAAGACGAACGCCTTGTAGCCGAAGAGCGGCTTGCGCGAGAAGACCGGCAGGATCTCGCTGATCACCCCGAAGGCCGGGAGGATCAGGATGTAGACCTCCGGGTGCCCGAAGAACCAGAAGACGTGCTGCCACAGGATCGGGTTGCCGCCCTGGGCGGGGTCGAAGAAGCCGCCGCCGTAGTTCCGGTCCAGGAAGAGCATGACGAGACCGGCCGTGATGACCGGCAGGGAGAAGAGGAGGAGGACGCTCGTGACGAGCGTCGTCCAGCCGAACATCGGGAGGCGCAGGAGGGTCATCCCCGGCGCGCGCATCCGGAAGATCGTGACGAGGAAGTTGATCGCGCCGAGGAGCGAGCTCGTCCCGGCGAGGATCAGGCCGAGGATGAGGAGGTCCACGCCGGTGGCCGGCTCCCGGGTGGAGAGCGGGGCGTACATCGTCCAGCCCACCGGGGCGCCGCCGAAGAAGAAGGCGAGCATGATCAGCGCGCCACCGCCCAGGATCAGCCAGTAGGAGAGCGCATTGATGCGCGGGAAGGCCATGTCCGCGGCACCGATCTGGAGCGGCACGATGTAGTTCGCGAGGCCGGTCCACATGGGCATCACGAAGAGGAAGATCATCGTGATCGCGTGCATGCCGAAGAGCTGGTTGTAGGTGGCCTCATCCACGAACTGGAGGCCCGGCACCGCGAGCTCCGTCCGGATGAAGAGCGCCATCAGGCCGCCGAGCAGGAAGAAGAGGAAGGCGCTCGTGATGTACATCACGCCGATCTTCTTGTGGTCGACGGTGGTCAGCCAGTCGTAGATGCCGGAGCGCTGGGCGGTCCGAGGCCGGGGCAGCGTCGTGGTGGCCATCTAGCGGGTTCCTCCCGTGGTGCGCGCGATCACTGCGTCACCTTGAGCGTGCCGATCATCTGGGCGGGGTGGACGTCGCAATGGAAGTAGTAGTCGCCCGGCTCCGCGGGGACGTCGAAGGTGATCGTCTGGATGTCGCCCGGGCCCGGCTTCACCTCCGTGCCGGCGATCCGCGGCGCCGTGGCATCCGCGCCCGCGAAGAAGGCGATGTTGTGCGGGATCGTGGAGTCGTTGTGGTACTCCACGGTGATCGAGCTCCCGGCCTTCGCGGTGATCGTGGCGACATCGAAGGCGAGCGGCGCGTCCGCCGTGGTGACGACCTTGGTCACGTCACCCGCCGGGGCCGTGGGCGAGGCGCCGGGCTCGGCGGTGGGTGCCGGCGTGGGCGTGGCGTTCGCCTTCTCCACCTCGCCGGCGAGCCAGGCATCGAACTCCGCCCGCTCCACCGCGCGCACCGTGAAGTACATGTCCGCGTGCGCGAGACCGCAGAACTCCGCGCACTGGCCACCGTAGACGCCGGGCTTCTCGACCACGACCTCGAACTGGTTCGTGCGACCGGGGACCGCGTCCTTCTTGTAGAAGAAAGCGGGGACATAGAAGGCGTGGATCACGTCCTGGGCGTGGAGCCGGATACGCACCGTCTCGTTCACGGGGATGACCATCTCCGGGCCGTTCCGGCCCGCGCCCGTGTAGGAGAGGGCCTTCCCCTCCGGCATCCCCTCGGCGGAGGTGGAGAAGGTCCACTGCCACTGGAAGGCGGTCGCATCCCAGGTGACCGCGGGGTCCTCCGTGACGGCCTCCACGCGCTGGATCACACCGTAGGAGCCCACGAACATCGCGAGGACGACCACGAACGGGATCGCCGTCCAGAGGATCTCCAGCTTGTTGTTGCCGTGGGTCTGGGCGGGAAGGGCCGTCTCGTTCCGCTTGCGGCGGAAGAGGAGGGCGATCGCGATGACGAGGCCTTCCACGAGGATGAAGACCGCGACGGCGACGATGAAGACCGGAAGGTAGAGCCCCGCCGACTCCGCTCCCTGCGCGGTGACCACCTCACCCGGCATGAAGCCGGGGGCGGCCGCATCGCTGGTGGGGTTGTCGTTCGTCCGGATGTTGCTGCAGGCGGCGAGCAGGGTGAGGGCGGCGACAGCGAGGAAGAGCGGACCGGATCGCCGGATGATGCGATAGGCCGCCTGGATCGAGCGCAACAAGACTTCCCCGTCTCCTCTGGGTGATGCGGGACGGCGCCTATGATACGTCCTGATGACGCGTCCCGTTCGCCGGACGGCGGCACCGCGGACCCTGGTTCCGGCGATCGTCCTTCTCCTCCTTGCGCTCCCCGCCGCCGCGCGCGCGCACGGACCGGACCCGGGGCCGCCCGGCGCGTGGCTCCTGCTGGGCGGCTGGTCCTTCGACCCGGCGGTCTGGATCCCGGTCCTCCTCGCCGGCCTCCTCTACCACCTCGCCCGGCGCTCGGTGGATGCGGCGCACCCCGCGAACCCCGTCCCCCGCTTCCGCTGGTGGTGCTGGCTGGGCGGGCTCGTCACGCTCATCGTGGCGCTCCAGTCGCCGATCGAGGCGTACGACACGACCCTCTTCTCCGTCCACATGGTCCAGCACCTGCTGATCACGATGGTGGCGGCACCGCTCCTCCTCCTCGGTGCGCCGGTCACCCTCCTCCTCCGGGCCGCCACGCCCGAGGCGCGCAAGCGCCTCATCCTCCCCATCCTCCACTCCCGCCCGCTCCGGATCCTCACCCACCCGCTCGTCACCTGGTCGCTCTTCGCGATCGTCATGTGGGCGAGCCACTTCACGCCCCTCTTCGACGCGGCGCTCGAGGATCCATCGCTCCACTTCCTGGAGCACGGCCTCTATCTCTCCACCGCGCTCCTCTTCTGGTACCCCGTGATCGGCGCGGATCCCGGACCGAACCGCCTGCCGCACGGCGCGCGCGTCGGGTACCTCGCGCTCGGGATGCCCTTCGGCAGCTTCCTCGGCCTTGCGATCTTCTCGTCCACCACGATCCTCTATCCGCACTACGCGACCCTCGGCCGGACCTGGGGCCCCACTCCGCTCGAGGATCAGGCGCTCGCGGGCGGGATCATGTGGGCGGGCGGGGACGCGGTCTTCCTCATCGCCCTCGTTCTCGCCGTCGCAGCCTGGCTCCGGGCCGAGGAGGTGGCGGGCAAGCGGATCGACGAGCGCCTGGATCGCGAGCGGGCCGCCGAGCAGGCGAGCGCGGCCTCCGCGGACGGGGCCCCCTAGGCCCGCTCCGGTCAGCGCGCGACGAGCGCGACCGCGACGTCCAGGATGATCAGCCCGAAGAGGCCGGTCAGGTAGGTGATCGAGTACTTGTAGAGGCGGACCGCGCGCGCGTCCGTCCCCTCGCGCCACATCGCGAAGGCCTGGAAGAGGAAGAGCGCGCCGAGGATGAGGGTCCCGGCAAGGAAGAGCGCCCCCATCTGCGCCACCGCGAAGAAGACGAGCGTCAGCGCGACCATGAGGATGGAGTAGAGCGCGATCTGGCGGGTGGTCTCGGGCACCCCGTGCGTGACCGGGAGCATGGGCACCGCGGCCGCCTCGTAGTCCCCGCGGATCCGGAGCGAGAGCGCCCAGAAGTGGGGCGGCGTCCAGTAGAAGACGATCGCGAAGAGGAGGAGCGCCGGGAGGGTGATATCCCCGGTCACCGCCGCCCACCCGATCACCGGTGGCAGCGCGCCGGCCGCACCCCCGATGACGATGTTCTGCGGCGTGGTGCGCTTCAGGAGCATCGTGTAGACGACCACGTAGAAGCCGATCGCGAGGAGCGTGAGGAAGGCCGCCACGAGGTTCGTGGTGAAGGCGAGGAAGCCGAAGCTCACGACCGTGAGGACGAGCCCGAACATGAGCGCGTCCTCCGGGGCGACCGCGTTCGCCGGCAGCGGCCGCCGGCGCGTCCGGACCATCACCTCGTCGATGTCGCGGTCCAGGTAGCAGTTGATCGCGTTCGCCGCCCCGGCCGCGAGCGATCCGCCGACGAGCGTGGCGATCGCGAGCCAGGTGAAGTGGAGCGGGTCCAGCCCGTCCACGGTGGACCACGCGAGGATCATCGCGGGGAGCGTGGTGACGAGGAGGAGCTCGATGATCCGCGGCTTCGTGAGGGCGACGTACGCGCTCACGTGCTCGCGCATCGTGGGCGGGGGACCCGCCGGCTCCGGCCGCGGCGCGCGCTCGCCATCTGCGCCGTCCGCGTCCGTGACACCTGCCACGCGGGCGTCGTACCAGCTGTAGAGCGTCCCCGCGACGAGCGTCCCCCAGATGATCGCGCCGAAGGCGAGGTGGAGGGTGATCGCCCATGGCTCCAGCCGGGTCCAGATCTGGAGCGCGCCCACGAAGACCTGGACGACGAAGAGGACGGATGCCGTGCCCACGAGCCCGAGCGTCCGCGCCACACCCGGCGCGCTCGTCTCCCCGCGTCCGCCCGCCCGGGCGGTGCGCCAGACGGTGAGCAGCGTGCCGGCAAGGATGATGCCCACGATGAGCGCGACGAGCCGGTGGGCGAACTGGCCCATCTGGAGGATCGCGACCGCGGGGTTCGCATCCCAGGCGGGGATCAGCTGGCCGCCGAAGAGCGGCCAGTCCGGGTAGATGAGGGCCGCGCAGCCGGCATCGCGTGCGACGCCGCGGCAGGTGATCTCCGTGCCGAAGAGCATCACCGCGTAGACGCCGAGGGCGCTGAACCCGACGAGGAGCGGGAGGCGGCGCGACCCGCCCGCGGAGGCGAGCTGCGCGGGATAGGCCGACCGAACGTAGAGGAAGACGGTCACCGCGAGGAGGGTCATCGCCGTGGCGAGGTGGGCGGTCACCGACTCCGCCGAGTTGTTCTGCTCCACGGTGACCTTGCCGAGCCATGCCTGGAAGCCGACGATCGCGAGCGCCGCGAACGAGCCGATGACGATGGAGCGCGTCCCGCGGTACCAGCGGAACGCGCCCGCGACGAGACCGAGGATGAGGAAGCCGATGATCACGCCCCACCAGCGGTGGATCGACTCCAGCCACGCGGCCGTGTCCCCGAGCCGGGGGATCACCTCGCCGTAGCAGAGCGGCCAGTCCGGGCAGCCCATCCCCGATCCGGTCGCGCGGACGATCACGCCGATGACGACCATGATCCAGACGGCGACGATGGAAGCGAGGGCAAGACGGCGGTATCGGACCATCGCGTGGATTGTACCGGGCCTGCCTTCACCGGCCCTTCCCCGCGCCCGTCGCGACCTTGTCCACCGCCGGTGAAGGCGGGGAGCAGGCGGGCGCGCTATCGTCGGCCGCGATGACCACCCTCGTCCGCCACCCCGCCCTCCTGATCGGCCTCCTTCTCGCCACCGTCGCCGGCACGCCGGCCGCGGCCCAGGCGCCGGCCTCGCCACCGCCCTTCTGCGCGCCGGATGGCTCCGGCACCGGCAGCTACGAGGGTTGGCCGGTCCCCGGCCGTGCCCAGGCGGACGGGGAGCTGATCCCGTACATCGTCTCCACGCAGCTCGTCGCGGGGCCCGCGCGGATCCTGATCACCCTGCTGAACGCGGAGAACGCGATCACGGCCGCGCCGGACGTCCCGGTCACGCTCGCGCTCTACGACCTCGCCGCGGACCCGGCCACGCCGGTCGCCACCGTGGAGGGGAGCTTCATCGACCCGGGGACGGGACGCGGCCTCTACCGCTTCGCGACCGAGCTCCGCTGCGCCGGCGACTGGGGCTTCGAGGTGACGGCAGGGTTCCCCGCGGGCCCCGTCACCGCGAAGGTCATCGCCTCCGTCCGTCCGGCCGGGACGACCCCGGCGATCGGCTCGGATGCCCCGCGCTCCGAGAGCCCGGTGGCGGAGACGCCGGAGGAGATCGCGCTGATCAGCACGGACCTCTCGCCGGAGCCCTCCTTCTACCGCTCCACGATCGCGCAGGCGGTGAGCTCCGGGAAGCCCTCGGCGATCCTCTTCGGGACGCCGATGTTCTGCCAGACCGGGACCTGCGGACCCACGATCGAGATCCTGAAGACGGTCGCGGCCTCCTTCGGGGACGCGATCGAGGTCGTCCACGTGGAGCCCTACCGGCTCCGGATGACGGAGGCGGGCCTCCAGCCGGAGCTGGACGCGGACGGCCGGCTCCAGCCGATCCCGGCGGTCTTCGAGTGGGGACTCCCCACCGAGCCCTACCTCTTCGTCGTGGACGCCGAGGGCCGGGTCGCGGCCGGGTTCGAGGGCGTGATCGGCGAGGACGAGGTCCGGGCGGCGATCGTCGCGGCGCTGGAGGACGCGGCCGCCGGCTGACACCGTGCGCGCCGGTGGCGTCAGCCCGGGCGGCGCCCCTCGGCCCGGAGCCACGCGATCGTGCGGTCCGGGAAGTCGCTGAAGACCCCATCCACATCCGCGACGCGGAAGAGCGCTGCGTGGAGCGCGTCGAGCGAGGTGAACCCCGCGGGGAGGGCGTCCGCGCGGAGCGTGTAGGGATGGACCTCCATCCCCAGCGCGTGCGCCTCGGCCACGAGGTGGGTGGGGGTGGGCCGGCCGGTGACGGGGTCGGTGCGGATGACCATCGGGACCTGGGGGCCGATCCCGTCCGCGACCTCCGCCACGCGCGCCAGCGCACCGGGCTCCTGGAGCCAGCCGTCGTCGTAGGGGTGCCAGCCGCCGTCCGGCGTCTCGACCCAGGTCTCCTCCCATTCCGGCTCGCCGATCAGCTGCACGACCCGGAGGTCGATGCCCAGCGCGGGCATCAGCTCGGTGCGGACCCGGATCACCTCCATCGGGTCGAAGCACTGGACGTAGACCGGGTCCTCGCGCCGCCGGTAGCCGTGGTCCCGGAGGACGGTGAGCATCGCGGTCGCGAGGTCCAGCCCCTCCCGACGGTGGAGCCACGGGACCTTGATCTCGGGGTAGATCCCGGTCCGGCCGCCGGTCGCGTGGTTGAGCCCCGCCACGAGCTCCAGCTCCTCCGCGAAGGTCTGGATCCGGAAGTCGGCGGTCCCGGTGGGGAAGCGGCCGGGGTAGACCTGGACCGGGCGGCCATCGCGCATCTCGAAGCGCTCGGTCATGCGCAGCGAGCGGAGCTCCGCGAGCGTGAAGTCGAGGACGAGGAAGCGCCCGTCCTCGCGCGCACGGCCCGGGAAGCGCGTGCGGACATCCGTCAGCTCGTCCAGCCAGGTGTCGTGGATGACGACGATCTCGCCGTCCCGCGTCATGTGCAGGTCCTGCTCGAGGAAGTCGGCGCCCATCGCGTAGGCCATCGCCTTCGCCGCGAACGAGTGCTCGGGCAGGTAGCCGCTCGCCCCCCGATGGGCGATGACGACGGGTCTCTCGCGGATCGCCATGCTCCCGCCTCCCCTAGCCGCGCGTGGTGCCGGTGGAGCCCGGCGCGTCCAGGGGGATGCCGGCGGCACAGGCCGGGCAGGTCGCGGCACCCGCCTCCCAGGTGGGGACATCCAGGGTCCACAGGGCCTCGGCGGGGTAGCGCCGGCCGGTCCCCGGCGAGACGACCTCCGTGAGCCCGCCGGAGCGATCCGCGATGACGACCGCACGAACGAGCTCCCCGCCCGCCTCCTCCACGACCGGGAGCATCGCGAGGAGCGAGCCGCCCGTGGTGAGGATGTCGTCCACGAGGAGGATCCGCTCGCCCGGCTCGATCCGGAAGCCGCGCCGCAGCTCGCGTCGTGCCCGCCCGTCCGCCTCCTTCACCTCTTCCGCGAAGAAGCCGCGCACGCCGAGCTGGCGACCGACCTCGAAGGCGAGGAGGACGCCCCCGGTGGTGGGTCCGATCACCGCGTCCACCACGGGCTGCCCGTCTGCGCCGCGGGCGCGCGCCGCGATCATCCCGCACAGCTCCACCACCGCCGGCGGGTGCTGGAGGACCTGGAACTTCTCCAGGTAGCGGTCCGCGTGCCGGCCGCTCTTCAGGAGGAAGTGGCCGTCCCGGAAGGCGCCGGCGTCACGGAAGAGCGCCTCCGTCCGGGCGGCGTCACGGTCGCGGGAGGCGGGGATCGGGCGAGGGTCGCTCACGGTCGGTACTCCGCGCCCTTCATGCTCGGCCGGTCGCGCCGTCCGGGGAGGGCGGCCCCGACCAGCTCCCGGTGGCTCGTCATCCCCTGATCCCGGCACCACGCCTCGAGCTCGTCCGCGAGCCGGACGGGGAGGAGCGGGTCCGCGAAGACGGCGCTCCCCACCTGGACCGCGGAGGCGCCCGCCATCAGGTAGTCCAGCACGTCATCCAGCGACGCGACGCCGCCGATCCCGACCACCGGGATCTCCACGACCTGGGCCACCTCGTAGACGACACGGAGCGCGACCGGCTTGAGCGCCGGGCCGGAGAGGCCGCCGTAGGTGTTGCCGAGGAAGGGCCGCCGCCGCTCGCGGTCGATCGACATCCCGGGCAGGGTGTTCGTGGCGCCGATCGCGTCCGCCCCGGCATCCGCGACCGCCTGCGCGATCCGGCGCACGTCCTGCGCGGCCGGGGAGAGCTTCACGAGGAGGGGGAGCTGCGTGGCCGCGCGGACGGCGCGCGTCACTTGGGCGGCCGCGTCCGCGTCCAGCGCGAACTGGATGCCGCCCTTCCCCACGTTCGGGCAGGAGATGTTCAGCTCGATCCCGGCGATCCCCGGCTCCCCGTCCAGGCGCCGCACGACCGCCACGTAGTCATCCACCGATTCGCCCGCGACGTTGACGATGACGGGGACCTCCCACGCCGCCCACGTCTGCGCGTAGCGCTCGAGGACCGCCTCCACGCCGGGGTTCTGGAGGCCGATCGAGTTGAGCATCCCGGATGCCGTCTCCGTCACCCGCGGCGGCGCGTTCCCGGTCCGTCCCTTGAGCGTGGTCCCCTTGGAGCAGATCGCCCCGATCCGCTCCACGTCCACGAGCTCCGCGTACTCCACGCCGTAGCCGAAGGTCCCCGCGGCCGCCATCACCGGCGTCCGCAGGACGAGCGCGCCGTCCCGGCGCGGGGCGAGGTCCACGCTCAGGTCCACCGCCGCGAGCGGGGGGAGGGGGGTCGCCGGGGCGGGTGCCGCTGCGGGCGCGTTCCGGGCGTTCCGGGCGGCCGCGCGCTCATCCGCGAGCTCCGCGCTGCGCAGCTTCTCCCCCGGCAGCCGGAGGATCGAGCTGGGCACGACCGGCGTGCGCGGGGGCTGCGGTGCGCGCGGGCGCGGCGCGTGGGCGGCGGCACCGCGGCTGGTGATCACCGTCTTCTTCCGCTTCACCCCGCCGCCTCCCAGTCGATCTCGGCGGCCGCGAAGACCGGGCCCTCCCGGCAGACGCGCTGCGGCCCCTGGACCCCCGTGACGACACAGCCGAGGCAGGCGCCCACGGCGCAGCCCATCGTCTGCTGGAGCGCGACCTGGAGCCAGCTCTTCCGGCGCGCACCGGGTGAGCCGAGCGGATCGGGGTTCGCGCCCCGCTTCCGGCCGAGGCGTGCCACCCCGAGCCGGGCATCCCGTCCGGCGGCGATCCGTGCGAGGGCGGCGAGCAGGCCCGGGGGTCCCGCGGCGAAGGCCTGGTCCGCCCACGCCTCGTAGGTGCCCACGAGCTCCGTCACATCCCCGTGATGGCCGAGCGAGCCGTCCTGCGTGGCCACGAGGTACTCCACCTCGTCCGGGAGGAGCGAGGCCGGGTAGACCTCCGATGCGCGCGCGGCGCCGAAGAGGATCGTGACCTGGCGGCCCTCCGCGACCGCCGTGTCCGCGAGCGCGCGCACGCCGGAGATCCCGGCCCCGCCCGCGATGAGGAGGAGGTGGCGGCTCCGCGGGTCCACCTCGAAGCCGCGGCCGAGCGGCCCGAGCATCTCCACGCTCTCCCCCGGCCGGAGCTGGGTGAGCCACGCGCTCCCGCGTCCGGCGACCCGGACGTGGAGGGTGAGCTCGCCGGCGATCCGGTCGAAGGTGTTCAGCCGGTAGGGCCGGCGGAGGAGCATCCCTGCCCACTCCGGCATCCGGACGTGGACGAACTGCCCGGGGAGGGCCGTGGACGCGAGCCACGGCGCCTCCCAGCGCATGAGCCACTGCCCGGGGAGGATCTCCCGTGAATCGAGGAGGCGCGCCGTGAGGAGGCGCATCGAGGGATCCGGGGCGCCCGGCGATCCCGCCCGGCGGGTGGGGGTCGCGGTCAGGCGCCCTCCTCCAGCTCCGGGGCGACCTCCGGCCAGCGCTCGGCGATCGTCTCCGCGAGGTCGCCGAAGAGGTCCGTGGGGTCGTAGAAGCGGACGAGCTCCTCGGCCGATCCGAGGGTCATCCACTCCGTGCGCTCCGAGCCGTCCTCCGGCTCCGGCACGACCTCGGCCTCGAAGCGGCCGCTCGCCTTGAACCAGAGGCGCTGGTCGTCGTCATCCAGGATGAGCACGTCACCGAGGCGCGCCGCGAGCCCTTCCGAGGCGTCCTGGAAGCGCTCCACGAGGGCGGCCTCCGAGGCCTGGCTCCGCTCCTGCCAGGTGAGGGCGAGATCGTAGAGGCGCTCCGCCACGCCGAGCTCGTCCGCCGGGATCTCGCCCGGCTCGTCCTCCCCGCCCTGCGCGTCCGCCCAGTCGTCCGCAGCGCCGGCCCACGCGGCGCGGTCGTCCGCGCCTGCGCCCACGCCGAGATCGATCCCCGCGCTCGCCATCAGCTCATCCGAGCCGGCGGGCCGAGCCGGAAGACCGGCCTCCTGGCGGGCGGCCTCGGCGAAGGCCGCGAAGACCTCCGCGAGGTTGTAGAGCTCCACGATCTCGGACGGGCTCTCGATCACCTCGGTCTCGGAGACCCACTCGCCGGTCTCCTCGTCCTGGTAGCGGGTGCGCGACCGGAAGGTGAGGTCCGCGGCCACGGAGAGGTAGTCCGGGTCGTCGTCGATGAGGACCATCCCGCCGAGCGCGCGGATCCGCTCCCGGTTCGCCTTGAGGAACCGCTCCAGCGACTCCGCGGCGTCGTTCACGAAGGAGGCGCGCTCCAGCTCGGCCTCCGCGGCGATCTCGCCGAGGACACCGGCGTTCCGCTCGTCCGTCATGGCAGCACCTCCTTCAGGGGTGGAATTCCAGGTCCGGTCCCATCCGTTCGCGGAGGAACATCGAGTGGTGACGCTCGAAGAGCCATTCGCCGGCCCGGTGGCCGATGGCGCGGGATCGCTCGTCCGCCTCCAGCTTGTCCAGCGTGCCGTAGTCCGGCAGCTCGAGGAGGAGGACGTTGTCGAAGTCCCATCCGTGCGCGACGTTGTACCAGCCGAGGAAGCGCATCCCGAACTCTTCCTCGTAGCGCTTCACCTGGCGCGGGAAGAGCTCCTTCATGAAGAACTTGAAGAAGGGGTCGCGGCCGCGACGGACGGAGAAGAAGGTGGCGAGGACAGGCACGGGCGCCAGGGACCTCCGGGCGGGGACGTTCTTGCTCGCCGTCATTGTCGCACGCCCGTCCAGCGGAGCGGCCCGCGGGGCGCGCGGACGCGTATCCTCCCCGGGGCCGCCGGCACGGTGCGGCGCAGTGGATGAGGAGGACGGGATGACCGAGGAGCGCCGCGACCCGGGCGTCGTCTACGTGAACGGACGCTTCGAGCCGGGGGACACCGCGTCGATCTCCGTCTTCGACCACGGCTTCCTCTACGGGGACGGGGTCTTCGATACCTCCTTCGCGCGCCACGGCTGGATCTTCCGGCTGGACGAGCACCTGGAGCGACTGGAGCGCTCCCTCCGCGCGGTCGCGCTCGAGCTGCCGATGACGCTCGCCGAGCTGCGCGCGGCCACGATCGAGACCGCGGCCCGGAACGGGCACCGCGACGCGTACATCAAGATCGTCGTCTCGCGCGGCGTCTCCGCGGAGCCGCTCATGGATCCGCGCGGCTGCACGCCCACGGTCGTCATCTTCGCGCGGCCCTACCTCTCGCTCGCGGGGGCGGGCGTGAAGGCACGCGGCCTCGTGACGAAGCTGACGAGCCTGCGGCGGGTGAGCCACACCGCGATCGACCCCCGGATCAAGAGCCTGAACTACCTGAACCTCGTGATGTCCCGGGTGGAGGCCTTCGCGTCCGGCTGCGATGAGGCGCTGATCGTGGACGAGGAGGGCGACGTCTGCGAGGCGCCCGGCTACAACGTCTTCGCGATCGTGGGCGGGACGGTGGTGACGCCGGAGAAGGCGATCCTCGAGGGGATCACCCGCCAGACGGTCCTCGACCTGTGTGCCGAGCTCGGCATCCCGTCCCGGATCGGGCGGATCGCCCCCTACGACCTCTTCACCGCGGACGAGGCCTTCCTCACCTCCACCGCGGGCGGCCTGATCCCGATCGCGAAGGTGGACGGCCGCCCGGTGGGGACCGGCGCGCCGGGCCCGGTCCTCGCCCGGATCGACGCCGCGTACGAGGAGCACCTCGCGCGTGGCTGGCACGGGACGCCGATCCCCGGCCTGCGGAGCTGAGCACGATGCGCATCACCGAGCTGACCACCTATCGGACCGCGATCCAGCCGAACGTCTGCATCCTCGCGCTGCGGACGGACGACGGGCTGATCGGGCTCGGGGAATCGTTCTGGGGCGCCGAGGCGGTGGAGGCCTACCTCCACTCCACCGCGGCGCCGATCCTCGCCGGGCTCGCCGATCCCACTCCGGCCGCGGCCCAGGTCGCGCTCCGGCCCTACGTGGGCTACGCGGGGTCCGGTGCGGAGATCCGCGGGATCGGGGCGGTCGATATCGCGCTCTGGGATCTTCTGGGGCGGGCGACCGGCCGCTCCGTCATGCGCCTCCTCGGCGGCCCGGTCGTCCCCTCCATCCGCGTCTACAACACGTGCGCGGGCTATGCCTACGTCTCCCGCGAGAACCGCCAGGCCGCCGCGAACTGGGGCTTGCCGGTGGCCGGTGCGGCCGAGCGGCCGTACGAGGACCTCCAGGGCTTCATGGAGCGGCCGGCGGAGCTCGCGCGCTCCCTTCTCTCCGAGGGATACACCGCGCTCAAGGTCTGGCCCTTCGACCCCGCCGCGGAGGCGACCCGGGGTGGTGACCTGCCGTACGCCGAGCTCCGCAAGGGGATGGCCGTCCTGGAGGCGATCCGGGGCGAGGTGGGCGATGCGATGGACATCCTCATCGAGCTCCACGGGCTCTGGAACGTGAAGGGCGCCGTGACCCTCCTCCGCGAGCTGGAGACGATCCGGCCGTGGTGGGTGGAGGACCCGATCCGGCCGGACGCGCCGGAGGCGTATCGCGCGCTCCGGGAGCGGACCTCGGTGCCGATCGCGGCGGGCGAGACGGTCGCGGGCCGGCGCGGCTTCAAGCCGCTCCTGGACGCGGGTGCGCTCGATGTCGCGATCGTGGATATCGACTGGGTCGGCGGGATCTCCGAGGCCGTGAAGGTCGCCGCGCTCGCGGAGACCTACGGGGTCGGCTTCGCGCCCCACGACTGCACGGGGCCGATCTCCTTCGCGGTGACGAGCCAGGTGGTCTGCGCCCAGCCGAACGCGGTCATCGCGGAGACGGTGCGCGCCTTCACGACCGACTGGTACCGGCTGATCGCGGATGGCGGCCCCACGGTGGCGGACGGCCGGCTCACCCCGACCGATACTCCCGGGCTCGGGATCTCGCTCCGGGAGGACTTCCTCGCCCGCCCGGACACGCTCACCCGGACGACGCGCCTGGGCTGAGCGGGGCC